>CAYFGP010000004.1:0-120221 GCA_964342385.1 uncultured Oleiphilus sp. | reverse complement strand
TAGAGAGGCGTCAAGCTTATGCTTCCTCTATCGAGAACTTCGCACTGTCCAGTAGGTAAGCTTATCCACAAAATACCTGCTGTGATGCCTTAATATGAAACTCAACCATTACACACTTAAAACAAAGAGTCCTAATATTCTAAAACCTATCGCTGGAGAGCACAGTGTTTTTTTGCAGATAAACTTTGTTTAAGGCCTCATATGGTTGGCTATAAGCACTCACACAAAAGTTTCTCTTTAGCAAATGGCTTCATTCTTCAACCATTGGCCAAAAAATATCGAAGTACTTTTGTGTAAGTGTGTATCATAACCAGATACGCCCTCTGAACGATACATAAACAGATAGGATATCTGATCATTATTTAAAAATGCCCAAACAACAAGACTATTCTACTCATAACCTTATTATAAAGACTCATTCACAAAACAATTAAAACACTATATAAAAACAACAAACACTAATACCCATACAAAAAATTAATAAACAAACGATCCTTTCTCATCTATCACCGCACTAAATTGGTGCAGCCTATTTGACAAACATCAATTGCATTACTTTAGCCTTGCAAAAAAGTCCTCCTGGGTAACCAGCCCCCCGTGGCTTTTGATCTACACTGAAAGAATAGAGATTAACGCGACAGGCTTTGCCTGACACCTTGTCCACGGATGTTCATTGTAACTATTTGAATTAAAAGAAGTTATTACTTTATCTGACGAAGGGTGCCAGTATGATCAAACAACTCTCCGTGGGCAAAAAACTTGCCCTCATGATGGTAACGCCTGTGGTGGGCTTACTGATCAGTTTTTTTATTGCAGACAGACAGCTTGAACTCTTTAATAAAGGTGTTAATACCATTTATAACGATAGAGTAGTCCCTCTAACTGATCTTTATTATATCAGTACGGATTATGCCGTATTAATCATTGATGCGGTTAATAAAACAAACGCCGGTATTATGTCTGCCGAAGATGCTCATAATGGCATATTGGAGGCACAAGCACGAATCGAAAAGAACTGGCAGAAATATATGTCGACCGAGCTGACGACCGAAGAAGCGCGACTTGCCTCCGAGGCTGCAAGCTTATTTAAACAAGCTGACCAATCCATCAATGAACTGCTTCCGGTTCTCGCCAACATGCAAGGAATGCAAAAAGGCCAGCTTGATCAATTTGATGGGGCCTTATACAGCACCATAGATCCGATTAGCGACAAGATTGCGGAACTACTGCTCTTGCAGCTTAGAGTCGCCGGAGAGGTACGCGGCGAGCTAGCTGAATCCTATGATTTAGCCAAGACCATAGAGGTCATTGAAATTGCAGTCATTTTATTGGCTGTTGCCGTGCTGGGCTATCTAGTCGCTAAAGCCATTACCGATCCCTTAGACGATATGTTTAAAACCATTAAACGTATCGAGAGAAACCATGATCTCACTGAACGCTTACAAGTGACCGGGAAGGACGAGATCGCAGCCATTGGTGAAGCCTTTAATAATATGCTGGATCAATTTCAGAAACTGGTCACTCAAGTGACTTCAGCCGTGAAGCATCTCTCTCAGGAAGCCGACAAGATGTCTTTGGCCAGCCAACATACCAGCCACGGAATGGATCGCCAGCAATCTGAGACAGACCACGTCGCCACAGCGATGAACGAGATGGTTGCGACCATTCAGGAAGTGGCTCGCCATGCGGCTGAAGCTGAAAGCGCAGCACAAACCACACGCACAGAGTCTGAGCAGGGTGAACAGATACTGACAGAAAATAACCGTATTATTCAGGAGTTGGCCGATGAGGTCAGTAATGCGGCTGAAGTTGTCAGCTCGTTGGAGAAAGAAGCACAGAACATTGCTCTTGTTACCGATGTGATTAAAGGTATTGCTGAACAGACCAATCTGCTGGCGTTAAATGCAGCCATTGAAGCAGCCAGAGCTGGAGAACAAGGACGGGGATTTGCCGTCGTGGCAGATGAAGTGCGCAATCTGGCTCAACAAACTCAAAACTCCACAGAAGAGATCGAAGAGGTCATACAGCGAGTGCAGCAAGGCAGTCAGGACGCGGTAAATGCAATGGCACGTAGCCGAGAAAGAGCTCAACAGGGCCTTGATCAGAGTGCTCGCACCAGTGGTGCCTTGGTAGAAGTCACCCGTCATGTCTCTTCTATCAGTGATATGAACAGTCAGATCGCTGCAGCGGTTGAACAACAAAGTGCCACCGCGGATGAGATGAATCAAAGCATTGTTAATATCGCGGAAGTTGCAAGAGAGTCGAGCTCGGCCTGCCAGGAAACGGCCAGTGTCAGTCAGGAGCTATCCGGGCTATCCAGTGAGCTGGACAATATGGTGTGTCGTTTTAAGGTCTAGCGCTTATATGCACTAATACAACTTCGAGACGAGCTAGCAGCAGAGGGCTAAAAAACCCGTCGTTAATGTGAGCCTCGATCAGTCTTCTCAGTTAACCAGGCTCTGTTGTCTGTTTTGTGCAACCCATGCTGGAAGTTCCTCAGCCGGCATGGGTTTGGCGAAATAGTAGCCCTGGAAGTTCTGACAGCCCATCAAGCTGAGCTGTTGGCACTGCTCCTGCCTTTCGACCCCCTCAGCAATCACTGACAGCTGCATATGCTTACCAATTGCCAACATTGATTCCACCAAGGGCTGTTTCTCACCGGGCTTAATCTCATCGACAAAGGTTTTATCGATTTTCAACTCATCCAACGGCAGATCCTTCAGGTAAGCTAAGGAAGAATAACCGGTACCAAAATCATCCAGTGAGACTTTAAAACCCTGGCCTCGTAGCAGTTCCAGCTTCAACCGGGTTTCCTCAATATCCGTCAGCAATGCTGTTTCAGTCACTTCCAGAATAATATGCTGCGGCTGAATCCCCCGCTGCTCTACCAAACTCTTAACTTGCTCAACAAAGTCTTGCTGGGCAAATTGCCAGGCAGAGATATTAATGGAGATCTGATCAGGGCACGGTGCCCCTTCCGCTTGCCACTGGGCTAATTGCTTAAAGGTATTATCCAGCACCCAATGACCCAGACGTAGAATCAGGCCTGTTTCTTCAGCAACTGGAATAAAGCGGAAAGGAGGGATCAAGCCCTGTTCCGGGTGTTGCCAACGCAGTAATACCTCAGCGCCCACAATGCTGCCATCTTGCTGAACCTGAGGCTGTAGATAGAGTTTTAGATAATCATGTTCCAGCGCTTCACGCAGGCCTCTTTCAATCTCAAGACGTTCATTCACTCGTTGCTGCAGGCCGGGTTCAAAGATCACTGAATTATTTCGCCCTGAGTTTTTAGCCTGGTAGAGCGCAATATCGGCATAACGTAATAGGTCCAGCTCACCGCAACTCTCATTCGGCAATCCTTCAGGGAAAATTACAACACCGATACTGCCACCGATATTCAGGATACGCTCCCCGACCTGTAGCGGCTGCATCAGCAGATAAAGTAACTGATCAGCCAGTAGCTTCACATCCAGCTCGGTTAGATTATTTTTCCCTTGGTTAATCACAACAAATTCATCACCACCAACCCGGGCGATAAATAACTCAGAACCCAGTTGCTGACGCAGACGTTCCCCCATCTTACGAATAATCTCATCACCCACATCATGGCCCAGAGCATCGTTAATCGTTTTAAAATGATCCAGATCGATCAAGAACATAGCAGTCTGCTGATGAAGTTTGCGGGCCTGGTTGAGCACATCACGCAGGTATTCATGCATCTGAGCACGATTCGGTAATTGGGTCAGATAATCCTCGTAGGCCATCTGACGAATTTTGGCTTCCGCATTAAGACGTTGCAGCTCAGCACCGGCCCGGGCGGAAAAAATTCCCAGAATACTGGTCGTCTGATCCAGGCGTTTTAATGGCTTGGTATCGACAATCACCATAATGCCCAGCGGAGTGCCATCAGGTTCAAAGATAGGGGTGCCGATATATCCCTCAATCCCCATCTCCTGCAGCATAATATCGTTGGGAAACACCTGCTGCACATCACCGTTATAAACACAGGTATCACGGCCAAAAACGGTATCACACGGCGTATCCTTTAAGGCGTAGGTGATGTTATCGATAATCAGCCCCTGGGAACACATGGATAACGTGCGTATCGATCGATCACCATTAACATCCCGCTCCAACAGACCGATAAAGGCGTATTGTGCGTTAAATAACTGCCCCAGATGCAGAACAAGCTGATCAAAAAACTCACGACCACTGGAAGATGACACACCCGCCGCGATGCTCTGAATCGCTTGCTTGGCATATTCTTCTTCCGTGACATCATAATGGCTGATAACGACCTCACTCAGCTGTCCCTGCTCATCCCTGACAGGGTAGAGATTAAAGCGCATCCAGGCATCTTTTTGCGCCGTCAGACCATACTGAGTCGTCCCTTTCTCCAATCTTAGGGTTAGGGCCTTCTGATCCTGATTCTGCTGTTGATGACAAAAAGTCTGATCCAACTGCTGTGGCGTCACTTGTAGCAGTGCAAACAGATCTATATCACTTTGCTTTTCCAACGCTTGACCCCAGAAATCAGTACTGGCTTGATTACTGGTAATCACCTTGCCCTGAGAGGAGAGAATAATCGTGGCGACGGGTGTTTGATCGACCACCTGAGCCCATTTTTTGTTATAGGACTCGGCTTTATTACGTAGCCTATTTGCGCTAATGAGCGCTTCCGTACGCCGTTTGAGCAGCAGACTCTGCAAACGAAAGTCATAAGCCATACTGGCAGTCATCAGAAGAACCAAGGCTGAGAATATAAAGCCTGAGATATAAAGACCGTCTACTTTGCCCGCATCAATTAAAGCACCGTAAATCGCCCCCGCCAATTGAAGTAGCAGGTAGATCAGTAGTAGCAGGGAAGACAGCGGACGCTGCTGTTGATAAAGGCAATAACAACGGTAAAACAACCAGACAAAAAAAACCTGGCTAAACAGGTGCACACTATAGCCCAGCGCTCCCGGCTCCCCATGCAAGCGATGAATCACTTCACCATAGGGTAAGGTATGGCTGGTAAAACCGATAATCTGATCAAAACGAATCGAAGATGGACTGATCAAGTTGATGATAAAGAAGACGCATGAGACGAGTAGAATGACCAAAAACCAGGGTTTAACCTGCTTCTTTTGATAGGTATAAGTCGCAAAAAACAAAAATGCTGAAGGATAGAACAGCATGGCAGCGCCTGTTTGCCACTTCAATCCCACCACGGCCTGTTCTAGAGATAAGCTTTGGATACTATAAGCTTGAGATAACTGATAGAGACCGACCGCAAAAGCCATTACCGCAAAAGAGCGATACAAGCGACTCTCGCGTGTAAACAAGCTTACAACAGCGACCTGAACGGACGCTAAAAACATCACCCCTGCAGATGCAACCATCAAAGACAGTACCAGAGGAAACACGGTGGCTATCGGCTCCATACGGATTCTCTAACAAGACGCTTGCTGTCAGTGTAATCGACCCGAGAAGTGAAATACTGTTATTTCTTGTATTTTTAAGGTACCTAAGCAAACGTTTTTCTACAAAAAAACATACTTTTCTCAGCACATCACAACACCAACTGATATTTCTGCTGTAAACGCTGAAATTCGCCACTTTGTTTTAGCCGTGTAATGCCTTGATTCAGTATTTGGGCATATTTTTCTGACAATGGATGCGCAGGAGAAAAGGCAATATAAATATTTTCTTGATCATGAACGGGCCCCGCTGCTTTAAAGTGATGTGCAAGCCCCATCGCTTTACTGGTGTACCAAAACACAGGCGGGGTTTCTATAAAGGCATCCAAACGTTTATTCAGCATCATCTGAATCCCCCGAGCCAGAGGTAAGTTATTACCACTGAGCAGATTGACTCTATAGGTAAACTTATAACGTTGCAGGTAACGATTAAGGGCTTGATCACCATAATCGTAATCAACAATGGCCCCAATCTTAATCTGCGCCAATGATTCCAAACCACTGTAGCGCCAAGGGTTATCTTTTAGCGTAAAAAAGTAACTGCTGACGGCCGCAATCGGCTGCTCAGGGAAAATAAAGTCAGGGGCATCGCCTCGAAACGCCCCTAATATGCCATGAATATGACCCACTCGGGCTTCCTGAATGGCTCTGGCCCAATTCAAATTCTGGTATTTGACCTGATACCCCTGTTGGGCAAAAACTTGCTGAGCCACTTCCACAATAAAACCTGGGCTTTCGGGGGCTTGGTCACAGACATAAGGACACCAGACATCACTGGCCAGGATTAAAGTGGTGCCGAATACATTTTGAGAAGAGAGTAAAGAAAAGCACATCAGCACAAGCAGCTTCTGCTTGATCCACCTAAGGCTCTTTTGCTTTGACCTCTTGTCCTGATCGCAAAAGAGCCGGTAGGGCATATAACAATGGATGAATCGGTGGATAACACTCATACATCAGGTTCACAGTGCTGAGGCTTATTCCCTTAGCCTAGCACCAGTGTGGACTAACTCGCCGCCTTATCTCGTAATAAAGATAAGATGGATCAGCATTTAAAGCGTGCGACATTCTCCTGCAGCTGAACCGCCAGCTGAGACAGCTCCTCACTGCTCACGGCGACCTGATTGGAACCTGCTTCTGTTTCACCGGAAACACTCACAATATTGGTCAGGTTACGGTTCATCTCTTCCGCGACAGCGCTTTGTTCTTCGGTGGCTGCAGCGACTTGATCGGTCATATCACGAATATTCTGCATCTGAGCAACAATCTTACTCAGCTCACCACCAGCATGCTGTGCAGCCTGCACACTCTCTTCAGCCCACTGGCGACTGCGTTCCATCACCTCAACCGCATTACGTGAACCGGAACGTAAGCGATCATTCATGCTGTAAATTTCTTTGGTAGAGTCCTGAGTACGTTGGGCCAGGTTGCGTACCTCATCAGCAACTACAGCAAAACCGCGGCCCTGTTCACCGGCACGGGCTGCTTCAATCGCCGCATTCAGTGCTAACAGGTTGGTCTGCTCAGAGATCTCCTGAATGACATTCAGTACCGCACCAATCTCTTCGGTATCCTTTTCCAACGCCTTGATCACACGTGCAGCTTCTTCAACTTCATTGCTCAGCTGAGTAATCTTATGCACAGTACCAGCCACTTCCTGATTACCTTCATCGGCTTCAGCATCAGCAGCATGAGTCGCTTCGGCGCTGGCGACAGCATTACGAGCCACTTCCTGTACTGTGGCAGACATCTGATTCATCGCTGCAGACAACAGCTCAGTTTCTTCTGTCTGACGGTGAATACCTTGGCTGGTTTGCTCTGCAGTTGCCGCCAGCTCTTCCGCTGAACCCTGCAGTTGGTGTGCAGAGCTAGTCAGCATAAAGACCAGATCTTGGAATACCTTCAGGGTTTCATCCACGGCACGAGACATATGACTCAGCTCATCTTTCCCCTGCAGATTAGCCCGTACCGTCAAATCGCCATCAGCTACCTTATGCATCACATCACTGACCTTATTTAAAGGCTCAGTGATAGAACGAGTAATCATCACCGCGATGGCAATCATGACTGCCAGAATCACTGCTAACTGGACTGCCGCCTCTATCACCTTGGCCATAAACAGCTCTTCGATTTCGTAGATATACTCCCCGGAACCGATCACCCATTGCCACTCAGGCAGCACCTTAGCATAGGATATTTTATCTTTTGGCTCGTCAAAGCCCGCCTTCGGCCACTGATAGAAGAAGAAGCCATCACTTTTGCCCTGGCGCCCCAAGTTCGCCATATCCCTTAATACAAAAACACCGTCCTTCGTTTTAAAGTTGGAGTAGTCTTTACCCACAATTTCGGGTTTAGCACCATGCACCACCATGGTGGCGTTATAGTCCAGAGCAAAAAAGTATTCACTACCGGCATAACGCATGCTTTCCAACGCTTTTCTGGCCAAAGCCTGAGCCTGAGCTTTTGTTAGCTCTCCGGCTTCAGCACGTTTGGCGTAGCCTGAAGCGAGGGTATGTGCAGACTCAACCAGCGACTGCACACTAAAGTGAGCACTCTTGTACAGTTCATTGCGTAGGTTGTTAAGGCTGATAATCTTAATCAAAGTCATAGCGACAATGGCTAACGTTATCAGTAAGTAGAGACGTTTTTTAACGGTGAAATTTTGTAGGGTCATTAGCTCAAATCTCATAATCGACTGATCATGGGAGCAATTATTATTAGGGGCTCTCCATGAGCAGGCGTCACGCTACTATCCATTATGTAGCTTCAAAGTTAGGGTTTGTTTTATGTCGCTAATACAGCATTAGCTTTATGATATGGCGCACCACCTTAGTCTAAAGCCCAAGGCGAGTCGAGAAAAAAATGTGACCTAAGTTAACAAAAGTACACAAAAATAGTGCACAAAATTGCCGCCTTCATGCTATTTGCCCTAAATTAGGACTCTAATAGATTGATTTGAAATGTATTTTTATAATGTACAGAGTTGTGCATTTTTGTCTGCATAATCAGACAAAAATTTTCTGACTTATGAGTTTTAAAACCTCTTTTGAGGATCAAAATCACTTTACGCGGGACTCAGCTTCTTAAGAGATCGCAAGACACAGGGTATCCGATGTATTGACAGACCACCCTGAGCGGCGGCCTGTCAAAAGGATCACTTTAACACTTAAAACGTGTCACACTTTGCTGTAACTGCACAGCTAACTGAGAAAGCTCTTCACTACTGGCAGCAACCGTATCTGAACCGATCGCGGTCTCTTCAGAAACATTCACGATATTGGTCAGGTTACGGTTCATCTCTTCTGCGACTGCACTTTGCTCTTCAGTTGCAGTGGCCACCTGAGCGGTCATATCACGAATATGCTCCATCTGCTTCACAATGAGCTTCAACTCTTCTCCGGCATGGGTTGCAGCCTGCACACTGTCATTAGCCCACTTCTGGCTACGTTCCATCACTTCGACCGCATTACGTGAACCCGAGCGCAGGCGCTCATTCATATTGTGGATCTCTTTGGTGGAATCTTGAGTACGTTGCGCCAGGTTACGTACTTCATCAGCCACTACCGCAAAGCCACGGCCACTTTCACCTGCTCGGGCTGCTTCAATTGCCGCATTCAAAGCCAACAGATTAGTTTGCTCGGAGATCTCTTGAATCACCTTCAACACCGCACCAATCTCTTCGGTATCATTTTCCAGTGCCTGAATCACACGGGATGCTTCTTCGACCTCATGACTTAAATGAGTAATCTTATTGACGGTATCTTCCACCTCATGATTGCCTTCATCGGCCTCTTCATCCGCCGCATTAGTTGCTTCAGCACTGGCAACCGCATTACGGGCCACTTCCTGTACAGTAGCAGACATCTCATTCATGGCGGCAGATAACAGCTCGGTTTCTTCCGATTGGCGACGAATGCCATCACTGGTCTGCTCTGCAGTCGCAGCGAGTTCTTCTGCCGCGCCCTGTAACTGATTTGCTGAACTGGTCAGCATAAAGACTAAATCCTGAAACACTTGCAGTGTGGCATCCACAGAACGAGACATATGACTGAGCTCATCTTTGCCCTGCAGATTGGCTCTTACGGTTAAATCACCATCTCCCACCTGCTTCATAATGTGGCTGACTTTATCCAGTGGCTGAGTAATGGAGCGGGTAATAGCAACGGCAATAGCGACCATAACCGCCAGGATCACCACCAGTTGAACCAGAGCCTTGATCAGTTCTGCCATAAACAGCTCTTCAATCTGATAGACATAGACACCAGAGCCGATCACCCATTGCCATTGTGGCAACACTTTCGCGTAAGAGATCTTATCTTTAGGCTCATCAAAGCCCGCTTTAGGCCATTGATAAGCAAAAAAACCATCCTTTTTCCCCTGACGCCCTAAACTGGCCATATCTTTCAGGACAAAAACACCATCTTCGGTTTTAAAACCGGTGAAATCCTTCCCTACCAACGCTGGTTTGGCACCATGGGCTACCATGGTCACGTTATAATCCAGGGCAAAGAAATATTCACCATCAGCATAACGCATGGTCTCTAAGGCCTTGCGTGCTCTTTGCTTCGCTTCCTGTTCACTGATCACACCGGATGCAGCCTGCTGCGCATAGCCTTCCGTCAAGGTATAAGCACTTTCAACCAGTGATTGCACATTAAACTTGGCATCTTTATATAGCTCAGCCCGCTGGCTAAACAGCCCCGTGATCATGATGATGAGCATGGCCAATACAGCCAATGTAATAAGGAAGTAAAGACGGGTTCTTACAGTGAAGTTTTGCAGGTTCATGGCTTTATCTCATAACAAAGAAACCACTGGGATAGCCTGCACCAAAGTCAATTGCCCAAAGACAAACTACGGCACTTTATCTATCCAAGACAGCGGATCAAAAACAGCACTTCAGCTGGAAAGTATAGACAGCCCTCATATAAGTACCCACTCAGCATGGCTGACCAAGGAAATAAAGTGTCTATCAATAGATAGGCTCCAGCGTTAACTCTTCACTCTAACAGGCTGGAATTTATACTCTATCTTAGTGCTGTGATGAAATGTCAGTGAAGGCAACGGTTTGTAGCAGAGCCCGGCTTGCATCAACCAGGTTACACAAATAGAGGGTTTTGTAAGCCAGATGTAGGCTAATGAGGCGACAACACAAGTCAGGCTCATTCATCTAATCTGGTGGGCGCTCTGAAAGGGATCATCTAATAAGGAGAAATCCCTGAAAGGGATCGAATATGGAGATAAACGGATAGAACGTGAAACATCCAGACGAACCATTATTGCGGTGTTTTCAGCTTCAAAGATTGACGTTGATCCAATCTCAACTGTTTGAAATCCTGCTGCCAATGACTTTCCACCAAACGCTGTATCAAACCGGAGCGCTTCGCTTGGCTTAATGCTTCTTCTAACAAAGGTTTAAAGTGAGCAGCTTTGTGACTGAGATAAAACCGGTAGTCTCTGTCATAAACCAATAAAAGGGATTTCTCTATTACCAGCGAAGGATGCTCCCGGCTTTCCTGAATTACTTCAAGTACACTACGAGACAAATAATCGACACGCCCTTTTTTAAGCAGAGTAAACATGGTGCGCCAATTACCGTCTACGGTAACATAGGGGAGTTGATTCATTTGCCAGACCTTAACGTCAAACCAACGTTTGCCCAATGCCGTATGGATACCTTGCTGGCGAAGATCGTCCAACTGCTCAATCTGAGCAAACCATTCCTGGTCCTCTGGACGTATTAAGAGTACACGCTGACCAATTAATCCATCCGTTAGGCCCACTTCTACCGGGATAAAATGCTGATTACGTGCTTGTGATTCCACTAACCAAAGTAGGGACAAGTCTCCCGTCTCAAGTAGTTGTTTTGCTCTTAGATGAGGCACCTTATGTACCACCAGCTTGGGTTGATAACCCGCTTCAAGGAGCGCTCGATATAATAGGGTATGGAAAAACAGGTGTTGGTTACTGTGTTCTTCAATGATAGGAATATCCAGAGTCACATCTTGCGCGGCATGTGCAGCCCTTACAGAAAGCGTCGTATTGAGCAAACCGCATAAGATAAGCCCGGTCAGAGAACGACAGATTAATCGGGCCGGTACATCAAAAGTCTGGCCCTTTTGGCGCTGATCCAATACGGCAGTGTGATTAGACATATGGCATCTTACCTTTACGCTTCAATGAGGATGAACATGGCGATCAGAAGTGCTGTTGTGAGTACTGCTATGAAAAGTATAGGCGGCAAAACATCACTGGAAAATTGTTGTCGTGGTTGGCTATGGGTACACTGTTCAGTAACGATAAAGTGAAAATAGTAAGGCGAGAAGCAGCAGAGCTGTAAGCAGAAACAGGAAAGGGTTAGAAAGGGCGGCAAACAGAGTGATGCAACGCAAATCGGTATTCGGTGTATTGTTTGGTTTAGGGCTAGTGCTACAGAGTACATTGACTCTGGCAGATAATCGTATCCTGGCATTGGGCACAGGTGGAGTAACCGGACTCTATTATCCTTCAGGTGGTGCCATCTGCCGTCTTGTTAATGTGACCCGTCAGCAACATGGTATCCGCTGTGCATTACGTAGTACTCTAGGCTCAGTAGCCAATCTTCAAAAAGTGGTGTCCGGTGAACTGGATCTGGGTATTGCAGAAGCCGGTCAGCTGGACAATGCCTTTTACGGTCAGGGGGATTTTGATCAAGCTTTCCCTGAATTAAGAACACTGGTCGGTCTATTTCCTGAGTATATCTCGGTACTCGTACGACGAGACTCTGGTATCCAGTCGTTTTCAGATCTTAAACACAAGCGCTTTAATATCGGCAAGATCGGTAGCAGTCAGCGTTTAACCATGGATATTCTGATGACGGCCCGGGGCTGGCAACTGGCTGATTTTGCCCAGATAGAAGAGCTGGAACCCGCAGAACAAGCTGACGCCCTATGTAATAACCTGATTGATGCCACTTTATACGTCGTGGGTCACCCCAGTGGTGTCATTAAGGAAGCGATTCGGGATTGTGATAGCCGCTTGATCAATCTGGGCTCTGAAGATATTGCAGCACTGGAGCAACAAAGCCGTCATTACCAAGCGTTAACCCTACCGGGCTCACTTTACTCCACCCAGCAAAATGATGTTTTAACCGTTGGGGTGAATGCCACTCTGTTTACTCGTGCGGATCTACCGGATGATGTGGCCTATACCGTA
The DNA here is from genome assembly GCA_964342385.1 of uncultured Oleiphilus sp. Taxonomy (GTDB): domain Bacteria; phylum Pseudomonadota; class Gammaproteobacteria; order Pseudomonadales; family Halomonadaceae; genus Oceanospirillum. The sequence continues at coordinate 107,568 of CAYFGP010000004.1, read as the reverse complement.
GTGAAGTCACTCTTTGAACAATTTGAATCCTTCAAGCAACTTCACCCAGCCTTTGAAGCATTGAATGTTGAACATATGGTACAAACGCCACTGGCGGCACCTATGCATCCAGGTGCTAAACGTTATTTCCAGGAACAGGGACTGTTGTAAAACAAAGAAGAGTGATGCTGTGATTAAGCAGCGAAACAAAAGTTTCCTGAGTAAGTCATCACCGGTCAGTATCCACTATACCGATGATGGGCAACATTACTTTGCCATAGCCTAGAATCAGCACTATGGCTTAAGATCGACGCCGTCAGATTAGATGACAAACTGTTTAACAATACCGTTTAAACGTTGGGACAATTGAGTCAACTCCTGACTGCTGGAAGTGGACTGCTCTGCACCTGCTACCGTTTCTTCTGCCACCTTATTAATCGATATCAGATTGACATTGATGTCTTCAGCCACCCCGCTCTGTTGCTCAGCAGCACTGGCTACCTGAGCGTTCAGATCACCTAACTCATTGACCGATTCCAAAATAGCCTCCAGCGATTGACCTGCCTGAGCCGCCTGTTGCACACTGGCATTCGCCTTTTCCTGGCCCCGATCCATAACTTGAACAGCCTTTTGCGTACCCTGTTGCAAGCTCTCGATCATCTGCTGTACTTCATCCGTAGAAGACTGTGTCCTTTGGGCTAGGTTACGTACTTCATCCGCCACGACAGCAAAACCGCGACCCGCTTCACCGGCTCGTGCCGCTTCAATCGCCGCATTAAGTGCTAACAGATTGGTCTGCTCGGTAATACCCCGAATCACATCCAGAATGGAGTAGATATTTTGACTATCTTCCACCAACTTCTGAATCACAGCAGATGCTTCCTGTACTTCAGCAGCCAATTCATTAATAGAGGCCGCAGTCATACGAATCACTTCCTGACTTTGGTTGGCTTCCTGCTTCACATTCAGGGTGGCATTATTGGCTTGCTGCGCACTCACCGATACCGCTTGAGCGGTTGATGTCATTTCGCTTACAGCCGTGGAAATCAAAGCGATTTCGCCCTGTTGTTTATCAACCCCCTGACGGGTTTGATAAGAAATGGCTGCAGAGCTTTCAGCTGAGTAGGACAGCTTATGACCTGAATCCTGAATATCCCTGATCATCGCCTGCATTTTTTCCGCCAGGCTATTACAAGTTGCCACCAGAACACCGGTCTCATCTTTTTTATTGATTGAAAGACGCTGCGCTAAATTGCCTTCCGCAACCTGGGTAAGTAATTCAACGGTACTGCGAATCGGTGCAACAATGCCTTTAGACATCAGCCAGATGGATGCTAATGCCGCAGCAGTGATAAACAAGCCGATGACGATCTGGAAGCTGATACTGGAATTGATAATCTCTGTGATGTTGTGATCCACCTCAGTAATACCTTCCAGTACTACGTTTCTAGGGATTGAAATCACCATCGACCAAGGTTTATTTGTGCCACCTATCTGTACAGGAATAGCCGCACGTACCTGACTTTTGTTTTGATCATCCGTAATAGAAGTATTACCAGCATTAATCGCCTTCAGCTCACCTTCCCAACCAGAAGGGTAGAGTTCAGAGAAATTTTTGCCTTGCCCTTTACCCTGACTGTGGCCGGCAATTACACCGCTATTACTCAGGATAATGACTTCATTCTGACCGTTGTAAAGAGACTGGCTAATCTCTGAAGCCAGCTGTTGCAGGAACTCAAGAGAGATATCAACACCCACAATACCCACAAATTGATTGCCGATCAGAATGGGAGAAACCAGAGAGGTTAACAGAACATCTTTACCATCAATGGGGTAACTGTAGGGATCGATAACACAGGCCTGTTTGCTGTCTTTTGAGCACAGGTAGTATTCACCAGCACGTTGGCCATTACTGCCTCGGGTCTGATTTTCATAATCCACCAAAGCGGATAGCGCATACTCATTACCAGATCGGCTCCAGTAAGGGATAAAGCGGCCCGTACTGTCATAGCTTTCATCGCTGTTTGCAAAAGCGCGATCCATAAAGTCCAGTTTATTCGCTTCCCAAGCCGTATAAGCTCCTAAAAAGGTGTTATTACTTTTTACTGCATCCAGGAGGATATCGCTCATAGTGATACGTAAAATACCATCATTTAGGGTTTCATTAGATGCTGTTTGCTGAATCTGAGCGAAACTGGTGGCCAACGCTTGAGTATAACCTAGTGAGTTGGACAGCTTGTTATTGATCACTTCTGCACCGTAACCAATCTGTGCAGCGATTTCCTTTTTCACCTCTTCTAATAAGATCTCTCGTGTTTGTTCTTTAACTAGAGACTGTACTTCTTTAGAGGATTGGAAAGAGAAGAACATTAAAGCGATAGCTACGGCTAGAAGGGCGCTACCTGCCCAGAGTACGATACGCGTTTTGATGGATTTCATAATAAGTGTGGGGAGCTGCTTTGCGTTTATCTTTTTTCCCTACCGATAACCTTAATAAATACCCTCTTCCCTGTGATATTTGTTAAGCACCCAAACATCAATCTTGCACAGAAACTCCATCTCGCCTGTAACCAGACTAAAAATAGAGAAATAGGCCTGCTTGGATATGCACTAAAAAGCGGCAGCAATATAGGAAATAGAGCACATGATTAAAAGCCATAAAAAATTGACATAGATCAACAAAAATACCACAAGAGGTCTGACCTATTAAAAATAGGGATAAATTTATTAGTTTTTCTAATCATGACCGCATAACCACTTGAATATATTTTCTATAGACCTCTAAGGTTTAGCCATAGAAAAATATCAATATTTTCAAAGAATCAAAGATAAATAAGACGTATTCTTGAATAAATACGACATGATTTGTATAAATCCACCACCCTTTAATGTTATACAATCACATTATCTTTCGTGATCAAAGTATTTTAGCGACAAGTCAGCTTCTATTTATTTTAATAAGCCCTTATATCATTTCGCGACAAATAGAGTCTTTTTGAGCACATAATGAATAATTAACTTACAATCCTTTACAAAATTTCATTCAGATAATTGAACCGGTAAATTTAATTGGAAGTGGGCTCCCCTATCTTTGTCATCCAAACGGGGCATACATTGTATTTGCCCCCGTAATAACTGACTGACTAGGTTATAGGTAATATGCATGCCTAAACCACTGCAATCCTGATTACGTTTTGAAGTCACAAAAGGCTCAAAAAGCTTGCTGCCCCAACCCTCTGGAATCCCCACACCGTTATCGAAATAATCGATCTTGATGCAGGTTTTACTGTATTGCTCAGGATCTTCAGGTAGTTGGCTCAGTGGCATTCCGTCATGAGTTTGTAGTGCAATTGTTATTGATATTTTTCCGCCCGTACGGTTCTCAAAGCCGTGAATCACAGAATTGATAATCAAATTGCTGAAGATCTGGTAGTAACTTCCCGGATAACTATCCAATAGTAACTGCTCAGGTCCCTGAATATTGATCTGTGGACGACAGCTTTTTAATCGCGGCTGCAGAGAAAGCAGAATCTCATCCAGATATTTGATCAGATCAAAACGACGCCGTTGCTCACTGGATTGATCCACTGAGACCTGTTTAAACGCACGGACCAGTTGCGCTGCCCGCTCCAGGTTCTGACAGATCAGATCACTGCTCTCTAACGCCAGACTCAGGATTCTCTGGTCTGTCTGTTGTGATACAGGACGACCATTTAGTGAATGAGCAGAGGTGTTACCGGAGGAAAGCTCTATCTGTTGTTGCAACTGTTTAGCCTGATCCGATAAAAAAGTGGCTGCTGTAAAACCGATACCAATCGGGGTATTAATCTCATGAGCAACACCGGCCACCAGTTCACCTAGCGCAGCCATTTTTTCCGATTCCACCAGTTGTCTCTGGGCCGTTTTCAGCTGAATTAAAGTGGTTTGTAACTCTTTATTACGCTCTTCGAGTTGATTGCCACGCTCCTCAAGCTGAAGGCCCCTTTCCTGGAGCTGAAGGCTCTTTTCCTCTAACTGAGCTGTCCGTTCGGCCACTCTCTGCTCCAGCTCACTATTCAATTGTTCCAACTGCTGATTCGCTCGCTCCAGAGACAACTCAGCCTGCTCACGCTTTTGAATATCCTGCAGCATAGAACGGCGCATGGTATTGATCGCCGAAACCACATCACTCAGTTCATCATCTTTTTTCGGGATACGTTTCAGTACCAACTGTTGATCCAGCTGATCCAGTTTTAAACGTCGGGCATAGAGTGCCATGGAGCTTAAGTGACGGGTAATCAGTTGATGAAAAATGGTCAGAATAAACACCGAGACCAGAAAGGTTTTAATTCCCTGGGAAGTGAGAATCAGCAGCACCTTATCACCCAGACGGCGATAAACCTCATCCAGGCTGATAATCAGTGTCAGGTCACCTACCGCAAAGCTTTTACCGCGATGATCCTCGTGTTTCAGCGAGTAATACCGCTCCAGCAACTGACCGGATTGCGGTTTGCTACCAGCAAAAAAAGCATCGCCATATTGAGAGGTAATCTCCAGATAGCGTACATCGGGCAGCTGCAGCAACCCCTCTAACTGGACTTGCACCTGTGCAGGGCTGATCTCCCACAGGCTATTGGACAGACTCTTAATAGAACTGGTTTCAATCTGATGCAGGCGCTCATCAATAGCCGATAGCTCGTAGCGATAATCCAGCCACAGCTGCGTGGCTGTCGCGACCAACGTAATCGCCGAGCTGCAGATCAGAATAGCTGTCAGTAGACGCAAACCCAACGGGTTATGGCGACAGAAACTTTTAATACGCTGCAGCAGAGCCATAAAGTTTTGTTCTCATCGAAAGCGCTCCTATCAAAAGCACTTCTGTAACAGGGGAAGCAGAAAATGCCCCTGTTTGAGTACTTATACATAAGCGGGATTTTTATCTTATTTTCAGCAATTTTGGCCAAAAGTGAAATATTCGCCCCACCTTTGGCACGGAAGGAGGTTTTATTGGCATGAAATACGGTCTGCCTCAACCAAGGTTTACAGTACCTTGTTTTTGCCTCCTGACAGCATGTCAGCAGGTGGCAGATAACACACCTTCACGACAGTAACCTTTGAGATTGTCCGGTGCTCAGAATTGGCCCTGAAACCCAATCTCGTTTCGCCCTGTCTCTGTCATATCCCTGTTCAGAGACGCTTGCTGTCATGTCGGTGGTTATCCGCTTCGGAGTGCTTAACGCTAGCTGATGAAAACCGCTTCCCAAGATTGCTTAAACGCGACGGGATCATAACGATAAGAAGGGTCACTATGTCTCTGAAAACTAAATTTGCCACAACGCTGCTGTCTTCTGCAGTCGGTATCGCCGCTTCCTTTGCTTCTGTCACCGCCAGTGCCAGCCAGACTTACGTCAACATCGGTACCGGTGGTCAAACCGGCGTGTACTACGTTGTCGGTCAGTCCATGTGCCGTCTGGTTAACCGTGGCACCAGTGATCATGGTATTAAGTGTACTGCACCTTCTACCGGTGGTTCTGTAGCGAACATCAATGCGATCCGCCAGGGTCAGCAGGATATGGGCATGGCTCAGTCCGATTGGCAGTACTACGCCCTGAACGGCGAAAAACACGATTCCTTCAAGAAGCAAGGTGAATTTAAAGAGCTGCGTGCGCTGTTCTCTGTTCACAACGAGCCTTTCACTGTTGTAGCCCGCGCCGATTCTGGTATCAAGCACTTTGATGACCTGGCCGGTAAACGTGTCAACCTACAAAACCCAGGTTCCGGTACTCGCGGTACCATGGAGCTGATCATGGCTGAAAAAGGTTGGGACAAAGGCACCTTTAAGCTGGCGTCTGAGCTGAAAGCCTCCGAGCAGGCTCAAGCCCTGTGTGACAACAAGATCGATGCCATGCTGTACTCTGTTGGTCACCCATCCGGTGCGATCAAAGAAGCGACTACTTCTTGTGATGCAAAAGTAATTCAGGTTACCGGTCCTGTGATCGACAAGCTGATCAACAGCAACGATTTCTACGCGCAAGCAACCATCAAAGGCGGTATGTACAAGGGTTCTGACAGTGATGTAACGACCTTTGGTAACGCAGCCACTATGGTGACCTCTTCTAAAGTAGATGCCGATACGGTTTACCACGTGGTGAAGTCTGTATTTGATAACTTCGACCGCTTCAAGCGTCTGCACCCAGCATTCGCGAACCTGGATCCTAAAACCATGATCTCTGCAGGTCTGTCTGCACCTCTGCATGAAGGTGCGGTGCGTTACTACAAAGAGCGTGGTTGGATGTAATCCCACTCTCTTGCCATGTCATACCGGCGTCTCTCACTGCTACTTGAAGTATCGCCGTTGAGGGACGCCTAAACGCTTTCCAAAGCGCTAATGATTAAGGTGTTTGTGATAAAGCTTTGTCCAGTTCGATTGCTAGGTTTGAGTTTGTTCAACATTTACGTGTATTGAACATCTGAGCTTGTTGAACGCTTGACCTTATTGAACAGTACGCAATGGCTTTTTCACAGTCTCCTTAACGATTCCTTCTTTAGACCCTCTGCTTCGTCAGACCCACAGCGTGCCGGGCTCGGCGGACAGAGGGCTTTTTTTTCGATCTGAACTGATCCTGATCTGTTTTGAGGAGCTGATATGACTGATCGCCATAACAGACCGGCCAACGTGGATCCTTCCACACAGGACAAGCTCGCGCAGGGCAATGCTGAGCTGAAGCCTTCGACACAAGATAAGCTCGCATTAGATAGCTCCACATTAGACTCTTCTGCACTGGATGATAACGAACTGCAGGATATGGTTGCCGCCAGTGATACCGGCGCACGTATTCCTGACGGTTGGCAGGGTAAAGTACTGCTGGGTGCGGCGCTGGTGTGGTCTCTGTTCCAGCTATGGATCGCCTCCCCACTGCCTTTTTATGACTGGCCGATTATTGGCAGCTTCGGTATTTTTAACGACACCGAAGTGCGTGCTATTCATCTTGGTTTTGCCACCTTCCTGGCCTTTACCGCGTATCCCGCGTTAGCCCGTTCACCTCGCCATCATATTCCGGCGACCGATATCGCTTTGTCATTGATGGCGGCGTTTAGTGCGTCTTATATCTTCCTGTTTTATGAACAACTGGCGACCCGTCCGGGCCTGCCCAATACTCAGGATATTGTTGTAGCGGTCACTGGCTTAGTGCTATTACTGGAAGCCGCCCGTCGTACGCTGGGACCGCCCTTGATGATCGTGGCGATTGTCTTTTTGACATACTCTCTGGGCGGTGCTTATATGCCGGACCTGATCGCCCACAAAGGCGTTTCCCTGGAAGAGTTGATCAATCACCAGTGGCTGACCACTGAAGGTGTATTTGGTATCGCCCTGGGCGTCTCCTCTAACTTTGTTTTCCTGTTTGTGCTCTTTGGTGCGCTGTTAGATAAAGCCGGTGCCGGTAACTACTTTATTCAGGTGGCGTTCTCGCTGCTGGGCCATATGCGTGGTGGTCCGGCTAAAGCCGCCGTCGTATCGTCTGGCCTGACCGGTCTAATCTCCGGTTCCTCCATTGCTAATGTGGTAACCACAGGTACCTTCACCATCCCGATGATGAAACGTGTGGGCTTTAGCTCTGAGAAAGCCGGTGCAGTAGAAGTGGCCTCATCGGTAAATGGTCAGATTATGCCGCCAGTAATGGGGGCTGCCGCCTTCCTGATGGTGGAATATGTCGGTATCTCTTACGTTCAGGTGATCACTCATGCCTTCCTGCCTGCACTGATCTCCTATCTGGCACTGATCTACATCGTGCATTTGGAAGCGTTGAAACAGGATATGCAAGGTCTGCCACGTCGTGGTGAGATCAAATCCTGGCAGCTGCGTCTGATCGGTATTCTCAGTGGCTTCCTGGTGACCTCCGCCATTGCCGCCGTGGTTTACTTTGGAATCGGTTGGATCAAACCGGCCTTTGGTGATTTTGCCGGTGTTGTGATCGGTATTCTGCTGGCCGCGGCCTATGTTGGCTTGGTGCGTTTTGCCGCCAAGGTGCCGGATCTGAAACTGGATAATCCCAATGAGCCGATGGTGCAACTGCCGGAAGTAGGCCCAACCGTGAAGTCAGGTCTGCACTTTCTGCTACCCGTGGTCGTACTGGTGTGGTGCCTCATGATCGAGCGTTTATCCCCCGGTTTGTCCGCTTTTTGGGCAACGGCACTGATGATTGTGATTCTGCTGACCCAACGTCCGCTGATTGCGTTCTTCCGTCAGGAACAGAATCTGTCCGCTCGTCTGGGCCAGGGTTTTAGTGAACTGATCGACGGCCTGATTACTGGTGCACGTAATATGATCGGTATCGGTATTGCGACGGCAACCGCCGGTATTATCGTAGGTGCGGTTTCTCAGACCGGTGTCGGTTCTGTCCTGGCCGATCTGGTGGAAGTGCTGTCCATGGGCAACTTGCTGTTGATGTTGATTCTGACCACAGTACTGAGTCTGATTCTGGGCATGGGCCTGCCAACCACGGCTAACTATATCGTGGTTTCCTCGCTGCTTGCCCCTGTGGTGATCTCGCTGGGCCAGGAGTCCGGTCTGATCGTGCCTCTGATTGCAGTGCACCTGTTTGTGTTCTATTTCGGCATCATGGCCGATGTGACACCGCCCGTTGGCCTGGCCTCTTTTGCTGCAGCTGCGGTATCCGGTGGTGATCCGATTCGTACCGGTTTTGTCGCCTTCGCTTACAGCCTGCGCACAGCGGCACTGCCATTCCTGTTTATCTTCAATACCGACCTTTTATTGATCGATGTGACCTGGCTGGAAGGTGTCCAGATCTTTATCACGTCGACCATTGCCATGCTGGTGTTTACCGCCGCGACTCAGGGTTACTTCTTCAGCCGTAACCGCTGGTATGAAACGGTATTGCTGTTGCTGGTGGCGTTCTCCATGTTCCGTCCAGGGTTCTGGATGGATCGGATTGTTGAACCTTATCAACTGGTTGCGCCACAAGCGGTGGTTCAGACTCTGGATAACGTTGAACCGGGTACTGAGCTACGCTTCTGGATCGACGGTGAAGATGCCGTGGGTAATGCCCGCTCCTTTGTGGCAAATCTGACGCTGGGCGAAGGTGGTAACGGCCAGGAGCGTCTGGCTGGCACGGGAATTGAATTACTCAATAGTAATGGCAAGCTGATTGTGGACTATGTGGGCTTTGACAGTGCCGCAGAAAAAGCCGGTTTAGCCTTCGATCAGGTGATCACCGGAGTACAGGTGCCACAGGCTCAGCCTGCTAAACAGCTGATTTATATTCCTGCTCTGGCATTGTTGGCATTAATTATCGTCATTCAACAACGCCGCCGTCAGGCCGATAGTGCTAATAAGCGTGCGGTTGCGACTGCCGCTTGATTAGCCTGATGATCGTGACGTGGAATGACGTCACGATCATCACAAAAGTTAACAAAGGGTAATGCTTAATACACGGGGATTAGATACAACTTTGGCTAAACTGAAGTAATCATCGGACTAAAAGTCGATGAGATGCAGATGAGATGTTAATGAGATACCCCCCTGTATTTAGGCCGCTCCGGTTAGGGAGTCACTGATGTCAGCAGTGCCATGACTCAGTGCTCCAACAGACAATCGGGGTTTAGTTTGAAAGAGTCCAGCTTTTAGTTTGGTGAGTTCGGGTTTAAGAGCACAGACGGCTGAACTAAAGTTCTGCCCCGTGATGATGAGCTGGAAAAGATGTGTTTTTCAGTGCGATCCAGGGACAAAAAATTGCGGCAATCAATCGCAGTCGATGTCCGCAATTGAAAAAAAGGGTCGCATCACAGACAGATTCTTAAAGGCGCTTGGTGAACAATAGACCAACGCCAACCGACTTCATCGGTCACTGTGACTAAGAGTGATGGATAGCACTTAGAGGATGAAGTGATGTTTAAAAAAGTATTGGTACCCGTAGACCTGGGCGAACCGGATTTCAGTAAGCAGGCGTTGGAACTGGCGATGCGTGAAGTCAGAGACAACGACGCCGAGCTGCATCTGATCACGGTGGTACCCGGTTACGGTAACGCCTTGGTAGCGGGCTACTTCAGCGAAGCGGATCACAGCAAAGCGGTCAAAAAGGTCGCCAAGCAGCTGAAGCAGTTTGCGGCAGAAAAACTGCCTGCCAGAGTGAAACCGGTACTGAAGGTATACGAGGGCTCTCCCGCTGAGAGCATCCTGCGTCATATCAAACGTAAAGAGATTGATTTGGTTCTGCTGGCCGCCCATCACAGATCCCGTCTGGATGAGTTTTTATTGGGATCGGTATCGGCCCGGGTTGCAGAACGGGCTCGTTGTTCAGTGTTACTGCTAAAAGACTAATCAACGAGCAAATTGTTGCTGGCAGCTGCCAGTTTTTACCGTGAAGTTTATGAGAATCTTGTACGGCTTAGTGTTGGAAGAGCAGTGCAAGGCAAGTATTCACACAGATAAAGATAAGTAGAAAGATTATGAGTACATTTAATCCGATTACGCCAGTACAGTTTGCCCTGAAGATTCGTGAAATGGCCTCTGACAGCTGGTGGGTTTACCGCCACGAAATGGGTCAACAAGGTTTTATTAACCCCGTTCCTCGTATCGTGTTTTACGCTCAAAACGAAGAAGCCGCTCAGGCTTGGGTTGAGCAACAACGCCGTACACAGGAAGGCTGTGTCATTCTGGTAAGCAACTAATTCAGCCCGGTTGTTTGCTTAAGGGTTTAAACACCTGAGATACAGTCCGTCGAGTTAGAACCTCGACGAGATTTTCTATTGATCCCTTGCGGGAGAGCCTGATGTGCAAGCTGTTTTATACAGTCTGTGCGGAAGGTTTGACTACGCAGAACCCTAATTCGGGGTTTCTGGCATTGGGAGAGTAGGGGATCAAAATACTTGCCGCACTTTTCGCTAGTCAAGCTACCGACAGTCCTTGAGGCTGTCGGAGCTTGATTTTTTGCAGCCCTAAAATCGCATCGCTATCTGATAACTGATCTATCATCCGTTTTGATCCGATGAATCTCTTATATCTGCGCCTGATCTAGTCCAAATCTACCTCAGCGAAATTCCAAGTCTATTCCAGATATTCTTGCACCAGTTCCTGAGAGTCATAAAAGTAATGGTTTGCGCCGCAGCTTTATTGAATGAGAGGCTTAATAGCAGGACATAACAGGCCAATAAACATAATTGTCTTATAGCAGTGATCGACATTGTTCACTCCTGAACAGGATGATCAGTAACGTATCACCTTAAGACTAGCTGATCTTGCGAGCGAAGCAGCACAATAGCTAAAGCGCTTTATCTCCTATTAATCGCATCAATCTATAGTTTGTAACGTAAAAATACTTATTTGACTGAAGGAATTGGACAGGTCGGAAAACCAGATTGCTTTCCGACCAGAAGAGAGTTAATCAATGCGAAATTGGTGAGCAATATGTTGTAACTGCGTACTCAGTTGATTCAGTACTTGGCTGGCCTGAGCTCTCTCTTCACTCGCTTGTGTGTTGGTATCCAGTGTTTCCTGCAGCGCATTACTCTGCAGTTGCAGTGCATTCACCTCTTGTTGCTGGTTTTCTGATTGATTGGAAATCCCATTGATCTGTTCTTTGGCATTATGAGCACATAGCGCAATCGTATTCAGTGTTTCTCGTGTTGCATCCGCTAAGGTATAGCTGTTATCCGCTTGTGTCTTTAATTGCCTGATGGACAGACTGGTTTGCTGCACATCCCGATGCATTTGATCGATGATGCCGCTGATTTTTTCAGTCATTTGGTGAGTACGGCCTGACAGATGGCGCACTTCGTCAGCAACCACTGCAAAGCTCCGGCCATTCTCACCAGCCCGAGCAGCTTCTATCGCAGCATTCAGCGCCAACAAAGAGGTTTGATCAGCAATGCCCTGAATATCACCGGTGACCTCATTAATCAGACCAGTATGGGTACTCAACTGCTGAACTTGTTGGACACACTTTTCCAGCTGGATCGTTAAAAAGTGCAAGGATTCATTGGTTTGGACAATATTCTTTTGTCCTGTAATGGCCGTTTGTTCTGTCTCTGAGCTCACTATGCTGGCTTGTTCGGCATTGAAACGAATCTGTTCAATCTGACGTACTAACTGTTCAATAGCGGTATTTATGGAATGAACACTATTCTGCTGCTCCTGGGCATTAATAACACCCTGCTTACTATTATCGGCTAACTGGCTACTGGCGCTGGCCAGACTATCCGTTACCTTGATCAGTTGCCGGATAATCTCCTGCAATTTACCCATAAACAGGTTAAATGTGCGTGCAATAAGCCCCAGCTCTTTTCCCCCACCTTCAGGCAGGCGAGCAGTTAAATCACCATTACCAGACTCAATATTTTCCAGATGCTGATTTAAGCGTGTCAGTGTTCTGCGCACAGCCTGACTGATCAACAGAGCAAGTAATAAACCGATCAGACTGGCAAGAGTACTGGTGCTAATCAGGCCTGTACGGGTTTGGCTGGTCAGTACTTGTACGGTATGTGTTGTACTGTCCAACAGGCCTATCACATCCTGATTGAGCTGCTGAGCTGCGGTATTAATCTCTGTACTGGTTTGATCCAGCTTACCTTGAACCACCAGACTCTGATCTGCCAGGACTCTGGCTTCACTCAAAATATCTGTCATCTTGTTGAGTGAGCTTTCCAGTTGGTCTACCTGTTGAAACAAGTGCTTTTCCAAGCCTGATTGCTGCAGATGTATCAGAAATGCATTGGCTTCTGCCAGAAAAAAGTCGGCTTCAGCTAATTGATCGGCACCACGCTCAGCCAGATATTGGAGTAAATAAAGCCTGGCTTTCTGGAAGTTAGATTGTATCTGGCCAGAAGGGAGAATCAGGTCATCTTTCTTTTGGCTAATGGCCTGGTCTATCAACTGGTTTACAGCCTGATCAATGTTAACAGCAACAGATTCCAGGCTTTTCTTTAGGCTCTGCTGTTGATCGATCAGAGCAATCAAATGATTTCTGAATAGGATCGAGTAGTTCTGATTCAGCGTCTTAATACGATCCAGTAGCGCTTGCTGCTCTGGTGTGGTGAGCCATGGTGTGAGCTTGTTCAGGTTGGCACGGAAGTCTGTTTCGCTACGGGAGAATTCCGTCAGCAGTTCGGGCAACGGGGCTCTCTGGTAATTCAACACTCGGATGCGTTGATTAGTCAGGTAATGGCTGATCACCTGAGCCTGTTCTGTAACCGGGGCTATCTGAGTCGTTGCGTCTGTAATGTCCTGATCAATTTTCCTCAGGGAAAAAAGAGTCGTGACACTTACGGCAATCAATAAAAGCAATATGGTGATTGGAGAAATCAGCATATAAGTTGTTATCGAGTAACGTTTTTTTGTAATAGCTCGCATGAGAAATATATCTCCCGATAGGAGTTTTATCATTTGGGGTGGGGGTATTTTTATTTTTTACAGGCACTTTTATTATTTTTGATACACCTAGAAGGGCATATAAGAGCACTAATAGACTATGACGTATCCTTTCATTTTTCTATTAAAAATGACAATTATTTTTCCTGGCACGATAGGAGGTGCAATTGGCACGATATGATATTTATATCTCTTTTTATATATTTTAGAGTTACTCTACTGAGAAAACACAGCCAAGCCAACGACAGGATATATTCATATACGAATTTACACCAACAACAAGAAAACCAGCAGTAAAACCTATAATAGAGTCAGCACCTACACTGCTACAACCCAGTAAAATAGAGGCCTCAGCATTTATTTATTTTATAAAACAATATTATCACCGGGATGCTAAACATAAAAACAGCCTCTTACTTACAAACATAAAAACCCATAAAAACATACGAACCACACATTTAATAAAGCCTCCCCTCTCCTAATACCTGTCGAATCCAGCACAGCTTTAACATTAACAAATAAACTCAAATAGTATTTTTTAAACCATAGATCTTATCGTTATTCCACCCCCTCATCGGTTGATATCAGCCTTTAGCCACTACACAATAATTCTGAGAAAAGCACACCGTACTATTTAAATTCCAAAGAGCGTTTAGTTTCCAAAGAGAGGAGTATTGGGTTACCTTTTGCCTTGCTACACTCTGACACAAAAGTATTTCGACATTTTTCGGCCAGGGGCTGGAAAGTGCAGCACTTTGTTATAAAGAATTCTTTGTGTGAATGCTTATGTATGATTATCCAGATAGGACCCTTATCTATGCCCTCTATTCTGATTACCGGAGCCAATCGTGGCATTGGTTACGCATTGGCTGAGCTATATGTGCAAGCCGGTTGGCAGGTTTTTGCAGCTCGTCGTAATGATAGTGCACCAGTGCCAGCAGGGACTCAGCCCCTATCACTTGATATTACCGATCCAGATTCTATCCAGGCTCTAAAAAACACGCTGGGCAAAACACCGATTGATGTGCTGTGGAATAACGCAGGAGTATATCTGGATAAGGGTGATGCCTTGAGTGAAGTGAGTGATGAGGATTGGTTGCGCTCATTTCAAATCAATACCATAGCACCGATTCGTATTGCTGAAGCTTTGGCTGATAACGTGGCAGCTTCAGAGCTTAAGGTCATCGCTTTTACTACCAGTTTGATGGCGTCATTGGCTGGTAATGGCGTTGGAGCTTATGCCTACCGCTCGTCAAAAACAGCCCTGAATATGGCGGTTCGCTGTTTAAGTAAAGACTTAGCCGAGCAGCAGATCAGTTGCGTGTTACTTCATCCCGGTCATGTGAAAACCGATATGGGTGGGCCTGAAGGTGCCATTAATACGGCAACCAGTGTGGCGGGTCTAAAAGCGGTTGTGGATCAGGTTTCACCTAAGACTCAGGTCGACTATAACGGTCTGTATTTTAACTACGACGGCAGTGCGATTACCTGGTAGAAAGAGCTCTTGTCTAGTAGAAGTAGATAGAGTTTTGTCTGGTAAAAAGTGGGCTAGCCTGGCTCAACATTCTAATGGGGCCATTAAACAGGCTCCATTAAGCCATTATGCCGTTTAAGAAAGAGTGTGGTGCATTAAAAATGCTCAGATATTCGTTCAGAACTAAAGCTGTATCACACTCTGAATCACACCGCTCTCATCAATCTCCAGAAAGTCTCCCTGCATCTGCTGACACAATTGCTGCAGTTTCGCCCGTAGGTGTTGTGCCCAGGGACTGCGATCAAATACCGGCTGGCCACTGCTTTGCTGCACCTGAATCAGTAGTTGTTGCTCAGAGTTGCCTTGTTGCAGGCTGACTTTCAGGTCTCTGCCCTGAGCCTGCAGCAAGGCCAGCTCGATACTGGTCACCAATAGGGTTTTCACCAACTCAGCATCCAGTTGCACTGCCTGAGGTAAGGCCGGGTCTAAGCGATAATCCAATAGCCAACCCTCACGACGGCTTTGTGGTAGGAAGATCTGCAGCACTTCATCCATCAACTTAACCGGTTCAACAGGACTTAAGATGGTCTCAAGCGGGTAGATATCCTGTAGCAGCTGGATGCTGTTATTCAAGCGCAGTTGTTGGGCATGTAAGTTAGTACTGAGATCTTTGGCGACAGGATTAAGGTCAAGCTGTTGCAGGCGCTGGCTCTGCTGCAGTATTGGTCCCATCTGCTGCTGCAGTTGATAGGCTGCGCTATCCAATAATGGCGCGTCTTCCTGAACTTCATCCGCTTCTATTGCCGGTTGCAGGCGTGCCAGTTGGATATCCCGATAAGAGCGTAGGGCAACTACGACAGAGGTCAGCAAGCGGGAAGCGGAGAGCTCAGCTTTACTCAAATAATCATTAATATCGTATTGAATAATCACCTGGGCTTCCGGGGCATAGCCGGGATGACCGGTACGCAGAATAATACGTACATCCGGGTTGTTCATCTGGTGGCGAATACGCTCAACCAGCTGTAGACCTTCATTTTCGGTCTCCATCACCACATCCAATAAGATCAGAGCAATATCCGGGTGTTGGAGTAACATCTCCTGGGCTTCAGTGCCACTCATCGCGCTGATCAGCTCAATGGGTCGCTGTTCAAATTCATAGTCGCGGAAGATCATTCGGGTAATGCCATGAATGCCTTCTTCGTCATCAACAACCAGTATTTTCCAGGGGGTCATAAGCGGGCTACGATATTGTTTGAATTATTGTCTGAGATGCTGAAAAGACGCTGATCCAGCTAGCGGCTATTTTGCCAGTAAACGGAATGGATAGGCTACTGTTTCCTACTTTTTCCGTCACACTGGTGTCATCTCTTATACAGTCTAGTTGATGGCTTCAGATCATCAGTGCAACAGCTTCACTTTGGCACTGGCTCCCCAGGCCTGATACAAACGTTTCGCTTCATCACGACAAAATTGAGCTAAACGAGGCTGTTGAGTCACGTGCAGGTAGTGACCGTAACGCTCATACGCCAGGGCTTTATGATAAGGACGGGATTGCTGCTCCAACTCTGCCAGCGCTTGCTCATACAAGGCTACCGCATCTAACGGCTGCACGGAGCTTGTTTTTTCACTTGGCTTTTCAAAAGCGAGGGTTTCAGAAAGACGACCAACAGAATTTAATTGCCGCTGCAAACTGGCCTTTTCGGCTCTTAACAGTGTCAGTTGCGCAGAAAAGTTCTCCGGGCAGTGCTGTGCCCAAAGCTCAAAACGGGATTCAATTTGCTCAATGATCCTTTGTCGGCGGCGGCTTAACTGCTGTTCCTGTTGTGACTGAATCAGCCGCATCATTGCAGTACAGAACAGCGTTTCGCTGATGATAAAATAGCCGGGCAACTCATTTTCCAAGCGAGCCTGCCATTGATACATCTGTGGCCATAAGCTCTGCTGATCAAGCAACAACGCTGCCTGAATCAAAGCACTGGCTTGCCAGGCGTTGTCATAACGTGCCTCCGCAGGTAATAGCGCTTTACCTTGCAGATAATGGATCAACTGAACCGTGGATTCTTTTAAACGTGCAGCCTGAAAGTGCTGTTGCGGCAGCATCTGTTGATAATGTTTGTCGCAGCGTTGCAAGGCTTTACTCAGGGATTGATCACTGGAAACTAAAGCAACCTGATGCATCAGCAAACGTAGTTCACTTTGTAACAGCTCATCCCCCGCTTTTTTACTGCTGTTCGCGATCTGTTTTAGTTGTTTAAGCACCTGAGGCAAAGGCTCAAACCAATGCTGAATCTGGCTACTATGACGCAAATCCGCACTGATACTGGATAGAGCACGTTTATCAATCAGCTCCTGATTGGCAAAAACGTCTTCTGTGTTAGCTAAACCACGTTCTGTGTTCTCTGTAGTTCTTTGTTGATGCGCCTGCTGCAAACCTTGCTGTAAAAAATGTCGCGCCAACTCATAATCACCACAAAACCAACTGGCAACCCAGGCATAACCGATAAAGGCAAAACCGGTGAAGTCATTGACAGGCAATTGCAGGCTATAAAGGGTCATCTGACTGATCGCACACGCCGATAACAGGGGCTGAGCTCGTTGCTGTGCCAGCAGACTGATCTGTTCCAATTGAGCCTGCTGAAGCACCTGAAGCTCCAGGGTGTCAGCTCCACTTCTATCTGCATCTCTGCTTATATCTATCTTGTCACTTCCCCCCTTATTCCTGCCTATGTCCGTATCCGTGTTTATATCATCTGTTATCGCGTTATTTGGATAAGCAGCCTGTTGGCGCTGTGTCTGAATCTGCTCCAATGTGCGTAACAGAAACAGTAGTTGATCCTTATCTTCACTTGGTAAGTCTATTTGCTGCTGCAATAGCACCGACAAGGCATCGGACTGTTGATTTCGGTATTGATAGATACGCGCCTGTAGCAGGCTCAACTGTCCCTGCTGCAGTGGTTTGAGCAATTCTTTTTCCAACGCCCGAACGCAAGCTTCAGCCTCCTCAAGCTGAGACAGCTTGAGATGCAGCTGTCCCTGTTGCAGCCATAAAGTATGGCCTTCCTCGCAATCTAAGCTCGGTTGATTGTAGTCGACTTGGTTGGAGTCATGATTAAAAACAGTCTGTGCCTGTTGCAGATACTCCAATGCCAAAGCGTATTGATCTTGCTGTTGCGCCTGCTGAGCCGCTTGGCGATTTAACCGATACAACTGCTGGGGCGATAGCGCTGTTTTAACATGCTTAATGACAGAATGAGGCTGATTGATATAGGACTGATTTAAGTGCTGCAGAGTGACGCTTAAGCTTTGCAGTACGGGTTCTTCTGGTAAATGATCAAACAGCACCTGTCCCAGCTGAGCGTGGTATTTCTGCCTCTGCTCAATACTGAGTTGCTGATAGAGATAATTCTGAATCTCTGCACTGGTAAAACAAAATTCAACCGGTTCCAACTGATTTGGCAGCGCTTTTATCAACCTCTCCTGCTCAGCAGGCCAGAGGTGGATCATCAAACGCGCTAAAGGATCAGAAGTGACCTCCGCCAAGTGCTTTAAGTTAAAAGATTTTCCGTAAACCGCGGCCCGATATAGCGTCTTCAGGCCAAAAGGGTTCAGCTTTTCCAGCTTAGTAGGTAGCTGCTGTATCAAGCTGTCCATGGTTGATGCCGAGGAGATTAGAGCCTCAACGGTACTTCCCTTTTTAGATTCACGGTTAATTTCAGACGTATTCTCTATTCCAGCTAATGGTGCCGAATTAGTCTCTATGGGTGCTAGCTGCTGACGGTATTGACTCGGCGCCATCCCCATCCAGCGTTTAAATGCCTTCTGAAAAGCCGATTGATTAGAGAAACCCAGCTGAAAAGCGATCTCACCAAAACTAAGTTGCCCCCGCTGAATCAGTTGCAGGCACAGTTCCTGCCGGGTTTGGTCATACAGCGTTTGAAAGTTTGTCTCCAATTCACCCAGCTTACGCTGCAAAGTACGCAGACTTAATCCTAGCTGCTGAGCAATCTGCTCCCGACGAATTGCTTCACCCTGGGTCAATAACTGCTGACGAATCAGAGCTCGAATCTGTGCCGTCAGCGCTTTCTTTTCACCAGTTTTGCTCAATAAGGAATCCGCAAACTCCTTATGTAACTGATGCATCTCCCAGTTGGCATCCACACAAGGCAGAGTCAGATAAGATACCGGTAGATGGATACAGTGTCGCTCAGCCTGAAAGCTCACCTCGGCAGCAAAAAACTGCCGATAGGTCGTCAGCTTTTCAGGTTGTGGAAAAGCCATCTCTACCGCACTGACAGGAATCTGCCGTCCCGTTAACCAACGGGGCCAGTTCAGCAGGCAAGCCAGAAAGTACTCCACCACATTCTGCTCGACACTTTCAGCCTCAAATAACAGCTGTAACTGCATATCTTGCCCATTCTGATGCAACTCCAATTGTGCACCTTCAAATAGAATCGGCAGGTAATCTTCTAAAATATGCAGCGCTTGGCCCAAAGTCTCAGACGTTGAGATCAGAAAACCAATAGAGCCCAACATTCGCGGTTGTGTCGCCTCAGCCAATCGCAAAGTAATATGAGGATTGCCACTGGCTTCAGCCAAGCGTGACAAAACCGGACTGAAGTGATCAGCTGGAAAACGGGCATCTGGCCGGGTGAAGTCCGTATCACTTAAAGAAGCCGCAGATAGGATTTGATGACGTAGAGAATCAGAATCACCGTCGGCACCGGAATCATAATGACTGGCTAACTGCAGAATAGGTTCTAACAGTTTGCTGGAGGCTGTCGCTATTGGCATGAAATGAGCAATAATAGACTAAGAAAAATAATCACCTGTGATTTAACAAGAGTAACACAGCGCTTTGAAAAATATATCCTGCCGTGCCATCTGTTTTTCCGCTTTGTTCAGCTTGGTCTGTCTAGTACTGCTGCCACTGCGTTCCTGGGCAACAAGCCAGCCTGAGCCCACGACTCAAACAACGTATGCACCCCAAACACATTTACGGGTGGGTATGCCACAACCCGGCGTGGTGCCCTTTTTCTGGCAAGATAAACAAGGCCAATTTCGAGGGATTTATGCCGATACGCTGCGTCTGATAGCACAACGCTTACAGCTTGAGCTGGAATTTATCCCTCTATCACAGGCACGATTACTGCGTCAGTTTGAAGCAGGCGAGATTGATCTGGAAGCCGGTGTCGTACCCGATACTTCTGGTATGGGGGCCTCAGCCAGTCGGCTACGGCAAGCGTCTTTATTCAGCCAACCGTTTGGCATCGTGAATGAAGTGATTATCTATCGCCCGGAACTGTCCTTTCCGGTATTTATTCTGCGTGATCTTAAAGGTAAGCGAGTGGCGACGGTACGCGGGACTCAGGTACCCAATACTCTGATTCGTGAAGACTTTGCCAACCAATGGCAGATCGCCCAACGGGTACATCGAGGCTGGAATGAGATCGGCCTAATGACGGAAGCGGTCGCACTCTACTATCAACGCAGCCAGAACCTGGAGTATCAAATCTCACTGCCTTACGCCAGCAACCCAGTATCATTCAGACTGCATCGCAATCAACAGCAGTGGTTACCCAAACTCAATCAAGTGATTGCTCAATTGGAACAGGAAGGCAAGCTGGAACAACTGGTGTGCAAGTATCTATGCGGTACAGGACCGATTACTCAGTGATTAGATAGCACTACCCTTTCGTACTCCCTCTGATGGTAGTGTTCACACCTAAGCTTGGATTATCAGAACACTATACTCAGCCTACTTAACCTTATCTTGGAGATAAGCTGAATCCAAACAATCAGTAAGCGCGTAATATAAACATATGCTGCTGACTTAGAGTTAAGCACTGCAAAAATTTGGGGCTAAGCGTGGGACAAAGAGAGTTTTACGCGAAGGATCAAACAGCCATTTACCTGTAAGCTGTTGATTTTAATGGTGCCCCAATCAGGATTCGAACCTGAGACCTTCCCCTTAGGAGGGGGACGCTCTATCCAGCTGAGCTATTGAGGCAATCTCCAAGGCGCTTAGTATATAGAGTTCAACTAAAAAATAAAACTGAGACCGTTAGATGCTTGATACCAGACCTTTACTCGAAGCGACTGATTTTCCAGCGATTTATCGTGACAAGCTACAAATACTGCAAATCAATCTGGGCTACCTGTGTAATCTGAGCTGTGTGCACTGTCATGTGAACGCTGGTCCTAAACGTACCGAGCTGATGAGCCGGGAAACCATTGATGATGTGCTGCGTTTTATTGATAAGCACGATATCAAATTATTAGACCTGACCGGCGGTGCGCCGGAGATGAACCCTGAATTTCGTTATCTGGTGACTGAAGCACGCCAACGAGGTGTTGAAGTCATTGATCGCTGTAATTTGACCATTCTGGTTGAACCCGGTTACGAAGATCTGGCTGATTTTCTGGCTGAGCAGCAGGTGATTATCACGGCTTCTCTGCCTTGTTACTCCGAACAGAACGTGGAAAGCCAACGGGGTAAAGGGGTGTTCAATAACAGTATTGAAGCCCTGAAAAAGCTCAACAGTTTAGGTTATGGCAAAGAGGGCAGTGACCTGCAGTTGAATCTGGTCTATAACCCGGGTGGTCCTTTCCTACCGCCGTCTCAGATAGGCCTACAGGAAGCATACAAAAAAGAGCTGGGTGATAACTTTGGCATTGAGTTCAATGAGTTACTGACCATTACCAATATGCCAATCAGCCGATTTGGCAGTATGCTGCTGTCGAAAGGTCAGTTTGAAGACTACATGCAGCTGCTGAAAGACAGCTATTCCGATACCAATCTGAATAGCGTGATGTGTCGTACGCTGATCAGCGTGGATTGGCAGGGTCAGGTATATGACTGTGACTTTAATCAGATGCTGAAAATGCCTTTGATCGCTTCCGACAAAGTCGATATTTATCTAAAAGATCTGCTTGAACAGGACCTGACCGGTAATGAGATCTGCATTGGTGATCATTGTTATGGCTGCACGGCGGGTCAAGGCAGTAGCTGTGGCGGTGCGCTGGACGGTTAGGCCATCGGTTTGATGAAGCAATCTTTACGCTCGTCCCCCTGAAACAAGGAAACCATTTTGATCTCGATTATTATCCCGGTTTTGAATGAGCAGCAGGGTATTGTTCAGCAGCTGCAAGCACTGCAGGTTTTCCGTCAGCAGGGTCATGAGATCATTATGGTGGACGGCGGTAGTACCGATGATACGGTCACCTTATCCCAACCCTTGGTCGATAAGGTACTGTATTCCCAACCTGGTCGTGCTTACCAGATGAATCTGGGCGCAGCTCAGGCCAATGGAGACCTATTACTTTTTCAGCATTGCGATAGCCAGTTACCGAATGAGGCACTGACATTATTGGAAGCTCTGCCTGATTCACAACACTGGGGGCGTTTTGATGTTCGTCTAACCGGTCGACACCCTATGTTTAAGGTGATTGCTTTTATGATGAACTGGCGTTCCCGCTTGACAGGCATTGCGACAGGGGACCAAAGCATCTTTGTCTCCAGATCACTCTTTGAGCAACTCGGCGGCTTCCCTGAGCAACCATTAATGGAAGATATTGAGCTCTCCAGTCGCTTATGCCAGCTGAAAAAACCGGTGTGCTTCAAACAAGCCCTGACGACCTCATCCAGACGCTGGCAACAGAAAGGTATCTGGAAAACCATCCTATTAATGTGGCGCCTGCGCCTGGCCTATTTCTGCGGTGTTTCTGCGGAAAAGCTGGTTCAACAATATTATCCCAACTATGTCATCCATGAAAAAACGCAGCCTGATTCAATTCGCCAAAGCACCCGTACCGGGAAAAGTAAAAACCCGCTTGATGAGCCAATATAGCGCAGAGCAAGCCGCAGAAATTCACTGTGCGTTGACTGTGCAAACCTTTCAAACCTTGCAACAGAGCAATGCTGATCAAGTGGAGTTGCATATTGGCGGTGACCTGCAACATCATTTCTTTCAGCAGGTACCTTTTGAGCGATCTGTACTGAAAGCCCAAGTCACTGGTGATCTGGGTAATAAGATGCGCCAGGCTTTGAATAACAGTCTGGAGCAGTATCAATGCTGTTTACTGGTAGGTAGTGATTGCCCGGTATTCACAACGACAGTCCTGGAGCAGGCTTTTTTAGCTCTTGAAGGTAATGGACAACAGCCTGGAACAGATCTTGTGTTGATCCCTGCAGAAGATGGGGGTTATGTATTGATAGGTTGTCGCTGTCAGTTACCTGATGATGTGTTTGAGGGTATCGACTGGGGGGAAAGTACCGTCCTAGCTCAAACGCTTGCCAATCTGAAGCAGCAACGCCTGAGTTATACCCTGTTACCAACACTGTGGGATGTGGATCACCCTGAAGATGTCACTCGCTGGCAGCAAGAAAGCGAAGACAATAAGCTAGAGATGAGCATTCTAGAAAAGATTCCGGTCATAGCCGAGAAGATCGCTTAAATTGAAGGTAAAGAATGTGAGAGGTGATGGATTAGGAGATCAAGGGCTGCATCAAGCCAGCCCCATACGCCGTGCTTCTCGCTGAATATAGGAGACAAAACGGTCAATCTCCCGCTGATTACGACCATCCGGACTTAAGAAGCGAAAACCACACTCGGTATTCTGCTTCGCCGTATCGTAAACAGCATGACGGGCTTCTGCGGCACATAACACTGAAGAATCAAACGCATTTTCCGGCAAGTCGAAAGCCACTTCGTCAAAGACTTCCAATTCCTCAAAGGCAGGCTCAACCAGATAAGGGAAAAGCACCTTACAACCTGAGGACGAAATATCAATGATTTGCCCAATCAGCGGCTTAGGTCGCTCGTAAGACACCAGCTTGACCTCAACCCGATCAGACATTGCAATATGCGCTCTGAAAGCATCACGACGCTGCTTGTACAATAACTGTTTAGGTAAAGCGACCTTATAAATCGCAGCACCTTCATTACTTCCCGCAGCAATAACCCGGTTACCACCAAAAACAACCTGAACACCACGGTCATTACCGGAAACGACAAATTGCTCCGCATTCATCGCTCTTTTATGGCCACTGCCAGAAAGCTCATCCAACAGAAAATAGCCTTCATTCAGATCGACTTTCAATACGATACTGGTGAAGATCTGCTTATCATGACCGCGAAAGGTAATCGATAGAGGAGAACGGTGTTTCTGTAGGGAACGCAGGATCGCAAAGATACTCGCCTGTCGAGTGATCACATGTTTACGATCGTCCAGAGAAGAAGCTGCTCGTGGGGCCTCAATGCCGGGCATAGATATTAATCCTGCTTTGGGTTGAAGGAGCTAGTGTAGCAAGTGTAATTAAGCTTGTCCCAAAGTTCGGGTAGAGGAAGCAACAGAACGACCTTTGGCATTGTAGGTACGACTGGTACGCGTTTCAGGATTGCCCCGCACAACCCCCAACATAGTATCTACCTGCTGCAATCCCTTATTAATGATCATTCCATTAGTCTGGTTAAGTTCTTGCACCTCTTCATGCAATCCCACCAGCTGCTGCCAACCTTTACTCAGGGCAGCAGAAAAATTTTCTGGTAAAGAGTCAATCAGTTGCTCCATACCACTATCATCCACAGAAAAACCTGCACCTTCAATCAACTGCTGACGCTGCTCGATATCGGCCTTAACCTCTTCCAACAGCTGATTTTTCTGCTTGGCAATTGTTTCAATTTGCTCAAGCTCCCGCGCTTGCAGAGCCTGCTGCTCATCGAGCATACACGTTTTGATCTGCTTCATATGACCAATGCTATCAAGCAGATGTTGTTTAATGCGTAAAGAAAGCTCTGCGCTCACGGGTTACCTCACAGTCCTGACTCAAACTGAATAATATTCTTTGCCAGGGCCTGATAGTCAATTTGATAACTTCCATCTTCCATAGCCGCTTTAATTGCCGCCACTTTATCCTGGTCGATATCAGGGGCAGATTGCGCACTATTGCTCAGTTTCATTGCTTCGTCGCTAATCTGGACACTATCGCCTTTAGTTGCGGGAGCACCGCCTTGCTGAGGCTCTTTCTTAGCCACCTCATCCTTGCTACCACCGGCAGTGGTATTGCGAATTTTCCCACCCTGAAGACCGCCAGATAGGCTGTTTATATCAATAGCCATATGCACTGACCTCATTCAAAAAATTCTTAACTTGCTAAATCTATCGGCGTCTCAGATAAAAACTTTAACAAAAAAATCGTTAATTTCTCTATTTTGCCAACTTGCTCAAGTAATTCCAATGAGTGCAATTACTCAGATTCACATTGGCACTTCAACTTGGCCTGGCCCTGTTACAATGGCTCGTATTATACGACGGGATTGTACATTACGCACCTGAATCTGCTTGCCTATAGCCCCTTCCTGCAGCGCCAATCCCTTCATTCGCACCACCAAACTACCCGCAACGGCACGAATCACAACACTATCGCCCTTTCTAATCGCAGCGGAAGCCTTAACCATATTAGTATAAACAATATGATTTGCCTGTATTGGTCGGGTTGTGGTCGTGCCGGCAACCTGAGCGATATCTCTGAAAAAAGTGTAATTCAGCGCTGAAGTTTCCACTTCCCTCAGGGCCAGTCTTGATGCAGATAATACGGAATTTCTGGGTACACTGACCTGACTGACCACCACATTTTCAAAAACGCGAATATTCGCAGGAATAAAAATCCCCCATCGAGGATGACTGCAATCCAACCGAATATTCACTTTACCAAACAGATTTTTTTTACCAAGAAAATCCACCTTGATTGGCTGCTGGCACTTTGCCAGCTTCAGACGCGGATCAACACGCCCCACTGAAACCTCTGTCCGGGTTGCTTCCATCCCCGCAAGTTGAGGCTCAAGAAAGTCTCTGATCACCTGCTCCAGAGAAGCTTGATCCTCTATCGCTACCTCTTTGGCCTGAGCTACCGAGTTCAGTAGTAACGCAACAAAAACGCCTGTTGCACTAAACAGCCACTTTAGAGTGCCAAATCCTGTCAAAATCAGCTCCTGTCACCATAGCAAGCTCTGCCCCGTTTTAGCGAACGTAACGTTATTTCAGCAAGCGCTTGTAAAAGTCTCGTAATCTTTTTTTAGAAAATTGTTAGCAGAAGACAAACAAATCCCCTACACAGTTCAATGATATGTTAAATCAATGATATTCTTCACCGGTAAATTTTTCCCAATTCAGCAGGCAACTTTATGACAGAACAAGCTGGCCGTTTATCCGAACGGGCACAATTGGTTGGCGGTAACCGAATGGAACTGCTGCTGTTCCATCTCCGCGGTCGCCAGAGTTACGGTATCAATGTCTTTAAAGTAAAAGAGATTATGCCCTGTCCGCCACTTACCAATCTGCCTCACCACAGCCCGATTGTGAAAGGTGTGGCGAATATTCGAGGAGAAACTATCTCGATAGTGGATCTTGGACTGGCGATTGGATTGCCTGCAATACAGGAAAGCAATGACAATGTGGTCATTGTGACCGAATACAATCGGATTACTCAGGGCTTCCTGGTGAAGAAGGTTGATCGCATCATCAATCTGAACTGGAAAGATGTACATCCACCACCGGTAGGCACAGGCAAAGATAACTACCTGACGGCAGTAACTGACTACCAGAACAGCATGATTGAGATCATTGACGTGGAGAAAGTGATTTCACAGGTCCATCCCGTCAACGAGCGCGTCAGTAAAGGTGTTATTGCCGATACGGTTAAATTGATCTCCTCCAGTTACCATGTAGTGGTCGTGGATGATTCCTCTGTTGCCCGCAACCAGGTCATTCGCTGTTTGGAAGAGATTGGAGTTCAAACCACAGGCCTGGAAAATGGTAAGCAGGCATTGAATTACCTGACCTCTCTCGCTGAATCAGGTAAAGATATCAAAGATGAAGTACTCATGATCATCTCAGATATTGAAATGCCCGAGATGGATGGTTACACCTTAACCACTGAGATTCGTAGCCACCCAGAACTGAATAAACTCGACATTCTTTTACACACTTCATTGAGCGGTATCTTTAACGAAGCCATGGTGAAAAAAGTAGGGGCAGACGATTTCCTCGCTAAATACGAAGCCGATGAACTCGCCCGGAAAGTGGTTAGCAGAATCGAATCCCTGCAAACCAGTGAAGAAGTTGAATAAGCTCACTTCTAAAAAGAAACGCCTAATATAAAATAGCGATTCATACTTTGCTTGGAATGACTTTAGTCGTGCCTCCTGCTTTAACACAGCAAAGACAGGGGGCTTTCAGCAATTTTGTGATAATATGTTAAAAAGTATTTCTGCTTGAGTGAGTTCAAGGAATGTCGACTGTCAGAACCATAGGTACACAAGATTACGATGCATTTAGAAAGTTTCTCCAGGATGCCTGCGGCATTTTGCTAGGGGATAATAAGCAATATCTTGTCACCAGCCGTCTGAACAAAATCATGGCGCAACACGGCATGACCACGCTTGGGGAATTAACCAAAGCGATTACATCTCATCCCAGATCTGGTTTGAAAGAAGCAGTAGTCGATGCGATGACTACCAATGAAACCCTATGGTTTAGAGATATCCACCCATTTAACATTCTTCAGAATCAGCTACTGCCCGAGTTGAGTAAATCATTGGGTGGGCAACAGCTAAAAATCTGGTCAGCCGCCTGCTCAACAGGCCAAGAGCCCTACTCAATCAGTATGGTCCTGGATGAGTTTAAACAGAAGAACCCAGGGGCATTTCGCACCGGTGAACGCATTGTAGCCACCGATATCTCATCAACTGTATTGAATGCAGCCAAAAGTGGTGAGTATGAGATGCTGGCCTTAGGCCGAGGCCTATCTCAGGATCGTTTGACCAAATTCTTCCAACAAACAGGTGATGGTCGCTGGGCAGTTAAAGCTCCGATCAAACAGCGCGTCGATTTTAAACCGATGAATTTGCTACACAGCTACTCCATGCTAGGTAAGTTCGATATCGTTTTCTGTCGTAATGTATTGATTTATTTTTCAGCGGATCTGAAAAAAGATATCCTGACTCGTATTCATGGCACGCTCAAACCGGGTGGTTACCTGTTTTTAGGCGCATCAGAGGCATTAAGCAATATGCCTGATCTTTATGAGATGGTTCAGTGTCGTCCAGGTATTATTTACCGCGCGAAGTAGTTTTGCTTTAAGTCCATGATTTAAATAAAAAAGCCCATTTGATGTAAATAATGGGCTTTTTTTGTTTGTGATAGATCGCACGGAGTTACAAAAAAATGCTAGGAACTTCTGCGAAAATTCCGTCATAATTAGCTTATCAACTGGTTAATTATGGGGCGAGTTATGGATATACCAACCATTAGCAGTGCCTCCAGTTATAGCCGTCTTGTACAAGACTATCGCCAAAAAGAGCGCAGTCTTGACGCCGAACCTGATGATCAGAAACAGGCGGAACTGGAGCGCGAAAAACAGAAAATCATCTCCGATCTCAGTAAGCGGGATACAGAGGTGCGCGCTCACGAAGAAGCTCACGCCAACGTCGGCGGAGAATATGCTTCAGCTCCCCAATATGACCTCACCGAAGGCCCTGATGGCCGCCAATATGCCACTGGCGGCCATGTAAACATTGATATATCTGAAGAAGAAGATCCTGAGGATACTGTCGTTAAGGCTGATATTGTTGAGCGTGCTGCACTCGCACCTGCCCAACCCTCTCCTCAAGACTTTAAAGTCGCTGGTGAAGCCCGTGCCATGGGCAATGAAGCCCAGGCAGAAATTCAGATAAGAAAGGCAGAAGAGGCAAAAGAGGCTTTAGAAACTGATAAAGCGGAGTCCACCTCTGATAGCTCAGAGACTGATGCCGTAGCGGGCGCAGCGCCAAATAGCCCAGCAGATAATAATGTAGAGAATACCATTGGTAACTCAGCCAGTGGTGCCAGCGCTGCAACCAATAGCTCAACTCTGGAGAGCACCGAACCTCAGCAAAAACAATTCAGTTTTGGCTTGAGCTTCCCACAGCGCTTTACCAGCAATGCTTTTCAGCAAGCTAACCCCGCACCATCACAAGCACAGCAACTACTGCAACGCTTTGATTCTCTTGGCTTAACTTACCCGCCAGAACCGCTTGGTCAGCAGATAGCCACTTCCGCTTAAGACAAAGCCCAGCCTCAAACGCTGGGCTTTTTGTTTAATTTCCCAGCATAAAAATCAAAAATTTTTCTTGACCCTGATCTCTCTCTATCATAAGTTTCAAACATACGTTTGAATTAGTTTGTTCAACCAAGCCGCAAATTACGGATCAACAAACTAAACTTCTTCCATAAAGTTGAAATAAAAGTCATTGATCAACAGCCCAACGCTTCGGCCATTGATCCGCTAACCACCTGTACTTTTATTTCGATACGAACAAGAACAGAAAAGCCGAGGTCGTTATGCCAACTTATAAAGCTCCTTTACGTGATATCCGCTTTGTGATGGACGAGATTCTGGATTTCCCAGCACACTACGCACAACTGCCTAACGGTGAAGAGGCTTCGCCTGAGATTATCGGTGCGATTCTGGAAGAAGGTGCCAAGTTTGCAGAAGAGGTACTGACCCCGTTGAACCAGAGCGGTGATACCGAAGGCTGTCAGTACAACGACGGTGAAGTCACCACGCCTAAAGGCTTTAAAGAAGCTTACAAGCAGTTTGTAGAAGGTGGCTGGCCTTCCATGACTCAGGACCCGAACTACGGCGGCCAGGGCCTGCCTCAGTCTCTGGGCATGGTACTGAACGAAATGATCTGTTCATCCAACCTGTCCTGGGGCATGTACCCAGGTCTGTCTCACGGCGCGATGGATGCCCTGCAGCACCACGGCACAGAAGAGCAGAAACAGACCTACCTGAGCAAAATGATCGAGGGTAGCTGGACTGGCACCATGTGTCTGACCGAGCCTCACTGTGGTACCGATCTGGGTCTGATCCGCACTAAGGCCGAGCCACAAGCGGACGGCAGTTTCTCTATCAGCGGCACCAAGATCTTTATCTCAGCCGGTGAGCACGATATGTCCGACAACATCGTGCACTTGGTACTGGCCAAGCTGCCAGACGCACCGGAAGGTTCCAAAGGCATCTCTCTGTTTATCGTGCCTAAGTTCACACCTGATGCGAACGGTGAGCCAGGTGAGCGCAATGGCGTTCAGTGCGGTTCCATCGAACATAAGATGGGCATCCACGGTAACAGCACCTGTGTCATGAACTTTGACGATGCTAAAGGTTATATCATCGGCGAACCAAACAAAGGCCTGTCCTATATGTTCGTGATGATGAATGCCGCCCGTATTGGTGTGGGTATTCAAGGTCTGGGCCTGACCGAAGTGGGTTACCAGAACTCTCTGGCTTATGCCCGTGACCGTCTGCAGATGCGCTCCCTGAACGGCCCGCAAGCACCAGAAAAGCCAGCGGATCCGATTATCGTACACCCGGATGTACGTCGTATGCTGCTGACCCAGAAAGCCTTCGCTGAAGGTGGTCGTGCACTGATCTACTACACCGCACAGCTGATTGATCAGGTGTCTGCCGGTGGTGAAAATGCAAAAGATGCCGACGATCTGCTGGGTCTGCTGACGCCTATCGTAAAAGCCTTCCTGACCGAAGCGGGCTTCGAGTCTACCAACCAAGGCCTGCAGTGTTTCGGTGGTCACGGCTTTATCCACGAGTGGGGTATGGAGCAGTTTGTACGTGATAGCCGTATCACCCTGCTGTATGAAGGCACTACCGGTATTCAGGCACTGGATCTGCTGGGCCGTAAGATCCTGATGAACCAAGGTGAAAGCCTGCGTAAGTTCACCAAGCAGGTACACAAGTTCTGTCAGGCCGAAGAAGGCAACGAAGAACTGGCTGCACTGATCGCACCTCTGGCCAAGGCCAACAAAGAATGGGGTGATATCACCATGCAGATCGGTATGAAAGCGATGCAGAACCGCGACGAAGTAGGCGCTGCCTCTGTGGATTACCTGATGTACTCCGGTTACGTGACTCTGGGTTACTTCTGGGCGAAAGCCGCAAAAGTCGCTCAGGATGCACTAGCTGCCGGCACTACTGAAGAAGCCTTCTACAAAGGCAAACTGGCTACCGCGCAGTTCTACTTCAGCAAGCTGTTCCCACGCACTCAGGCACTGGCTGCCACTATGGCACAGGGTGGCGATAGCCTGATGGTAATGGATGATGAGCAGTTTGGCGCAGGTTTCGAGATCTAAGCCAATTCAGAGAATTAAACCTGATTACTCATAAGTGATCAGGTCTGGGATAACCTTTGTTATCCCAGACAGGAATTCCAGCAGGCCAGGGAGGGTCTGCTTTTCTTCTCCTACTATTAACAAACGACAGCTAATACATGACGGCTAACAAACAACAGCTAACACACGACTGCACTTTAGCCTCAACTCCCTCTCTGCACATCTCCCTCAAGAGATATCACAGCAGATGACTCATCAGTCTGCATTAGACTATTTGCTGCAACGCAAAACATTGACATAGCCACAGACCGCTCCACAGCTTAACTTACCCGCAATCCCCCATAAAACCTGAACCCGTGGGTCACACATCCCGCTAGCTCCCCCTTGGTCCATTCAGTAATATGACCAGAAAATAGAATCTGGTCGCAGTCTGAAACGTATCAATCCATATGGAAAAAACCAGTCAAAACCAATAGAGCAAACGCTATAACATTGATTGGGTGATGCCGGATTGATCATTCAGACAAAAAATTCCTGGGGGAAATATCTCAATGGCTAAGTATAAAGCTCCTCTGCGCGATATGCGCTTTGTCCTGAATGAAGTGTTTGAAGCGGAAAAAGTTTGGTCCGCGATGCCTGCCACCGAAGAGGTGACACCGGATCTGGTGGATGCCATTCTGGAAGAGGGTGCCAAGGTTACGGAAAACGAACTTTTCCCACTGAACCGTACCGGTGACGAGGAAGGCTGCCAGTTTAATGACTCAGAAGTGACCACGCCAGAAGGCTTTAAAGCCGCTTACGATGTCATGGCACAAAGTGGCTGGATGGGTCTGGGTGGCAACCCGGAATTTGGCGGTCAGGGCATGCCAAAAATGCTGACCGTGCTGTTTGAAGAGATGCTGTACGCGGCTAATGCCTCTTTTGCTCTGTACCCAGCACTAAACAGTGGTGCGGCACTGTGTTTGGATAATCACGCTGACGAAGCGATGAAAGAACAGTTGCTGCCAGCTATGTATGAAGGTCGCTGGCTGGGCACCATGTGCCTGACCGAGCCACACTCAGGTACCGATCTGGGTTTGATCCGCACAAAAGCCGAACCAAACGATGACGGCTCTTACAAGATCTCTGGCACCAAGATCTTTATCACCGGTGGTGAGCACGATCTGTGTGACAACATTATCCACTTGGTACTGGCGAAACTGCCAGATGCACCCGCAGGCTCCCGTGGTATCTCCCTGTTTATGGTCCCCAAGTTCCTGATCAACGAAGACGGTTCTCTGGGTGAGCGCAATCCGGCCTTCTGTGGCTCTATCGAGCATAAGATGGGAATCAAAGGTTCTGCCACCTGCGTGATGAACTTTGACGGTGCTCAGGGCTGGATGATCGGCGAACCCAATAAAGGCTTGGCTTGTATGTTCACCATGATGAACTACGAGCGCCTGTCTATCGGTATTCAGGGTCTGGGTCTGGGTGACGTGGCGTATCAGAGTGCTATGGACTTCGCTCAGGAGCGTACTCAAAGCCGCTCTCCAACCGGCGCCAAGTATCCGGAGAAATCCGCTGACAACATCATGGTGCACCCAGATGTGCGTCGTATGGCATTGAATGTACGCGCTTATAACGAAGCGGGTCGTGCCTTTGCTTCTTACGTGGGTATGCAACTGGATATCTCCAAGTTCCACCAGGATGAAGACACCCGCAAGAAAGCCGGTGATCTGGTCGCCCTGCTGACACCGGTGGCCAAGGCTTATCTGACCGATCGAGGTCTGGATTGCACCATCACCGCTCAGCAGATCTACGGCGGCCAGGGTTATATTCGTGAATGGGGTGCTGAACAGTACGTGCGTGACGCCCGTATCGCCCAGATTTACGAAGGCACCAATGGTATTCAGGCTCTGGACCTGATGGGTCGAAAAGTCGTCGCCAATAAAGGCGAATACGTCAAGCTGTTTGAATCCGATATCCGTGAGTTTATGGCACAAAATGCCGACAACACCGCTGTACAGCCTTATCTGGAGAAACTGGAAGCCGCATTGGAAACACTGGTACAGGTGACCGATAACGTCCGTGCCCGTGCGCAAAGCAACCCAGAAGAGATTGGTGCCGCCTCTGTTGATTACCTGAATCTGTTTGGCTTGGTGACTTACGCTTACCTGTGGGCCCGTATGGTCGCCGTAGCAGCGCCAAAAGCAGCCGATGACACCAGTGGTTTCTACGACAGCAAAGTAAAAGTAGCCAACTACTTCTTCGCTCGTGAACTACCAAAAGCTGCGGCCCTGGCCGCTCAGGTAAATGCCGGTGCCGAAACACTGATGGCGATGGATGAGAATCTGTTCTACGGTGAGTAATCGCTCTGCACTGCAGTGAGCACTCCTGTGCTCACTGCAAGAAAAAACTATCTGAAAAGATCAATTGTCCTAGCGCGAATAACGTTTGGCTGTCGACAGATAAACCTGTCTAGGCAGCCCGACCGTTACTTCACTCGCTAAGAGTTTGCCGATCGAGGTAATAGCCGAGATCGGCTTTTTTTTGCCTAAAATTCAGGTCAGCCCACACCCGATCAATACGAATAACACCAGCCAAATAAACAATACATGGCATCAAGCAAAATATAGAAAGAGAAGCACAGAAAAGAAGATATCGAAGAGAAAAATAAACAGATAAAACGAGAAACCAGAGATACAGAAAATTTAACGATCAGAAATACAGACTAAGAATACTGGGAGAAAAACTGATGGTGCGGAAGGAGAGACTCGAACTCTCACACCTTACGGCACCAGAACCTAAATCTGGCGTGTCTACCAATTTCACCACTTCCGCATAATGTGCTGCCCTATGTTAAACAACCCGGTGAAGGCTTTATTCGTTTAACGGCAGTTTTGACTGTGCTGCACCATCTTCCTATTTCTTAAACAGAACATAAAGAACTGTTAGAACAAAGCTTTGCGAGAAGATGGTGCGGAAGGAGAGACTCGAACTCTCACACCTTACGGCACCAGAACCTAAATCTGGCGTGTCTACCAATTTCACCACTTCCGCAGCACGGAGGCGTATTGTATAGCATTTCTTCTGTACGTCAAGCATCATTAACATAGATCAATAAACATAGTGCTTTTGCAACTCTTATTTGATATACACTCTTAACATATATCTCCGTTAAGGGTATCTTTACCTCTCTGACTTATCAGTCACCAGCAATAGCAATAGCTCAACTTCACCATTTAGCCCCACTGGAGCCAGACATGCTCCAAGGAGCCCCTCAGAATGCAAACTATCAAAGCCAAACTTGCCGTGATCGCGGGTGGCACTATTTTTTCCCTGCTTTTTATGGCCACACTCTTTCACTTCAGTAGTGAAATGATGGCAGAGCTACAGGAAGCTCGGGTCAAAGCCATTGAGGTCAGAGCTGACATGCTCACCCTAAGACGCAATGAAAAAGATTTTCTGATGCGTTATGACCTCAAGTACCAGGAAAAGTTTGATAATAACTATGCAGTGATTGAACAGGATGTCGCTCTACTACACCAAAGCCTACAAAATTTTGATCTCGACTCAGGCAAAGCCGATCAGCTGAAACAGGCACTTAAAAGTTATGCCCAACACTTCCGTCAGGTGGTGCAAATCTCTCAGACCATCGGCCTGGATGAGAACTCTGGTCTACAGGGTAAACTGCGCAATGCCGTGCACAGCGTGGAACAATCGCTGCAAACACTGAGCGATGACCATCTGACAGCCTATATGCTTCAGTTGCGTAAAGATGAAAAAGATTTCCTGCAACGTACCGAGCTGAAATACCAAACCCGCTTTGAAACCAACTTCGAGCGTTTTCTGACAGAACTGCAGGCTTCCAGTTTAAACAGCGCCACACAACAACAGATTCAAGACAAAATGCTGCTCTACCGTCAGTCGTTCCTACAACTGGTTACCGCTTTTAAACAAAAGGGGCTGAACCCAAAATCCGGCCTGAGAGGCACCATGCGCGATACCGTGCATAAAACAGAAACTCAGCTGAATGAGATCCTGGCAGAAGCGGAACAGCTACTGAGTCAAAAAGCCCGTATTATCGACAAAACCGTTCTGGCAGTCGCCTTGATTCTTGCAGCCGTCATTGGCGGCGCGCTATTACTAGTGAAACGTCAAATTACCCGTCCGCTGAACCTGGCGGTTAACCGTATGCAAGAGATCGCTCAGGGTGATGGCGACCTGACCGTGCGCCTTCCAGTCAAAGGCCAGAGTGAGCTAGATGATCTATCTAAGGCTTTTAATACCTTTGTGAGTAAGATTGCCGGTGTGATTGGCGAAGTTTCCCAGCAGGCACAACAGATCGCCTCTAATGCGGAAGAAGCCGCGACCATCGCCGAGCAAAACAGCTGCGGAGCAGAACAGCAGCAGCGAGATAGCCAACAAGCAGCGGCTGCAGTGAGTCAGATGGTCGCCACTATCGACAGCACCACCAGTAATATCCAAAGCGCGGCTCAGGCGGCTCAAAACGCACGTAATGACGCCGTTCAGGGTAATCAACATGTACAGCAAGCGGTAAATAGCGTACAACACCTTGCCGCAGAAGTGTCCCAAGCCGCGCAAGATATCTCAGCCCTATCAGCAGATAGTGAAAAGATCCAAGCAGTACTGGAAGTGATTCGTGGTATTGCCGAACAAACCAACCTACTGGCACTGAATGCGGCAATTGAAGCCGCTCGTGCCGGTGAATCCGGTCGCGGTTTTGCAGTCGTCGCTGATGAGGTCCGCACCCTGGCACAACGTACGCAGGATTCCACTCAAGATATTCAAGATACCACGGAACAGTTGAAGGTCAGTGTCGATAAAGTGATGCAGGTGATCAGTGCCAGTAATCAAAGCGCAGAAACCAGCGTCAAACGCATTAAACAAGCCGGACAGGCCTTTGATCAGATCACACACTCAATTACCACCATCTCAGAGATGAATGAGCAGATCGCCAGTGGTGCCGAGCAGGAAAGTGCAACTGTAAAAGAGCTGCAACACAATATTCATAGTGTCTCAGACGTCGCAGTGGAAAGTGCTCTGGGTTCAAAAGCCTCAGCGCAAAGCAGTGAACAGCTGGCTAGTATTGCCGCCAAGATGAATGATCTGGTACAGCAGTTTAAGATGTAAGCCTGCGTCTGATAGCACGATTAAAGACATAAAAAGACAAAAGAAGGGAGTCATCGGCTCCCTTCTTATTTGTTTCTTTCTATGTATTTAACAGTGCTTTGCGTGATGACTTTAGCGATTATCAGAAATCCGCTCTTAAGCCACCTTTGATCCCCTTACTGGCAAACGCCACCGCATCATGAGCATGCAGACTTTCCAGATGCTCAACTTTCAAACAGAAATCCTGATAGATCTCCTGGTTTAACAACCCCTGACGAATCCGGCGTGCCGCATCTTCGCAGAACATCAGGTTCTGACCATTTAAGCGAGCGAACTCCTGCTCATCTTGACGTTTGACTGCCGTCTGGACCGGTGTCTGTAACGCATCTTCAATCTGGTCTATCAGTTCAGTCACTGGCAGTGTTTGCAGTTGTGCATCAAGACGTACCGTCACCGTAGCCAGAGAACGCTGGCTATGGGGAGTTGCAATCGAACCTTGTTTGGATAACAACCATTCAGACAGTTCCGCTTTACTCACTTGCTCCTGTCCGGCAAAAGCATCCTGCATCGCCTGCTCCAGTAGCTGACGCGACAGGGAAGCGGAACAAGGGCAGGTGCTGGAATAAGCCACTGTCACTGTTAACTCGATCTCAGTGGCTGCTGGTTCGCTTATTTCAGACTGAAAGGCCTGTTGTTTCACCTTCAATGTGATCGGGTAAGCCTTCCAACCCGAGCTGTCACTTTTAAGTGCTGAACGCTGCAAATAGAGATCAAAATTAAAGCGAATACCACTTTGTTCACTTAAACCTTCGTGACTGATCAGCTGCTGCTGTAGCAAAGTTTGTAATGCTTGAGGCTGTAGCGCCTGTTGCTGACAAAACTCCTCCAGTAACAGATACAGGCGGGACATATGAATACCCTTGGTTTCCGGCTGATCCAGGCTGACATAAGTCTGTGCCTGACCTTGGCACAACGTCTCACCCTGAACCGAGTCCTGTATACGCAGAGGTAAGGCAATACCTGCCATCCCCACCCAATCCAATGCACCAGTGACCTGAGGCCGCTCCGTTGCAGCCACATCCGGCATCACTTTAGGCTCAGATGCAGTATTCTGAGCATCAACCGGAGATAAAATAGAGTTCATTAATGTTTTCCGTATATTAATCAATCACCTGGCAGTAACAGGTGATAGGCTTACATCACATCCATACTTAAAAACAAACGCGGCGCTTGTGGTGTACAAGCCGGAGACCGATGCACCAGACCTTGTCCTTCCTGTTCCGGCCAAGTGTCTCCCTTCATTATTACTACGTCACCGGCACTCATTTGGTTTGGTATGGTCTCTGCGGGGTATAAACCAGATTCGTGATCATCCAGACCATTACTACCCCGACCTAATTTGCTACGATTCACCACCTCGTTCGGTAGCCACTCCGTCGCACTACCGGCATAAGTACACACCATACGCGCACCAATACGATCCACATGGAAACGCGGACACATCGCCTCTTTTAGCAATGACAGGCGCACACCCACTTCTTCCATGCCAAACAGACAGGCAAACATATCCGCCAGGTAGACCACATCCTCGATAAAGTCGCTTCTATTAGCATGATCAGGCAGATCCTGCTCCAGCTGTTCAGTCAATGCTTCCGGAGCAGCCACCAAGCGCAGTGGTAGCAGACGTCCTCGCTCCAGCAACCAGTTCACATAAGCTAGGCTATCGACATCCAGCTCACGCTGCCAACAGGTCAGACGTACTTCAGATTCATAGATATTGGCCAATACCAGGGGATCATCTCCCAGCTGGTAAGGCATTTGCTCTGGCCTCTGCCGCAAAGTAAAGCTGTGCTGACTCAGATCAGTAGCCGCATCCACCAGCTGACTGGTGATGGATAGATTTGTAGCTGAGTAAAAAGAGGCCTGTCGGGTATCAGGTTTTATTATGTTGTTTAAAGCAGTCACGGTGTTATACCTCAATACAGAGATGTTACAACATAACAAAATATTTCTTTTTCACCAATATCAGGACTGCCTGAACAGCCAACTTATTTAATCATCCGCGACCGATTGCTTGATCTTCGTACACTTACCAAAACGGTTGGTTATAACCGACCATTAAACAGCTATAAAAAAGGCCCGATTCCTATGGGGTTAATTCCAACAGAATTAGCCTACAAATAGATAGCGGGCCGACTACTTTTACCGCCGGATTAGTGCTGTCAGATCGAGTCTTAACAGCACCAAGTCAGCTTAAGCCTGCTCTTCACTCTCTTGCTCTTCTCCCAGCAGATATTTCACCGCACCTTCTGGGAAGTGATCTGCGGCTTGTTCCCAACTGGAACCTTCGATATTCGGAATCTCGGCCAGCAGAGGCGCTGGTAGCATCTGATGTAACGTTGCCAGATTCTCTTTATAGCGATTCATATCAGGGTCGATCTTATTGGCAACCCAACCGGCCAGTTCCAAACCATCACGTTTAATCGCTTCCGCAGTCAGCAGCGCATGACTGATACAACCCAGCTTCATGCCTACCACCAGAATCACCGGCTGTTTCAAGCTAATGGCCAGATCAGCCAAAGTCTCTCTTGGCCCCAGCGGCACACGCCAACCACCGGCACCTTCGATCAGTAGCAAGTCACCTTTTGCCATCATCATGCCTCGGGCAAAACCGTTCAAGCGCGATACCGACAAAGACATGCCTTTTTCCGCCGCCGCAATATGGGGGGCGATAGGCGGCTCCAGAGCGATAGGATTCACCAGCTCGTAATCCAGCTCTTCATTCATCGCAGCCATCAGCGTGGTGGCATCACTGTTTCTCAGGCCTTCATCGGTCTGCTCACAACCCGCAGCCACTGGCTTATGGGCCAGGGTTTTATAGCCCATCTGACCGGCTTTATGCAGCAGAGTGGCACTGACAAAGGTTTTACCGGCATCGGTATCGGTTCCGGTGACAAAATAGGTTTTCATCGCTTTTCTTTTCATGGAATGTCTTAACTCCGGAAGCTTTTGTTTTATTCTTTATTTCTGATTTCGGGCTTGTGGATAAAATGCCTTATCCACAAGCGTAACTTTTTACAATCAAGTCCAGCCCACTGAGCTCTGCTCTACTCAAGCTCTGATCTACTCAGGACGCTTTAACTGCAGTTCCAGCACCTGGTAACTCACCGGCAAGCCTTGCTCGGCTCTAAAGCCTTCATAAGCCTGCTTCAGCTTGATAATGGCTTTACGCCCGGTGAGATGGTTTTCACCCTGTACATGATGCGCACCGATGCCCTTGATCGAGTCAATCACACCTCTGAGATCTGGGTAATACAGGGTTTCGGTATAACTTTCGCTTTGACTAATCTCCAGCCCCTGACTCTGAATCGCTTCTGCCAGGCTTTCCAAACCGACAAAATTATTCACATGCTCGGCATCATCAACAGTGGCCCAGCTTTGCTTCAGCTCATCCAGAGTGCCCGGCAGTAACGTGCAGATAAACGCCCGTCCGCCGGGTTTTAAGCTGTTATAAATACCGGAAAACAGCTGGTGATAATCGTTACACCACTGAATTGCCAGACTGGAGAAAATCAGATCCAGGCTTTCAGGCTCTAACGGTAAAGCTTCTGCATCGGCACAGAGCCAATCAATCCCCTTACTCCCCGGCTGTTGCTGGGCATAAGCCAACATACCCGGCGCTAAATCCAAGCCATAAACCTGAGACGCCTGGCAATGATCTCTTAGCTTGCGCGTCCAATAACCGGTACCACAACCGATATCCAACACCGAATCCGCCTGCGGACAATGCGACAGCAGACGACCGGCAATACGCTTCTGTGCTTCCGCCAACTGATCATACTGACCAGCCGCCGAGCTAAACGCCTTAGCCACACGGTTTTTATCAATCGCCTTGCCGTTTGAAATCTGTTTATCGGTCATGATGCCTTAATAATCCTTAACAGATGTTCCGCCAACACTTCTGTTTGAGTCAGCATCGGCAAGTGGCCACAATTACTCAACACCTCAACCTGCCCCGGTAGTTGCTCCGCAACAGCAACCGGTACCAGAGGATCATGCTCACCCAGTAGCCAATGCAAACGTGACAGCTGAGACTGAGCGCTCTCGGTTAGATCCTGCTTGGTCAAATCCAACCCCGTCAGATCAAGCTCGGCCAGCCATTTCAAACCGGCTGCCAACGTGGCGTTATCGGCAGGCATCTCTTTACCGACCAGGGCAGTAAAAGCTTTTTTGCAGCCTCGAAGATCACTTTCACCCTGCATCTGCAGGCCATGGAAACGCTTGAGAGTCTTTTCCGGGGTTTGATCAAAACCTTGGCGAAACTGCTCTAAAACCTCAGCAGAGAGCGCTTCTGACCAGTGCTCACGTTGAGCAAAACTGGCATTACTGCCCAGCATAACCAGCTGGCCAGTGTGAGATTGAGCCGCGTGATTCTGTGTAGCCTGGTTCTCTGTAGCCTGTTTATTCGACTGACTTTGCTGAGCTAAAAACGCCGCTAACCATAACACCAGATTGCCCCCTAAGGACCAACCCAACCAATGAGCATCCAGAGGTAGTTTTGGCAGCATGATTTCGGCTAACTCATTGAGATTATCCGCTTGTGCCAACACTGGCTCATCCCCATAACCGGGCCAGGACAGATTAATAATCTCCAGCTCAGGACAGCGTGTATTCAGCACCTCAATTAACGGCTGCCAGACCGCAGGACTAGCCCCCCATCCGTGTAGCAGAACCAGAGGTTTTAGCTGACCAGACACTTCTGTACCACTCCCTACAGGAATACTGTTTACAGAAGCATTTTCTTGATCGACTGTTGCTATCGAATCGCTCATAACTCAACCACCTCCGGCAGACCCCGTTGCTGCACAATCTGCTGCAGAGCCGTTAATAAACGCTCCAGCTGCTGCTGAGTATGACTGGCACTGAAGGTAATCCTTAAACGTGCCGTGCCTTTAGGTACGGTTGGTGGACGAATCGCGGTCACCAGAATGCCTTGTGCTTCCAGCGCCTGACTCCAGGCCAGGGTTTCCGCTTCGCTACCGATCAGAATGGGTTGAATTGGCGTTGGTGAATCCATCAGAGTTAAACCCATGGCTTGGGCTTCGCTTCGGAAATGCTGAATCAACTGCTGCAGATGTGCACGACGCTCCGGCTCCTGCTGCACAATCTGCAGACTGGCACGGGTCGCGGCTGCTACAGCCGGTGGAATCGCGGTGGTATAGATATAAGGCCGGGCAAACTGAATTAGGGTTTCGATCAGGGTTTCACTACCGGCGACAAAAGCACCACTCGTGCCAAAGCCCTTGCCTAATGTGCCCATCAGCACCTGCACCTGAGTCTGATCAAAACCTTCGGTCAACCCCAAACCGGTTTCACCCAGACAACCCAGGCCGTGGGCATCGTCCACCATCAACCAGGCATCATGTTTGGCACAGCACTCAACCAACTCAGTCATAGGGGCACAATCACCGTCCATACTGAAGACGCCATCGGTAACCACTAATCGACGCCGGCTTTGGTCTTTACTCAGACGCTTATCCAGGCTTTCGACATCGTTGTGCAGATAGCGCTGAAAACGCGCGCCGGAACTTAAACCGCCATCCAATAAAGACGCATGGTTGAGCTTATCTTCAAACACCGCATCCGGCTTATCCATCAAGGCACCGATGCAGCCCAAATTGGCCATATAACCGGTGGAGAACAGCAGAACACGATCACGCCCAGTAAATGCGGCCAACTCTTCTTCCAGCGCATGGTGTTCCGCACTGTGACCATTAACCAGATGAGAAGCACCACTGCCGACACCATAGGTACTGGCCGCTTGCTGAAAACGTTCGATCACTCTTGGATCATTGGCCAACCCTAAATAGTCGTTACTGCAGAACGCCAGCATCGGCTTACCATCAATCAGGGTTTCCGGTTGCTGGGCCGCATTCAAAGTACGACGGCTACGGTACAGGTGATCCTGTTTACGCTGTTCAAGGGCGTCTTGCAGACTGTCAAAGGCAGACATAGTTTCTCGCAGATCCTAGAGGCTGTTTTGCACTAAATAAAAGCTAAGCGAATAAAAACGCAGGCTAGAGGATAAATAGCAGCATGGGGCAGACAGCAAACGACCGGTGAACCCATAGAGTTGACCGGTCGTTTATCAAGCAAAATAGCGTGTACTTACACGACCAGACCGCAAGGCTTACGCTCACGACCTTCAGTGGAAACCGGTGTGGTGGCATCGTAGAACAGGCTACCCACTTCGTTTTCCTGAATCGCTTCTTTCAGTGCCGCTTCATGCACGGAATCATCTACCGGAACTTCACGACGCTCAGGGTGAATACCCAGACGTTGGAACAGTTCACGGTCTTTGTTCGCCTGCGGGTTAGCTGTCGTCAGCAGACGCTCACCGTAGAAGATGGAGTTCGCACCGGCGAAGAAGGTCATCGCCTGCATCTCATCGGTCATCTCTTCACGACCGGCCGACAGACGTACGTGGGATTTTGGCATCATAATACGTGCAACAGCGATAGCACGCACAAAATCCAGCGGATCCAGATCTTCCACCTGATCCAGTGGCGTACCTTCAACCTTAACCAGCATATTGATCGGCACACTCTCAGGGTGTGGCTGCAGGTTAGACAGCTGAATCATCATCTTGGCGCGATCAGACTCCTGCTCGCCCATACCCAGAATACCACCGGAACAGATCTTCATACCGGCATCACGTACGTGAGACAGGGTATCCAGACGATCCTGATAAGTACGGGTGGTAA
Source organism: uncultured Oleiphilus sp. (assembly GCA_964342385.1). GTDB lineage: Bacteria > Pseudomonadota > Gammaproteobacteria > Pseudomonadales > Halomonadaceae > Oceanospirillum. The sequence continues at coordinate 64,712 of CAYFGP010000004.1, read as the reverse complement.
TAATCTGGTCGTAGAACTCTGGTGAGGTATCCAGGTTGTGGTTGTAGTAGTCCAGACCGGCATCAGACAGCTCTTGCGCCTGCTCCTTATCCAGCATACCCAGGGTCATACAGGTTTCCAGACCCATAGCTTTTACACCTTTTACCATCTCGATAACAGCAGGCAGGGTCTTTTTGTTGGGCGATTTCCAGGCAGCCCCCATACAGAAACGGCTGGCACCGGTTTCTTTTGCGGCTTTCGCCTGCTCCAGTACCTTGCGCACTTCCATCAGCTGCTCTTTTTCCAGGCCAGTGTTGTAGTGGCCGGACTGAGGGCAGTACTTACAATCTTCAGGGCAAGCACCGGTTTTAATCGACAGCAGCGTACTGACTTGAACCGCATTAGGATCAAAGTTTTCACGATGGATGGAGTGTGCTTTGAACAGCAGGTTGTTCATTGGCAGATCAAACAGTGCCTGAACCTCTTCCAAAGTCCAGTCGTGACGGGGTTCGCTAGATACGGTCATGGAAATTCCTGTAGCAACTTATCTTATTCTAGGATTGCTCAGCATAATAACCGGGCAAAGCTCAGTGTCAACCAGAAAACGTTTTTTAGGTTTACACGCTTGGTCTCTACCAAGATTGTCAGCCATAGAAGAAAAAGGGTAACATGCAATTCATGAGCATATTTAGGATGTTCCGGTAAGTTAAGGTTTAGCTGAAAGAAGAGTTTGGCTAAGCACTTCTTATCTAAAGGGATTTTATTAGGGAGTTACGGTAAGACATGGCAGTCAAAAAACTGTTAAAAAATGGCATGGGACTGTTCCGTCATCGGCTTTTATCCGGTCGATGTTTAGGCTGTCTGGCTCCAGCACAGCAGGATCTTCCATTATGCGAAGATTGCCAAAGAAGCCTGGCTCTTAATCATCATTCCTGCCAGCAATGTGCTATTCCTTTGCCTCTCGGTCAATCATTATCCCCCTCATCACCCGCTGTAGCACCTTCTGTCGTGATAAGCCCTGATTCTGTGAGTAATGCGGCCTTAACAAGCACATCATTTATCCACTCGACGACCATTAATCCCACGACTATCAACCCCACAACACCTTTAACCTGCGCCAACTGTCAACAGGATCAACCACCCTATATCAAAACACTCTCCCCTTACCTGTATGCCTACCCACTGGATCGTTTTGTGAATCGCTTTAAACAGGATCGCCAACTGATCTATGGTCGCCTACTGGCTCGATTGATGGCCGACTATCTGAAGCAACACTACCAGCATCAACCGCAAACGTTACCCGATCAGATTATTGCGGTCCCCAGCCATAAAAAACGCAGCTTTAAACGGGGTTTCAATCCTGCAGCACTCTTAGCAGATGAAGTTTCCAAGACTCTCCAGCTGCCTTTTAATCCAAAGCTCTGTAAAAAGGTGGTCGCCACCAGCCCGCAACACACCCTGGATCGTCAGACTCGCTTGAAAAACCTATCCGGTAGTTTTGCCCTGGCCGGTTCCGTTGAGCAGCAAACCATTGCTGTAGTGGATGATGTAATGACCACAGGTGCAACCGCAGGGGTAATCGCCCAGCTATTGAGAGACCATGGTGCTCAGGAAGTCCATATCTGGACATTGGCCAGAACACCACACCAGCCGGCTTCTTTTAAAAACTAAGCAAAGCGGCTTTATTTCTGAAACCAAAAACCTTCCAGACTAAATAAGATCAATGCCAACCAGATCAAACTAAAGGTGATCAGCTTGCTACTATCCAGCGTTTCACCATAGAGAGTAACGGCTAAAGCAAAAGTAATACTCGGTGCCAGATACTGCATAAAACCTATCATGGTTAAACTTAAACGCTTGGCAGAGGCCGCAAAAAATAGCAATGGCAGACTTGTCACCAGGCCTGCTGCAACCAGTAACAGATCAATTCTTGAGCTGATATGAGCAAAACCCAACTCTCCAGCCTTAGCTAACCAAAACAGGTAGATCAGAGCCGCCGGCAGCATAATCACCGTCTCGATCAGTAGACCTGAAATGGCATCCACCGGAATCTTTTTCCTCAACAGACCATAAAAACCAAAGCTAAAAGCTAATACCAATGCCACCCAAGGCAGGCTGCCGTGCAAAATCAACTGATAAGCGACACCTAATCCGGCCAGACTTAACGCTAGCCATTGTAGCGGCCTTAACCGCTCTGACAGGAAAATCATGCCTAGGAAGATACTCACCAGAGGGTTCATAAAATAACCCAGGCTGGTTTCCAGAATACGATGTTCACCAATGGCCCAGATAAAGGTCAGCCAGTTGATCGAGATAATGCCTGCGGTACAGATCAGCCCCAGCAACAGTTTGGGCTGACGAATAATGGCAATAACCACAGGTAGCTTGCGGCTAAAAACCACCAAGATAGAAACAAAAACAACGGACCAAAGCACCCGATGGGTCAGCACCTCAAAGGGTGTAATGCCCTCCAACTGCTTAAAGTAAACCGGCGTTAAGCCCCATAATCCGTAAGCGGCTAAGGCAAACCACAGTCCTTGCTTAAACTCCGTTTGCTGTGACTCAAGGTGCACTGTTTGAGATTGTTGCGACATGACTACACTCCGTGGGCTTCAGACTGTGGAGGAGTTTTTTGGCCATCGCCATCTTGATTCTTCGATAATGGATCAGCAGAGGAACCTGAGCCAGAACCAGACGTATTGATGGGATAGATCAGGTATTTGTACCAAAATTCATCGCTGCAGCGACTGAGCAAACGCGTGGCAATAGCCACCGCAGCCAGGGCAAAGATCAGACGGAACCAGAGTACACCCGAAATATCAGCCCCCATTAGCAGCACTAACAGAGTATCCTCAATCATGCTATGGCACAGACCCAGCAATAACATCGCCGAGAAGATATCTTTGGGTTGAATATGACCCGCTTTCGCTTCTTTGATCAGCAAACCACCGCCAAAGGCCAGACCTAAGGTAACGCCGATAATGGTGATACTGGTCGCTTGTGGACTGATACCCAGCACCCGCAGTACCGGTTGCAGTAACCAGATCATCAGACGCTCAATATGAATCCAGCGCAGAAAACGCAGCAGAGTCAGTAGGGCGCTCACGACCACAAAGATCATGACAAAGCTTTCCAGCTGCTGCAGCACCCATTCCATCAACGTAGGATTGGTAATTTCCGGCTGCCACACCAGTTGTACCGGCTCTTGCAGCCAGTCTCCCGCCTCATAGATAGCAAACAGCAGGGCACCATAGATAAAACCACCAACAAAGCGAATCAAAAAGGCTGCCATCATGCGCACACCGGACTGCTGCACAATAGGCACCTCGACCGGTAAACCATGAGCAATCAACAACATGCCACCCAGTACTGTCACCTGGGCAACCGTCAGATTAGCCTCCGGAGCCATCTGGAAAAACAGTAGCATCCCGGCATAGATATTGGTCAGCAGGGTGGTGGTAAATACCAATCCCATAGTCTCTGGCAAACCAACCCACGCCATCATAGGCTCCAGCAATTGACTAATCAGTGGAATGGCACCCAGTTCTTCCAGAATCTTGACGACGATAATCACTGGGATCATTAACTTAAACAGGGTGTAACACACAGACCAGATCTCTTGTGCCAGTGAGGGCAAGGTGTTTTTAATTAATGAGTGCAGTAATGCGGAGAGGTTGGCGTTGACCATAACTCGATTCCAAACCGTGTAGTGAAACTATGTGTATTGAGATGATGGAGAGTAAAGGTGCTGTAAACAAAATCGTTTTGACTCAAACAGCAGGAACAAGTCTAAAGCAGAGTAAAAAAGCAGGATTTCTTTGTTTGGCTATTTTTATAGAATAAGTTTCTTATTTTCCTCCATCAAAAAATATATAGAAAAAATAGATAGTAAAAAGGAAAGAAAATTAACATGACTTTGGACCGTATCGATAAGCGTATTCTGAACCAGCTACAGCAGGATAACCGCATCAGCAACCAAGCATTGGCAGAGAAGATAGGACTATCTGCTCCAGCCTGTTTGAAACGAGTACGTAAGCTACGGGAAAACGGGGTAATTATGGCTGATGTATCCCTCATCAATCCTGAAGCAGTGGGGCAGAGCATCAACGTGATTGTTGAAGTTGAGATGGATCGCGATCAATGGGATATCTATGATGCTTTTAAGCGCAAGATACTGGCGGCCCCCGAGGTCACACAGTGCTATCAGGTGACCGGTGAGGTAGACTTTTTATTGATGGTTGTCGTGCCTGATATGCAAGCCTATGAAGCTTTTGCCTACCGGGAACTGGCCCGAGACCCTAACCTGAGAAAATTTCGCTCCTTAATTTCCCTACGTCGGGAAAAATTCCAGACCGCCATTGAGTTGTAATGATTTTATGCACTTGATGACGGGATAATGACACGCTTCTCCAATGATAGAACCAGAAGATAGGATAAGTTGATATAGGGCAATAAATGCCAATCTAAAGGGCTTTAGCTCTTTCCTCTCCCTCAGATACTGTTTTACATTGTCCGGTCCTTATTCCTATAAAAAGCCCTTAGCACCCGCCCCACAGAGGTGACCTGGGCTGACGCAACTTGGCGGGGAGAGTCATGTTTTCTATTTATCAGCTATTTGGAGTCAACTCCAAGGAACAGTTCGCCGACCTGATCAGCGCCCGAGAGCATCAGGAAATCATTCGTCAACACAGAGCGGAGCTCATTGCCAGCCGCATTTACCCCTTTGCTTTAGTCTTTGCGGTACTGGTTCCACTATGGGGTGTGTTGGACCTGATTTTTTTACCGCAAGAAATTGCCATGCAATTTATGGTCATGCGTTTAATCTCTGGCGGCGTTTTCCTGGCTTTGGCCTTTATTACCAAAAAACTTAAAATTGGCACCAAACGCGCCCTCACCTGTCTGGTCACCATGCTAATGGTGCCAACACTGTTTTATCAGTTCAGCTCACCCCTGATTGAACAGGTTGAACTGACCGGCATGGCAGACCTATTGATCCATCTGTATGGCCTACTGCCCTATGTCGTAATCGCCTCTCTGGCACTATTTCCTCTGACCTTAAAAGAGTTTTCTCTGTTATCCGCGGTATTGGTTGCACTGGCTTCTATTGGACTCTATCGTGCGGACGGTTCCGATATCACCATGCTGATGGTGCAGATGTGGCTACTCCTGGTCATTCTGGGCGTATCCATGTTCTCCAGCCTGCAACAAGTACGCTACCTGATCTCCCAGATGGTTAAGGCTAGCTATGACGGCCTGACCAAACTGCTGACCCGTCGTGCCGGTATGGACATTATGGAGTCCCTGTTCCGAGCAACAGGTCTGCAGCAATCCAACTTCTCTATTCTGTTCTTGGATCTGGATAAATTTAAAAATATTAACGATACCCTGGGGCACGATGCCGGTGATGAGGTACTGCGCCAGGCAGCCAAGACCTTAGGCAACTGTATCCGTCGTGGTGACGCCGCGATCCGCTGGGGCGGTGAAGAGTTTCTGATTTTACTGCCCCATACCGATGCTGAAGCAGCCAAGAATGTGGTCCGTCGTATTATGGAGCAAGGTTTAGCGGTTCTGCCAGATGGCACACCTGTCACTGCGAGTATTGGTTTAGCAGAACAGGAAGAGGATGACACTCACTCCTGGAAAGCACTGGTGGATTTTGCCGATCAGCGTCTGTACAAAGCGAAGCAAACCGGACGTGCCAAGTGCATCTGTCCTGATGGCAGTGAAGTGCTATTTGCAGAGAATAAAGACACTGAGCAAAACAAAGCGGAACCTGCCTCAACCACCGCACCAGCCTAACTGGGTAAACGGTGGTGAATCACTGTGAATAGCGATGTATTGTTCTTCTCAGCTTTAATGGGAGTGTGAAAAAGGGGCCTTGGCCCCTTTTCCATATTACAGTGTCTCACCCTGAACCGGGCTGGCTGAATAAGTGAACTAGTAACGGAAACGGCTCAACTGCCCTTCCAGTTTCTTCACAAGACTCAACAGAGACTGACTCTCTTCATTAGCCGAAGTGGCGCCATCGGCAACCAGAGCCGTTTCATCACTGATATTAACGATATTACGGGTAATATCTTCAGTAACCGCACGCTGCTCTTCAACCACACTAGCCATCTGAGTGGCAGAGTTATCGATCTCAGCAATCGCAGTCACCACCTGATTCAGGTGATTGGATGCTTCTTCTGCAAGCTCCAGACACATCTCCGACTGCTCATTACCTTTCTGCATCGCTTTCTGTGCACTCTTACTGCGCTGCTGCAGCTTATCAATCAGAGCCTGAATCTCTTCGGTAGAGGCCTGAGTCTTTGATGCCAGATTACGCACTTCATCAGCGACAACAGCAAAGCCACGACCCGATTCACCGGCACGGGCAGCTTCAATCGCCGCATTCAATGCCAGCAGATTGGTCTGTTCAGAGATACCCTGAATGGCCTCAACAATCTGACTGATATTGTCACTATCCTGTGCCAGTTGATCCATCAGCTCAGAAGTACTGGAGATCTGATCCGACAACTCTTTAATTGAGCGCGCACTTTCATCAACGTTGACCGCACTACTGTCTACAGAGCTCTTCGCTTCAGAGGAAGAACCGGCAGTCGTGGTAGCAATCTGGGCCACTTCACCGGCTGAAGCCGCCAGCTGATTAATGGCCGTCGCAATCTGATCAACCTCTGCACGCTGCTTCTCAATACCCAAAGTACTGTTATTGGAAATCTCAGCAGCACGCTTAGCAGAACCTTCCACATTACCCATCTCAGCGGCGATGTCTTTTACGATACCATGGGTTTTCTCGATAAAGGCATCGATACCTCGAGCCAAGTCACCCACTTCATCAGCCCGCTTCAGCTTCAGACGCTGAGTTAGATCACCATCCTGAGAAGCCAGTTGATTGATCATAGCCGCGGCACGGACAATTGGGGCAGCAATACCATGGGCGATTCCCATCAGCAGCATAATACCCAGACCTGCAATCACAGCACCGATCAGTACTAGCGTTACCATACTCTCATTAAACTCGTTAGCCATTGAGTCCTTGGTACGAATGGCACCTGCCAGCACAATATTCTCATCCAGACGAATCACTACTGCCCATGGCGTATTCACTCCCGGCAGACGAATTGGCTCTACGGCCCAGAACTCGCCATCCAGCTGTAGCATCTGTTTCTGACCCTGTTTAACAAAGCCTAACAGTTGATCTTTATGTTTACCGGAATAGGATTTAGCTAGTGCTAATTGGTCATCAGAATCCGCGGCAACCAGGCCAGTATTACTCAGTAAAACCACCTGCCCCTGGCCGTTATACAGAGCTTTATCCGCATCTTTTGCCAGCTGAGTCAGAAAACTCAACTCCATATCAATACCTGTCATCCCCTTTACTTCACCATTAACTAATAGAGGCATAGTAATTGAGGTACCAACGACAGTACGCCCTCCTACTTCCCAGGAATAAGGCTCTACCAGACAGGTTTCTGCTTTTCGAATTGGACATAGATACCAGGCCGAACCTGCATCATTACCTTTTTCAATATTGTCATAGACGGTTTTTAGGTTTAGCGGACGATAACCTATGCTGCCATCACCTTGTTTGTACCAGTAAGGTGCAAACTGACCATTATCAAAGGTATGCACCTGACCTATATTGGCTTTGTCCTGGCCATCCACTGCGTTTTTTAACCAAGCGATATAGGTCCCCATCACATTGTCATTCTGTTTCAGGGTTGATTCTGTGTATTTATAAAAAGGGGTACGGGGGGTTTGGCGTCCGCTCTGCTCAATAAAGCTACTCATAGTATCGGCCATACCTTTGGCGACATAGAGAGCACGATTTAATTCAGAAGCAGTCTTCCCAGCCTGAGCTTCTGCTAAAGCAGAAAGCATAGAGCGGGCTTTTTGGGTTAACTCCTCACTTACCAGGTCTGCAGTCTGGGCCTCTACCTTGTTATTACTCCATGCAACAGCTGCTAGTAATATGACGGAGGAGAGGGCCAGACAAGCGCCCGTTGCCAGGGCTATTCTATTTTTAATTTTCATAGGACACCTTAATCCATAAAGGATGGGGGTTGAGCTCTGTGGTTGCCATGCTTTTATTATCTATCCTTTTTTATTAAATGGTTATTTAACTATCCCTGTATAAGTCCATTATCATCCTGTTGAACGATAAATTAAAGCTTTAGTCTAATAAAAAATAACCTATTGTTACGCTAGCTATATAAAGTTTACATTTGTGTGACAGAGTTCCAGTTTTCTTAATCGTTCGATTAATTGATAAAGCCTGAAACCCGCGCTATTCGGGCCTCTGCCTGCAATTAAGTGTAGCGGCAGTATTTAGAAAAACATAAGCGCCAAAACACGTCGCCATGACAAGCGCTCACACAAAAGCTTTTCTTTAGCAAATAGCTTCATCTTTCAGCCATTGACCAGAAAATATCGAAACATTTTTGTGTAAGTGTGTATAAAAACCTGTCGAGAATGCTGTTACATAACAGAAGAGAATATCGGAGGTGATATTTTGGGAGGCTAAAACGACAAAACCCCCGGCAGAACCGAGGGTTTTGGTAGAGACTAAGAAGAAGGGATTATTGGTGATTAAGCCACTTCTGTATCTTTCTCTTTGCTCTCTACTTTACGCTTGCTCCAGAAGTGAGCATTTTTGATGCCCAGTTTCTCTGGATCAAAGGTGTACTCAGTCACACCGGCTTTCTGCTGTGCTTCATAGTCTTTCAGCGCTTTCAGAGCAGGCTTAGACATAAAGAAGATAATCAGAATACCAACGATGTTCAGCCAGGCCATCATGCCTACACCTACGTCACCCATCGCCCACGCCAGGTTAGCAGTTTTGATTGCACCGTAGAAAGTCGCCCCCATGATGGTGACTTTCAGAGCAAAAATAATGCCTGGCAAGTTAACGGAACGCTTCAGATACGCCACATTGGTTTCTGCAATGTAGTAGTACGCCAGAATCGTGGTGAAGGAGAAGAAGAACAGTGCCAGAGCAACAAATGGTTTACCCACACCAGGCAGTACGCTCTCAATCGCCATCTGAGTAAAGATAGGACTGTTAGCCGCAGCATCGGCTGCTACATTCTGTACCAGGAAGGTATCACCCACACCGTGTACGTTGTACGCACCAGTGATCAGGATCATAAATGCAGTCGCAGAACATACGAACAGTGTATCGATGTATACAGAGAACGCCTGAACCAGACCTTGCTGTGCAGGGTGCTGTACTTCAGCCGCTGCAGCTGCATGAGGACCAGTACCCTGACCAGCTTCATTGGAGTAAACGCCACGTTTTACACCCCAGCCAATCGCAGCACCAATACCCGCCATAGGCGTAAAGGCATCGCCGATGATCATGCCGAAAATGGCAGGCAGTTCACTGATATTCAGCAGCACGATGGTACAAGCGATGATGATGTAGCCCAGCGCCATGAAAGGCACCACAACTTCAGTGAAGCGAGCGATACGCTTAACACCACCGAAGATGATAAAGCCCAGAATCATCACCACAGCCAGACCAGTCATGATCTTAGCAGAGCTCAGATCACCAAAACCGGTTTCGATCATGGTACCAGGGCCAAAGGCCGCTTCTACCGCATTACCGATACTGTTGGCCTGAACACCTGGCAGGAAGATACCACAAGCGGCAATGGTCGCGATCGCGAAGATCACGGCATACCATTTTTGACCCATGGCTTTTTCGATGTAGTAAGCAGGACCACCACGATACTGGCCATCTTGCTCTTCTTTATAAATCTGCGCCAGCGTAGATTCTGCATAAGCGGTTGCTGCGCCCAAGAAGGCTACAACCCACATCCAGAATACTGCACCCGGTCCACCAAAACCGATTGCAGCGGCCACACCCGCGATATTACCCGTACCCACACGACCAGACAGCGATACTGCTAACGCCTGGAAAGACGAGATGCCTTTATCAGAGCTTTTTCCGGAAAATAGCAAACGCCACATTTCGGAAAAATGCCTAACTTGAACAAATCGAGTCATGATGGAGTAAAACAGACCGGCGCCCAGGCAGAGATAAATCAAAGCCGGACTCCAGATGATGCCGTTCATAAAATCGACAAATGCTTGCATGTAAAATGCCTCCCCTCAGAGGAAGTGCCTTGGCACTGTATTATTAATGTTATGGTGCGCTGCCATTCTACCTAAGTCTAAGCAGTGTTTTTTTCTTTTATTACCCCCTAAATAGGTCATATATCTATCAATAGGTATTGGAATTTACTTTTTTATCCTGACTTTAGATTTTCTAAAGCAAAATACTATCTTAATCAATCATTTGATTAAGTGTTAAAAGTGGAAATAGCGGCTAGCGGCCACGACATATATGCTCTGTTGCAAACTAAAATGACGATTAGCAAGATGATGTTTGCTAACGTTTTTTGCACTGCAAATAGCGATTTTTACAGTGCTAAAGGCACTTTCAGAGTAAAATGATGTCGTAAATAGCCATATAAATTAAGCGGTTAAGTAAAGACTCTAGTAGGGATTGCCGATACAGGTGATCGCGAATAGCAGCTGACAACGGGATAACACATGCATCTGGAAACCTTTATTACCTCGGCCTTGATGGTGTTGATAGCCACCTCACTGGCCGTGGCCCTGTTTAAACATTTTGGTCTGGGCTCGATTTTGGGCCTGCTAGTGGCAGGGATTGCCGTCGGTCCTTACTCCGGAGGACCGTACGTCACTGAGAATGTGGAAGATGTGCGTCACTTCACCGAGCTTGGGGTGGTGTTACTGCTGTTCCTAATCGGCCTTGAGATGAAACCGACCAAACTCTGGGCCATGCGTCGAGAGGTATTTGGCTTAGGCTTGTTACAGATCCTGGTCTCGGGTGCCGTGATCGGTCTCTACTTCTCCATGTTTGAGCCCAATTGGGCGGCGGCGCTGCTGATCGGTATGACCTTTGCGCTGTCTTCTACGGCGATGGTGTTACAGATGCTGCAGGAGAGCGGTGAGATCACCAGTCGTCATGGTTCAGCCTCCTTTGCCATTCTGTTGATGCAGGATCTGGCTATTGTTCCGCTGCTAGCGATTGTTCCGATTCTCTCTACCACAGGTCAGCTGTCTGAAGTACCGGTATGGCAACAGGTGGCCACGGTGTTTGGAATGCTAGCGCTGATCGGTGTCTTTGGCCGTTATGTGCTGCCGGTGGCTCTGGATCAGCTGTCCCGTCGTGGCAATAAGGAAGGCTTCCTGCTGGTAGTGCTACTGGCGGTATTCCTGGCCGCCTGGACCATGCATTACGCCGGGATCTCTATGGCGCTGGGTGCCTTTATTATGGGCATGCTGCTGTCCAGCTCCAACTACCGCATTCAGGTACAGGCACTGATCGAGCCGTATAAGGGCATGCTGATGAGCCTGTTCTTTGTTGCCGTGGGTATGTCCATTGACCTGGCGGCATTAGGCGAGCAACCCGGCCTGTTTGTCCAGCATATCATCGTGATTATCGCACTGAAATTTATCGTTCTGATCGGTCTGAGTCTGGCCTTTGGCTTTAACCGCGACAAGGCGACACGTATCGCACTATTACTGTCGCAAAGTGGTGAGTTTGGTTTTGTCCTGTTTGGTTCTGCCAAGGCGCTGCAGGTGATCAGTGATGAGACCTTTGTCCTGGCTGTGGGCGTGATCTCGGTGTCTATGGCGATTACCCCGCTGATGATGAAAGCCGCAGATACGGTGAACAAGGTCTCTAACCGTCGCAAGCCGGTTAAACCGGGTAAAGCCGATGAGATTGAGCTGCCGTCCGATAATACATCCGGCCGTGTGGTGATCGGTGGTTTTGGTCGTGTCGGCTATACCGTTGCGACCTTGTTAAAAGCACGCGGTGTGCCTTTTATCGCTTTTGATACCAACCCGAACCATGTGACTAAAGGCCAGGAGTTGGATATGCCGGTGTACTACGGTGATGTGGGTGATGCCCACTTACTGGAAGCAGCTCATCTGCGTGAAGCGTCTCTGGTAGTAATGACCATTGACCATACTCCATCGGCACTGCGTGCGATTCATCATATTCGTACTGATTATCCGGATGTACCCATTATCTCCCGAGCTAAAGATCTGGATGCCTGTAACAGTCTGCAAGATGCCGGGGCCACTCATGCCTTCCCTGAAGCGATGGAGAGCAGCCTACATCTAGGCGGTGAAACCCTGAAGATGATCAATGTGCGTGAGCATGAGGTGGAAGCACTGCTGGATGAAGTACGTAATGCGGGTTACCAGTCGCTGGTGACGGACACTCAGGAAAAGAAGTAAGTTAGTAAAAGAAATAGGTCAAAGAAAAGAACTCGATCAGGAAACAAAGTAGGCTGGAAAACAAAGCCTAAAGCCTATTTCCTGATAACGATTGGAAGCAAGATCTACTCCAGAGCCCACAAGGCTCTGGAGCGTTTCAATCATTTCTCTCGAATCGGAATAATTCAGCCATTGCAGCTTAAGCCGCCAGAACTACACAGGATCAGCCATTAGGCTTTGATTACGTCCTGAGTTTTTTGCCTGATAAAGGGCCTCATCAGCCTGCTGGATCAATTGATGGGCACTCTCTGCCTTATGTTGCTGTAGCTCTGCGATCCCCACACTGACAGTCACGTTAAAGGTATTCTTACCTTCAAATTCTAAACGCTCTATCTGTTTACGAATCCGCTCTGCCACTGTAAACGCAGTCTCAACCGGTGCACTCAGGGCAATCATAAACTCCTCACCGCCATAGCGCCCAGACAGATCGCCCGCTCTTAAAACATGATGTAAGTTTTCGGCAAAGATTTTCAGTACCTCATCACCCACCTGATGGCCATGGATATCATTTACCTGCTTAAAGTGATCAATATCCAGCATCAACACGCTTAACGACAACCCCTTCTTGTGAGCTTTAGCAAAAGCCGCTTCATAACTATCCAGCAAATTACGACGATTGGATAAACCAGTGAGTTCATCGGTCATAGCCAGATTACTCAGCTCATTTTGTTTGACTGAGGCTTGCTGTAGATTGCTTTTGAGTTGAGTGATTAACAGACTAATCACGGCTCCGATCAGCCAGAGTACACCATAGGCTGCAGTATGGGCCGTTATCAGGTCATGTTTAAGAGTAGATAACAGCAGCTCTATATCAGCCTGTGGGAAACTGATACTTAAGCCACCACGAATATCCCCTAGAGAATAATCCTGATGCAGATGGCACTCCATACAAGGGGAGTCAACCAACAAAGGACGCATATAACGATAACGGGCTTGTTCTGTATCCAGGGTAAAATTACTGACAAGATCCTGATTTTTAGAACTCTGTTGCTGAAAACCTTGTAGGGCTTGCCTTTCCCAGTCATCAGGTTGGTTATTGGGATTCAGAGGCTTCAAGCTCGTGAGATGAATCTCTACCTTGGAATCTTTTAGTAATTCCCCTATCTGACGAGTCATATAGGCGGGGTTAATCATAGTCAGAGCCAGACCCGAAGTGGTGATCACATCTTTATTTTCTGCGTTCAGATAAGGGTTTGATGGCGTCTGATCTGTTTTTGGTACATAGATACCACCATGACTGGCATTCCAGAAGCGCGTAGTTTGGATCAGATGGAAAACCGTCTCGCCCTTAATACGCACCATTTCTCGGGTGCTACTCTCCAGAGTTTTTAAACTGAAGTGATAGGAAAACAGTACCGGTAATAAGCTGACTGCGCTTACCAGCAGTAGATTTCTGATAACGATAAGAGGAAATCCTGACACCCTTTACCCCTTGCTTACCCCATGTTAACCACCTCTTTCGCCCTTTGATCAAGCTTGTAGCTGATGGGCTAAATAAAGTGTTTGATAGTGCTCACTTTAGGAGGCTTTAACACAGAATGCTATATCAATAATGCAACATTATGCGATTAAACAAAGGCTTGCCGGTTTTTATCTCATTGAGTTTATCTAACCGAGTTTGGTTTAAACGAGAGCTGTAAGCCGGCAGACCATTAGGTCTGCCGGCTCAATTGGAGAATGAGAAGAGGGAAATGAAGCATAGAAAACCACTATCAAAGCTCTGAACAAATTGATCGAACAGAGCCTATTTCTCTTACTGGTTTATTGACCCGCTAACCAGCTTTCCAGTTCATCAGCACCACCAATTTGTTCGCCTTCAACATAGATCTGAGGTGTTGTGCCACGGCCAGAAATCGCATGCAGGGTTGCCAGACTGACACCATGACTACCAATGGTGATCTCTTCAAACTTCAGACCACGCTCATCCAATGCGGCCTTAGCACGGGTGCAGTGGCTACAACCAGGTTTGCCGATCAGAGTAATGCGTTTTGGCGGCTGAGCTTCTGGGTTCAGGTAGTTCAGCATGGTATCGGCATCAGACACTTCAAACGGGTCGCCTGGTACATCAGGTTCGATAAACATTTTTTCGATCACACCATCACGCACCAGCATAGCGTAACGCCAGCTGCGATCACCAAAGCCCAGATCCGCTTTATTCACCAGCATGCCCATACCGCGGCTGAAATCACCATTGCCGTCTGGCAGCATGGAGATGTGCTCCGCATTTTGATCACCCGCCCAAGCATCCATCACAAAAGGATCGTTTACGGACAGACAGATGATGTCATCAATGCCATTGGCCTGAAAAACCGGTGCCAGTTCGTTGTAACGGGGCAAGTGAGTACTGGAGCAGGTCGGGGTAAAAGCACCTGGCAGTGCAAACAGAATGACATTTTTTCCTTTAAACAGATCATCTGTCGTGATCTGAACCCAGTCATTGTTCTTACGGGTGTTAAAGGTCACTTGAGGTACGTTTTGGCCTTCGCGGTTGTCTAACATCGTTTGATCTCCATGGGTTGGGCATAGTGCGATTAGATGATGTCTATGCCGTCAGTCAGTAGTGCGTTTCAAAGTATGTGTACACTATAAAAAGTCTGCTTCGATAAGAGAAATATAAGATTCAGATTATTTTAATAGCTTTTACCTATCATAATTTCTATTTGGAATACACGGCTCAATTATATTGTTCACAAGCATAGTACTTATTTATCACCGTTACGCACCTTGATTAATATCGGTTCTGTAAGGGATCAAAAGAGTGTGTCTTTGTTATTGCAATGCAATAAAGATCAGGTTTACTGGCAGATTAGTAATCCCTTTTACAGTCGTAGCTCAGGTTTACAATTGCTGCCCGTATCTGCAGCTGCAGTGTTTACAGGCTCTAGTATCAGGGAAGCTTCTAACTAACAGAGGCGTAAGCCAGGCGGTGATCAGATGTCAGCTAGGGAAAAGATTGAAATAGAAGGTGCCACTATTCAATGGCATGCCATTGATAAGGACGTCACACAGGAACAGCTTCAGACTAATGAGAAGTCGGGTTTAAGCAGTACAGTCGCTCAGGAGCGGTTACTGAAATATGGGCCAAACAGCCTACCCGCTCCAGCCAAGAAAGGCCTATTGGAGCGCTTTTTTCTGCAGTTCCACAATATTCTGATCTATGTACTGCTTGCAGCCGGTGCGACGACAGCAATCTTAGGTCACTGGATCGATACCGCAGTGATCGCAGCGGTGGTGGTTGTTAACGCCATTATCGGTGTAGTACAGGAAGGTAAAGCAGAAAAAGCGCTAGATGCGATCTGCAATATGCTGTCTCACCAGGCGATGGTGAAACGGGATGGCGGCTATATCTCGTTGGATGCAGATCAGCTGGTGCCTGGCGATATTCTGACGCTGCAATCCGGCGATAAGATCCCCGCAGATATTCGCCTGATCAATGTGCATGATCTGCGTATTGATGAATCCATTCTGACCGGAGAATCGGTCCCAGTTGAAAAGCATCACTCACAGCTAACCGAAGATACCGTGGTCGCTGATCGCGGCAATATGGCTTATTCGGGCACCTTAGTGACCTACGGTCATGCCATTGGTGTGGTGATCGGTACGGGGGCTAAAACCGAGATTGGTCGAATCAACCAGATGCTGAGTGAAGTGCAGACCCTGGAAACCCCGCTGCTACGCGAGGTAGATCAGCTGGCCAAGTGGCTGAGTCTGGCGGTACTGGTGCTGGCCAGTTTTACCTTTGCCTATGGTGTCTGGCTGCAAGGCATGACAGGGGCGGAAACCTTCCTGGCTGCAGTAGGCCTGGCAGTGGCGGCGATTCCTGAAGGGCTACCGGCGATTATGACCATTACCCTGGCCATTGGCGTGCAGCAGATGGCCCGTCATAGCGCAGTGATTCGTCGTTTGCCTGCGGTAGAAACGTTAGGTTCGGTGAGTAATATCTGCTCCGATAAAACCGGCACTCTGACTCGTAATGAGATGACCGTACGCAGTGTCGTACTGGCCGATCAGCTGTTTGAGGTGACGGGCTCTGGTTATGATCCACACGGCAGCTTTATCCGCGACGGTGAAACTCAGGACAGCGATAACGAGCCTCAGCTGCAGGAACTGGTACGCGCGGTGATGCTCTGTAATGACGCCAGCCTATCGAAAAACAAAGAAGAGACGGGCAATGGCGCAGTAGGCAAAGAGCAATGGCAGCTGGTCGGTGATCCCACAGAGGGCGCACTGATCACATTGGCGATGAAAGCCGGTCTTGATCCCCACTTTGAGCAGGAAGAGTATCCGCGAACCGATATTATCCCGTTTGAATCCGAACATAAGTATATGGCTACCCTGCACCATGATCACGCTGGTCACGGTGTCATCTATCTAAAAGGGGCACCGGAGCGTGTGTTGGATATGTGCCAGTTCCAGCGCTGTGAAGCGGGCACCAGTCAAACCATTATAGATCCTAACCTGTGGCTGCAACGGATGCAGTCCATGGCTTCTCAGGGCCAACGCGTATTGGCTATCGCAGCCAAACCTGTACCTGCCGAGCATATGGAGCTGAGTTTCACCGATTTAAATGAAGGCCTGTGTTTGATCGGCTTAGTGGCGATGATTGATCCACCACGAGATGAAGCGATTGTCGCGGTAAAACAGTGTCATAGCGCGGGTATCCGGGTGAAGATGATCACCGGTGATCATGTGGATACTGCTAAGGCCATTGGCGCTCAGATGAATATTGGTGACGGTCAAACAGCTCTGACTGGTGCCGAGTTAGAGCAGTTAAGCGATGAGGAGTTGCGTAAGGTCGTCGGGGATGTTGATGTTTTTGCCCGTACCAGCCCGGAGCATAAACTGCGCCTGGTGTCGGCTCTGCAAGCCAATGGTAATGTGGTCGCTATGACCGGAGACGGAGTGAATGATGCGCCTGCTCTAAGGCGTGCCGATGTGGGGATCGCTATGGGCATTAACGGTACCGAGGTGTCCAAGGAAGCGGCCGAGATGGTATTGGCGGATGATAACTTCGCCACCATTGCCCGGGCTGTTGAGGAAGGGCGTACCGTTTACGATAACCTAAAAAAGGCGATTCTGTTTATCCTGCCCACCAATGCCGGTGAGGCGCTGAGTATTCTGGCAGCGATCCTGCTGGGCACTATGTTGCCGATCACACCGGTACAGATTCTGTGGGTCAATATGATTACTGCGGTCACATTGGCACTGGCGCTGGCCTTCGAACCGGCTGAGAAAAATGTCATGGCCCGGCCACCGCGCGATCCGAAAGCGCCACTGTTATCGGGCTTTTTGATCTGGCGCACCCTATTTGTCGGTATGATTCTGGTCTGCGGTACCTTTGGTCTTTTCCTATGGTATCAGAGCAATGGCTATAGCGTGGAATATGCCAGGACCATCGCGGTAAATACTCTGGTAATGTTTGAGATCTTCTATCTGTTTAACTCCCGCTTCTTTATTGAATCCGTAGTGAATAAAGCCGGTATTCTCGGTAACCGTATCGCTCTATATGCCATCGCTATGCTACTGGTATTCCAGATGCTGTTTACCTATACCAGTCCAATGCAGACGCTATTTGCGACCGAGGCAATCAGCTTTGGCGATTGGTTGGTGATTGCGGTGATCAGCTCCAGTGTCTTTGTGCTGGTGGAAGTCGAGAAAAGAGTGTTCCGTAATAAACGGGCAGCAGGTGAAGACACCCAGACTTCATAACGCTTCTCTGTCCAATGCCTGAATAGGGACCTCGATGGCGTGATTAGCGGGTGAAACAATAAAGGTAAGTAGCCACTTGCCAGCTCGTTTCATCTCATGTTATCAATAGAGTCATCCAGCAGAAAAACCGGTCTCTCGCCGGTTTTTCTGCTTTTTATAACTGTAAATTTTATCTTTTTTGATTTTAAAAACTTCAGCGCATAACAGCGCATCACTTTGAGGAAACAGTCATGAAAACCATGATTATGGGCAAAATTATGATGCCAATGATGAACACCATGAAACGCACCACTTTTGCACACTCAGCCGTCGATCCGTTAGCCGTTTTGAATCAGGAAAATTGCCATGCTTGCTCACAATACCTCAATCGATAATCACGCGTTTCAATCCTTCTTCGCCGTTGGCGATTGTCTAGGCCATTTGTGCCGCTTCCCCCTCGATACGCTACTGCAACATCTACCCGTTTTAGCCTCTACTCTGTCTGGCCGTAACCCAACGCCAAATAGCACGACAGATCAGTTTTACAGTAATGTGCCCTTTGCCATCACTCAGGAATGGCAAAATAAAGTCTGGCACTATCAGGTTTCCTTACACTCCGCTCAGGAAAGTCGTTGTCTGCATGAGCATCTGGCTCAGGACTGCCTGTCCTCGATCCCTGAACAGGAGAAAGAACAACTGCAACACTGGGTCTACTTTGCCAGCTCTCTGGATCAGCTAAAACAACAGCTGACCTGGCAACCTTTGACTCAGGAGCAGCGCCAGCTACAACGTATTCATCATCTTTATGACTGGCTGCAACTGCGTGTACAGCAGGCCAGTTTGATTGAACAGCTATTGATTCTTCCGTTAACCGACCTGCCTTTTGGCGAAGGCTTAAATCGTAATGTCGCCACCAGTCTGGCGCGTGTCAGCAAGTTGAGTTTGCCTAATCGCGATCGTCTACCCGCATTAAATTATGCGCTGGTGCGTAATGGTCGTTTGCAGGAAGGTTATGGCTTACGCCCGGATCATCTGGGGCTGTTAACCACCGCATTGCAGGATAATAGTGACCTGGAAGAGACCTTCCTGGTACTGGATCAGGCTCAATGTCTGAAGCTACTGCAACAGCTGCAAGGTTATTGTCAGCGTTAACTCTTGCAGAGTTAAGCTGCATCCAGACCTACACATAGCAACGCCGGAGTGATCTGAACACTCCGGCGTTGCTATTTCTCCAATCACTATTATTGTGATTGTTTCCTGCCTGAATCTCTTAACGACCCAGCATACGTTTAAGAGTGTTATCTTTATCGATCACATGGTGCTTCAGCGCGCCGATAATATGCAGTACCAAAGCCGCAATCACCGCATTACTTACCAGACCGTGCAAACTGTGCGCGATACCCGCCAATGGACCCGCCAGAGGAATGACATCACCTGGGTTAGCAGGATCAATATTCTCACCGATCAGTTCCAGACCAAAAATACCCAGGCCACGACCACCGGCAATGGACATTACCAAACCGGACAGAGGAATCAGCACACTGCCGATTAGCAGCACATAATGAGTGATCTTGGACAGAAGTTGTTCCATACGGGTGTAATCACTGACCGGCTCAGGCCAGCCTTGACGTACGCGACGCCAGGCACGAATCACTACGGCGATAAAGATCAGAGCACCAATGGATTTATGCAGGTCATACAGATGGTAAGCCGAGTTTTCTTCCATATAGATACCCATCGCCAGCAGACCCATAATAGTCCAGCCAACAATCCAGTGCAGAGAGATCGACAGGCGATCCAGTGCAGGGCGGTTATCTGGGGTTTTCAGTTCAGCTTCGGGGCTGGTGATTTGGCTAGTGGTCATAGTCACGGTCCTGGGTCAGGCTGAATCAGGAATAGAGCTATTTCTGATTCAACATATTATTTGGCTTTAAATGCCTTTTTCTTTTATCAATCAATAACCAAGGCTCGCTAAAAGGGGGCAAAAAAGACCCGCCCAGTGCTCGCAGTACATCTGGGCAGGTTAAAGCAAGTATTGGTGGATCGATTGGCGAGTAGAGTTGGTGGTTTACCGGTCATTAACATCTGAAGTCAGATTGGCTGACCGGCTTAATACATCGGGCTTTAATGCATCAGGGCTTAGCGCTGTGCCACTGGGAAACCGGTTGCACTGCTGATGGTCAGGACTTCCACCAGGGAATCATCCAGGGTGACAATCTCAACGTTAAAGGTGCTCTTTTCACCTTCGGTGATCTCACCTACTTTCAGACGGTCATTGCCACGATAGATCAGACGGGAGGCAACCAGAGTACGTACTTCGTCAGAAGTCAGTTCCAGATTTTGGTTTTTATCAAAATCACGACCTTTGTGATAACCGCCGCTGTGATGAGAGCCTTTGTCGCCTTTATCACACTTCTTACCATCATGGTCGCCCCAGAATGCCATGGCAGGAGAAGCCAGGCTCATCGACAGTACGCCTGCCGCAGCCAGAGAACCGATTACTTTAGCGATGTGAGTGTTTTTCATGATCTTACCTCGTCACTGAGTACAAGAGCTGGCTGATCGGAGGATACTTATGGAACCTGATTAATAAGCACGTCAGCTTGCAGCTTGTTATGGTGAATACTGTTGTCATATCCGGGCCACTTGATTCAGACGCTCTGTTATCAGGAGTGTCTCTGGCCTTGCGATGAGGTTATTTAAACGTTGAAATGTCGCTGAACTTTGTCAAAAACAGCCTTTTTTGCAGCAAATTATGACAAAGCGGAAATTTGACATACTTTGTCAAAGTTTTTGCTTTTGACTCGGTTATAGTAAAAACACAAAGCTTAAAGAAGTTAGCGCAACGGCTAACAATAGACACTAAAAGCCGGGTCAGGGATGGCTGTAAGCGCTGTAAGATCGACACTTCTGGTGGTGCCTTTGAATCCTGATAATCCCCATATTCTGATTGTTGATGACGAGCAGGAAATTCGTGAACTGCTCAGCCGTTTCCTGCAAAACCATGGCTGCCGTACGTCCTTGGCGGAAGATGGTAAGGCGATGGAAAAGGTATTGGCCAATCACACCATCGATCTGATTGTGCTGGATCTGATGATGCCGGGCGAGGATGGCCTGGTGTTGTGTCGTAAGCTGCGCAGTCACTCCAATCTGCCGGTGATTATGCTGACTGCGATGGGAGAGGAAACAGATCGAATTATTGGTCTGGAGATGGGCGCAGATGATTATCTGGCCAAGCCATTTAGTCCCCGTGAGCTGCTAGCGCGCATTAAGTCGGTACTGCGCCGTACCCATAGCTTGCCAGATAACCATCGAAGTCAGACAACGCCAGAACAGAGTCTGGTGCGTTTTGATCGCTGGCAGCTGGATCGCCATAAGCGCGAACTGCTCGATGAAGAAGGCATTACTCTATCCTTAAGCACCGCTGAGTTTGATCTGTTACAGGCCTTTCTGGAGCATCCGCAACGGGTACTGACTCGGGATCAGTTATTGGATCTGGCCCGCGGTCGTAACACTCAGCTGTTTGATCGTTCTATTGATACGCTGGTCAGTCGACTCAGACGCAAACTGGAAAAAGACCCGAAAAAACCAGAACTGATTAAAACCATCTGGGGAGGTGGTTACAGCTTTAGCGCCGAGGTGGAATATGTCCAGTGAGTCTAATAATTCTGGTAATCCCAGCGGTTCTGACCGCTCCAACAACTCCGTCTATGCTTCTAAAACGTTCAATAGGGTTAAAACAGTCCTCAAAGGGCTGATGTCATCTAAACCCTGTCAGTCTTTAAATAAGATAAAAGACGGGAAGTTTTTCTGCCTGTTGCAGCGCTTTAAACCCCAGACGCTGCGTACGCGCTTGATCCTGCTGATGCTGGCCACTTTGGTGCTGGTACAGCTGGTCAGTGTCATGGTGTATCTGAAAGACAGAAACCATCTGATCAGCAGTGCCAGTGCGAACCTTCAGGTGCAGCGTATTGCCAATCTTATCAGTCTGGTGGATCAGTCGGAGCCTCATCAGTACAAGGCGATTTTAAAAGCGACAGAAACACCACAACTGGCGGTATTAATCTCTCCCGATGCGTTAGTCAGTGCGGACTTTAGTTCCAACGATGCCGTAGAGATGCAGCACAAACTATATCGCAAAACCCTGCGTCAGCCGGAGCAGATGATACGAGTGACCTACGAGCGTTATCCTCTGCCGGATGATTTTGATTGTGATACCGATGAGTACGTTGGTCCTGGCAAGAGTGGCCGTTACTTCCAGGGACAGGAGCATGCTTACTGGCGCAAGCTGGATCACGACAATAAGGGATTTTTCTCCAAGCATAAGGAGGATAGGGATTATCGCAGTGATCAAGGCTATAGGGACGATAAAGGTTATAGAGGAGAGAAAGATCACGACTTCGATGGTTACGATAAGTATGGCCGTAAACCCTATTCCAGACGGGATGGACCACCTTATGAACTGAGTATCTCCGTGTTACTGCCGGATCAACGCTGGCTGAATATCCGTGCTGGTGGTACCGATCCGTTGCCGGTGTGGAATTGGCGCTCTGCCGTTGGTTTGGTCGTCGTCGGCTTGCTGGTTGTCGGCATTATGTTGTGGATGTTACGCAGTAATACCCGACCACTACAGAAACTGGCCAAGGCCGCTAATCGTACTGGTCGCGGAATGGATAGCGAACCTCTGGCCGAAGAAGGTGCCCGTGAGGTACGCACCACCATTCAGGCTTTTAACAGTATGCAGGAGCGGCAGCAGCGTTTTATTAAGGATCGGATGCTGATGCTGGCGGCAATCTCCCATGATCTACGCACGCCGATTACCAAGCTCAGATTGCAGTCGGAGTTTGTCAGTGATGATGAGATCCACAACAAGATGCAACATACCCTGACGGATATGGAGCAGATGCTAAACGCTACCATGAATTTCGCTCGGGATGATGTGCAAAACGAGCCCAGTAAGGCAACGGATCTGGCCAGTCTGGTGCAGAGTCTGTGTGATGACTTGATTGATCAGGGGGCAAACCTGAACTGTGATCTGCCGGAGCGTCTGGTGTGCGAATGCAAACCCATGGGGTTTCGTCGTATGGTCACTAATGTAGTAGAAAATGCGGTGAAATATGCCGATAGTGCCGAGATTATACTTAAACAGGAGAGAGAGCCGGAAACAGGGATACATTGGATCCTATTAACAGTTACCGATGACGGCCCTGGCATTGATGAGGCTTTGTTTGAACAGGTGTTTACGCCTTTCTATCGCGTGGAAGGCTCCAGAAACCGCGCGACTGGAGGCATGGGGCTGGGCTTGAGTGTCGTGCGCAGTGTTGCACTGTTGCATGGCGGGCATGTGGATCTATCTAACCGGGAAGAAGGTGGTTTACAGGTTCAAATTCGTATTCCTTGCTAATAGAACTCATGTCATAAGTCAGTTAAACCACAAGGTGTCATTTCTGTAGTAAAAGAAGAAAGCACAGAAACAAAAAAATCGCAGCACTTGATCATACTTGGAAATCACCAAGCGACGACCAAGGTACTGCGATTTTTTATGGTCGATAAAGGCATGGCAAGTGAATTTATCGACACATCGTTCTATTCATACACCGCTCTATCTATCCATACATACATCCGTACACATCCACTCACGGCGCGACAGCCTGAACGATCTAATGGACAGAAATATCTGTCGGCTGTTGAACAACTGGACTGAAAGTTGTTCAACAGAACCCAAACAGATCACTGCAGATGATCAGTTGCTGCTGGCGATCAAGCTAGCATTACCGCCAGCTGCAGTGGTATCCACACACAGATGACGTTCATGAACAAAACGCTCTGGCAGGTTCACTTCGGTCAGCAGTGGCAGTAGCGCGCCATCACGTTGCGCCAGAGCTTGACGGTACGCTTTCAGTACACTGATATCAGCAATACTGCTGATGGCATCCACACCTTGTACCTGACTTAACAGTTCAGCGGATACATTACCTTCAATACCCACTACCGCCAGACCTGCGAAGGCCAGCTCATCAGTAACCGCTTTTACGCCCGGTGCAACGGCAACGACTTTATTACCTTGTGCCAAAGCCATAGCGATCTGACGACTGACGCTGTTCAGATCAGGGCCCAAACACAGAACCAGACCACGGCCGTGACAGCTCAGACGGTTCAGCTCACCAGTGGGTCCCGGCATCTCACGGGTATTAAGCAGAGCCGGATTATCCAATGCCAAACTGGCTTGTGGCAGATGTTGACTCAGCTGCGCCAAGGCAGCACTTTTCTCCATCACCGCTTGATCTTTCAGGCTATCAACTGCATTTTGCAGCTCGTTCAGGCTAATGTTATTTGCGCTGTCTGCCTGTGTCACCAAGGCTTCAGGGGCAATCTGCTTAAAGCGGCGCACGTACAGCGGGCCACCAGCCTTAGGACCGGTACCGGACAGACCTTCACCACCGAACGGCTGAGAACCCACAATCGCACCAATCTGGTTACGATTCACGTAGCAGTTACCCACTTTGATACGGCTGGTCACGTAGTCGATACGGCTATCCATACGCGTATGCAGGCCAAAGGTCAGACCGTAGCCACGGCTGTTCACATCAGCAATCACCTGATCCAGTTCGTTGGCTTCAAAGGTGCAGATATGCAGTACCGGGCCAAAAATCTCTTCTTCCAGCTCAGTGATGCTATCCAGCTGAATCACGGTCGGTGGTACAAAGGTACCGCCTGCTGGCACATCAAAGGTTTTCAGACAACGGCCTTTTGCGCTGAAAGCCTGGATATGGGCCATAATCTTGTTGCGCGCAATATCGTCGATCACAGGACCAATATCGGTGCTCAGCAGCCAAGGATTGCCAATGGTCAGCTCTTCCATAGCGCCGTACAGCATCTCCAGCGTGTGCTCTGCGATATCTTTCTGTAGATACAGCACACGCAGAGCGGAACAACGTTGACCCGCACTTTGGAACGAAGAAGCCAGCACATCACGAATCACCTGCTCTGGCAGAGCCGTGGAATCGACGATCATGGCGTTCATACCACCCGTCTCGGCAATCAGCGGGGCATCCGGGGACATATTATCCGCCATGGCACGGTTGATGTGCTGAGCAGTTGAAGTAGAACCGGTAAAACACACGCCATCAATACGGCTATCAGAGGTCAGTGCCGCACCGACGATAGCCCCCGTACCCGGTAGCAGCTGGATCACATCCTGCGGAATACCCGCTTCGTGCATCAGCTCAACGGTACGAGCCGCCATCAGTGTGGTTTGCTCAGCAGGTTTGGCCAGTACCGCATTACCCGCCGCCAGTGCAGCGCAGATTTGACCAGCAAAGATCGCCAGCGGGAAGTTCCATGGTGAGATACAGGTGATCACACCACGGGCCTGACCGTCTTTATCATGCAGCTCCGCTTCGTTCGGATAATACAGCGCAAAATCGACCGCCTCACGGATCTCGGCGATACCATCCAGCAGGGTTTTACCCGCTTCACGAGTCGCCAGGGCAAACAATTCAGCCGCATTAGCTTCCATTAGGTCCGCAAACTTGCGAATACGGGCGCTACGCTCGCTAACCGGCAGTGCCGCCCAGGCTACTTGACCGGCTTTGGCTGCCGCAATGGCCGTTTCCACATCCTGAACGGAGGCTTCAACCACTTCACCCACTTGATCCTGATGATTTGCCGGGTTGATCACCGCTTTGCTGCCTGCACCTTCCACCTGGCCCGCAATCATAGGTTTCGCTTGCCATTGTGTTTGAGCAAAAGCATCACGCTGTTTGTCCAGCTCAGCCACTTCAACCGGGTCAGTAATATCCCAACCGATGGCGTTACGGCGTTTTTCACCGTAGATCTTAGCCGCTGGCGTAATGGCAGGATTGGCAATCACATCCAGATCTTGAACGACAGTGATCGGATCGATTGCGATCTGCTCCGGCGCGATACTGGTATCAACGATCTGGTTAACAAACGAGGAGTTCGCGCCGTTTTCCAGCAGACGACGCACCAGATACGCCAACAGATCCTGGTGTGCTCCCACAGGTGCGTAGATACGACAGCGGACTTTCTGCTCCTGTACCACCACATCGTGCAGGGATTCACCCATACCGTGCAGACGTTGGAACTCAAACTTATCCAGATCATCAGCCAGATTCATAATCGCTGCCACAGAGTGGGCGTTATGGGTGGCAAACTGAGGGTAGATGCGATCAGTCATCTGCAGCAGCTTGGTGGCACACGCCATATAGGACACATCGGTATTCACCTTACGGGTAAAGACCGGGAAGCCATCCAGACCCATCACCTGAGAGCGTTTCACTTCCGCATCCCAGTAAGCGCCTTTTACCAGACGCACCATAATCTTACGATCCAGTTGCACCGACAGACTGTACAGCCAGTCCAGTACAAAAGGTGCGCGGTGGCCAAAGGCCTGAACCACCACGCCAAAACCGTTCCAGCCGGCAAGCTCGGGACGGGACAAAACGGCTTCGATCACGTCTAAAGACAGATCCAGACGATCCGCTTCTTCCGCATCGATGTTAAAACCCATATTGGCATCTTTGGCCATCAGGGCCAGTTGGTAGGTACGTTCTACCAGCTCTTCCATCACACGCTCACGCTTACCAAACTCATAACGGGCGTGTAGGGCGGATAATTTTACGGAAATACCGGGGTTCTGACGGATATCGTCATGGACACAGGCCGGTTTCAGCGCACTGATCGCATCGGCGTAAGCCTGATGGTAACGCAGGGCATCTTTATCGGTACGGGCCGCTTCACCCAACATATCGTAGGAGTAGCTGTAACCACGGCCTTCCTGCTTCTTAGCACGCTCGGTGGCTTCTTTGATATCACGCCCCAGAACAAACTGGCGACCCAGTTCTTTCATTGCCTGTTTTACGGCAGTACGCACAACCGGCTCACCCATGCGCTTGATCATGCCACGCAAAGTGTTAACCAGGCCTTTTTCATCGGCTGGAGCGATCAGCTTACCGGTGACCATCAGGCCCCAGGTAGAAGTATTGATCAGGGCAGATTCGGAACGACCCAGGTGCTCCTGCCATTTACCAGGGGCAATTTTATCTTCAATCAGTTCGTCGATAGTGTCAGCATCGGGTACACGTAACAGGGCTTCTGCCAGACACATCAGGGCGATGCCCTCTTTTGTGCTCAGACCATATTCCGCCAGAAAGTTTTCCATCATGGATGGCTTGGCAGAGGTACGCACCCGGCGAATCAGTTCAGCCGCTTCAGCAGAGATGGTTTGACGTGTGCTGTCAGACAGACCCGCTAACTCAATCAGTGCAGGCACGGTTTTATTTTCATCAGCCAGATAGTGCGCGCGAATCAGATTGCGGATTTCGCTGGTCGGTTTCACATCGGCATTTGTTGTAGTGTTCGTTACCCGAGTCATATCGACACCCTTCGTACAGGAATAAATAAGCACTCAAACTAAAAGTCTGTCTTCAACACAGCGCTGTATTTTTCGGCGACAGGTTGAGAAATATCAGAGTACTTTTGTTTAAGTGTGTATTAGTGATGAGATATTCTATTCCGCAACAAATAGCCTTTTTCTCTAATTATTCGCAGCTAAAAAAACTATAGACTATTTTCAATATCCATCTTTAGACCTAATAGCTACTCACTACTTATTCAATAGGTAAAGCGACTATTGCTGTTTAACAGAGTAATGGTATGCTGAGCAGCAATTCACAGTGGTTTTAAGATAAGTAACTGTATAAGCGACAGATTTATGAAAAAGAATGATGAGCTGGACCGTATTGATCATGCCATCCTGCGTGAACTGCAGAAAAATGCCCGTCTGACAGTCACCGAGCTTGCTTCAAGAGTAGGTCTATCTAAGACTCCGTGCCAGTTACGCATGAAAAAGCTGGAGGAGCAGGGCTATATTCTGGGTTATGTCGCCCTAGTGAATCAGACTCGCTTGGGTGCCAGTCATGTGGCCTTTGTGCAGGTCAAATTAAGCGATACCAAAAGCAACGCTCTGGAAGCCTTTAATGAGGCGGTTCGTCAGATTCCTGAGGTGGAGCAGTGCCATATGATTGCTGCTGGTTTTGATTATCTTCTGAAAGTGCGTACTTCAGGTATGGAAGCCTATCGTCAGGTATTGGGTGAACAGATTTCCGCGCTGCCTTTTGTACTGCAGACAAGTACTTACGCCGTGATGGAAAGTGTTAAGGATATCGAGTCCCATCTATTAGATTAGATCTATAATCTCTTGGGTTAGATCTATAGGTTTTAAACACAGTTATCCTTATTTAAGATCGAACTAAATAACCACAGAAAATAGTGTTATTGCTAATAGCCTCACCTGTAACTTTTTGTTACCCTTTGCGCCCAATTCCAATGGTCTTACCGCGGGGTTATGATGACGTATCTGAAAACTCTTGCAGCACTTCTTTCTCTCTGCTTTCTTGCCTTCTCGACCCATACCCTTGCCTCTTTTAAAAAGGCGATGGATTTCTATGAGCAAGAACAATATACCCACGCTCTGAACCACTTTCTGCCAGAAGCAGAGAAGGGCCATGTCAAAGCACAATTGATGCTGGGCCGCATGTATCAAGCCGGGCGCGGAGACGAGGTTAACCCTAAGCAAGCGTATTTCTGGTATGAGCAAGCGGCCAATCAAGGCGACCCTGAGGCTATGTATCGCCTGGGTATGGCTTATCTGACCTTTGTTGATGTCCGCCAAAGCGAAGTTAAAGCTTTTAAATGGATCAAACAAGCCGCCGAGAAGTCCTATACACAAGCTCAATATCAACTGGGTATGATGTATAAGAAAGGCCAGGGCAACGGCATTAATATGAACAAGTCCCGCCGCTGGTTATTTAAAGCAGCCCAGGGCAACAACGTTGAAGCCCAGTATCAATTGGCTCGTATCTATGAAGACGGCCCTGATGGCAGTCAGAACTACGCAGAGGCTCTGCGCTGGTACAAAATGGCAGCAAAATATGGACACACCCGTGCCGAGCTATCACTGGCTTATATGTACTACTATGGTTTGGGCACCAAAACTGACCTACTGAGTGCGTCTAACCTGCTGCAACGTGTAGCCAATAAAGGTGTCGCCGTGGCCCAGTATAATCTGGGTGTATTGTACGAAGGTTACCCCAAGCGTAAGCCAAACTATGTCGCCTCTATGAACTGGTATAAAAAGGCGTGTGAGAATAACTACCTGAAAGCCTGTAGCAATATGAAGCGCGCTCAGGATCGCTATCAGAATCAACTGGAGCTGGCCCTGCGTGATGGTAGTGAAGATGGCCGAACGGCCAATAATTAAAAGCCTGAGCAACGATCTGTTTTGAACTATTTGTTTTGAATACATAAGTAGAGTCGCACGTTTTGCCAGCCTCTATGCCATACTGTTAAAAAAGGAGAGCTAAGCTCTCCTTTTTTATAGCTTTTTACAGCAACCTCATTGGCATCAAAAATTTAAACTTACAATCCATTAAAAACAGACAAAAAGGCATTGGAAATGCTTTTTTAAATCCATAAAGGTTAGGATGACGGTTCGATAAAACTAGAATATTTCCTTTATGAGCCTGAAACTGCGTTTCTTTCTATTTTCAGCCCTATTACTGCTGATCTCGTCAATAGCCGTCTGGTCATCCGTCAAAACGCTCGCAGAACAGATCATTGAAGAATGGGCACTGCGTTATGCCGAAAAGCAGGTGCTCTACGATAGAGAACGTACACTGCAACCCATCATGCGGGAAGTTGCCCTGGCACTGCAGTTTGCCAAATCTCCCTCTTTACTGGCCTACGCCCGTAACCCCAATGATGACGCCTTACGTAGTACAGCCTTACAGGAGATGGAAAGCTTTCGCTTTAACTTTGGTGAAATGAACTACTTTGTGGCACTGAAAAAAAGCGGTGAGTATTTCCATAACGATGCCAATAACAGCTATGAAGGGCAGCAGCTACGCTATCATCTGGATGAGAACTCCCCCAAAGACGCTTGGTTCTTCCGCGTCTTAAAACAAGAACTGGAACTGCATATCAATGTTAATCTGGACAGTGAATTGGGCGTCACCAAACTCTGGATTAACGTCTTACTGAATGATGGCCGAGAATCCCTGGGTGTTGTGGGTACAGGACTCAACCTAAGCCATTTCCTCAACCAGATCGTTAATAATACGGATGAGGGTGTGACCAACCTATTTGTCGACCAGACCGCCAGTGTACAACTCCACCCGAAACGAACCCGGATATCCTTTTCCAGTATTAGCACTCCAAAAGCTCAACAGCAGTATATCTATCAGTATCTGGATCAGGCCAGTGATCACGAGGTCGTCGATCGGATTATGACTGAAGCCCGTAAACAAAGGGACAGTGTCATCAGTGAATTTGTCATCAGTGAGGGACGCCGCCAATTGATGGCGGTCGCCTATATTCCAGAACTGAACTGGTATGAGATCACCTTTATTGATATTGCCAAGCTACTGCCATTAAGCCGCTTTGGTGGTATTTTTCTGGTCTACACCCTTACCATTATCGCTTTAATCATCTTATTTAATCTGCTGTTACAACGTATGGTGCTGCGCCCCGTACAACGCTTAAATACTGCGATTAATCAGGTACAGGCCGCAAAACCTGTCTCCGTCGATTTCAGCGGCAAGGGAGAAGTCGGAGATCTGATTCGACACTTCTCAGAGATGGCCGACGCCGTCCATCAATATCGCACCGAATTGGAAGACAAAGTCAAAGCACGCACCCAAGCCTTGGAAGATCAATCCCGTACCGATGCACTGACTCAATTGTACAATCGTGGAGGAATGACCGAACGCTTAAACCAAACCTTTAATAATCAGTCTCATAACATCGGTTTTATCTGGATCGATCTGGATTATTTTAAAGAGATTAACGACCAGTATGGCCATGCTTGTGGTGATAGAGCACTAATCGCCGTGGCTCGAATTATCGAGCAACAAATTGAGCAACAGATAGGTGCATCAGGCTTTTCTGGACGCTGGGGTGGTGATGAGTTTCTTGCCTGCGTCACCGATTGCGATCACTCTTGTCTGGATACACTCAGCAAAAGCATTTGCAATACGGTTGCCACCTTTGAACCTGATTATTATCAACACCATCACCCAGAACGGCAAAAACCATTAGCGCTCACCGTGAGTATAGGCACCTACATTTCTCGACGGGGAGACGATCTGGAACAGGCACTGCACTGTGCCGACAATGCCCTCTATCAAGCCAAGGATGACGGTCGTAACTGTGTCAGACAGTTTTTATAGCACCGCCCCCGGAATAATCATACCGACTGCAATAGCGATACTGGCTGTAGTAGAGGTAGCAGCTGTAATAGTGGTACCGGCTGTAATGTAATAATATGGAACCTTATGGGGAGCGGGATCGGCTCCCCTTCTTTTCGAATATCAAAATACACCTGGTGTCGGCCTGATTAGGTTTACGACACAACCTCCGGTTATCTCATGAACGAACAAAATACATTTGAAATTGAATCTCAGCCCTATTACCAACTGGACCCGAATCGAGTGATGGATGCCGTGGAACATCTGGGCTTTTACTGCGATGGCCGAGTCATGGCGCTGAACAGTTATGAAAACCGGGTGTTTCAGGTAGGTATTGAAGACGACTCGCCATTGATCGTGAAGTTTTATCGCCCACAACGCTGGAGCGATGAACAGATTCAGGAAGAGCACAATTTCTGCCTGGAGCTGGCTGATCAGGGACTGGCAGTGGTTGCACCTCAACAGCGCGATGGTCAAACCCTGTTCCAGTTTGATGATTTCCGTATGGCACTGTTTACCCGCCGAGGCGGGCACGCCCCCGAGCTGGATAACGAAGAACACCTGTTTGAGCTGGGTCGTTTTCTTGGTCGTTTGCACAGTATCGGCGAACAAAAAAGCTTTCAGCACCGACCTCATCTGACTATGGCCGAATATGGCCGCACGGCTCAGCAACATGTATTAAACAGCGGTCTGCTGGAAGCCTTTGAAAGTCGCTATCAACAGTTGACCGATCAACTACTGGAACAGATTGATAACCAACTGCAAAACTTCAGCGCTCAAGCCATTCGTGTACAAGGCGACTGCCATAGCGGCAATATTCTCTGGCGTGATGGCGATCTGATTATGCTCGACTTTGATGATTGCCGTATGGCCCCTGCCATGCAAGATATCTGGATGCTACTCAGCGGCGATCAGCTTCAGCAAAAACAGTGGCTAAATGAAGTCGCCGAGGGCTATGAGGAATACCGTACCTTCCCGGCCAACGAACTGGTATTGATTGAACCCTTACGAGCTCTACGCATGATCTACTACAGTGGCTGGTTGGCACAACGCCGTCTGGACCCTGCATTTATTCAGGCATTCCCTCAGTTTGGTAACGCCAACTGGTGGCAGGAACACCTGACAGGATTACAACAACAGCAACAAAAATTAGTGGAACCGCCGTTAACATTAGGGTTCTATTAGACTCTTGTGACAAGCAATGCCTTATTCCTCTGCCCTTGGTCAGGGAATTTCGCACTGACTTTGTGTCACCATGTTTGACCGATTGATATCAACCTTTGGCAGTAGATCCTGACGTATGATGACCTCTATTCACGCTCCGCTACGACTGAAAAAACTGTCTGCTTTAATCTCTGTACTGGCTCTCAGCGGCTGTGTTGTAACAGGAGGCACAAGCAGTTATCCACAAACCAGTGCAAAACGCGTGGATCCGCCAAAAAGTCTCACCCCCCTACCGCCACCTGGAGGGTTTATCTCCTCCAGTCGTGAGCCTATTGGAGGGAACGCGGGTAAACCTTCCGTCAGCAAGGTCGAGCCGCCAAAGGTAACCGCAGTGTTTAAACCCACGCCGGTTAACGCTCAGGCACTATCAAAACCGGAAGGTTTAATTGTGGCAGAAGAACTGCCAACGATAGTGCTGGGTGATGCCCCGCCACTCGGATCAGAGTCAACAGTAAGTTCTACTCAGCCGTTAGTTGCAACACAGAACAACACACAACCGGCTCCGGCAGAACAAACTGTTATGAAGGTGGATAGCACTGCTGTTGAGCAAAAAGCCTCGGACTGGATCTCCCGCTTCCCGGCTTTGGCGAAAGAATACGCCGAGTACAAAGAAGTGCAGACACAGCTGGAGCAGGCCTATCGCCGTTATGAGCAAAAGGTGATCCAGCTAAAGAAAAAGGCCAGCATCATTTGGGGTGACGATAACGTACTGGAACCTTCATCAGATAAATATGTGAAATACGGTAAGGGTTACGAGAGTCGGGGTGAGGTCGACTTCGCTAAAGGTAATATTATCGTAGAAACGGCGATATCCAGAAATCATAAACAGCGCCTGCAGGAAGCGATTGTCACCACTCTGCTGACGCCCGATGATAACCGGGATCCTGAGATGTTTTCAGATCAGGGAGTGACCTTTAAAGGACCGTCAGTGCTACAGGGTCAGGTGAAGGATCATGAAGGCAAGCTGGTTCAGTGGGAGTGGCGTGCCAACCGGTATGCGACCTGGCTGGTAGAAAATAAGCTGGAGCGCATTCCATCCGGTAGCCGTACTGTCTATCGGGTGCAGATTCCGATGGAAGCCAACCACCAACAGGTTCGGGGCCAGAAGTACGAATCACTGGTACGTCAGTCAGCCCAGAAATACCAAGTTTCAGAAGCGCTGATCTACAGCATTATGGAAACCGAGAGCCACTTTAACCCGTATGCTACCAGTCATATTCCGGCTTATGGCTTGATGCAGGTGGTACCGAGTACCGCAGGTAAGGATGTTTTCCAGCGCATCAAGAAAAAAAGCGGTCAGCCCAGTCGCAGTTACCTGTTTAACCCAGCCAATAATATCGATACCGGTGCGGCTTACCTGAGCATCCTTGACGATATCTATCTCAAGGGCGTGACTAACCCCATCTCCCGCGAATACTGCATTATCTCAGCCTACAATGGCGGCGCAGGTAATGTACTAAGAACCTTCTCTCGGGATCGTAAACACGCCGTGACAGTGATTAACAGCCTGACACCGCAACAGGTGTATCTGAAACTGAATAAAAATCACCCAAGTTCAGAATCCCGTCGTTATATCGAAAAAGTAGTCCAGGCCAAACAGCGTTACGAAGGCATGGCCGTCGCACAGAAGTAGCGGTCACAAGGCATGTGAAATGGGGTGCTTAAAGTAAGGTGCTTAAAACGGGACTCTTATAAACGGAGCCCTTAAAATAAAACACCTGAGATAAAAAACAGCCGGTGCTTGTATCAAGCCACCGGCTGTTTTTTTTATAGACTTTCCGACCTGTTATCAGGTCGTCGGACTATCAGTACTCAGCGTTGTGATAAACGTTTTGTACGTCATCCAGGAAGTTCAGCAGTTCCAGGAACTTGTCCATGGTTTCCGCTTCTTCTTCAGAGATCGGCGTGGTGTTGTGTGGTACAAACTGGATCTCATCCACGTCCAGATCGATGCCTTCAAAGTTTTCAGTCAGGGCTGTTTTGGCTTTGAAGTATTCAGTGTGCGGTGCAAATACGGTCACTTTGCCATCTTCACACTCGATGTCGGTCACGTCTACGTCAGCCATCATCAGGGCTTCAAGTACCGCTTCTTCATCATCACCGGCAAAGACAAAAATCGCACTGTGATCGAACATGTGGCTTACAGTGCCACCGGTGCCTAGCTTAGCTTTTACCTTGTTGAAACAGGTACGTACGTCACCAATGGTGCGGTTCGGGTTGTCTGTCAGACAGTCAACGATAACGGCACAACCACCAGGGCCAAAACCTTCGTAACGAGCAGGGGAGAAGTCCTCACCACCGCCACCTTTTGCTTTATCGATAGCTTTATCGATTACGTGAGTCGGTACCTGATCTTTTTTCGCGCGATCAATCAAACTGCGCAGCGCCAGGTTACCATCTGGGTCAATACCACCGGATTTTGCACATACATAGATTTCACGGCCGTACTTACTGTACACCTTGGTTTTTGCGGCGGCCGTCTTCGCCATGGATTCTTTACGGTTCTGAAAGGCTCTGCCCATTACATCGTCCCATTTCTTTCGGTTAAAGACCCGAATTCTACCGCGTCCGCCTGAGTTCTGGAATACGCTGTTCCAGACAGTTCCCTGCTTTTGCCTCTGTTCCAGCACTAAAGCGTATACATTTATACAAGATGTGACTATTCACGTTACAATGCGGGAAATACCCATGAGAAGGCTAAAGCAACATATGAACGGGCTGGAAAAGTTTTACCTGACCAATCTCTATACCCCAGAGAACAACCGCATTCTGGCTGAGATCAGCGCGGTGATTCAGCCCCGCTATATGGATGTGGTTCAGGTGTTCTATAAAGAACTGCTGGAAGATAACGCCGCTCGTCAGTTTCTGGACAGCGAACAGGTCGAGACTCGCTTAAAGGGCAGCCTGCAACACTGGTTAGTTGAGATTCTCTCGCCTAAAGAGCGCCATGAGATGGAAGCCCTGATTGAGCGACAGCTTCAGATCGGTCAGGTCCATGCCCGTATTGATGTTCCTATGCCTATCGTCGATAACGCTATGTTGATGGTAAAAAACGGCTGTTTTGAGATTCTGGTGGAATCCGATATGGATCGGGAGCATCTGGCTGAAGCGATTCGTCTGGTAAACAGCATTCTGGAATCCAGCTTGAGCATGATCAACCAGGCCTATATGCACGATATGGTCGAGAACGAACGTAATGCCATGTCCCTGCGCTTGAACCTGTCTGGTCAGGATATCGCTCTGGAGATCGAGCGTATTCGCTCCGATCTGTTTAACTGGTTGAGCGATAGCATCTTCCAGGTGATGTCAGGTAAAGCTCTGCCGGAAGACTCTCTGCAGCGCTCCGAATTTGGTTTATGGGTGAACCATAAGATGGATCTGATCACCCCTAAAGCAGACATCTCCGAAAAGATCAAAAAACGCATGGATATGCTGTCTTCTGAAATACGCCTTCTTAGCCAAGAAGATAATGATCCGGTACAACGTCAGAAAGAGATCTGTAGTCAGATGAGCAAAGCCGCCAACGAGATTGGCTGGTTACTGTCGGAGCTGGCCAGCTCTCTGCTGGCCAATTCCTCAAAAGAAGACTCACTCACCCGTTTGATCGAACGCAAGCATATGGCTCCAGTGCTGCAGAAAGAAACGCAGATGGCGCTGGCCACCGGTAATGCTTACGCCCTGATTATGTGCGATATCGACCACTTCAAGCGCATCAATGATATCTACGGCCATGCTGCGGGAGATCTGGTACTGGAACAAGTGGCTAAAACCGTTCGCCACTCGGTGCGTGTCAGTGATTACAGCTTCCGTTACGGTGGTGAAGAGTTTTTGCTGGTCCTGCCGGAATCCAGTGTTGAGCAAGCAGTCGAAGTCGCAGAACAGATCCGTGAGAAGGTAGAAAAGCTGGTAGTTGAGCTGGAAAGCCAGCGCTCAGTGAATGTGTCCATGTCCTTTGGTGTCGCCCAGTTTAATGGTCACCCAGACTATATGCGCAGTCTGAAAAATGCCGATATGGCGCTGTATTCTGCCAAACACCAAGGGCGTAACCGCGTCGTCACTGCTTAAAAGGCGACGACTAGCAAGTGATGGCAGAAGCTTACGCACAGAAATAGTCTGATCGAAAACCTAAAGAAGAGACAAAAAACCTGGTGCTCTGAAATTAACCCTGAGCACCAGGAACATAGGGAACCCATTACATATACCGTTCCAGCAGGCTTAATAGCAGGAACAGCAAAAATCGGGCTTAGACCTGATGTAGATAAGTGCTAACACACAATAACGAAGATAATGGTTTGCATAGCAATACAAACCCAGTTCTAGCACGGGACAACAATAATCATAGGGAAGCGGATTACTGAGCCGCTACCACAGTAAACTCCACCAGAATATCCGGGCGCGCCATACGGGCTTCAACACAAGCACGAGCCGGCTTTTCACCTTCAGCAACCCACGCATCCCATACTGCATTCATATCGGCGAAATCTTTCATATCACGCACATAGATGGTGGTAGACAGGATCTTGTTACGCTCAGAACCCGCTTCAGCCAGCAGTGCATCGATCTTATCCAGACAACGCTGAGTCTGCTCTTTCATATCCCAGTCAGGATCACTGGCCGTCTGACCACACAGGTAGATGGTGCCGTTGTGTTTCACAATTTTGCTCATACGGTCATTGGAACCGATACGTTCGATAGTCATAATTTCTCCAGAGATCATTCTCTTGTCTGTATTAACAAAAACTCTTTAACAGCCTCAAAACGTGTTACGTAGTGAGGCTTATGCAGGTTGGGCTGAGCGGGGTCTTCATATTCTCAGCCAACA
Organism: uncultured Oleiphilus sp.; assembly: GCA_964342385.1. GTDB lineage: Bacteria > Pseudomonadota > Gammaproteobacteria > Pseudomonadales > Halomonadaceae > Oceanospirillum. The sequence goes on along the minus strand of CAYFGP010000004.1, from coordinate 27,413 downwards.
CCTATAAACAAAAACCGCGAACCCCAACATTGTCTCGCCGGTTCTTTAATCTGCTACAACACCTTGCGCTCAAAACGATCAACCCGGAAAGCACTGAGGTCAAAACGGCTTTTACCGGTTAGCACCAGCTCAGCCATCACCTGCCCCACAATCGGCCCCATCTGGAAACCATGGGCCGAGAAACCAAAGGCGTGGTAAGCGTTATCTGCGTTTACACTCGGACCAATCACCGGGATATTGTCCGGCAGATAGGCCTCCAGGCCGGACCACATACGGTTTACCGAAGCAGTCTGCATAATGGGGAAAAACTCCACCGCATTTTTCGCTCCAATGGCCAGTTTGCTGTAGTCCAAACGAGTGCGATTGTGGTCACGATCGGCAAAACCTTTAGAGCCGCCACCAATCAACACGGTACCGTTTTCAAACTGTTTAAAAGATAAGGGACGACTCACCGCACCAACCACAGGCGTAGCAAAGTGCGGCATACGGGTGGTGATCATCAGCATCGGCGCGCTGTAGGACATCGGAGTGTTATCCCCAATCATCACAGAGACCTTATCCGCCCAGGCACCAGCACAATTCACCAGATGCTCCGCTTCAAAGGTGCTGTCCTGAGTATTTACCAGCCAGCTGCTACCCACCTTACGGATCTGCTGTACTGCCTGACCTTCCAGGAACTGAGCGCCTAAACGCTTAGCGGCATTACGGAAAGCAAAGGTGGATTTATAAGGAATGGCGTAACCGTCTTTTTCGGCGACCACGCCACCGACGCAGTGAGGAGCCACATGAGGCAGACGTTCACGCAGTTCCTGCTGGTCGATAATTTTCTCGTGAGCATGTCCCAACTCATGCATCTGCTGCTGACGGGCATACAAGGTGTCCATATCCGCTTCATCGGCGGCGATATTGACCAGCGAGCGGCTGCGGAAACCGGTATCGGCTTCCAGCTCGTTATCCAGATTGAGCCAGAGATCCATGGAAGCTTTGCTCAGCTCCACTTCGGATACATGGCGACCTAATACACGCACACCACCGGCATTCACGCCGGAGGCATGGCGGGAAGCCCAGTCCTTCTCCAGCACCAGCACTTTGACACCGGCCTTGGCCAGGTTATAAGCGGTTGAACAGCCCTGAATACCAGCGCCGATAATAATCACATCTGCTTTCATCAGGCGGCTCCTGTTTTTTCACGGGTAGATTCAACTGCGCTCTCTACAGTTATCTTGGCAGCCTCTTTCACCACTGATTTCTCTGTGGAGTCAGGCTCAATACGACTAAAACGACTCAGTTCGGTCAGATTGAGCAAACGCATGGGTGAACGCATGCGGTAGTAACCCACCTGATCAACGGAATCGCCACGCCATTTCGCCAACAGCTCGGTAATCGTATGACCGCACTGACGGCCCTGACAGGGTCCCATACCACAACGAGTCAAGCCTTTCAGTTCATTAGGCCCACGGGCTCCTTGGGAAAAACCGTATTTCAGCTTGCCCAAAGTCTGCTCTTCACAACGGCACACCACGGTGCTGTCATCTTCCGGCAGACGGAACTCTTCAGCTGGTTGATACAGGCGGTCGATAAAACGGCGGAAGCGATTCAGTGTCGCCAAACGCTGCAGGCTATCCGCCGCCTGCTGATCCCGTTCGTTCTCACTGATCACGCCCAGACGAGTGGCTTGATTTAACGCTGCAATACGTCCCATATGCTCAGCACCTTCTGCACCAACAATACCGCTGCCATCACCGGCAACAGAGATACTGGCAATGGAGCTTTGCCCCCACTGATTCAATGTGGGTTTCCAGCACAGTTGCTGCTCACACCAATGGTGTTGCAGGTTAAGCGCACGGGACATATTCAGATTGGGGATTACCCCCTGGTGTAAAAAAACCTGCCCGACAGCAAGCAGTTCAGGTTTGCCGGAGCAGGTAAAGCGAAGCCCGGACACCCGATCGCTATTCTCGGGGTCCTGACTGTCGATACGCACATCCGTCACATGACGGTAGACCGGCGTACCGGATTTGCGAATCTCATTGAGTAGTTGCAAACCCTTGGTCAACATATTGGGTTTGCTTAACGCACCCGGCAACTGTTGTACCGAGTGGATATAGTTATCTCGTGGTGTGGTATCCACTAACGCTTTTACGCGGACACCCAGGCGCAGATATTGCGCCACAATCAGATAGAGCAGTGGGCCAGAGCCGACAAATACGGCGTCATCACACACCAGACCGTCAGACTTCAGCATCACCTGAGCACTACCGGCAGACATGACGCCAGGCAGATGCCAACCGGGTACCGGGAACGGACGCTCCATCGCGCCAGGGCAGATCAGTAACTCGCGGGCGCTTAAACTGCGTGTGGCTTTATCCTGGGTAAACAGCACCTCACCGTTATCTCCCACATGCCATACCGTGGCCTGATAAATTTTCTTTGCGGAGCAGTGTTGGAAACGCTCGATCAGCTCACGACCGTACAGGTAGTCCTCGCCCAGTGACTCGGGCTTATCTAAAGGACTCTCACTGACATTACGGTAGATCTGACCACCGGCACGGGCCTTATCGTCCAGAATCACCACAGAGGCACCCAGCTCAGATGCGGTAATCGCGGCGGACATGCCCGCAGGACCGGCACCGATAATGGCGATATCAAAGCTGCCATGGTCGGAGCGGCTATCAGAGCTATCGCCCACTTGAGGCGAATAGTGCATCACTTGAGGTTTAGACATGATCATCCTCCTGTACAGAGGTTTTCGTGCTCGTTGCCATCGCATCAACGGCCAGTGCGTGCCCTGTGACTTTATTTTCTGTCACAAAGCCACCCTCTATGGTCGGCAGAGCATAGGTATTCTCGGTAATATGCTGACGCTCAATACGCATACCTTCCTCCACCGGAGTCAGGCACGCCTGACGGTTGGGGATACCATCAATCTCCACCAGACATTCAAAACACACGCCCATGGCGCAATAGGCGGAACGTTCCTGCTCAGTCACCGGGGCCAGGCGTGTGGTTTGCTGACCGCTTTGAGCCATCGCCGCCCAGACAGAGATACCGGCTGGCACCTGCACTTCCCGCTGATTTATCCACAGCTGTACCTGAGGCACTGAAGCCCGAGAGATAAAACGAAACATGATGAATACCCTGATCAATCGGAAGGGAAACCACCGGGCCGCTGCGATTGAAAAACGGCCCGATGTCTAGCGGGAGGTCTGGCTCATCATATCGACGAACCACAGCCTCCTGATTAGACGGCTAATTACTTCTTAGCGATCTTATCCAGAATGGACTGGCCCCACTCCTGACCTACGTCCTCAAGAATCTGAGGCCATACTTCCTTACGTACCTTCTTCGCAGCCGCTGCCAGCTCTTCATCCGTCAGCTCAACGATGGTGGCACCGTTGTCAGCCAGCTTCTGCTCGTAAGCAGTTTGATCCGCTTCTGCACGCCACCAGCGCTTGGCTTCAAAGTCTACAGCCGCTTGTTGCAGGGCTTTACGATCATCACTATCCAGATCTTCAAAACGCTCGGTGTTGATGATCATGTACCACACTTCAAAGTGGGTATTTACTGGTACATAGGTTTTGGTTACGTCACGGAAAGAGGCGTAGTAACCCTCTGCACCGGAACCGACAACACCATCCACTACGCCGGTCTGTACGGCAGTAAAGGCTTCAGAGAAAGGAATTGGCGAGCTGATATAACCCAGAGAATCGGCTGTCAGCTGGAAGCTCTTAATGCCTGGTACACGTACCTTGATGCCTTTATCCGCAGACGGATCACCTGGAGAGACCGCATCACGGTTCAGTGCTACACCACCGAAGTAAACCGGGTAAGCGGCCAACATAGTGATATCCTGCTTGGCGTACAGTTTCTTCATCGCATCGTAGATCGCACCACCTGGGCCATAGATCTCACGGGCCTGATCCCAGTTTTCCGCCACATATGGGAAAGCACTGATCTGCATCTGACGAGACGCTGCCGTTGCTGCAGGCTGAACAGCCATATCCACCGCACCTACCGAGATACGCTCCTGTACTGTGGTGTAATCACCCAGTGCACTGGCGGCAAAGATTTTGACTTTTACATCACCATCGGTGGCTTTTTTCACCTGTTCAGCAAAGGTTTTGATCTCCTGATCCACAATAGCGCCCTGTGGACGAATGTGGCTGATTTTCAGCGTTGCCGCTTCAGCAACTGCCGTTAAACCCAGACCTGCTGCCAGTACGGTGGCACCCACTGCTTTGCTTAATTGTTTCTTAGAGAACAGAGAAGTTTTCATGGATAAATCCTCGTTTTGTTTTTATCGGATCGTTTGTTGGCTCCCACGTTCTGATTAATCAGGCACAATGGGAGCAATCGTTTGCCGTTTTTCTATGGATTAAGACAGAGGCCTAATCAGGGATTAATACCCAAAGAAACGTGGCAGCCAGAGCGACAGGTCAGGCCAGAAAGAGGTCAGGAACACCACTGGCAGATAACCGGTCAGAATCAGGATCATGGCTGGGCGGATCACCTTAGTGACCTTCACTTTGCCGATACGGGCACCCAGATAAAGAATCGATGCATACGGAGGCGTTACCCCACCCATTGCGGTGTTCACACCCATGATGGCGGCGAACTGAATTGGGCTTACGCCAATCGCTTCCATCAGAGGTAACAGCAGCGGTGCAATCAGAATGATCGCCGTGACATCGTTCACCACCATGCCCACCAGGAACAACAGGATGTTGATCAGAATCAGCAGGATGGTTTTGTCTTCGGTAATGGAGAAGATGGATTCCACCAGCGCCTGCGGCACACTCTCCAGTACAAACATTTGCGACAGAATCATGCTGAACAGAATCATCAGCATAATGGCACCCACCGAGGTAGACGCTTCTTTGCCCGCCCCCAGGAACGTCTTCCAGTCCAGACCTTTGTAGATCAGGAAGCCCACAGGCACGGCGTAGATCACAGCTACTGCAGCGGCTTCTGTTGGCGTCATAATGCCGCCGTAGATACCACCCAGAATGATTACCGGCATCAGCAGAGCAGGCGTAGCTTTCAGACCACGGTTAGTGGCTTCAGCAACAAACTCGGCACCCTTTGGACGCTCTTCCAGTACCAGCGGGAACTTACGTGCCAGCCAGATATTCACACCGGAGAAGTTGGCCATAATCAGCAAACCAGGACCCAGCGTCGCCAGGAAACAGGCCAGAATAGAGGTATCCGTGACCCAGCCGTAAACAATCATGGTCACACTGGGCGGAATCAACAGACCCAGCAGGGAAGCATTAGCGATCAAAGCGGTTGCATATTCACGGGGATAACCCTGCTTCTCCATCTCAGGAATCAGCAGCGGGCCAATAGCCGCAACACCGGTCAGACCTGAGCCGGAAATTGCACCGATCAAGGCACAGCTCACGGTGGCGACCACACCCAGACCACCGCGCAGGTGACCAACAAAGATGTTCACAAAGCGCAGCAAGCTGGCGGCAATACCACTGACACTCATAATGGTGCCTGCCAGTACAAACAGCGGAATCGCCAGCAGTACCGGGTTACCCAGTTGTTGGAAGCCCCAGAGCATATTGCCCTTCATGACCACATCGCCCAGGAAATACATCACCATCAAACCACCGCCAAAGCAGTAGGGCAGCGGGATGCCTAACGTCAGCAGTACCACCAGTACGCCGACGGCGAGTAGAGCAATCTCAACCATTGTTATTTTCCTCTTTAGCAGACAGCTCTCGGATATGTCCGATCAGATGCCAAGCGGTATAAGCCATCATCAACACCAGGCCTAATACCAGGGACACATCGACGTAGAACGTCGGGATATACAGGGTTGGACTCTCCTTCCAGACCCGCCAGGAGTACTTCGTGAAATCCCAGGCCCAGTAGGTCAGCCAGCAGCCGATCACCAGACTTAACACCTCTCCCAAGATCGCCAGTACGGTGAACTGACGGGGTGTTTTCAGGAAAATTTCCAGTACGTTTGCGCGAATATGGGTGTTCTCCCGGGAGGCATTCACTGCTCCCAGAACGTACAGCCAGAGCGTGGGGTAGAGCAGGCTCTCCTCCAGTCCCATGACGGGAATCTCCAGCACATAACGCGTGATGACCTGGACAAACTGTCCAAACGCCACCAGACAGATCAGCCCGGTCAGAAGTACACTGACAAAACGGTTCATGGGCGTGCTACCTCAACTGATAACCTTGTTGTATTTATTAACAGCACCTAAACAAAAGCGTCTCAGCGAACGCTTACCAGATCCGTTGGCGGGAAATATCGAAAGACTTTTGTTTAGGGTTAGGTGCATTTTGGTAATCCACACCCATAAAATCAAAACGATTAAATCGATGGATATATAGATTTTTTTTATGGCATGATGAATAGCAAGATATGACGGTAGGCCCGACAACAAGCGGCGTTAAAGCAGGTAGTCAAAAATGAATCTAAGTTTCAGACAGTTAGAAGCATTTCGTGAAGTGATGCGCGCCGGCTCCATCTCGGAAGCAGCACGAATTCTTAATCGCACTCAACCGGCAGTCAGCTCATTAATTGCCAATTTAGAGGAAGAATTAGGCGTCACGTTGTTTGAAAGACAGCGCGGACGTTTGATCCGAAAACCGGAAGCGCAATACTTTCTGGAAGAAACCGAAGCGATTCTGGAACGCTTGGCTCATAGCACCCGCACCATGAAAGAGGTCGGTAATCTGCAACAGGGTCGTCTAAGAATCGCCTGTATGCCAGCCTCATCACAGTTTATGTTGCCTAAACTGGTCGCTGACTTTGTGAAGGACAAACCTCAGGTCAAAGTCTCTTTGATGATGCGTGCCTCGGCCATTATCGAAGAGTGGGTCGCATCCCAGCAATTTGATATCGGTCTGGCAGAAACCCCACCACCCAATAACGCGCTGAAGATCACCGAATTTAATCTGGACTGTGTCTGTGCCCTGAGAAAGGATGATCCGTTAAGCGAAAAAGAAGTGATCGAAGCCAAAGACCTGTCCGGCCTGCCTTTAGCTGTACTACAGGAAGATCACCCCAACCTGCTGCATACCAAAAAAGCATTTCGTAAACAGAAGGCTAAATTTAATCCCAGGTTTGAGCTGCGAAACTTCCAACCGGCTCTGAAATTGGTTGAAGAAGGTTTGTGCTACTGCATCTGTGATCCTATGACCGCCAGCAGCTATTTTGACTATCAACAGATTGAACAGAAGCTGGTCTTTCGTCCTTTCCGACCGTTAGTACCGCTATCGGTAGCGATTTTGCAACCGGCTCATAGACCGGCATCTTTGTTGGCATCACGCTTTAGCGAGATTTTGACCCAAGAGCTGTACGATATTAATCAGCAGTTTCAGAGTCCTTAGACAGAGTTTGAATAGAGACTGAATAGTAAAGCTTTATTTGTCTCCCATCATCAGGGATCTGATAGCTAATATCTAAAACCATCAACACAATATTGTCTGCGGAGTGAGGCTTGTGTAGGTTGCGGTAGAGCGGCACTTTGGAGTTGATTATTGGACTGGGGAACAGAACCGCGAAACCCAACATGGGAACTAGCCATCACTTAAAAAGCCTCTATAAAACACCATATTGGCAATACCAAAACACTGTATCGGGAAAACGCTATTCTGCCGTTGGGTTTCGCGGTTTAAACTACACAGCTATCAGAAAGTAGCAACGTGCCGCTCTACCCAACCTACACGAGCCTCACTCCGAATTGTTTTTGAGTGAAACTTTGCCAAAGATAAACAAAATTGATTCAGGGTAGCGCACGCTAAGCGGCTCACGCGGAGTGATTAGCACCGAGCGCTTCACGCCGATCCCATATACACAAGGAAAAGAATATGAATATTCAGCTATTGATGACCGGCAACGAACTGATGAGCGGTGATATCATCGATTCCAACTCCGCTATGATTGCCGATCAGCTGCAGCCTCTGGGTATCACGGTGACTCGCAGAGTGACTGTAGGTGATAACCTGCAGCAGCTGGTAGACGAGATCCAATACATCAGTCAAAGTGCAGATCTATTGCTTGTTAACGGTGGTTTAGGTCCAACCACGGATGATATGACCGCTCAGGCGCTGGCTTTAGCCACAGGCACCGAACTGGTGGAAAATGCTGAAGCTCTGACTCATCTGACGCAATGGTGTGAGCAACGTAACGCCCAACTGAATGAAGCCAATCTCAAGCAAACCATCTTGCCTGAAGGCTGTGAGATTGTGCCTAACCCCAGAGGCACAGCAGTGGGCTTTCAGATGTCGCTGAACGACTGCTTAGTGGTCTGTACCCCTGGTGTACCCAGTGAACTGAAGGTAATGCTGCAGCAGACCATTATTCCAGCACTGCAAAATCAGGTAAATCCCGATGACGCTTGTGTGCGGGATCGCTTCCACACCTTTGGCCTGGGTGAATCCCGTTTACAGCAGCTGATTGCGGATCAGATCCCGGACTGGCCGGAGCAGCTGGAACTGGGTTTCCGTGCCGGAGCACCAACGCTGGAAGTGAAGGTGCAAAGTGCTCAGCGGGATAACGCTCTGCATCAAGAGTATGTGGATAAGTTAACTCAGCTGCTGCAAGACAGTATCACCAGCAGCGGCAATGAGAGCCAGGCACAAGCGTTGGTTAAGTTGCTGATAGAGCAACAGAAAAAGATCACCTGCGTTGAATCCTGCACCGGTGGCTTAATCGCATCCATGATCACCTCTGTCCCTGGCTCTTCTGCGGTATTTGAGGCAGGGTTTGTGACTTATTCCAATGCCCAGAAAAGCACAATGGTCGGCGTAAACGAAACGACGTTGATCGATAATGGCGCGGTCAGTGAACAAACCGTGCGCGAGATGGCCGCAGGTGGTTTGGAAAAAGCCGAAGCGGATTATGTGATTGCGGTATCGGGTATTGCTGGTCCTGATGGCGGCAGTGATGAAAAACCGGTAGGCACCGTTTGGATCGCCTGGGGTGATCACAAACAGATCGATGCCGCACGCTTGTATCTACCCTATCCCCGTAAGCTATTTCAAACCATGGTCGCGGGTAGCGGACTAGATCTGATTCGCCGTAAACTTCAGGGTATTGAACAACCCGCTAATTATCTGGCAGAACGCGTTCATCCCAGCTGGAAATAGACAGTAAAAGCTGTTGTCTATCGACCTCAGAATCGTCTCTTAACAAGAGCCTAACCTCTTTTCAGTCTGCTCTTGGCTAACTATTCTCACAGCCCTGTTAACCATCATGTTAATGGGGCTGTTTGCGTTTTAAACAACTGACCTTTTCTTACACTATTCTTGCAGCGCAAACGCTAAAAACATACCAAGAAGACAGCATGATTACAGGCTTATAACGATATCGGCGTGACCGTTGAGTCAAATCGTTTTTTGTTCCGATACGCCTTTTCTCTGTTTAAAACTGTTCTATGCTATAAACAGGAAAAGCAAAAAACGAACTAAAAAAATAACAACAACGGACTGATAAGCAAAAGAGCCTGTCGGCTCAGGAGGATAAGGCCATGTTAGCCTATCAAGATTGCCTGGATATGTGTGGCTTAAATGCCGATGAAGTTGCCGCGATTGCCGAACATGAGCACCAGGATCCGATTATCGCTGCAGCCATGGGACAATATCTGTTAGACCATAACGGTGAGCCCATGATCCGGAAAATTATTCTGGACGATATCAGAAAGGCAGAACGTAAAAACGACCTGGAACATGCGCGCGTACTGCGCAAAGTACTGGCACATTTTATTGCCGAACATCCCGACCGCCCAGTGCACTAAGTGCATATGGCCGTACATTTGCGCTCAAGCTGGAGCTAGCGGCCAAAATCAACGGGGTGATAAAGAAAAGCCTGCATTCACACTGCAGGCTTTCTTGTATGTAGCCCTTTTTACGAGCTTTTTACTGACAGATAGTGCTCCTCTACCTGCTCTGGAGTGAGCGGTTTATGGTAAAGATAACCTTGTGCCTGACGACACCCCTTACCAATCAACAAATCAGCCTGATCGGTGAGTTCCACCCCTTCCGCAATAGTCGTCAGCCCCAGCGCATGAGCCATCGCAATCACGGCTTCGGCAATCGCCAAATCACTTTCACTGCGGTGAATCTCACGCACAAAAGACTGGTCGATCTTCAGTTTATTAATCGGCAGCTGCTTAAGATAGCTCAGCGAAGAATAACCCGTACCAAAGTCATCAATGGCGATCTCAATGCCCATATCCTGTAGTGCTTGTAGCTGTGCAATAGTCTCTTCCGCTTCCATCATGACAAAGTTTTCAGTCACTTCCAGTTCCAGGTTTTCTGGCGGTAAACCGCTTTGCTCAAGTGCCAGCTTCACTTGTTCCACCAGATCACCATGGCGAATCTGAGGACCTGCGACATTGACCGCGACCCTGCCAAAGTCAAACCCTTGATCCAGCCACTCTTTCCCCTGCTGACAGGCTGCAAGTAGCACCCAATTACCGATCTCGCGCATAAAGCCGGACTTTTCAGCAATGGGGATAAACTTACCCGGTGGGATCAACCCCCGGCTTTCGCTGTGCCAACGCAGCAGTGCTTCGAAACCGATTAGCTCACCATCTTCAAAATTGATCTGCGGCTGATACACCAACCGGAACTCCCCCTGTTTCAGCGCATTGCGCAGAGAGCTTTCGATAAACATATGCTCAAAGGCACTGCTAGTCAGTTCCTGAGTGTAGAACTGGTAGTTATTACGGCCATTTTCCTTAGCCCGGAACATCGCTGCATCGGCATTACGCACCAACAGATCACTGCGATCACCATCATTCGGATAGATACTGATACCGACACTGACGGTGATATTGAGCGTTTTATCCATCACTTCGAAGGGTTCAACAAAGTGATCCATCAAACCTTCGATCATATGGGCAATGACATTCACCTCTTTCAGGTCTTCATAGACCACAACAAACTCATCGCCACTGATCCGGGCCACAGTATCATCAGAACGTACCCCCGAGACTAAACGCTGAGAGAACTGTTTTAGCAGCTCATCACCGGCTTCCGGCCCCAGGCTGTCATTGATATGTTTAAAGCTATCAATATCAATCAGCATCACCGCCACCAGAGTCTCATGGCGGGCCGCATGTTTTAACGCCCGTTCAATATGTTCGGTCAGCATTGTACGATTAGCCAATCCGGTCAGGGCATCGTGAGTGGTTAGATAAGACAGGCGCTCTTCAGAGTCCTTAATATGGGTCATATCCGAGAAAATGCCTACATAGCGACTGGCTTCACCCTCATTGTTATGAATGGTGCTGATAGTCAGATATTCTGGATAGATAGAGCCATCTTTTTTTCGATTCCAGATCTCACCATTCCAGTTTCCGGTCTGATTCAAACTGTCCCACATGGCCTGATAAAACGCACTATCATGCTGTCCGGATTGCAATATGCGGATATGCTGCCCCAGGATCTCTTCTTTGCTGTACCCAGTAATATCACTGAAAGCCTGATTAACATCCCGAACCCTACCGTCCAGTTCGGTTAATACGATACCCTCGCCTGTACTTCGGAAGATCTCAGCGCTATCTCTTAAAGCACTCTCTGCCGCTTTACGCTGCGTAATATCATTAGCCACCGCATAGATTAAGCCTTCCTGAACCGAAGCCACCGCAGACCAGGCTAACCAACGATAGTCTCCATTACGATGACGATAACGATTTTCAAAATAGAAAACGGTCTCCCCTTCACTTAAACCCTGCATACGATCCAGCGTTGGCTTGATATCGTCAGGATGCACCAGATCAAGAAAGACCTTACCCTCCAACTGTTCCCGTCGATAACCCAATACCCGCTCCCAACCGGTATTGGCTCGTAACATACTGCCATCAAAACGAGCAATCAGATGTAGATTCATGGGTTGATCAAAGAAACGATCAATAGCGTTCTCTGCTTTTTTACGTGCAGTGATATCTTCAATTGAAACAATCACTCGTGCCCAGTCATCTCGGTGGCTGGGCGATACCACTACATTGGTGCTGGTAAAAATAGGGCTACCATCAAGCTTTAGCTGTGTGGCTTCCGTTTGAAAACGTCCATTCGCCTCATAAAGACAGATCAACTCCTCTTTAAACGCCAACAGAGAGTCATCGTTAAAAATATTATTCAGATTATCCAGCAGCTCATGACTGCTCTGGGCGCCAAATAGCTCCAGTGTGGTTTTATTCACGGATACCACACTGACCTTCTGCGCCAGAATCGATAACTGATCGGGATTATTATCCAACCAGCGGCGCAGGTCACAATCAGTCCCCGCTAAAGCCTGCTCAATATGCTGTTTAACCTGAGAGAAGTCTTCCACCCAAAGCGAGACAGGTGAATGCTCAAATAGATCCCTGCGTTGCTCCCCTATATCTTCTAGAGCCAACAAGTGACGATTATTTTTTTCTACGGTCAAAGCCGTGAAAAACGAAGCAATGATACTGACCCCCAGATAACTCTGTAGCTCCAGCACCGATTCAGAAATAGTATGGTGATCACTAAGAAAAGGCCCTACACCCAATGCCATAAGCTGTATCGTGCTAACAACGATTACCCCTGAGATTACAGCAGCACCTAACATGCCGTAACGGATAGAAGACCAGATCAATAACGGTAGGGTTAAAAACAAAATAAAGGATTTAGCGTGGTTTTCACCCTCAAACAAGGAAGGCGTCAAGGCAATTAAAAACGCCAGTATCGCAATCATACCCAAGGCAGAATAACCTGGAAGGTGGCCTAAAATACTTAATGAGGCATGTTCTTCTGATACTGAAGATAGATGCTTTTGTTTTTGCAAATAACCAAAAACATAAATCACAAAGGGGGCGACAAACAGGTTACCTAAACCAGCAGAAAACGCCCAGGTACGATACACCTGCCAAAACTGATCGGTAAAGCCATGATACACCACGCTGCTGGCACCAATAATAGCGCTTCCCATAGGGAGTAAGAACACCGCAAAGAGTAAGAAAGCCGTCAGATGGCGATAGCCGGAAAAACCTTTTTGCCCGCCACTAAAACGTAGAAACAACCAGGCCCCACCAATACCCTCAAGGAAGTTAGCCAGTTGAAACGACACAATCAAGCTATAGGGTCGGTCTGTAGTAAGCAGTTCAATAGAGCCTGTGGCAACAAAAATTATGGCACATAGAGGTAGCCACAGCGAGCGGGATAGCAGCACCAGACAACCCAATAGATAGCCATCAGGGAGCCACATCAAGGAGATATTTTCTGGCTGAACAACCAGATGCAGCGCCCAGGCTGCCAAAAGCAGATGACCCAGGGTAATCAGCGACAGATTAGCCAAATTCCTAAAATCAGATGCTTTTTCCATATGCGCCTCAGAATGCTGTATCTGCCTATAAAATAGAGACTTTTCTAGTACGAGAGAAGGATTAGTATCAACTTATTTACACTTTTTAGAGGATTCGCTACTTAAGCATAAGCTTAGTCTACCCCTCCGGGCTCCGGGGTATAATGACGCAAAATTTCCCGATACTCGCCACTGGCAATCAATTGCTTCAGCCCCTGGTTAAAGGCCTGAATAATGGCCTTATGGCGGGGATGTTGACGGGAGATGGTAATAAACAGATCTTTCACCTGTAACGCAGGTTCAACAAACTCAATCTTCTGTTGAGTGTCAGAAGGTAGCTTTGCGAGATGGTAGTGGGCATTCAGCTTTTCTTCCAAAGTCAGATCCACGCGTCCTGTGGCTAACATTTGTAGACTTTGTTCCAGATCGGCCAGTGTGCTGATCCGTACCTGCTCCTTCGGTACTAGATCCATATAACCGTAGCCTCTGAGTACGGCAAAGTGTTTGCCCTGACGATTTTCTGCCCGGCTGTAGTCCTGAAAATCCTGCCGATTCTTGATCAGTACGATCTCGGTTTTAAGGAAAGGATCGCTATATAACATCTCCCGGTTACGTTCTTCTGTAAACCAGGCAATTCCCAGTCCATGCAGATGGCCACTTCGGACCATAGCTTGCCCTCTAGCCCAGGGATAGATCTGTAGTTCAACCTCTAGTCCAGATTGTTTAAAGGCAGCAATTACCACTTCTGCAGCAACACCCTGATCAGGTAGATGCTTACTGGTATAGGGTGGCCACTCAGTAGCGGCTAAGAGAATGGTTTCCTGCTTTTGGGATAGATTCTGCGCCTGAGCAGACAGGCTCAAGCTTGCCAAGCATAGAAAAAAGAGAGAAGAAAATCGAAGAAGCGTTTTAGTTATTGTTGTCATATGGCTGTTACGCAGGAAACAAAAGTCACTTGATAGCATCCCGAGCGACTTTTGTTAGCATGCGAATGTAGCGCAGAGTTAAGTACAAACGCTTAACAATAATGGTTAAACGTTCGTATTTAACGCCAGCATCAAACTTCAGCCAGATTACCGTATTGCTGTAACCAATCTTTGCGGTCACCGGAGCGTTTTTTCGCCAGTAACATATCCATCACTTCCATAGTACCGTCGTGTTCTTCTCGAGTGAGCTGAACCAGACGTCGGGTATTGCGATCCATCGTGGTTTCACGCAGTTGCATCGGGTTCATCTCACCCAAGCCTTTAAAGCGCTGTACGTTAATCTTGCCGCGTTTGTTCTCCGCTTCAAGTCGATCCAGAATGCCCTGTTTTTCATCATCATCCAGAGCGTAATGAACCTCCTTGCCGATATCAATGCGATAAAGGGGAGGCATGGCTACATAAACGTGACCCTGGTCAACCAAAGCCGGGAAATGACGAATAAAGAGCGCACAGATCAATGTAGCGATGTGCAAACCATCGGAATCCGCATCCGCCAGAATGCATACTTTACCGTAGCGCAGACCACTCAAATCTTCCGACGCAGGATCGATCCCCATGGCCACAGCGATATCATGCACTTCCTGTGACCCCAGAATCTGATCAGAACTGACTTCCCAGGTATTCAGGATCTTACCGCGCAACGGCAGAATCGCCTGATACTCACGATCCCGCGCCTGTTTGGCTGAACCACCCGCCGAGTCACCCTCTACCAGGAAAAGTTCAGAATTGGCACTATCCTGCCCGGAACAATCTGCCAGTTTACCCGGCAAAGCAGGACCAGACGTCACCTTCTTACGCGCCACCTTTTTGCTGGCACGCAGACGTTTCTGAGCAAAGCTAATCGCCAGTTCTGCCAGTTGTTCCGCTTCAGCAGTATGCTGGTTTAACCACAGGCTAAAAGCATCTTTGACGACACCGGAAACAAAACTGGCAGTTTGACGGGAAGATAGACGCTCTTTCGTCTGACCGGCAAATTGAGGGTCCTGCATCTTCACTGACAATACGTAGCTACAGCGCTCCCAGATATCCTCTGGTGATAGTTTAACGCCACGAGGCAACAGGTTACGGAATTCACAGAACTCACGCAGTGCCTCCAGCAGTCCGGTACGCAGACCGTTGACATGGGTACCACCCTGAGCCGTGGGGATCAGGTTGACGTAGCTCTCGGCCAGTAACTCACCGCCTTCCGGTAACCAGTGCAGTGCCCAATCCACGGCTTCGGTGGTGGCACTGAAGCTGCCAATAAACGGTGTTGCGGGCAGGGTCTCCCAATCCACCGAGGATTGCTTCAGATAATCGGTCAGGCCATCTTCATACTGCCACTCAGTGACATCACCCGTGGCTTCATCCAGAAAACGAATACACAGCCCCGGACACAATACCGCTTTGGCACGCAGGTTATGCTTCAGCTTGGTGATTGAGACCTTAGGGCTGTCGAAGTACTTGGCATCCGGCCAGAAATGCACCTTGGTTCCTGTGTTGCGTTTGCCAACACTGCCGATCACTTCCAAATCAGAAATTTTATCGCCATCGCCAAACACCATCTTCAGCTGTTCACCACCGCGTTTGACGTATACTTCCAGGCGTGTGGACAGAGCGTTTACCACCGATACGCCCACACCATGCAAACCACCGGAGAACTGGTAGTTGCTATTGGAGAACTTACCACCGGCATGCAGGCGGGTCAGGATCAGCTCGACACCACTGACACCATGCTCCGGGTGAATATCCGTTGGCATACCCCGACCATCATCTTCCACCGACAGAGAACCATCTTTATACAGAGTGACCTGAATATTACGCGCATGGCCTGCCAGCGCCTCATCCACACTGTTATCAATCACCTCCTGAGCCAGGTGATTGGGGCGCGTGGTATCGGTATACATACCTGGGCGCTTTTTCACCGGCTCCAAACCACTTAAAACCTCAATGGCCTGGGCGTTGTATTGATTGTTCTCTGTGCTCATAGATGTTCCTGAAATTCTTTAAATCGTGTCAGCGCTGCAGCAAAAACTGATCTGAAAAATAGCTCATTCATCACCGGGCCTAGCCAGTCAATCGCTATATAGCCGGTGAATCGTTAACGGTTTCTGTTAAAAGCGTTTATTTATAGTCTTCTATCAAAGGTATCGAGCTTAACTTTAAACCAGAGCCCTAAGCTTCAGCACTTCATCTTCTTCCGGCATGGTCAGCTGCTCGGGATAATCGATACCGGCAAAGTCCAACATCATGGTGAAGTGCTGTTCAAAGTTCTGAAAACCGTGATCACCACCCTCAATCGTCTGTACATCCGCCTGACAGTAATAGTTTTCAGCACGGTGATAGTCCAGTACTTCATCCTTAGTCTGCAGCAGTACCTTAATGTTCTGACAGCAGGCCGGTTCTGCCATATGCAGTTTACGCAACTGTTGCATATGGTCTTGAGTCAATTCGTACTGCTCACCGGTATAGAGATTTTCATTTAAGCCCAGGTAAGCAGGCAACAACTCCTGTGGAAATACCGCTGGGTTGATCAGTACCGCTTTTAAACCCGGATAACGTGCCATCAGATAAGTGCTGTAAAAACCACCCAGGGAGCTGCCCACCAGCAAGATACGGGTAATCTTTTCCGCTGCCAGATCCTTCTCTTTGATCGTTGTCAGCAACTCTTGCAAGCTGGCCATCGCCTGTTCAGGCCAGTGACTCAGCATAGGGGCATGGTATTGAGCATCAATCTGGTTCTGCTCGACAAACGCTTTTAATTGCAGTGCTTTAAAAGAACCTGGAGAACTATTAAAGCCGTGCACATAGATAATGTGGTGTTGAATCGGGTAATCCATAACTGACCTTATCCTGCAGCAGCAAACGAATCGGTTGAGGGCAAACAGTGTAGGCAAATACTGGTTGGGTGTACATATCAGATATGTAGGGCAAAGGTAAAAACGATCAAAAAATCAACAAGCTGCCATCCAGATCAATATATAGATATATTTTTAATGAATTTTTAACGCAAACAGATAACATATATATACATAACATCTTTATTGTTTAAAGCGGTCAATACTGAGCATAGATCGAAAGATCCTTGTTTCCGCTGTCTTTTCTCTCGGGGGGAAAAGCAGCCTTTAGACGCACAGGGACGTGTGTTTTTTCCGCCTTTTAATTAAGCCGGTGCATAAGGATATGGCTTACCTGCCTTTTTGCTTGTATCCCTCTTCCTGACTTTCCTAACTTATTTGCTTCACTGACTTGCCCCCTCGCCTTCAGAGTCCAATAACCCATTGATCATCAGGGTTTTGCAACGCTGGCAATCCGCCATGATGAGAGTAAAATGCCCTGCGTTGGGACAGCACTAAGGTTCCCACATCCTAAGGGGTGGCGGATTAATCCGCCTGAGATGCCTGCCAGGCAAACCCTTTGAACCTGATCCGGATGATGCCGGCGTAGGGATAGGACGCTCAAACAACTTGCCTTTCTTTACCTATTTCAGCCGGGTCTTCGACTGTATTTTTTCGGAGACTTGAAATGAGCCTCAAATCTGTCAGTACCCTGACTGCCCTTGTTGTTGCAATTCAAAGTGCCAATGCCTTAGCACAAGAGCAAAACAACCTGTTTCCTGATTCCCAGGCCGAAGAGATGATGACCATTGTCGTCACGGGTGCTTTACGTGAAACCACGGCCCAGGAACTGCCTACCAGCGTCAGCGTGATTGACCAACATGTGCTGCAACAACGTGGCGCAACCCAAATGGAAGATGTGATCGGTCTGACGCCCAATGTGAACTTTGCCGGGGGCAGCAATCGCGCTCGTTTCTATCAGATTCGCGGTATCGGTGAACGCAGTCAGTTTGTGGAACCACTGAATCCATCCGTGGGGGTGATTGTTGATGGCATCGATATGAGCGGTATCGCCGACGGAGCCAGCCTGTTGGATGTAAAACAGGTTGAAGTCTTCCGTGGCCCACAAGGCACGCTATACGGTGCTAATGCACTGGCAGGTCTGATCAATGTTAAAAGCCATGATCCGTCGGATAAACTTGAAGGCAGTGTTGAAACCACACTGGCCGATTACAACACAACCAAACTGAATGCCGTTATCAGCGGTCCTGCGACAGAGTCTGTGGGTTATCGTTTAGCGATCCAATCGGTTAACAGTGACGGCTTTACCCGCAATGATCACCTGAATCGGGATGATACCCATAATCAGGATGAGCTGACGCTACGCGGAAAAATCCGTATTGAAGCATCAGAAGATCTCACCCTGGATCTGACCGCTTTGCACGTTAACAACGACAACGGTTACGATGCCTTCTCTCTGGATGATCCTCGCCATACCATCTCGGACCAGCCGGGACATGATCGTCAGGAAACATCCGCCCTGGCTATCGCAACGGATTACACCGGTTTTGATGCCTTTGATCTGCAAACCAATGTATCCCTATCGGACTCTGACCTGGAGTATGGCTATGACGAGGACTGGACCTACGAAGGTTTCCACCCTTACGGCTATAGCTCAACAGACAACTATATTCGTGACCGCAAAACGGCAACAGTAGATATTCGCTTGGTATCCGCACCCGGAGCGGAACTGTTTAACGGCTCAACCCAGTGGGTCACCGGCCTTTATGCCTACGATCAACAGGTAGATATGACCCGTGAATACACCTATCTGGACAACAACTTTACCAATGAGTATGACAGTCAGCGTCTGGCATTGTATGGCCAACTGGACACCGTATTGTCGGATCTTTGGTCACTGACAACCGGCCTGCGGGTAGAACAATGGCAAGCAGACTATAAGGACAGTGAAGGCGTTGCATCCAGTCCGGATGAAACCTTATGGGGCGGTCGTATCGCGCTGGAATACCAGCTGAACACGGATACCATCGCCTACGGTTTAGTCTCCCGAGGCTATAAAGCCGGTGGTTTTAACAGTAACGGTACCCTACCGGAGGAGCTACGCACCTTCGATACCGAATATATGTGGAACTACGAGCTAGGTCTGAAAGGTGACTGGCTGAATAGCCGCTTACAGGGTCAGCTGGCATTTTTCTGGCAACAGCGTAAGGACGTTCAGATTAAAGGCTCACGTCAGGTCGAGCGTGCCGATGGCAGTACCGAGTTTATCGATTACACCGCTAACTCTGCGGAAGGTCGTAACTATGGTGTTGAGCTGGAAGGCTACTGGCTGGCGACCCCAGAGCTGACGCTTTCGGGTAGTGCGGGTCTACTGCAAACCAAGCTGGAAGAATCCGGTGCCAGTTATGACGGCCGTGATCAGGCCTATGCCCCTAACTACCAACTGATGCTGTCAGCCTTGTATCAGCATGGTTCAGGCTGGTATAGCCAACTGGATGTAGAAGCAAAAGATAAATTCTATCTGTCCGATCGTCACGACGAGCAAAGCGATAACTACACCCTGCTTAATGGCCGAATTGGTTACCGCACAGCAGACTGGGATATTTCCCTGTGGGCGAAAAACCTGACCGATAAGGACTATATCGTACGAGGCTTTGGCTCCTTTGGTAACGACCCGCGTAATGATTACACCACCGAACCTTACTATCAGCTGGGTGCACCACGCCTGGTCGGCCTAACAGCTAAGCTGGATTTTTAGATAGAAGTGGAATGGGAATATCAGTTAAAAGCGAAACTGGATGCTTAACAGGGCAGCTATCAAAAGATAATATCTCCCAAAACAACAAACCCCATCTAAAAAGATGGGGTTTGTTAGCAATCCGAAACCCAGCTCACTAAGTCTCACGTCTCACTAAGCGGACTGGGTTCAAATCAGCACAGGCGATTACAGCGCTTCAATCTTGCCGTATTGCTCCTGCAATTTCGCCACGGAGGCTTCTGCATTGGCCAGCTTCTCACGCTCTTTCGCCACAACCGCTTCCGGTGCACTGGCAACAAACTTCTCGTTGCCCAGCTTACCACTGACGCGGCTGACTTCTTTCTGCAGCTTGTCCATCTCTTTCTTCAGACGGGCCAGCTCAGCGTCTTTGTCGATCAGACCAGCCATAGGCACCAGCACTTCCATCTTACCTACCAGTTTGGTAGCAGACATCGGGGCTTCTTCGCCTTCTTCCAGCCAGGTGATTTCACTCAGTTTAGCCAGTTTGGTCAGCGCCACATAGTTCTCACGCAGACGACGGAAGTCTTCGTCACTGCCGTTCTGAATCAATACCGGCAGCTCTTTACCCGGTGCGATATTCATCTCACCACGGATATTACGGATGCTGATAATGACCTGCTTCAGCCACTCGATATCGGACTCGGCCGCTTCATCGATCAGCTCAGCCACAGGTACCGGGAAGTTTTGCAGCATGATGGTATCACCTTCTTTACCTGCCAGACCTTTTACGGACTGCCAGATCTCTTCAGTGATAAACGGCATCATAGGGTGCGACAGACGCAGGATCGCTTCCAGTACACGCACCAGAGTACCGCGAGTACCACGACGCAGAGCAGCCAGTTGAGCTTTCTCTTCGTCAGTTTCACCTTCGTTTTCGTCCCACAGTACCGGCTTAGACAGTTCCAGATACCAATCACAGTATTGGTTCCAGATAAAGTCATACAGCGTCTGTGCAGCCAGATCGAAACGGTACTCGTCCATATGACGGATGACAGTTTCTTCAGTGCGCTGCAGGCTGCTGATAATCCAGCGATCAGCCAGAGATAGCAGTACCTCTTTACCACTGCCATCCGGGCCACCGTCCTGACCACAATCCTGACCTTCGGTGTTGGTTAGCACGTAACGGGCGGCGTTCCAGATTTTGTTACAGAAGTTACGGTAACCTTCCAGACGTTTCATATCCCAGTTGATATCACGACCGGTAGACGCCAGTGCTGCCAGAGTGAAACGCAGAGCATCGGTACCGTGTGCCGCAATACCCTCAGGGAACTGCTTCTCGGTACGTTTACCGATCTTCTCAGCCAGCTGCGGCTGCATCATATTACCGGTACGTTTTTCCAGCAGATCTTTCAGATCGATACCGTCGATCATATCCAGAGGGTCCAGTACGTTACCCTTGGACTTGGACATCTTGTCGCCGCTTTCGTCACGGATCAGACCGGTAACATAAACGTTTTTGAACGGAACCTGAGGCTTACCATCTTCATCTTTACAGAAGTGCATGGTCATCATGATCATGCGCGCAACCCAGAAGAAGATGATGTCAAAACCGGTGACCAGAGTATCGGTTGGGTGGAACTGCTTCAGACGCTCAGTATCTTCCGGCCAGCCCAGAGTACCAAAGGTCCACAGTGCAGAACTGAACCAGGTATCCAGCACGTCATCGTCCTGACGCAGTTCCAGCTCCAGATCCAGATTGTATTTCTCACGGGCCGCTTCAGCAGAAGCCGCCACATAAACATTGCCTTCGTTATCGTAGAACGCAGGAATACGGTGGCCCCACCACAGCTGACGGGAGATACACCAGTCCTGAATATCACGCATCCAGGCGAAGTACATGTTTTCGTACTGCTGAGGTACAAACTTGATATCGCCGTTTTCTACCGCTTCAATCGCAGGCTTTGCCAGAGTCTTAGCATCGCAGAACCACTGGTCAGTCAGCATAGGCTCGATCACCACACCACCACGGTCACCGTAAGGTACGGTCATGGCGTTTTCTTCGATCTTAACCAGCAGACCGGCTTCTTCCATATCCGCTACGATGGCTTTACGCGCCGCAAAACGCTCCATGCCACGGTATTTTTCAGGAATGAAAGTATCCATCTCGTCGTTAACACTGCCGTCAGTGTTAAAAGTCTGCGCTGCTTCACGGATATCGGCGTTCAGAGTCAGGATATTGACCATCGGCAGACCACAACGCTTACCAACTTCGTTATCGTTGAAGTCGTGAGCCGGGGTGATTTTCACACAACCCGTGCCTTTTTCCATATCGGCATGCTCGTCACCTACGATAGGAATACGACGACCGACAAATGGCAGCTCAACAAACTTACCGATCAGGTCTTTATAACGCTCATCTTCCGGGTTCACTGCCACACCGGTATCACCCAGCATGGTTTCTGGACGGGTGGTACCAACCACGATGTGATCTTCACCGGCTGCAGTTTTTACGCCATCCGCCAGCGGATAACGCAGGTACCACATCTTGCCCTTCACTTCTTTGTTTTCAACTTCCAGATCGGAAATTGCCGTGTGCAGTTTAGGGTCCCAGTTCACCAGACGCTTACCACGGTAGATCAGGCCTTCGTCGTGCAGACGAATAAACACTTCCTGTACCGCGTGATAGAAGCCGGAATCCATGGTGAAACGCTCATGATCCCAGTCTACGGAGTTACCCAGACGACGCATCTGCTTAGTGATGGTACCGCCGGACTCTTCTTTCCATTCCCAGATCTTCTCAACAAAAGATTCACGGCCCAGGTCGTAACGGCTCTCGCCGGTTTCAGCAGCCAGCTTGCGCTCTACAACCATCTGTGTCGCGATACCGGCGTGGTCAGTGCCCACTTGCCACAGGGTATTACGACCCTGCATACGACGGTAACGAGTCAGCGCATCCATAATAGTGTGCTGGAACGCATGGCCCATATGCAGACTACCGGTGACGTTTGGCGGTGGAATCATGATGGAATAGGCTTCACCTTCACCGCTTGGGGTGAAGTATTTATTCTCTTCCCAGTTCTTATACCAGGCGCGTTCAATCGATTCGGGTTGGTAAGTTTTATCCATGAGGCTCAATACGTCACTTAATTAGATAAGCTAGCTGCCAAGAGGCCAATAAGATGACGTCCAAAGAGACGTTCAAGACTCAGCGGCTTGGGCAGATAACAGAAAATAGGCTAAATAATCGGTCGATTATACATGGTGGACAGGCTTGTGATAACCACAGCATGGCACTGACATCAGGTAATACGCCAGACAAACACCATAGCGATCGTGAAAAGTCACTCTCGGTGCACTCAGTCATCTCCAGACTGAGCACACCAAACGAGGGAAAACTCACTCACACTTAGAACGAAGCCCCCATATTTAAACGGAAACCATCGATCTCTGAACGGTCAGTAAAGATATAGCTACCGCCAACACGGAAGCGTAAACCTGTTTTATTCACACTATCGGGCATCAAATTTTCCGAAGCGATAGAAAAGCCGATCTCGTCAGTTCTTTCCGAATACAGTTCATCACCAAAGAAGCGGGTATCTTTAAAGAACACATCCATATTGAACTGCTCAATGGGTACGGAGCGCCACATAATGCCGTTAATCATCACCTGATTGCTCAGGTTAGGGTCTATGGTGTAATCATCAAACGACACTTCGGCGGTACTCATATGCGCCAGAGTATTACCAAAACGCCAGGCCTGCCCACCGGCTTCAAAGTCATAACGGGTGGTGATCGACAGTGAACGCACTGCCGCCGCTGTGCCCTGATTAACAGAACCAATGGCCTGATAGGAGATACCCGGGGTGATCGCTAACTGATTATTTACAGGATACGTATAACCCACACCTACCCCGAGACTGTAACTGTCTGCTTCACCATTCACCGACGAATAAGACATGGGGACTTTAAAGGTCAGCTGATGGCCATCGGTACCATCCAGATTAACGGTATAACTGATCGGCAAATGGATCTGATCAATATCCTCTTCATCCACACGATAGCTACTAAAACGCAGGCCAAAATCAACGTAATTGGTATCCTGCCCTTCTTCTCCTGCTCTATTCTCTGCGGTACTTTGTGTCGCCGAGTCATGCAAAGATGCAGCTTCCGTGGACATAAAGCTGGATGGGTTACCGGCAATTGGATCTGTCGGTGAGACAGCCGCTAAATGCTTCATAATTTTATTGAGCAGATCACCACCATCGCTTTGCAGAAAATCGACCAGTTTATCGACACTGTCATCACGGCTGGCCCCGGTAAAAGTCTGTGAGATCTCCAATTCAGGAATATTCAGCAGCAGATTGGTCGAGTTCTGCCCATAAGATAGCTCCATAGGCAAACCACGATAATTCAGGTTAGCCAGAGCCGCATCGGTATTTTCATTGAAATTACTGAACCTGGATTCCAGTTGTTCGGTTTCAATGGAACGCAACGAATCTTCAGCATCATTAAAGCTATCAGTGTAAGTCTCGCCATTGGCACTGACGCTAATATTGAATAGTGCAGCTTGAGAGGAGACAGGTACTGCCGCTAAAGCAGTTGTGATCAGACAGGATTGAAGATAACGCTTACTATTGGCTTTCAAGGTCAGCTCCTTGTATACATCCAGTGTTAAGTTATCCGATGCCGCCCCTGCTTAGCATCGTCCACTCAGAAGTATAGAAGCCTGTCCGCAACCTATGCCTTAATTTAGCAGGCAAAGATATAAAAACTCGCTAAGTCATGCGTCATATCAGCGTCTCATATCATGACGGTTTAATTGGTATCCCCTTTGCTGATAAAAGCGCCAATCATTGCGCTTAGCCGCTAACAGGGTTTGCTGTTGGAATACGATTTCAGCAACACGTTCAAAACGACTGAAATGATCCGGGATATGCTCACATAGATTGATCATCACATCATGATGTTGACCGCACTGCTCATCAAAACCAATAGCGACAGGAACAGAGTCTATTTTTTCATCATCAATCAACAGATGGGGAATAAAGCTATCCGGGCGGAACTGCCATAACAGTTGGTCGATTTGCTCCGCCTGAGCTCGATCTTGCGCTTGAATAAACACCTGATGTCCCCGCTGCCAGGCCTTCTCCGTTAAACGACAGGCAAACAATAACTGCTTTTCCTGTTCAGTAGCAGGCAGGATATAGAAATCAACTTGGGTCATGGGCGGTCCAGCGGGTGCTTAGCAAGAAAGGAAAGAAGGGCGTGATTGTAACCCAGAAACACCGAGAGCAGACAGCGTATTTATTGGACTGTCCGCTCCTTATTCTATGTGATAAAAATCATCAGCACATGACGAAAGAAAGTAGAAGTTAAGCTGATATTTCCTGTGTTGCTCCGGCCTCACTAATAATCCACTCCCGGAAGATTTCTGCATTGGGGTGAATATAACCGTGTTCCCGACGAGTCAGGTGAAAAGCTTCTGCGGTAGGTAAGCGTTGCTCAAATGGTGCCACCAACTGACCGCTCTCCAATAGGTCGGCTACCAGAGAGGTACGTCCCAACGCGACACCCTGACCATGTACCGCCATATCCAGTGCCGAGATCAAAGTATCAAACTGAAAACTCTGAGACATCTCCACATCACTCAAACCGGCTTTTTTCAGCCAGAAGCCCCAGCCTTCCTCATAACCAATCACATGCAGTAAAGGATGCTCAGTAAGTAGCTTAGCAATTTGAGCCTTGGGCGCATGAGTAACGGACTCATCATCACTGTCTGCCAAAGCGGGGCCTGCTTTTAATAGATCAGGGCTACAGACAGGGAAGAGTTCATCCCAGGTCAGGCGATCTGTTTTTAATCCTGGCCAAATACCGTGACCGTAGCGGATCTCAAAATCCGCATCGTGTTTCTGCTCTTCCATCCAAATATTACTGGTGAACTTTAAACCGATCTCCGGGTGTAACTGACGAAACTTATGCAGACGAGGTGATAACCAGCGGGTGAAAAATACCAGATTAGCGCGAATGGTCAGTAGCTCGGTGCGCCCCTGACCAAAGATCTCATCGGTAGCCGCAGATAGACGCTCCACCGCTTCATGAACCGCAGGTAGATAAGCCTGACCCGCTTCCGTCAGCTCCAACCCTCTCGGTAGACGGCGAAACAAAGCCGTACCCAACTGAGATTCCAGGCCTTTAACCTGCTGGCTGATCGCCGCCTGAGTCATATGCAATTCATTGGCAGCCTGGGTAAAATTTAATAAACGGGCGGACGCTTCAAAGGAGCGTAACCAATTTAACGGCGGCAATCTTTTTTTCATTATTATCGAGCCTCAGCAACAACTTAGCTTATGGTTGGCACTTTATTTTTTGTGTGTTTTTAATTTGTTTATACGTTTTATGTGATGCATTTTTTATTGAGCAGAGCATGCTATTCCCCATTACTGATCACTATTTCCAGTGTCACTGATCGCTATTGTCTGTATCGCTAATCAGCTGGGCCAGCTCTTCTGCTGCTGTTCTTAACAGCGGCTCAAACTGCAACAGATCATCCAGGCTTTTGCGAATTAAAGGCGCATGGACAAACAGGCAAGCGAACAGTCGTCCCTTGTCGTCTTTGACCGGGACAGCACAAGCGGCCATACCATCCACAAACTCTTCATTATCCGTCCCCAGCTCACTCTGCTGGATCTCTTCTAATTCCTGTTCCAGCTGGTCGGCATCGACGAAAGTATTACGAGCATAACGCGTCAAAGGCAACTGTTTTATGATGCGCTGACGCCGCTCTTTAGGCAGTGAACTGAGATAGAGTTTGCCGCTGGAGGTACACCAGATCGGCGTATGACTGCCCACCGGTAGATGCATCTGTAATTTACGCTCCGACTGTACCCGGTCGTAGTAGATCATCTCGATACCATTAGGAATGGCGATACCGCAGGTCTCACCGGTCTCTTCCACCAATCGAGTCAAAATCGCCTGTCTGAGCGCTTTAAAGCGACCGCTGTAGAGCACGCCCAAAGCGATATTGTGCATACGATCACCCGGCACCAGCAGGCCGCGCATATTGGTCTGGAGATAACCATCACCCTGCAACTGATTGATCAGGCGGTGAATACTGGGTTTGGGGATATCCAGATGATAGGCCAGATCTGCGGGGGACATCGGCCTCTCGGCTTTGGCCACCGCTTCAATAATCTCCAACACCCGGGTAATCGATGAGCCTTTTTCCCGTGGCTGTTCTCTCTGCCGGGCCGCTGCTTTTAACACACTGTTCATGTCGTACCTCTACATTTTCAGTATCTGTTTAACACGTCACGGATGCGTTTCCGGTTTTAAAACCCCATGCCCTATTAATCCTAATAAAAGCCGCTAAACCAAAAAGGCGGTGCCCTCATCCAGAAACACCGCAAAAATGGCAAAGCTATAACAGGTCGTTTCCAAGCAACCGATAGCATTATCGGTACGACCTTGCAGGGTTCTTTAACTCACTCTCTATTAACTAGGGAAGGAGAAACTAACACCCTCACGTACACCGCTGGACGGCCAGCGTTGAGTGATGGTTTTACGCTTGGTGTAGA
>CAYFGP010000003.1:7397-146923 GCA_964342385.1 uncultured Oleiphilus sp. | reverse complement strand
CATATCAATGATTTGGGCGGAACTTGCCTTCTTTTATGAAATATCCGGGTTAGTCACTAAATACAGAGTTTCCTGCACCATTTTTTGCGCTTGAAAGCTCTCTAATTGATCCTTAAAAGCAAAGCTTGCTACAGCACTTTGTGGCAGAACTGTAAAACCTAGCCCTTTAGATACCGGAAGTAGAATTTGGCTCAGCTGATTAACGTATCCTGAGATTGGAAATTCATCGACAGATAGGTTATCAAACATGGGTTCACCACTTTGAGCCATATAAAGCGCCAGATAATGCTTGGCATCGGGATGAGAAATAAGCCCTAGCTTTTTAAGCTTGGAGAGCGTTATGTCTGCGGAGGATTCAGCAGGCAAAGTCTTGTCCCTATTAACAAATGATTTCGGCAGAACCAGACTTAATGATTCAAATCCAAGCTCTTCGACACTCAACAAGCCGGAATTAGGCAATTGAGTCACGATGCCCAGATCCACCTCACCCGATTGCACATCAGCCAAGATCTTTTGATTAGGTGCGGCTTCCAGCTCAATAATCAATTTAGGATGTTGCTGCTGTAAATCCAGTAGCTTGGGATATAACAGCAGTGCCAAAGAGCCGGAACAGGATAATCGGCAGTGGCCCTCAAAAGGATGATCAAACGCTAATTGCTGCAATAACATCGCTTCGTTTTGCACTAACTGAACAGCATATTGATAGACCTGCCGCCCCTGTTCGGTCAGCTCAAAGCTCTTTTTCTCCCGCTGCAATAACGCATGACCACAAGCCTGCTCCAGCTTTTTAATATGCTGACTGACACCGGGTTGAGTCATAAACAGTCGCTCTGCTGTCTTGGTAAAGTGTCCAGTATCCACCAGGGTTTTGAATGTGTTTAACCACGCGGGATTGAGCATTTTAAAACCTTCTATTATTTGCCAGAGCTTAAACCTTAAGATAATCATAACAAAAAATTATTAAATTGATTTCAAATGATAATTTTTAAACACAAATAGAGATCTCTACTCTTGCAGGCAGCCAATAAGTCTTTCAGGAGATCAATATGTCGACATCTATTCCAGCACTAGCATCAAAACCAGCACCCTACCCAAGAACCTTTTCCCATATTGGAATTTCGGTACCCGATCTGGAAGCCGCGGTTAAGTTCTATACCGAAGTTTTAGGTTGGTATCTGATTATGCCGCCAACAGAGGTGGTTGAAGATCATTCAGCGATCGGTGAGATGTGTACCGATGTGTTTGGTGCCGGTTGGGAGCGCTTCCGCATAGCCCATCTATCTACCGGTGATCGTATCGGTGTTGAGCTGTTTGAGTTTAAAAATCAGGAAAACCCGGAAGATAACTTCGAATATTGGAAAACAGGTATCTTCCACTTCTGTGTGCAAGATCCTAATGTAGAAGAATTGGCAGAGAAGATTGTCGCAGCGGGCGGTAAAAAGCGTATGCCAAAACCGCGCTACTACTATCCAGGTGAAAAGCCTTACCGCATGATCTATATGGAAGATCCGTTTGGTAATATTCTGGAAATTTATAGCCATAGCTATGAGCTACATTATTCCAGTGGTGCTTATACAGGCTAATCGTCAGAGCGCTGCTATTATTCCAATATCAGCTATTCCAATATCAGCGCTCTTGCCCCTTTCCCCCTCACATATCAGCTTTACATACTGGATCTATCTAGGCCTTAAACAGAATATCCATATCCTGCAATGCAATTCCCTTCAATCTGGCGTTCCATATTTGACCGGCTTCGACATCGAAAGCGGCCGTCAACGTACCTGTCGTAATGATTTCTCCGGCCTGAATCGGCGCTGCATCACTTTGGTTATGAACAACCGATATCAGATGCAATATTGCCTGTAGGGGATTACCTAAAACATTCTGACCGGAGCCTGTCTCACGTAATTCAGTGCCACAAGAT
This sequence comes from uncultured Oleiphilus sp., assembly GCA_964342385.1. Taxonomy (GTDB): domain Bacteria; phylum Pseudomonadota; class Gammaproteobacteria; order Pseudomonadales; family Halomonadaceae; genus Oceanospirillum. Next base: position 144,999 of record CAYFGP010000003.1, on the reverse strand, counting down.
AAGGCAATTTCAAACTGTTCAAGATCTTTGATAGCACTTTCACCAAGCTGGCTGACTGTACTCGGCCGGCCAATAAACAGAGATGCATGCAGGGCTCGATCAGTAATGGTATCTGCAGCCTGAAATTTCCAACCTGGGAAATGGGACTGCACCATCTCAAAGCCAAACGCTATCCAATCAATACAGGCGAGTAACTGTGTTGGGTCTGCATCAAGTGGTGGCGCAGAAGCAAAGCGGATCACAATTTCCGGCTCAATTTTTGGTTCGCAGAGGGTCCCCAGAGAGCATTCTGCCTGTTCTTGTTCTGCTCTTTGTCCCTCCGGCACTGAGGCTTGTACCTCTTTTGCCGAAGCTTGTACTTTTTGCTCTGATGGCTCGTCCAACCAGCTCACCGTATGCTCATACATGTAAGCCCAGACAGGTTCACGTACACCATATACAGACCACATATTGGCATTGGTAAAGCCAATTTTTCGACCAACGGGCTTCCAACCCTGTTCAAGGCGCTGTTGATGGATCAGATTTGCCACCTGGTAGGCGTCGGCAATATCAAAGTCGGGATAGCGTGCAGTAATAGGCTCAAGCTGAATACCCTCATCCTGTGCCGATTTAATCTCTGCAGCAATCAATTGAAGATCTATTTTTTGCATCGTTTTTTCATTCCTTGAAATGATTTAGAGTATTAACTTTATCTCAATCACTCTCTAAGGTCATTGATTACGTGATGCCTTTTAACCAGTAAATAAACACATAAAACAAGGTGTTATAGCTGTACTTTTTAATAGCAACACCGCACAAATGTCATATTCCTGTTACACTCTGGAGCCTTGTTTGACCTATCCCCTGAGTAACCGAGAGATATCAAGGATGATCCGTCATTTTCTTTCTTATAGACTTCCACATACTGAATCATCCACTTCTGTATCTTTAAAAGCAGCTTTGATAATAGCTAAATCCTTCAAGGCCTGGCCTTGTCAGATTAAGCAAAAAAGTCTGATTGTGCTCTGGGTAATCGGCATGATGCTCTTAGGATTAATCGCATCCATAAGCTACGCTGACAATACCTCCCAGTCACAGCTCATCACAATCCAGCAACCGAAAAAAGCCGGCCACCCTCAATTAGCCAGTCAAGATGATCCAGTCACGCAACCAACACGCCTACTTTTGGTTACAGAAGAAGTACCTCCACTGCAGATTCAGATGAACAATCAAGCAAAGGGCTACGTGGTTGAGTTTGTGCAAGAGATCATCCAAGAGGCCAATAAATATCATCCTATAGCGGTTGACGATATTCACTTTACCCCTTGGAAACGGGCCTTAGCTAAAACAGAAAAAGAAGCAAATATACTATTATTTTCTATCGCCAGAATCCCAACCCGTGAGGAGAAGTTTCACTGGCTTGGTCAAGTATCGCCTTATGAGGTTATTCTTTATCGACACAAATCAGGCCCTGATATTACCGCCTCTTCTTTGGAAGAGTTAAACCAATACCGCTTGGGCTGCCAATCTGGCAGTAACTTCGAATATTTCTTTTCTCAGAAAGGTTTTCAACCCGATACGGTTTCCTACAACCGTCAAACCATCAAGATGCTCAAAATGGGACGTATCGATCTGGCCCCTCAAGTCTCAAACAGTTTTTTCTATCGACTGGAAGAGATGGGCGAAAACCCTGAGGATTACATCCCTGTGATCAGAGTGGATGAATTATCCAAGCAGCTTTGGTTGGTGACCGGTAAAAACACAGACCTGGAAGTTGTCACCGCGTTGCAAACAGCCTATAACACCCTGAACCAAGCGGGTCGTTTACAAGCGTTACGACAAGCCTATCAGCCTAATAGCGATGTCATGAAAAGCTATCGTGTATCGAAACAATCTACAGCCTACTAAGCTGATTCCAGAAATAAAATCCATATTAGGTATTGCCTTAATCAGGTGCAGTGCGGACTGCTCAGGTTAAGTGTGATCTGATCGGGTTAAGCCGCAAATAGATCAAAACAAGTGATGGACCAGAGAGCTTAACTGATAGACCGCGACACTAAGTAAAACCCCTCCCGCCACTCGGCTGATCCAGAGTAGCTTTTGACCATCTAACTTATGGCGGATGCGAGAAACTCCTGCCGCCAGCATCAACCACCAACAGGCCGAGCCGATAAAAACACCCAGCACCATGACAACTGCAGTGCTATGGCTTTGCCCTGTCAGCTCTGCTGAACCACTAATGGCTGCAAATACCGCAACAAACGACAAGATAGTGACAGGGCTAGATAAAGTAAGAGCAAACATAGAAGCAAAAGCCTTAACACCTGAAACTAAAATTTTTACCTGTGCTGAACTCCCTATCGATACTCCACTATCACCTGCACTCGAACTATCATCGCCATTCTCACTACTTTTATCAGAACAATCGCTTACCCTATCTTCCATACTGGTAATCGGCTGGCTGGAGATCATTTTGATACCTAACCAGGCCAGAAAAGCTGCACCAAATAGAGTTAGCGGTGTTGTCGCTTCGATAAACAACTGCGTCACTGCAGTTAAACCAAACGCACCGATTGCACCGTATATCGCATCGGCACTCGCCGCCCCTAATCCGCTGATAAAACCTACACCAGGACCTGAAACCAGGGTGCGCTGAATACACAGTAAACCTATTGGCCCCACAGGAGCCGCGATTGATAAGCCAACCAAGGCCGCTTTAAAAAAAAGAAAAAGCTCTATACTGAACATGATCCACTTACCTTTATTTAACGTTGATCTGTCATTTCCAGTGTCTGCTGCGGACCTTTAACGTCACACCGAGCAGGGCTGATTGAATGCAATGCATAAGCAAATAGGCACCACAAAAACATGTGGATATTCTGCGAATTGAAATACCAGATAAGATAGCCTCTCTCTGGATGCTTTTACTTTGCTGCCAAATATGGCAAATAGTGTGACAAATAGACGTGAAAGACTGAATGGATAAGTTACGGAATAAAACCTAAGATACCTTTATCTTTTAAGCTATTTCGAATTTTGGTTTATTTTATGAAAGTTGATCATCTTTCCTGGAAAATTCTGACTGCTGTTCAACAAGATGGACGTATGTCGTTAAAATCTCTCGCTGCAGAAGTTGGCTTATCACTGCCAGCGGTTTCTGAGCGCCTGAAACGACTGGAAGAGGCGGGGATTATCTCCGGTTATAGGGCGATTGTTGAAGCGGATGCATTGAGCTACGGTATTATGGCTATTATTGGTATGACCACATTAAAACCCGATAAAAAGCATCTGATTGAAGATCTAGAGAAGATGCCAGAAGTATTGGAGTGCCTACATGTTACCGGGCAAGACTCCTATCTGATTCGAGTACTCACCCGGGATATTCAACATCTGGAAAGCTTTGTCGGCGCTATAAATCACTATGGTGAAACCCGCACCTCAATAGTGATGTCCCATCCCATCAAGATGAGACCTATCTCACCACTAGAGGAGTAAAGCTAGCACTTAGAGTTACTCCCTTTTACATCCCTAGTATTTATACACCTGTAGTATCTCTATATTTGAGAATTATTGAGCCAATAGAGTCTCAATCTGCCGGGAAAGTTTTTCAGGTTTAGTCACTGTTGCATAACGCTCAACCACCTGTCCCTGACGATTCACCAGAAACTTAGTGAAATTCCACTTAATTTTTTCCGAGCCCAGCAATCCTGGAGCCTGATGTTTTAAATATTGGAATAGAGGATGAGCTTGAGCACCATTCACCTCTAACTTTTGCGACAGAGGAAAAGTCACACCAAAATTCAATTGGCAAAACTCAACAATATCCGCATCGCTGCCCGGTTCTTGACCGCCAAACTGGTTACAGGGACAACCCAAGACTACCAGCCCTTGATCCTTATACTGTTTATACAGTGACTCAAGCTCCGAGTACTGTTTGGTAAAACCACATTCACTCGCGGTATTAACAATTAACAACACCTGCCCTGCAAATGTCTGCAACGCTAACTCTTCCCCACTAATATCCTTCACTGAAAATTCATATACCGACTGCGCCATAATGACTCCCTATTCATGCTACAGGCTGATGGATTGCCTCCAGTGTATACCTCTATAGGGATATAGCCAGAGACTCGGCTGCTTGATAATTTAACCCTATGATAATTTATGCAACGATCTTCTCAGCCAATTATTATTCTCGCTAATCCCGCAGATACTCCCTCAAGTCGGCATTTTGCATGCAATCAGAGAATAAAGTTCTGCTTTCGTCCAAGTAAACATTGGTAGAAACAGATTTTCCCTTCAGACAAAGGTCTTACAGTTAGCCCTCTTGCAACCCCAAAATATTTGTCCAGTCGTTACAAACAGACTCAGGATAAATACCAGACGCTGATACCACTGTTTTTCAGTCATCCCAAATTAACAGCGCTTATCAGCAGTCAGCCATTTTCAAGTGGCTTCGGGTCACTGCAGGCAAAACATAATTAAAAAAACCGGAGCCAAACATGACCTTCCATTTCTCCCTCAAGCACAAGCTGATCATGATAGTGCTGGTATGCATTATCGGTTTTAGCCTTATGGGGCTATATAGTATCAACCAACTCCATAATCTGAGCTTGGCCTCCCATCAGCAGAGCTCTATCAATGATGCCGCTAATAGCGTCAACCAACTCCATATCAAGCTACTGAGTCTAGAAAAATTGCGTGAACAAGCTTCCAGCGAAAGCCAGCAGCAGGCAAAAGCAGCATTAGAAAATTTGAAAAACCAACAGCAGGTGACCCTAGCTGAGGTACTCTCCCAACAGGATAATGCTCAAGCCAAACAACTCCTACAGCAGATTCAGCAACCCCTACCCGCTTACCTGGAGCTGCTGGCTAAAGCACTGGAGCTTGCTACAGCTATAGGCTCAGATCGTAGTGGTGCTCTGCAACAGCTAAATGCCAGTGCAGCTCATTTAACGGAAAAGCTGGCGATTATGAATGGTTTTGCCAGTCGCTTTAAAGAGATTCAAACTGCTGAAAAAGAGTTTCTAATCTATCCAGACCAAACTCATCAGGACAAGTTACTCAGCTTGCTGATACAACTCAGAGAGCGGATGCGAGAGCTGAGCTTTGAGGATTTCTTTAGCGATGATCTGGCCCGATACGAGCAAAGTCTGCAGATCGTGCTCAATCTGAAACTTGAACAAGCCGGAGTCAATCAGGCACTTAATCAGCACCGGGAGCAACTGGCTCAACTGATTGAGCACGCCAATGAAATACTCAATCTACAACTGGCCCAACAGGCAAAGGCCTATGTGGCACAAGCGCAAGGCAGTGCCAAACAAGCCATTACGATGGGTAGTATCCTATTAGCAGTGATAGCCAGTGCTATTGTCGCCTCGGTATCAATCTCTATTGCCCGCAATATGAAACAGACTCTTGCCGTGCTGAACCAGATCGCTCAGGGTAATCTCAGCCAGCGCCTACCTCTTAACGGCAATAGCCAAGATGAATTTTATCAACTGGCACAAGCCACTAATCATATGGCGGACAATATCAAACAACTGATACAACATATTCAGGAGAGTGTCGCTAATCTGAAAACCATGTCGAACCAGATGGGCCAGGCTCAGCAGAATATTCAGTTCAGCAGTGAACGCATCAGTGATCAAAGCAGCTCCATGGTTACCGCAACCGAGCAGATCAGTGTTACCGCAGAACAGGTCGCCCAAAGCACCCAACAAGTGAGTTCAGCCACAGATACAGCATCCCAAACTGCCAAACAGGGTGCGATGGTAATATCACAAGCTCTGGAGTCTCTGAAAAATGTGGCACAAGCCGTTGCCAGCTCCAGCCAATCTGTTGAACAACTTGGGCGGGCTTCTGGCGAGATCGATAGTGTGATCGAATTGATCGAAGGTGTCGCAGAACAAACCAATCTATTGGCTCTAAATGCAGCGATTGAGGCAGCCCGTGCCGGCGAAGCGGGTCGTGGTTTTGCAGTGGTGGCCGATGAAGTACGTGCTCTGGCGGAGCAAACAGTACAAGCGACGGGGAGCATCACGGAAAAGATTGATCTGATTCAGCAAGGCACCAAGACCGTAATTAAAGTTATGACGGATAACCAGGCTCAGGTTGAACAGGGCCGCGCACTGGGGGAACAGGCGGAACAAGCGATTCGTCATATAGAACAACAAACGGCTGATGCAGCTGAGCAAACAAAAACCATCGAGCTGGCGATTCAGGAGGTGGCTTTGACCACAGGTCAGATGGCGCAAAATATGGACGGTATTGCCGGAGAGATCAATAACAACCACGCCTCTAACCAAGAGATTGGTCAACATACTCAGGCAATTTATCAAAAAGCACAGGAACTGGAAGGCCTAATTGCTCGCTTTAGTATTTAGCTCACATCAACCTTGAAGAACAGAAAATGAAAAACAAATAGCACTGCCGGAATTGTTTTTAACTAACAAAAACGGCCTTCCCTGAAACAGAGAAGGCCGCTCATTTTGCTTAATCTTTTAAGCAACTCACTACTATTTATGCCGATTATGCCAATTCAGGCAGATCACTTTCAGCCAGGTAACGAGCCATAAGATTACGGGTTGTTTCAGTAATCGCCTGACGTAAAGACTGTGGTGCCAGCACCTCAACCTCATCTCCCCAACCGATTAACCAGCGCTTCAGCTCTTCGCTGTTATCTACAGTAGCCTGGATTTCACAGGTATAGTCATCATCAGCACTGATCACTTGATCTGTACTTAGCGGGCTATCACGTAAAATTTTACTGATAGTACTACTTGCTTTTAAATGCAGGCTGATTGTTTCCTTATCCGCAACGACACCAAAATGCCCTTGCTGAACATAAGCCTGTAGCGAAAAGCCTTCTGGTTCTTCAACAACACGAGCCTGAACTTTGACAGAGGTAATACGGTGAATAGGCAACTGGCTCACTTCACTCTGACCGTCAACCAAAGCGACCAAATAGGTTACTGGCTCTTTAACAACAATACCCAAAGGATGTACTAGCAACTTCTTGCTGGATTGATTCATATCTGATTGATAACGAATCTCGCACTGCAATTCATCCATTGCCGCCTGAGTTAACTCTTCTGCAATTGAAGGTTTTGCAACGGGTTTAGGTAAAGAGAATCCACTGGAGAGTACAGTAACCTTGTCTGCCCAAGTGCCCTTACCTTTATCACGCTTTAGCACCTTATCTGCTAATGGGAAATAAGGCTGTAGGAAGCTGTGCACACTGTGCGGAATATCATTCCCCAACTCACCTTGAGCCAGCTTAAGAGTAATCGCACTTTGTAAATCGATATTTGGTAATACTACAGGTTTCGCATTATCTGCAAAGCGCCATAGATTTTTATTCCCTTTAGGATCGGCCTTAATTGGGAAATCAGTACTCAGCTTTTCTAAATCCCTCTGAATAGTACGCTGAGTTACTTCATAACCTTTTTTCTTTAGTTGCTGTTGAATTTCATAGGTCCCAATACCAGGACGCTGTTTTGGCAACAACCCCAGCAGAATAAGGTAACGCAAAGAAGTATCGGCCATGATAGTCAGTCCTTTTCTGTCTCTTAATGGGTTTAAATTAATTCCATTTATATTAGTAGTCGAAACAGAAATATTATACTGGTAAAAACCCTAGTAAATCCTGATATTTTCAAAAATAACAGTATCAGTTTTTACATATTGTTACACTTCGGATCACTTATAGGAGAGATATAGACAAATAAGCAGGTAAATGATAGGCCAAAATTAATTAAATGAGTAAATACTCTTTCTGCATATTTTTTCCATTGCGAGAGTTTTTTTCTACAGGAAACTGACACAACAATCCGATAGAATTGCTTGTGAAACAGGGGCTTACCATATATCGGCCAGAGCAGGAAAAACTTTATGCCTGATATCACTAAAAATCAGAATTTTTCGTCCACTATTCAACCCGGATTTATGGTGATTCAGGGAAATCAGCTAGAACAACTGCGTCAATTGATTGTAGATTGGTGCAACCAGACACCTCTATCCCCTTTAGAGAATGAGACAATTCTTGTTCAGAGCAATGGTATAGCCCAATGGTTAAAACTGGCTCTGGCCAAAGACCCAGATAAACACGGCGATAGAATAGATTCAGGCATAGGAATTTCCGCGGCACTGGATGTCACCCTGCCAGCACGTTTTTTGTGGCGCTGTTACCAAGCAATTTTAGAAAACCTGCCTGCAGCATCTCCTTTTGATAAAGCGCCATTAACTTGGCGTTTGATGCGTATTCTTCATCTGATCAATCAGCAATCTGAAACGGACGCACAATACGAACTTTATCAACCTCTGCGTCAATTTATGGCAGACAATCAAGACCAAAGACGTCTTTATCAACTATCTGCTCAATTGTCAGATCTGTTTGACCAATACCAAGTCTATCGCTCTGACTGGCTGTCGGCCTGGTCAGAGAATCGTGACGAATTACCTGACGGCCTACGAGATCTCATCCGCAAGATCCCTCAAGGTCAGGAATGGCAACCCGCACTGTGGCGCCAATTGATTCTGGACATAGAGCAACAAATTGAGCACTGGGAAGCTCAAAGTTTAACCTCACCACAGGATGAACTATCGGATAATAGTCTTAATAGGCCTTTAATTAATAAAGAACTATTAAGCCGCTCTGATATCCATCAGCTTTTTATAATAAAGGCTAGACAGCTAACGTTTGATCAAAGACCGAAACAACTACCGAGACGAGTCATTGTTTTTGGCATCTCTTCTTTGCCTCAACAAATACTTGAGGCGCTAGAAGCTATCTCACATCTCACCCAAGTAGTTCTTTGTGTACATAACCCTAGCCAACACTTCTGGGGGGATTTAATAGAAGGCAAAGAACTGTTTCGTCAAAGTTATAAACGAGCCCAAGCAAAACAATTGCCACAAGGTACCTCTGAAGAGGATATGCACTTATATGGGCATCCTCTATTAGCCGCGTGGGGTAAACAGGGCCGTGATTATATTCGCTTACTTGATGAAAGAGATGAACGCGGTCAATACGAATCTCACTTCAGCCAGGCCAATCTAAAGATTGATCTGTTTGAATCTCCTGTTGAATCAACAACTGATCAAACACAAGCGGGGCTGCTACAACAGATTCAGGACGATATCTTCGAGCTGCGCCCGATTGGTGAACGTCGCACTCTGGATTGTCAGTTACAGCCAGATCAAGACAAAAGCCTGGTATTTCATATCGCCCACAGCCCTCTGCGGGAGGTGGAGATTCTTTATGATCAATTGCTGGCGGAGTTTAACCAAGCCAATGGCGATTGGGATGATAGTTTAGACAGCGCTCTCAGTCAGGAGAATAGTGCTCAGAAACTCAAACCCAGAGATATTCTGGTAATGGTGCCTGATATCAATCGCTACGCACCCCATATTCAGGCGGTGTTTGGCCGTATCTCACCGGATGATAAGAACCGCTTTATCCCATTTGCTATTTCGGATCAGGGCCAACGCCATAGTAATCCTATGATGGTGGGGCTAGAGACTTTGTTTCGTCTGCCAGACTCCCGCATCAACGTCAGCGATGTTTTAACCCTACTGGAAGTGCCTGCGCTGGCGAACCGTTTAGGCATCAGCCAGGATGATCTGCCAAAACTAAAACAGTGGATCGAAGGAGCAAACATTCGCTGGGGATTAGATCATCAGCACAGAGCACCGTTTGGTATCCCTGAGGATCTAACCCAAAACAGCTGGTACTTTGGCCTGAAGCGTATGTTGCTGGGTTATATGAATGGCACCACCGAGTGGCATGAGATTGAGCCTTACTCCGAAATTGGCGGTTTGGAAGCAGCTCTGATCGGTCCTCTGGCCCAACTGATTCAGCTATTGGACCACTACAACCGCCTGTTAAGCGAAGATCACTCGCCTAAGATCTGGGCACAGCTGATTCAGCAGATGATTGCGGATTTCTTCCAGGCCAGTAACGCCCAGGATACGACTCTACTGACCAACCTTACCCTGGCACTGGAGAACTGGCTGGCGGCCTGTGAACTGGCTGCACTGGAGCAAACTCTGCCATTATTTGCAGTACGGGAATCCCTGTTAACCGGTATCGATCAACCTTCGCTGACACAGAAGTTCCTCGGCGGCTCGGTCAACTTTGCCACCCTGATGCCGATGCGTGCTATTCCGTTTAAACAAGTCTATCTACTGGGTATGAACGACGGTGATTACCCGAGAAATCGCAAACCTACTGACTTTGATCTGATGGCCAGCGACTACCGCCCCGGTGACCGTTCCCGCCGGGAAGATGACCGCTACCTATTCCTGGAAGCGATGCTCTCCGCACGGGAAAAACTTTATATCAGCTGGGTGGGTCGCAGTATTCGCGATAATACCGAACGCCCGCCTTCTGTTTTAGTCGGTCAATTAAGAGATCATATTGCTGCAGGTTGGCACCTGGCAGGAGAAGCAAAACCTGAACGTTTAAATGAACGTCGTGAAAGCGGTGAGCGCCTATTGGATGCCCTGACGACAGAGCACCCATTGCAGCCGTTTAGTAAAAGCTATTTTGCGGATAATCGAGACTCACGCTTATTCACCTATGCCAGTGAATGGCGACAGATGCATAACCCGCAAGCATCCGCTCAACAAGATTTGTCCCATCAGGTTCAGACTGAAGCACTGCCCTTTGTATTACCGGAAGGTGAACTTAATCTAAAACAGCTGAGTGATTTCCTGAAAAATCCAGTGAAGTTCTTCTATCAGTACAGACTCAAAGTAAATTTCTTTGCCGAAGACCTGACCTCAGCCGATGAAGAACGTTTTGGTTTTAATGTACTGGAACAATGGCAGCTCACCAATCAGATGATCAGTGAACTCACTCAACAACTGTATCAAGCACCAAGGCAGAACTGCGATCATCTACTACAGCAGTTGTTTATCAAAGCAGAACGTAGCGGCCAGCTGCCTATGGGGCCGTTTGCCGAAGTGGTTAAAAAGCATCTGTTTAATGAGCTTCTGCCAGCTTTACAGAGCTATCAGCAAGTCCGTTTGCCGTTATTACAGCTGGATGCAGTAGAAAATGTACACCTAACGGTTCAATCAGATGAGCTTGCGGCTCTTAGCGGTATCGATAGCGTTGAATTCAACAATGGCCAAAGCCCATTAAATGACTCAGCAAATGCCTGTGAAAACAATCCAACAAATACAGATGTGAACACAAATACTGGTGATGAGAAAAAAGCTGCAAGTGAATCAATCACTTTGAATGATCAGGTCAGCGGCCTGTTACTCAGAGAAAACGGTAGCCGGGTACAGTTATTGATGGAAACCAGCACCCTGCCCGATGCTAAAACTCGTTTCCGCTGGCACGTCCTGTTGCGTTACTGGGTTCAGCATCTGGCGGCTCAATTAGCAGCACCAACAGAAACCCGTATTATCTCAGTAACCGGTGATCTGAGCCTACAACCCATGAACGGCGAACAAGCGGCACTACAGCTAAAACGTATTATGGCTCAGCTGACAGTAGGCCTAAATCAGCCACTGCCATTACCGTGTAAAACCGCCATTGCCACTCTGTTTGAAGGTACCAAGCCTCAGGAAGTCTACGAAGGTGGTTTTATGCGCGAAGGCGAGATCAATAGCCACAGCGCCTTTGCTCGCTTCTGGCCAGATTTCCTGGCGCTACAACACGCTCAGATTGAGAATCTGGCCGACACGGTTTACGGCCCCTTAATAGGCCACGATATTCGCATTAACGACCCAGAGGATAACCTATGAGCCAGCAGCTGGATTTGATTCGCTTTCCCCTAAAAGGCAGTCAGCTGATTGAAGCCAGTGCAGGTACCGGTAAAACCTTTACCCTGGCTCACTTATATACTCGACTGGTGCTGGGCCATGGCGGCGAAAATGGCTATCAACGGCCATTGATGCCACCCGAGATTCTGGTAGTAACCTTTACCGATGCTGCGACACAGGAACTGAGAGATCGTATCCGTGCTAAGCTGGTTGAGGCGGCGGATATCTTTGCACTCAATGAAAGTGAATTTGATGATCTCAAAGATCACGACAGCGGTAATCCTCTGGTTCATCTACGGCAGGATATCGAACCTGAACAATACAGCCAGTGCACCCGCCAGCTGATTCAAGCAGCGGAATGGATGGATGAGTCTTCTATCTCCACCATCCACGGTTGGTGTCACCGCATGTTGCATGAACACGCTTTTCATAGTGGCAGCCTGTTTGATCAGGAACTGGTAACTGATCAATCAGAGCTACTGGAACAGGTGGTACAAGATTATTGGCGCAGTCATTTTTATTCTTTAAGGCCTGAAGCAGCCCTACTGGTATTACAGAACTTTCCGAGCCCTGATGCGCTTAAACACGCTTTACTCCCCTTATTAAAGATCAGTTCGGGCCGGATTTACTATCAGGGTCATGAGCTTAATGGTGAGTTCAATGTTACCGACAGGCTATTACAGGAACTCACCCATCAAAACCAGCTGATTGAGCTGGAAAACAACGCCAGAAACTTATGGTTAAAAGATAAAGCAGGTATTGAGCAGGCCCTGACTGAGCTGCAACCCAGCTTAAACGGCACCAAACATAACTCCAGCAAACCGGATAAATTTAACGCCTTTTTAGCGGAGATCGCGGACTGGTCACAGGGTCAAAAAGCGCCATCTAAACTGGGTAACTTTGCCAGCGGTCGCTTTGCCTATAAAAAAGGTAAGGATCAACCCGAGCCAGATTTTCCGGTATTTGCTGCACTTAAACAATGGCAGGATGCACTGAGCGAAGAAGCCGACGGCAGCAGCTTAAAACAAGAGCTGTTAGTCCACGCTGCGCTATGGTGTCAAAGCACCTTTAATCAGCGCCAGCAAGCCAAAGCACAGATGGGTTTTGATGATCTACTCAGCCAGCTGGATCAAGCACTGCAAGGTGATCAGGGTGAAGCTCTCGCAGCAAGTATTCGCCAGCAATTTCCCGTTGCCCTGATTGATGAGTTTCAGGATACCGACCCCATTCAGTACCGAATTTTTAATACTGTCTACAAACTGGAAGAGAACAATCCCGATAACGGACTGATTCTGATTGGCGATCCCAAGCAGGCGATTTACGCTTTCCGGGGTGCGGATATCTATACCTATCTACAGGCAAAATCAGCCACCAAAGGCCGTCATCATACGCTCAAGAAAAACTACCGCTCGACACGGGGTGTAGTCGAAGCGACCAATACCCTATTTGAGCAAGCCTCACACTACGCCTACGGCCCCTTCCGCTTTCAGGGAGATGATCTACCGTTTGAGGCAGTGGATGCTCAGGGTAAAGTCGATAGCTTTATCATTCAGGGCCAGACCGCCCCCGCCATGCAGCTATGGCATCTGCCACCAGAAGAAGGCTTAGAAAAGGTGAATAGCACCAGCTACCGTGTTGCTATGGCCGAAAGCAGTGCCAGCGAGATTGTGCGTTTACTCAACCTGGGTCAGCAAAACCAAGCCGGTTTTGGTTCTGCTTCAAGTAGACAAAGCTCGGGCTCTCATGAAAACCCTATCCAAGGGGTTAAGCCCAGCAATATCGCTATTCTGGTGCGTAATAAAACCGAAGCGGATGCCATTCAAACCGCGCTAGCCAACCGCAATGTAAACAGTGTTTATTTATCAGATCGGGATTCCGTATTTGCCACCCAGGAAGCGGAAGATCTGCTCATCTGGTTAAAAGCCTGCGCCGAACCTAACCGGGATACGCTGCTCAGAAATGCACTGGCGACCAGTACACTGGATCTGCCCATTGAAGCGCTAGATCAGCTTAACCATGATGAATTGGCGTGGGAAAGCAAGGTTGAACAGTTCAGTCTGTATCGTCGCCTATGGTGGCAACAGGGTGTACTAGCGATGTGCCATCGTTTGCTGCACGACTTTGAACTTCCTGCCCGCCTGTTGACACAATCCGGTGGTGAACGCCGTCTGACCAACGTATTGCATCTGGCAGAATGGCTACAGGAATGTGCCAGCACTATCGAAGGTGACTTTGCCCTGATTCGCTTCCTGGCCGAACATATTGGCGAAAGCGCAGATGAGTTTATCCTTCGCCTGGAAAGTGACGATGATTTGGTGAAAGTGGTCACCATCCACAAATCCAAAGGTTTGGAATACCCACTGGTATTTCTGCCATTTATCGCCAGCTGGAAAGAAGCCTCCAGTGATCTGTTCAGCTATCAGCCAAATAACGGCGAACGCATTATGGAACTGGCCGGTAAAAAAGGCGCACCGGAAAGCTGGCTAATAGCCGATGCCGAACGCCTCAGTGAAGATCTGCGTTTATTATACGTAGCCTTAACCCGTGCTAAATACGCTACCTGGTTAGGTGTTGCACCGCTTGCAGTAGGTAATAGCAAAAAGCCACAGCTGGAAAAAGGGGCGCTGGGTTATCTATTGAATGGTGGTGCTGAGTTTACTGCTGAAGGCTTGCAACTCAATTTGACGGAACTCACCGAGAAGTCATCTTATATTCAGTTGGATACGCTACCTGAAGCAAACGATTTCTGTTTTGCAGAGAGCAATCAGCAGACTCTGGGACATGCGCAAATTAGCCAGGTTCAGCCCAGAGATCCCTGGTGGATCGCCAGTTATTCAAGCTTACAAACCGGAGCAGTGACGGGTAGCAATGGCACAGATCCTTCAATTACTCTCAACACCTTAAATGAGTTTGAGCCGAGTGAAACAGAAGCCCCTACTCTACCGGACGCGCCTGATACGGCCCTGCAAGCCACAGCAGAAGAAGAATCCGATCAGATGGGGGATATTCAACTTAGTGCCGCGGTACTGGATGCAGAATCCAAGCAGCTACTGCGTGAACTGCACCTGTTCCCCCGAGGGGCTAACGCCGGTACCTTCCTTCATGGTCTGCTGGAATGGGCTGCAGAAGAAGGCTTTGACCTAGCGATTAGCAATGAAGCGGACCGTTTGGACATGCTCAGTCGCCGCTGTCAGCTGCGGGGTTGGCAACAGTGGATTAATCCACTCAATCTCTGGTTGGAAGATTTCTTATCAACGCCTTGGGATCTGGAGCAAGCTTTTGCCAGTGCTCGTACCGAGACCTCTCAGCAAACCACTCAAACAGAGATGAGCCACGCACCATTACAACTCTCAGCCCTCGAAATCTATCAGGCTGAGATGGAATTTTGGTTTGAAGCCCATCACGTTAAAACTCAAGCCATGGATCAACTGGTGCGCCAGTACAGTTTAAACAGCCAACCTCGGCCCGAGATCTTAGCCAATGAACTCAACGGCATGTTGAAAGGTTTTATCGATTTGGTGGTACAACACGATGGTCGTTATTACGTGATCGACTGGAAATCCAACTATATCGGCCCGGAAAACAGCGATTATCACTACAGCAGTATGCTGGAAGCGATCCTGAAAAAACGTTACGACATGCAGTACCTGCTATATATTCTGGCGCTGCATCGCCACCTAAAATCCCGACTACCGAACTATGATTACGATCAGCATGTCGGCGGGGCCCTGTATCTGTTTCTACGCGGTAGCCATAGCGATAGCCAGGGCGTATTTGCTGATCGACCAGAAAAAATCTTAATCGAACAACTGGATCAACTGTTTGCCGGTATCAGCCAGGAGGCGTGCTAATGTTTTCTCAATCCATGCAAATGCCCTGGTTGAATGAAGAGGCTCAAGTCCCAGTGATTACAGCCAAATCCGCTCTACAGCAACCACAGGTAATGCTGATGCTGTTACAGCAATGGGTCAATAAAGGTTGGTTAAGAGCCTTGGATCTGGCCTGTGCCCGTTTCCTGCAGGATCAGGCTCAAGAGATGGATGCTTTGGTACTGCTGACCGCCGCTCTGGCCAGCCACCAAACCGGTCGTGGTCACGTCTGCCTGGATCTGGCCCAGTGTCTGCAAAGACCAAACTTTGTGCTCTCTATGCCACCAGAAGATCTGCCAGAACTAGCCGAAGCGGTACTCACACCGGATCAACTGCTGGAACAGGTGACGCTTGCCCAGTGGCAGGTAACGCTACAGCAGAACAACCTACTGGTGGATACGGAAGGGGAACTCAACTCGGCACAAGCGCCTCTGGTACTGTTCCTAAAATCAGAACTTTCAGCTCCATCGAAAGGTAAAAAAGCAAAAACAGCTAAAACAATTATCCAACCTCTGCTCTATCTGCGCCGTTACTGGCAGTACGAGCAAGAGATTCTTAGCCATCTGGAACGTTTATTATCGTTGCCCGTCGCATTGCCAGAACAAGATAGCCAGCAAGCCTTAAGCTACCTGTTCAAGCCAAAAGATAACGCGGATATATCCAATGATACCAACTGGCAAAAAGTGGCTTGTGCTCTCGCGGCCAAGAGTGCCTTTGCTATTATCACCGGCGGTCCAGGTACCGGTAAAACAACCACGGTTATCAATCTACTGGCCCTATTGCAGTTTGTCGCACTGAAACAATCCAGCCAAGGTCTACAGATCGCTCTCGCGGCACCAACCGGTAAAGCCGCAGCCCGACTGAATGAATCCCTCAGCGGTCGTATCGCCAGTCTGGATCTGCAAGGCCTGAATGACGGTAATCAATTGGGTATGGATGAAGCCGTTAGAGCCCATATCCCAACAGAAGTGACCACACTGCACCGTTTATTGGGCGCACGACCTGATAGTCGTCACTTCCGCCATCATAAGCACAATCCTTTAACCGCAGATATTGTGGTAGTGGATGAAGCCTCGATGATTGACGTTGAGATGATGTCTCGCTTGATGGATGCACTCAAGCCCAAAGCCCGTCTAATCCTACTGGGCGATAAAGACCAGCTGGCTTCGGTGGAAGCTGGCTCTGTCTTGGGTAGCCTGTGTGAACGCGCCGACCTTGGACACTATCAGCCCGAAACGCTGCAATGGTTGCAGCGAGTTACCGGCGAACAGATCAGTGATCAGTTTGAGGATATTCAGGGCCAAAAGCTGGATCAGGCCGTGGCAATGCTGCGCAAGAGTTATCGTTTCTCTAATGACAGTGGTATTAAACAACTGGCCGATGCAGTTAACCAATGCCAAAGCCAACAAGCGGTTAAAACGCTGAAGTCAGGACAAACAGATATTGATCAACGGGTGATACAGGATCAGCAAGACAGAAGCTTTGAGCAGCTGATTCGAAATGGCTACGGCCCCTATCTGGATATGGTGAATACCTCACCCTTATCACAATCTTATCAACCCCATAGCCAAGATTTCAGCGCAAACCTGCAAAGTAACCAGGAGCAACCATCACTTCTGGCACTAGGGCAGGATACCCAGCGACAAGCCGTATTAGATCAATGGGCGGCTAGCGTGATTAAACAATACTCCCGCTTCCAACTGCTCACCGCATTGCGTCGTGGCGAATGGGGTATCGAAGGGCTAAATATCCGTATTCGCGAGATTTTACGCCGTAAGCTTAAAGGAGAAGGCCAGATCTGGTATCCCGGTCGCCCCGTACTGGTTACCAGCAATGACTACAGCCTAAAGCTGATGAACGGTGATATCGGTATCACTCTGCAGGTACCGGTTAAGCAGAATGATGGTTCTTTCAAGTTTATGCTGCGAGTCGCCTTCCCTATGGGCGATGGCTCAGAACGTATCCGCTGGATTCTACCCAGCCGTTTGCAAGCGGTCGAAACTGTATTTGCCATGACGGTGCATAAATCTCAGGGCTCTGAGTTTAATCACACCGTTTTAGTGCTACCAGAGCATAACTCACCAGTGTTGAGTAAAGAGCTGATCTACACCGGCATCACCCGAGCCAAAGACAGGTTCACATTGGTGTATAAAAACAGTGGTGTACTGAAACAGGGAATTGAGCAACGTATTCTTCGAGCAAATGGTATGTAAATCGCCCCTATTCACACATCGAGCTGACGCATTTATCAACACTTCTGCAGTAAATGCGTCTTCTCAACCTCTAACATTTTTTCCACCGCTGATCTCTTAATCTTTCCTTAATATTCCGTTGCGACAATCTTTGACCAAGCAGCTCTATAACCAAATATTCTATATTCACCCGATATTAGAAGGGCTCAATATGAGTCATAAATTTGAAATTTTTACGTGTTTTGGTAACGTCAGTGTGGCTAAACGAACTTAGCCTCTACCAATAATAAAAAAATGTACGGAACTTACGATGATAAAAAAATGGCCATTTGGCATAGCTTCCACAAGTTTCCTATTCGCAGCGCTTCTGTTCACCCTCTGGCCCGAGCTGGACATCATGATAACAGGGTTATTCTATGACCCGACCACAGTGAGTTTCCCCGCCAACGACAATCTGTTTGTACAGTTTATCTACTGGCTCTTCAAGGAACTTCCCAACGTTATCATTCCCCTATTACTCGCGTTATGCCTAGTCCCTCTACTTAAACAAGCACCAGAATGGAGTAGAACCCACAAGCGAAAATCTTACTTTATGCTTGCCTTTCTCCTGATTGGCCCTGGCATCATTGTACACACCGGCTTTAAAGATAACTGGGATCGAGCCCGTCCAAGGGACGTAGTAGAGTTTGGCGGCCAACTGAACTTTACGCCACCACTAGAAGTGAGTAACCAGTGTCAGAAAAACTGCTCATTTGTGAGCGGCCATGCCGCCATGGGGTTTGCCTTTATCGCACTGGGTTGGGTATTCCGTTGCCGCCGCTGGATGACGTTTGGTATAGCTTTAGGCTTGTTTGTTGGTGGTATTCGAGTAATTCAGGGCGGGCACTTTCTGAGTGATATTATCTTCTCAGGCTATATCTGTTACGCCAGTGGCTGGCTGATGGCCAAGTGGATGTTAAAGGAAGACTCTTGTATAGCTAAGTCTTCTTCTAATCAGTAACCTTTTTAGCAAAAATCTGTATTTACGATGTTTATCGTAAATACAGATCTCAAAACTAACTACATGATTATTCCATCAGGCAATCCCGATCATTGAACTCAAAAATATTCTTTTCATCATAATAAGCCATATATGGGTAGTAAATTATTTGGTATCGTTCAGGATCTTTAACACCTAGATCAATAAAACGATCTTTTATTTTTTTAAGAGTGCTTTGTTCACGATTAATTTTTGCCAAACAATTATTCATCGCTAATAAATACAATTCCATCTGAGCCAGTTCAAAATAGATACATGACTCTTTAAGGGCCAGGATTTCCTGTTCTGGCTGATTCCTTAGCCTTGCGACTGCAGCCAGAAGACAAAAGCCCAGCCCTTTTGCTGCATGATTATTTTCCTTCCTGAGCCTATCAGACTCTCTCTGTGCAACCTTTATCATCGAGGGTCTTAATTTACTGCCGGACTCAGCACAAGCCAATGCAACCCTTCCCTTTAAGAACATAAAGTCGATGCGCACAAAAACAGAATCAAATAAACCAGCTTTTTTAGCCAACTTAATCTCTTGTTGTAACCGCGGCCAAGCTTCAGCTTCCCGACCAGACAATAAATCAATTTGCGTAATTGCTTTAGATGCGACCCAGTGCTGAAAAGTAAAATCTTGCAATGGCCAAGACTCAATTGCAGACACAATCGTTTTACGCCCTTTGATATAGTCTCCTCTCGCAGCATCGTAAATTCCAAGAAACATATTTAACTCAACAAGAGAGAATTTATCCCCTCGGGCTTTAGCATCTTGAATCCATCCTGGTGCTAGGGAACCAATCTGATTTAACTCACCCATTTGCCAATAGATATTAAGTGCAGTTGTCCGAGCAATAACACTATTATTTTTTGTATCTACCAGCCGTTGTGAGAACTGGGATTCGGCTTCCATGATCATTTGGATACCTTGCCTCAATTCGCTACGTGCAGTATGAGCAATCCCTTTAAGTAACAGGCCATAGTTGGTATTAGCAGGATCATCTAATTGCTTAGCTAGACTAGAGGCTTGTTTAAAAATCGAATCACTCACTTCTTTGTCTTTTTGCTTGCCACCGTATGAGCGTACTAAAGCGTATATATTCAATCCTTGAACAATATAGGGTAAATCATTCGCAGATATTGCTAACCTCAGGCCGATTAAAGAAAAATGGAGGCTTCTAATAGGATCCCAGTTCCCCATGGCTTGTGCTACAGAAAAAGCCAGTTCGATTTTAGGGTGTACTTTCTGAGAGCGGCTGAACGCGCGAGAAGAAAGCCTTCTCCTTTTGAGTTCTAATAACAAGGCGCTGTATATAATACTAATGGTCGCCAGCTTGATTGAGGAAGGGTAAGGCAATCTCCACTTTTTTAATAAAGGACGAAATATTTTTTCACCTTCCTCAATATGCCCCCCGTACATGAATTGTTCTGCTGCCAAAGCGCCTAGCCGAGCTCTTTCTTCGTCACTTACGCCACCTGTTCGCATTAAGTCACTGAATAACTGAGCTGCTTTTTTTCCATAGCCTGCTTTAGACCATGCGATAGCTTTTCGTTCTTTAACTCTTCGGCTCTCATCAAACTCTGAATCAGGTAACCAATTAATAACATTCTGATATAAATCAGCTGCACGGCTAAATGCCAAACTGCTTTCAGCATCGTCTGCCGCTCTTAGCATAAACGAAATAGCTTTCTGATCTTCTCCGCCTTGATAGAAGAGTCGACCTAACAATGAATTATCAGAATCAGAATATTTCTCCAATACAAGTGCGAGCTTTCTCGCCTTCTCTTCCACCCTATTCTCTGACTCAAGAATCAATACAGATTCACGAATTTGGTCGTGAAAGTATTGTACCGACTCGTCATGCTGAACAATCAGAAATCGTTGGGCTCTAAGACAAGTGAAAGAAAAATCATCTATATTGGAAACTCCAGCAGCTTCTAGAATTGCACTAACCTTAACGGGCTGACCAGCAATAGCTAATAAAGATAAGACTTCTCGGGATTGATTTGACAGAACATCAAGCCTGGATTTGATAATACCGACAGCATTAATATTCTCCATAGCCCCAGTTTGATCATAATAAAGAAGAAGCTGTTCCAAAATAAATGGAATACCTCGACTGACTCGAACTATCTCTTGCGCCCTTTGCTCTGAAATGGCATGTGCATTCCCCAAAAGAGCATCAACCAACGTCATACCCTCTTTTTCATCAAAAGATTCAACTTCAATAGTCTGGTATTGCATATCCGAGCTGCTATTGCTCCAGAATTGATTGAGCGTAGAAGTAAAACGACTGTTTAAATCTCCTCCCGATCTTTCACTCAATACAATAAAAGGCTTTTTATATGACTGAAACTCCATTAGGTTGATCAATAAGTTGGCACTATCTTCATCTCCCCATTGAATATCATCAATAAAAATAATAACGGGTTGATCATTAACAATTAAAGTCAGACTGGATGCTAATGCCTTCATTGCCAGAATCCGACAATGAGCTGCATCAATATTAAGATTCAAAGTCTTATCTGGCACAAGATATTTGAGAACAGGAAATAGTATTGCTAAATACTCAAATCCATCAACAACATAACTATCGCGAATTGTCGCTGGTAAGCTTTTCAGGTACTCAGAAAAATCATCAATGACCATATCTAAAGCTTTGAAAGGGACTGTCTCTCGCTCATAACAGCGTCCTACCAGTATAAGCGAATCCTTATAAGCATCTAAGAAGTGATTAATCAACTCACTTTTGCCAACGCCTGGGGCCCCGACGACATTGACAATATTAGACTTTCCTTCTCTATGACAATCAAATGCATTACTTAATTGCTCTAATTCATCTTGCCTGCCAATAAATACCTTTTTTTCGTCTTTCTCTTCCCCTATATGCCAAAGCGGCTCATGAATGTTAAATACTTCAAGAATCTCTCTATCTGGTGGACGTTTCAATGGATCTTCATTCAGTAACCGTTCTAACAATAGAGTTATTTTTGATGGCAAATAGTCATTCAGTAATGTAAGAGTAACCTCATCAAAAATAGCTTGCTCATGTGGGTTTCTGTGAAACAGCCTTCTTGTATATTGTTTGCCTGTTATTAGCTCAAACACAACAACACCAAAACTGTACCAGTCACTGGCAGCAGTTGGGACTTCACCATCTAAGTATTCGGGAGAAACATACTGTAAAGTAGCGGCCCTCTCATAATGCAGTTTTCTATGTTTAACATTGATCAGTTGAGCAACGCCAAAATCAAGCAGCTTAATTTGACCATCATCTTTTAATATCATATTTGATGGTTTTATATCTAAATGCAGTACACCACCCACATGCAACGCAAATATTCCCTGGGCTAACTGCCTTGCAATATCCAGTACGTTGATATCCGATCCGAATGGTTTATTAGGAGGCCAGTGTACTTCGGACTGATCAACATAAGGGCTATCTGCAAGAATTTTTGTAGAAGTAAGTGCTTCTAATCTATTATCTAGTCCATAGGTGTTAGCAATAACATGACCAAGTGCCTTGCCTTCGATGTACTCCATCACGATATAACAATGCCCATCCAGATATGTTAGATCGTATAAACCAACCAGATTAGGATGAACAATTGAGGAGACCTGGCGGTATTCCAGCTTCAATCGGTAAAGCGCAGAGGGAATATTAAGCTGAATAGCCTTAAGAGCAACGGACCGTTCGTTTAGCTCGTCCCAAGCTTCATAAACGATCCCCATGCCTCCACGCCCCAACACTCCCTTAACCAGAAAGTTGCCAATCTGGAAAGGGAGGATCTTTGAATCAGCAGTAGATTCAGATGTCGTAGCCATTTAAGATGCACTCTGGCCATACAACCTTGCCAGGAAGTCAATCATCTCTTCTGAGACACCTTCCTGTTTAAGCTGAGCATGGACAACATCAAAGCTGTCAAGTTGCTCTTTAGCTAAATTAGCCAGGAAATCAATTTTATTAATATCCTTATTCATATAGAGCTCCATAGCTCTATTTCTAAGCATATGCCCCATACTTCCTTGATCTGTTGAATCTTTATCCAAGTCTCCTAACAAGCTACTTAGCAGTTTTTCTTGTTGGTTCTGAGTAATGTCTGAAAAGGTCTGCCCAGAGCTAAAGAAAGAATCTAACGCCCTTCTGAGTGCATAAGATAGCAGGGTGATCGGTTGCCAATGTCCTTTCTCAGCTGAAGATTCAGGGGAAACGGGTTCTTTAAAATCAACACCCTCGATCACTTGCTGAGCAACATATTGACCACTATAGATAGCGCCATTCATGTAACCTAAGTTACAACGATTATCTGAGAACTGCTCTGTGGGAAGTAGAGACCCAGATTCATCTTGTTTAATTTCACAAACCTCCGGCGTTTTCGGATTAAGATTGCGTGCAAGCTCAGCGGCAGAAAAATAGATTAAATTTTTCCATGGCTGATTTATATAGGATAGGGCTGGTTTGCCATCATACATTGAAGTAATAAAGTTTGGCGCAAAGACAGTATTAGGTCCACCACCGATAAAAGTCCCTACTTGATAGCCATCTATATTAGTTTTTTTAACCCAAAGGCTTGATTCAATAGCGACAGGTTTTAAGGCTGGTCCGTAATCATAACGACCTGTAAACAAATAACTAATATGTTTCGTCAAGAATGACTTAAGCCCTTCCTGAGGATCTGACTCAGCGGTTGCCAAAGCTTTTTCAAGTTCGTTAATCTGGTCGCCAATCGTGAATGTCATCAGACACGAGTGATATGTTCCATTACCATCATAGGCTGAGTTGTCCATGGTCCATAACACAGGATAAGAGGTACCACCCGAATAACCTTGCCACCCTGTATTATCAATATTATTCCACCAGCTTTTATCATAAAACACTTGAGCTTTGAGAGTACGCCCCATACCTTGCTTCATTAGCGCTTGATAGTACTCGGGCAAATCACTCGGCCATTCTATTTTATTAGCGGTATGAGGTGACACTGCAACAATAAGTTGTTTGGCATAATAAGCGTCATGTTCATTAACCTTTAAGCAAATAGGATACTCTGAGCTTTCATCTACAGAAACAGATTTCACTGTTTGCTCAAACTGAATTTGCTCCTTGAAGCTTTCACTACAAAACTCAAGTACTTTGCCAAACCCACAGCGTAACCAATACTGCTGAGGGCCATTGATAGAATCATTAACTTCATTGAAGAAGCCTTCATTACAGGCGCAATACCAGAAAAAATACAAAGCAGATATTTCTGAAGGCTCAACCGAAAGCAGTGCTTGAACAGCAATACGAATAGCATCAAGAGCCGTTGGTGTCATATATTTGCTGCGCGGGCTTTCATTCAACCATTCCTCAAAGCTGATTGAATCAAGGTCTTCTGCAGTATAAAGACCTTTAAACTCAGACTCCCATGGCTCAACAACATTAATACAGCTTTCAATAAATATAATATCTAAGGAAACAAGGCCAATTGCCAAGATACTAGGCAGACCAATACCACTGGGTAAACCCGTGATACCGTACGGGGTATCATTTTTATTAAATGGGAATCGAGTCGGTTCTTTTGTTCTGGTGTCAGTCAGGATAAGCACTTGCTCATCGTAGGGTAGTCTATCAGTGTAGTTATCAACAATGTAAGGCGGTAAGCTACCGTCGCAATCAGAACTTGAATTGGCTACATCAGGTACAAATGATTTTGTATATTCCGGGTAATTCTCAACCATCCAGTTATAAAAATCATCACCAGTCACAGTCGACCACAGCGGCTCTTGAGAGTGTCCTATGTATTGAGAGCCGTGTTCATATTCTAGCCCTGGCATTTCTATATTTTTAGGACTAAAGCTAAAATTTCTTCCTCCTAGTCTATTTTCTGCTTCAAGAACTAAAAAATCTTTTCCCTCTTTTTCCAATTTTTTGGCCGCCGTGAGCCCAGTAAAACCGGCACCAATAACTATCACATCTTTATTCATCCTGACTTCCTACTCGTGATATTCATATCCATTAATGCATTCTGGAAAATAATTAGCTTTTACTAACATAAAAACCTACAGAACGGACGAAATAATGCAAAACGATAAAATATAAAACCGTTCAACATTTACCTAACACTTCTACCACAATTCAATACAAGTGATAAATGGATTTTTTATGACGACAGAATATCGTTAAGAATATTTTATAGATCGCAAGATAACAGAAATGAAACAACATGTCTTATCAACTAAAAACCAACAGCAATCACGACACCAAAACATTAAAAAAATCAGTGAGATATAAATAAAAAAACAAGACAAATAAGGTCGCATAATAAAACAACATTCTTAAGATGCACTAATAAAACATCGTATACCAAGCTAAGCTTGCCATGTACCCCCTAAAAGATTCTTATTATATGCCGATTAAATCGACCTCTAGTGGACCATATGGTTAATTTGAGAACCTTTTATTTTAACAAGCTCAGTTTAGCCTACGCTATAGGTCCTAAAGTCGCCTCTGCTGACTTTTTCCAGATAAAAAATTTGCTATTCTCCTAATTATGAGCCTTGATGAAGCGCTTAATCTCTTTCCTGAATTCTTCCGTGCTATTAAAACTTCCTCGATGAAGTGATCGCCTTTCCAGCTGAGCAAACCGACCTTCAATTGCATTTAGTCATAAGGCACTCGTAAGAGTGAAGCGAATAACAAAGCAAGGATGCTCTTCTTACCATTCTTGCATTTTTGGTGTTTTATGCGTACTGCTGTCATCTAAAATCAAATGAAGATCCAGGCCTTGTGGTACTGACTGATCTATTTGCTTTATAAAGCTCAGGAGCTTTTTCGCTCTGTAACATTGAGTAATACGGCTTCAGACTTTTCCAACTAATATATCGAAGTATGCATACAGGTTAACCATTCCATGACGTCTATAGTCGTGAGCACAACACTACGCCATTCCAGGTTTCAGCAGTAATATAGGATGAGCTCGATCAAGTATTTGTATATTTTCATCAACAGCCAAGACTACTGCATTACACATAAATCACGATAATATCGACTACTTTTTCAGTAAGAAAAGGATCACTGCTCATCTTAGATGTGAGAAGGATATGTTTTTAGATCGGCTTCTTTCCAGATCCAAGCAACTTGCCAGTGGGTAATCCCTTCATATTTCACTATCAACCTAACACTCCAATAGGATGCTTCCTAGGGAATCATGAGAACAGTCATATGCAAGATTTTTTGGCGAATCTTTGGAGTCATTTTTGTTGGCTGACCGCTTCGAGAGGCGTCTCTTAATTCCATGGCACCAGTTGATTCATACCTTCTATGCCATTTGTTAACTACAGAGCGACTAGAACTTATTTTTCGAACAATGTAGGCTAACGTCAGACCGTCACTTAGCATAAGAATGATTCAGCCCCAGATAACATCCCTTTGAGGCAGAGATGCTTTTCTGATCCGAGATTACAGCTTACGGCAATCTTCAGAAGGCAATTGGATAGAGTTAGGACATTCATCGTATTATCCTGAGTGCAAAGGATATTATTCGGGACAGGACAGATATTTCAATGACTATGTCTAATCATACAGACCAATGGCCCATAGGAGACAAGCCATTGATGCCTTTAAAGCT
The DNA here is from genome assembly GCA_964342385.1 of uncultured Oleiphilus sp. Taxonomy (GTDB): domain Bacteria; phylum Pseudomonadota; class Gammaproteobacteria; order Pseudomonadales; family Halomonadaceae; genus Oceanospirillum. Next base: position 118,552 of record CAYFGP010000003.1, on the reverse strand, counting down.
GGTCTCTCAGTACCCCACAAAAGTTTCTCTTTAGCAAATGGATTCTTCAGCCGTTGGCTAAAAAATACCGCAACACTTTTGTGTAAGAGTATAAAGAGCACTACAAAGTAAAACTATATCCCACTACAACAGCGGTTCAATCTTAGACTAGTTCTCAAACGACTGCTGTACGTGATGATAGCGAAAGGTGATTTTCTGCCCTAAGCCGATGCCTTCATATTGAGTCGAGCAGACATTAGAAAAGCTGGAAACCAAACCGACTAAAAGCCCATTATCATCATGTTCAATCTTTTCGATGCGAATATCAACGCCTTTATAGCGCACTGATACATCAACACCTCGGGTAACCAGCCTGGCTTCAGGGCTATGAGTCGTTTGGAGATCATTTGTATTAGCAACCTTTACACCAACCAGATCAACACCCAAATCATCTGCATTTAACATCATTATCTTTTCCTTTCTTCTAAATCCCTGTCGCATAACACCCCAATAGCATTATTGCTAATCATCCTCCGGGCTCCATCGCGGTTGTGCCTCAAATGTACAAATTGAGTTATCCATATAGTCCCAAGGCTTTCGGTTACGAGCAAAGACAACAACTTCTGGCTGAAAATCATCGGAGTTGTCCAATGTTCCCAGTGAAATGGTAACAAAGCCTTCTGCTGCTGTATTTTTACCTAAGATTGGGCTGCCACAAGATGGACAGAACACCCGCGTCACAGTATTGCCATTATCCGACTGGTATCGGAATTCACCGACTTGACCTTCCATTTGAAAACTCAAAACCGGAAACATAGCTCCAGTAGAATGGCCTGAGCCGGACAAGCGCTGGCAATCCACACAGTGGCAATGAGCAACAATGATTGGCTTTCCCTGGACCTGGTAACGGACCTGCCCACATAGGCACTGTCCGGTATGAATAGAGTCATTCGTTAGCATAGGAGTGACAACTTATTGAGCCATTAATTGGGTTAAATCAAACTGCACTAGCAGGGTCTTTTGTCGCTGGCGGCCTTTACCTTCTACCCAGGATTCTGGCCAATCACCATTATCATCCGACAGCACAAACAACCACTGCTTGCCATTACGTTGACAGTTAGCGATACCTTCAAAGTTGTCGTAAGAAATTGAGGTATGATCAAGCAGAACCTGTGGAGTTAACAGCCTATCTGTCTGAATATCACTGGGCAGAAAACGCGTTAATCTTAATTGAACACCCTGCTCAGGGCCCTTGTACTTTCGCTCTGCTATTACAAATGAGCCATCTGGCAAGGTGGTAGCAGCACCTGGATTGGCGTCAGAGGAGTAACTGAACTGCAGGGATTGGCCATCTGGTTGAATTAATTGCCCATGAGTAACGGGCTTTTGTTTATCGTTCTTCTCCCAAAGAGCTAACACTCTTCCGTCAGGAAGCTCTGTGATGCTTTCCAAGCCCGCGTTGTCTTTACCCAAACGCTCTTGCTTGATTGATATTTCAGGAAGTTGATTAAACAAAGCACCTTGTGGCTGAACACCAGCGTAGCGATAGAGATCACCTTTATCATCAAAGGAGACTAAAAAGCCACTGCCATCCCAAGCCAGAGACTCCGCTGCACCAGACAAGAGATCACCGTCCGCATCTTTTAACTGCCCCTGATCGACAAGATTAAACCCTGTTAGCTTATCATTGGCATCAAAAGAGAGGTTTGCCTGAATCCAACCAGAGCGCTTGACCTGGCCATCCAAGCTAAAAAAGCTGACCTGACTGTAGTCAGAAAAACTAATCATTTGAGAGCAATCCTTAGATAACCAGAGCGCTGAAAAACCACCGTATTGTAAGCGATTACTGGCTTGTAGCTGGATCGCAGCATGACTATGCTCTACAGGCACAGGAACTGAAGTCAATGTAGCAGGGATAGCTTGACTGTTAGCATTCCCTTTCTGATCAACAATGGCATCACCGCACGCGGTTATAGCCATAGCCAAAGTGATAACACCGATATGCATCTTACGCTGCAGTAAACCTGTTATTCCTATCATCAAGCGATCTATCCTATTTCAAAGCGTGCATATTCTTTGCGCTGGCAGGCCATAGCTTCACTCACTCATTTACTACTCACCTACAAAGAATGTTTCAACGATCTTTGATCAACAGCTGAAGAATGAAGTCCTTTGTCACAGAGAAGCTTTAGTGTGAGTGCTTATCTGTGACCTCATAATACCCTACATGGATAATGCTATTTGAATTTTTGTGCGGCAATTAGAATAGATTAATAAGAAAGCCAAAACAGATGATAAGACCGGTAGTGTAAAAAGGGTTTAGCTCTTATCACACCCTAACCAAATAAATGTCCCCTCCTCGGATCGATATACGGACAACACGATATAACCCTTTTCCAAATAGAGGTCTAAGCTGTGCCTGTTATATCGAGCTTTTGTTCGAACAATATGACCAGAATTAAAGATTTGCTCTGCTTCAGCCTGTTCTATACGGAGTATCTTTGATTTGATTCTCTGCTGCCCCAACCAATCCTCCATCTCTGTACTGGAGGCATCTTCTGCCCAACGAGGTAGATCAGGGTGTTGCCAGTGCCCCTCGTTATCACATTTTACTTCAGCAGCTTGCAGTGCCATCAATCTTTCCTTGGGTAATCACAAAACGGCGTGCTCTTAAACATAATGCAGCCCAACAAATACAATTTAAAATTACAAAAAGAATTCAAACGGATCAAGTTAATCTTGTCAAGATTATAATTTAAACTATATCAAAGATTAATTTAAACACAGTTTCGGATGATAAATGCGTACTAAGGTGAAAAAGGTGGTGCAGTTTCGGATAATAAGTGCAATACAGAAAGGATTAAAAAAGAGGCAAAAACGACAATAAATAACAAATAAAATCAGTGAGAAGAAACGCTAGATTTCACCCATAAGGATCATAAAAACCCGACCTATAACATTAAGCTGATCGAATTCTTCTCTTGAGATGAGAGTGTCATATTGAGCAAATTTAGCGTTATCGCAAGTAATCACCCACTTACCGTCAACCCTGCTCACCATGCGCTGCACTCTTAGGGCATTCTCTACCCGTATCAGATAAACATGGTTATCCACCAAGGTTTTATCTGATTTATCAACCAGTACCGTATCCCCTTTCAGGATACGAGGCTCCATATGATCATCAGAGACAACAACAGCAACAACCTGTCCTTGTTCCAGTCCGTGCTTCTCCAGGATTTCTTTACCGAATGAGACCCGATCTGTCACGTCTTCCAAGCTTACATCCTCCCCTTTCTCTGCAGCAGTTTCTATGCAAAAAAACGGAATATGAACAATCCCTGGCGACGGTTTATAGGTATAGACAACCTCTGCAGAATCACCCACACGATCAGGTTTATCACCAAAGAGAATCCACTCCTGGCTAACGCCCATCACACTGGCAAGCAATTCAACCCTATTATTTCTTGGCACAGTACGGTCATTCTCCCAATGCTGTACTGATTGAGGAGTTACACCGATTCGGGTTGCCAGTTCTGACTGGTTAAAGCCTTTGGCTTTTCTTGCTTCGGCAATTCTGCCGCCTATTGTCGTTTCCATACTGACCATTTTACAAGTGTTACTTGCACAGTCAGCACAAGAATAACTTAATCTGCTGCATTGCTAATTGTAAGTTTAGATTACAAAAGGTGAAAATTTCCAATAAAAGAGAGGAATATGAGGCGAAAGGTTAACAAGGAGCGGATTATCCAATCTCTCAGTGAACCAAGTGAAAAGAGCCCCTTATGTCGACCGCTATCATCTTTCCCAAGCCAAGAATGCGACAAATTTAGTCGCAAATCAAAACTTAAATTGTTCATACATACTTACACAAAAGTATTTCGATATTTTTTGGCCAGCGGCTGAAGAATGATGCCATCTGCTAAAGAGGAACTTTTGTGTGAGTGCTTAGTGACCAACTTGGCCTTTAACCATAGCCAATCCAGAAGATGATGGGAGATTGATACAACTCTAAGAGTTCATATTTTTTATGGGCACCGTACCAGTTGCAACAGTTCCCCTGATCTACTTCAGGGGAACTGCCGAATGCCTCTTAGTGCATTTTCTCACTCAATCGAGCAATTTCAGCTTCAAACTGATGGAAAGATTTATCCAGAAGATCGCGCTGTTTACGCTTGTCATCGTCACTCAGGAAAGAGTAATCAATACTGTTGTAAACGTATTTTTTGATTGTGGGATAATCCACACGATAGCGGGAAGCCAGTAACACGTACTCACCCGACAGATTGTTACGGGACACGCCAGAATCGTCGGTTGAGATCACCATAGGCACACCGTAAGCGGCATAGATCTGATAAGGATGGTTTTCCTTATCCACTCCCAGGATAAACTGATTGCTGGTCAGATTGATCTCAATGGCAGAGTTCTCTTTCAGATCTTTAAGTAACTCTTCAGGCTTCTCTTCATAGGGAAGATCAACACCATGACCAATACGCTGAGCCTTGGCGATACTTCTGGCTTCATTGATATGGAAAGTCAGGTTTTTTGGTCTCACCATACCCAGAGTTAATTCACCGGCATGTAGCGAACGGCCCACATCCGGGTATTTTCGTTTAAGAAAGTTATACATGCGCATGTGCAGGGTATAGTCCCTGAGCGCAATATGGTTGTTTTCCGGCGCGACAATATTGACCCCAACCACCAGTGGCGACATATCCGCTGCAACGTAACCAGAATAAAGATCAGTAAACACTTTCACAGGGTTGGAGGTTCGGGAAGCATAGGTCTGATAACGCATAGTAAAGTGCTCATCGTCGATGCCCTGATGATCTTTATTCAACTTAGACAGATACTTTTTAATGGCTTTATCAAAGCTCTTACTATTATCGTAAACCTCCACCAGTTGCTCCAGAATCTCATCGACTGCTGCCTGGTCTTTTGCCGCTCTCAGCCGCTGTGAAATCTGAGCAATTTGATCCTCATTGAAAACATTTTCACTGCGTGCACCCACTTTTCGCAGCATAGTTTCGATATAACTCACATTCTCTTTCTTGGCACGTGTCTTAAGAATATTCAGCCCTGTGTCCATATATTGGCCAGAAACACCACCGAAATAGCCAAAAGTCTGGAAGAAATTGGCGTCGGGTGGTGGCTGATCGTGGTAATGATTTGCGTAATCTTTATTGGACCATACCATCAGCAGCTTACGGTACAGGGCATTGTTACTCATCAGTTGATCAATGGTAAGTCCCTTCCCATCACAGGCATCTTCAGCGGCTCTAATAATCTTCAGGTTGCATTTATCAATCATCCAACCTTTGGCATCCACCCATTCCAGATAGGTCTCAGTATAAATACTGCCAGTATAGTGATGGTGGATATCACCACCTTTGGGCATCTGAGTAAAAAACAGATTCAGCTTGGAAACATCAACCTTCTCCTGATTGATGATCTCCTGATAAAAACGTTTTGTTTTGTGATAATGACGCCCATGATCACTGTTCTGTGCCGTATTGGACATGTGAGCACAACCGCTCATCACTGTCGCACCACACAGTAGCAATGCACCGTTAACTCGTTTCATATTTCACCTTTTCGGCTGTAGCTCTCATCTACAATACAGAGCGATTTATAGACGCACCTGCTCTGCACAAAGCGCTAATTTTCAACCATCCAGGCAAACGCCACTATTACAAGACCTTACATGGCATAAGGAATGTGACGTAATAGCTTACAGCTCCACTTTTCTTTCCCAATAAAACAGTCCCATTTTTATCCGACAATGGATTTCTCGGAAAACGATGTATAATGCCGACAAAACATTAACTGATAACAATTTTCATTAGCAAAAGATAACGCTATGCACTACCTAATTTTCCAAGCTGGAAATCTTCTATGAGCCAAGTCTTTTTTGATGATGGCCACAACACAGATCGCTTATCGGATACCCTCACGGATAAGTTATCTAACGGCCACAAAGAACAAGGCCGCAAAGGGCAAGGCGACAACAAGCAATCAGAAAAAAGTTTCTCGCCTTCAAGGAAGGAACAGGCTATCACCCGGATGTACCAGGCTCATCGGCAGGATATACTGCTGCATTTGCTGGCTATGGTGAAAAACCGAGCTATTGCAGAAGAGCTATTACAGGATACGTTTGTGCGACTCTCCAAAGTGCCAGGGATCGAAGTAATTCGCCAACCCAAAGCATTTCTAACCAAGATCGCAACAAACTTAGCTTTGGATTATCTCCGTCAGCAAAAAACAACGCCCACACTCGAAAGTGATGAGGTGTTTGAAGAGCTGGTCTCAGCCCAACCTGAACAGTTAGAAACCTTGATTAAAGAGCGTCGTCTGGACCTGTTAAAACAGGCCATCTCTCAACTGCCAGAACGCTCTAAGCAAGCACTAATGCTCGCACGCTTTAAAGAGATGACGTTAAAAGAGGTGGCAAGAGAAATGGATATCTCTCAAACCATGGTTGAAAAGCATTTAAAAACTGCTCTGCAGAAATGCCGAAGTGCATTAACCTCAGATATGCATTGATGCGGAGCTGATAGACAATGAAAACGAACATAGATCAATCCAGCAATTCCACATTATCGGAACAAGCTCAGCACTGGTTTTTGATGCTGCAATCTAACCCAGATGACACTGAGTTGTTGCAACAATTTGAGCTCTGGCTAGCACAAGCGCCTGAGCATGAAGAGCAATATCTGGAAACCTGTTTACTTTGGCAGGATATGGAAACCGCTACACAACAGCTGCAGGATGAATATCACGAAGGGGCTCTATCCTTCCAAACATCTTCTCAGGCACCCACTCTGCAATCCGATCATCAACAACAGCCTCAACAGCTGCCTCAACAAGTGGCACCTACGTATAGCATCTCTAGCCATCCTGATAATAGAGATATTCAACCAAGAGAACGATCAAATGCAATATCTTGGAGCTCGAGTTTAATCGCTAAAGGATTTACCGCATTAGCGGTATCTACCCTAGCACTGTTAGTCGTGGTTTTACTACCGCCACAAATCTGGCATTCGCCGGATTACGCGACGCCGGTTGGTGAACAGCTAAGCATTACTTTAGATGATGGCAGCCAGGTACATCTTAATGGCCAAACGGGTATTGCAGTCAACTTCACAGAGTCTGCTCGCAGCATTGAACTGCTTTATGGCGAGGCATTTTTTGAGGTTGCATCCGACAAAAACCGCCCTTTTCAGGTAATCAGTCATTATGTAACGGCTACCGCTATAGGTACGGCATTCAATGTGCGCCAACTGGATAATCAGGTGCAGACCACACTGACAGAGGGCCGGTTGAAGGTCACTACAGTTTTATCCAATTCGAACCAATCTAAAGAGGCTCAGCTTAAAGCCGGTCAAAGCGTTACGGTAACTGACTCTGGGCAGATCAATCACAGCTCAGGCCATAAGCTTTACCTGCCGGATTGGAAACGCCAAATCATCAGATTGGATGATACGCCGCTATCTGAGGTATTAGAGCGTTTAAACCGCCAATACTCGGCTCAAATAATCCTGGCGAATCCATCGCTGGCAGATAAAAAAATGAGCGGCATACTACCCAATAATGATCTTGATTTTACCTTAAGCCTGCTGAATAGCAGCTTGGGTGCCGATGTCATCAAGGTAACTGAGCAGATGGTTGTTCTACATTAACTTTCCCGCATTAGCTCTGCACTAATCGGCCATCCTGTACCGGATCGATACCTTGCACGTTTGATAACTTACAAGGTATCGAACCTTGCCCGGCACATTTTCTCTAACCTGTCCTTTTCTTGCTCTTTCATTGCACTTATTACTTGAATCCAAGCCTTTCAGAAAATGCTGCTACCAAACTTTTGTGAAAAAAATTTAAAAATTAGGGTTGGGTGTTTTGAATTTGCTCCGTCTTAGTTCTTAAGTGCAAATAATAAAGATTATCTTTTGCATAATTCTATAAGATCAAGGAGCAATAGATGCCCGCGCCACATATGAACATCCTGCAGTCTGCAATTCGTCAGCATCACCGGGATTCTCTTCACGCAGAGGGACACGCTCGTCCAAACACTCAGGACGGTCAATATGCACAAGGCTTGAAGCGATCACTTGCTGCGGGTTTGATGGTATCTGCTCTCGCAGCCTCACCAGCGATGGCTGAACAAAGTACTGCTCAAACAGTATTGCAACAAAGTCAAAACTGGAATATTCCGGCACAGACTTTGGATCGTTCAATTACTGATCTGGCAGAACAAGCTGGACTACATATTCTATTGCAACCTGGCCAATTAAAAGGTTTGCAAGCACCAGTAATCCGTGGCCAGATGAGTACGCAACAGGCTCTGAAAACACTACTGAAAGAGAGTGGCTTCAGCTTTAAAGTCGGCACAGGTAATCGCCTGATGTTGGTAAAAAGCTCCTCTTCCGGTCAATCTCAAACTCATTCAGCAGCAAAACAATCCCAAGCTGAACATGAGCTGATTGAGGATGAATTAGTGGTCATCGGTAACTGGCTAAACCAAGCCGATAGCACCACACGGCAGAACTTCCCCGGCTCCCGTCAGCAATTAACTCAGGAAGAGATGGAAAAGTCGGGGGTTAGCTCCCTAACCGAGGCATTTCGCAAAATACCGGGTGTTCAGGTTCGCGTTCCAGCGGAGAGCTATGGCGCTAATCACGCTCTTAGCATTGGTGTACGCGGTCTGAAATCCCGTTTCTCTGAGAAGTCCACTATTCTGCTGGACGGCATGCCGCTCTCCTTTGCCCCATACGGTCAGCCTCAGCTGTCTATCGCCCCTGTAGGTCTGGGTAACTTGGCCGCTATTGATGTGGTGAAAGGCGGTAGCTCAGTGCGTTACGGACCACAGAACGTCGGTGGCATTATCAACTTTGTTACCCCGCAGATCAGTGAAGAAACCACTGCACGTATCAAGCTAAAAGCCGAAAGCGCGATCGACGATGGCGAACAGAATCTGCTCGGTCAGATGAACGCCTTTTTCAGCGGTAAGGTAAACGAAGATACCGGCCTGGCACTGATCTACTCCGGTAGCCATGGCAGCGGTTTCCGAGAAAACTCCGATGAGAATATCGATGACCTGATGCTCAAGGGGGAAACCTGGTTATCCGACAGTGAACTGCTTGAAGGTCATATCCGTTTCTTCAACGCTGAAACCGATATCCCTGGCGGCTTAAATCAAACGCAGTATGATCAAAATCCATGGCAATCCCGTTATGATTACAATCACTTTAAAGGTGATCGTACCGAAGGCCGTATCCGCTATACCAATGAGATCAGTGCCACTCAAGAGTTTGAAGTTCAAGCCTTTGCGGCAAATACCTATCGTCTGTACGGCTTGCAGTTTAATCCAGACTCTCGTCAGCGTTACGACGAATGGGGCCGTGAGTACGATGTTTACGGTATCGAACCTCGCTACAGCCAGCTGTTTACTACCCGCGATATCGACCACGAAGTCTCTGTTGGTTACCGCTTTGTAAAAGAAGACGCGGATCTGACTCGTTACCGTTGGAATAACTTTGCTGAAGGTGATGCGCCTAAATCCATTGAAGGAGTTTTCCGCACCCAGGATAAGGCGGGTACCACTGCACATGCGGCCTTTATTGATGATCGTATCAGTGTCGGCTTATGGCAGATCACACCGGGCGTACGCTTGGAAAATGTTGAGGTTTATCGCCATAGCCTGGTGAAGAAAAACAGCCCGAATAATTTCCGCAACGAAGAGAGTTATACCGAAGTCCTACCCTCTTTGAGCGTCAGCTATCTGCTGTCGCCAGAAACAACTCTGTTCTCTAACTTCAGCACCTCATTTGGCACCCTACAGCATCTACAGCTGTCAGATAGCACTGATAATAATCTGGAGCCTGAAATCGCCCGTACCTTTGAGCTGGGTGGCCGCTATAACAAGGACACTCTGAATGCAGAAGTCACCCTGTTTAATATCAACTTTGATAATAAACTTCAGTGGGACGACGATCTGGGTCACCACGTAAACAAGGGTGAAACCCGCCACTACGGTGTTGAACTAGGAGCATCTTATCAAATACCGGACACTGGCCTGAGTGTTTACGGCAACCTGGCCTATACCCAAGCCGAGTTCAGAGAGGGGGAACTAAAAGGGAACGAATTGCCTTACTACTCTAACTGGGTCAGCAATCTGGGCATGGAATATCAGCATGGGCGTTGGACCTGGAATCTGGATAACTATAGCCAGTCCTCTCAGTTTGCCGACAATGAGAATACCAGTGAGTTAACCGTCGTTAACAACACCTATTACCGTGGCAAGCTGCCGAGCTTCTCTATCTGGAATACCCGTGTCAGCTATCTAATGACCGAAGGTAAAAATGCTAGCAGCATCGCTTTTGGTGTGAAGAATCTGTTTAACAAGGACTACTACACTCTGAGCGGCCCAGATCAGCCTTATGGTGCAGGCATCAGTGCTGGAGCACCGGCGACAGCCTTTGTTGAACTGGATATGAAATTTTAATCGCACAAAAACAACTCAGTCTCTCTGCTGAGAGGCTGTTCGGTCCTTTCTCATTTTGCCCCGAGTCTTAGTTCAACCAGAACGAAAGCATCGGGGCTTTTTATGGGCTGTCTTGATAGAACGTTGATGGACAGTTTTAATGGGCTATTTTGATTGACGGTTATAAGAAGGAAATCTATACAGGAACCAAGGTAGGACTACCCGCGACAGGATCAGGGTGGATCTCTGCACACAGATCAAACACCTCTTCCACCAGTTTTTGAGTTAATACCTGCTCCGGCGTGCCCTGCTGCTGTACAGCCCCCTGTTTAAGCACCACCAACTCATCACAATAGCGACAAGCCTGATTAAGATCATGCAGCACTACAACAATGGTTTTCCCTTGCAGGTTCAGCTCTCGCATCAGCTTTAACAGCTCAATCTGATGGGCAATATCCAACCAGGTTGTCGGTTCATCCAGTAATACCAGATCGGTCTTTTGCGCCAAGATCATCGCAATCCAGGCTCTTTGCCTCTGTCCGCCAGATAGATCTGTAGCGGGCCGGTCCGCTAGTTCTAACAGACCGACTTGCTCCAAAGCGTGTTGTACAATGGCTCGATCTTCATCACTCAAGCGCCCCCAACGGGAACCCCAGGGTGCGCGACCATAACCCACCAACTCACGAATCGTCACACCCTCTGGGGTAATGGGGGCCTGAGGCAATAACGCCAGCTTTCTTGCTACCTGACGGGTATCCTGTTTATGCAGACTCTCACCCTGTAGCAGAATCTGCCCCTGTTTAGGCGACAGAATACGAGCCACGGTTTTTAGTAACGTAGATTTACCGCAACCATTAGGGCCAATCAGAGCGGTAATTTTTCCTTTCGGAATCTGCAGATTCAGCTCGTTCAGAATCACTTTATCGCCGTAACTGACCGTCAGATTTTCAATAGACAGATAGTTCATTACCAGCCTCGATAACGGGTTAACAGGAAGAGAAAATAGGGCGCACCGATCAGGGATGTCAGCACACCAGCCGGTAACTCAATAGGCGGAGCCAAAGTACGGGCCAGAATATCTGCCAATAGAACCAACACAGCTCCGATCATAGCAGTCGCCGGTATTAACCGATGGTGACTCCCACCTACCAGCAAACGCGCCAGATGGGGCGAGATCAACCCGACAAAACTAATAGCACCGCACACGGCCACACTGACTGCAGCCAAAGCAACGGACAACAACAGGGCTAGCTTACGGGTTTGCAGCACATTTGCGCCAAGGCCTTCTGCGGCTTCATCACCCAGCGCCAGCAGATCCAGGCGTAATGCCATCATCAGCGCCAATGGGAATAGCACCAGCAACCAAGGTAAGAGTACTGCGACATGATCCCAGCCCCGGCCCCATAAACTACCGGTTAGCCATACCAGAGCGGCATTAACCTGATAGGGATGGCTTACTAATAGCCAATCGATCAAGGCACCCAACCAGGCGCTTAGGGCGACCCCTACCAGCACTAAACGAGCCGGATTCAAATCCTGATTACGGACCAGCCATAGCATCAAAGCCATCGTCAGCAAGGCACCCACAATGGCTGCTGGAATCATCCAGCCGAAGGCTACCCCAGGAAACAGCAGCAATAATGCCGTTGCAGCAAGACCAGATCCGCCGGTCACACCGATAATATCCGGCGATGCCAGCGGGTTTCTCACCACACCTTGAATCATGGCTCCAGCCAGACCTAGGCCCGCTCCGGCCAATATCGCGACCAAAACACGAGATAGTCTTAGATCGGTCAAAATATCTGGGCCTGTGCTCAGTGCCGTTTGTAGATCCAAAGAGCCCAGCAAGACACCACTGATCGCCAGCACCAATAAAAAAACAGGCAGCAGCGTTAACGTTAAACGAGGATACATCAGCGCTTACCCTCCCGACTGGCCAACCAAAGAAAACAAGGCGCACCCACTAAAGCAGTCACCAAGCCAACAGGGGTTTCAGAAGGAAAAACCAGCAAACGGGACAGATAATCCGCCCAAACCATCAAGGTCGCTCCCATCAGCGCACACACAGGCAATAAAACTCTATGGTCCGCACCGGTAAATTTGCGTGCCAGATGAGGTACTAACAAACCAACAAACGCCACAGGACCAGTAATCGCCACTGTTGCAGCCGACAGAATGATTACCAGACAGGAGACCTGCAAACGTAGTTTGACCGGTGAAATGCCTAGACCTGAGGCCATTTCCTCACCCAGAGCCAATAAGTTAATACGCTGAGCCAATAACAAGGACAACAATCCTGCTACTAATACCCAGGGCCATAACTGATGCCACTCTGCCCAACCGATATCTGTCAAAGAGCCAGATAGCCAATCCAAAACAGACTGAGATTGCTCATCCAGAATCAATAAGGTGCGTGTTAATGCGATCAGCAATGCGGTTACCGCCACACCGGCCAGCACCACTCGCACGGGATGAATACGCCCGGCTAATCCACCACCTAGCATCAATACCAAGGCACCGGCAGCACCAGCGCCAATGGCTGTTACGACAATCAAGGGTAGCTCTGCTAATAGGGGAATTAAACCGGATTGAGCCATCACCAATAAACAAGCCGCACCGGCATTAATACCAAATAAAGCCGGTGACGCCAGAGGATTACGGGTAATGCCCTGCATCAACGCCCCCGCCATAGCCAGAGCGGCACCGGCTACAGCCGCAACCATCACACGAGGCAGGCGTATGGTACTGATCAATTGAGAAGCCAGAGTCTTAGCGTCCACTTGATCATCAAGAGACAGAGCTTCAACTACTACGGCACCAATCATTCCCGCATCAATAATCTTATTAAGTACCGCTTGCCAGAGATCCGCTAAAGTCAGGGTAAATGTTGATGCACCGATAGAAGCTAACACGCCCCCGAGCATCAAAAGACTCAGTAATAGGATGAGTTGGGAAAAAGGCAAAAACCATTTAGGACCAGCCGCTAATCTACTGGCTGTAGCTTCAGAAGCACTCATGGTTGTTGCACACCCTCTACAGGTGTAAGTGAAACCAGTTGAGAAGCAGAAACCAGTTTAATCAGGTCCTCAGCAATCTGCTCGGCAGCAAAAATACCGCGACTGAGCGACCAAACCTTAGGATCCACCAGCTTCAGCTGCTGTTTTTTGGCCATATTTAACATCGGCCACAATGGATGAGCCTGCCAACGTTTTAGTGCCTCAGCCCCACCTTGCGCACGGTTATAATCACCCACCAACAACCAATCAGGGTTCATACCTGCCATCTGCTCAAAGCTGACACGCATATAGGCACTGTTATCCCCTTGAGGAATCGCCGTCTGCAGCCCTAAGCGACGTATAACGCCTGTGGCAAAGGCTTTACTGGCATGCACCGCGACACCCCGTGCACTGGCCGTAGCAAATAGGAAACGTTCGGCTTGAGCTTGTTGCCCCTGCGTACTTTTTGATTGGGTGCTTTTCAACTGGAAGTTTGTTAACTGAGCACTCCTTAATTGGACACGAAAACGATCCATCGCTGTTTCATGCTGCTGTAAACGCTGCTCAACGTAGGTTTGTTTGCCCAGCGCCAGACCAATCAACACAGCATCATCTAACAGATCGTTATATTCCGCACCATAACTTAGCAATAACAGCGTTGGAGCAATCTCCTGTAGCTCCCGGTAGATACCGCTATGACGCTGCTGATCAGCAATAATCAGATCCGGTTTCAGGCTGGCAATGGTTTCAAGATTAGGCTGACCACGCAAACCAACAGATTGATAATCACCCATCCGCTGTTTCAGTTGCGGCAGAATTCGCTGAGGCTTTTGGTCATCAGCAATCCCCACTGGAGTAATGCCCGCCAGTACCACCGCATCAAGAAAAGAGTATTCCAGCACCACAACTCGTTTGGGCATGCCCTGAATCACCAGGCCATCACCTTTATCAGCCACTCTTCGTTCCTGTTGTAAGCTTTGTACCGCTGATTGGGGCTGATCTAAAGCAGATACCGTTGCCTGCTGAGCCAATGCCGGTGAGCTAATAACAAATACGATCAGAACTGACACAATAGCGAGTAGAAGAGAGACGATAGAAGTCCTTGCGACAGATAAAACCGTGGTCAAAAAAGATAAGGCAGATATGCCTTGAACCTGTGGGCGGGTCCGACTAAACAGATCACATCTATTCAGGCCCTGATAAATCCCCATAACGAGCTCCTTATTTCAAGCTCGTAATGCTAATTGTTTTTATTAACAGCTGCAATTGATTTGCGACGCGATCCTAGTCATTACACCAGTGACAACACAAGACGCTTAATAATCATTAGGAAAACAAGATGGGTAAGGGGAAAGACTAACTGTAACAAGCTCCGATTATTGGTTTACCAGCGGAGATTTTTGCTTGGGACTCGTTGTAATTAGCTCAGACTGGAACTAGCACTGTAATTGACCAAGCCGATCTCACTCTTATCCATCATAGATAGGAGTGAGATCAGACTGTTAAGTCAGGGATCTAGCTTTATTTAGCTGATCTGCTCATTCTTCCAGTAGAAGAAACAATCGAGGGCCATCATATTTTTGATCCCTGCCTCTTTGATAAATCGCTGCATCAATTCGGCATAAGCAGCATACTTATCACCTTTACTCACTCGAAAGGGTTCCGCATAGCCATAATAATCCAATACATTCTCAACAGGACCATTCATAACAGGCCAACGTTTCGGTGCCGATGCCAACAATACCTTTGAAACGGTATTTATCCCCATACCAGAAATGCCGGTAGATCGATTATTATCCACCAAGTAATTGACCCTCTCTGCAACAGGGATGCTTTCATCCAAGAGCTGCTTGAGTCCGTCTTTAAGTTTCTTGTCTTCACCAAAAATTCGCTTCTTAGGTATATCATTCAGATTGCCAAAGCTCTCAATTCGGTAGAATTCATCCCACTGCTCATAGCCAAAATTAAAATTGGGATAGCCCAACTGCTCTTTAATCTCTTTCGCCGCTTTTTTGTGGTTCCTATACCAACCATTGGCAAACTCATCGGAAGCATAGAATGCTTTGGCATCTTTAATCGCTTGATCCCAATTTTCAAAACCTGCTTCTTTTTTGGCTCTATTCTGCACCAACTGCGCCAGTTCATTCTGAGCTTGACGGTTTTTCTTTTTGGCCTTGGCGATACTGCTCTGAGCTGCGGCATGTTTGATCTTATAGTCAGCCAGCAGATTAGCATTTAACAGAGCGCTACTGCCGCCTGAAATAATGCCCTGATACCACTCGATCAAACGTTCAACATCCTGGTCAGATGAGAGATAAACATTGCACTCAACATTATCGATATAGCCGCCTCGGGACATATTGCCTGAACCGACAATGGCAAAACTGTGCTCTTGTCCCTTTACAATCATTACCTTCGGATGGAATGTTTCTTCTCCGATATAACAATAAGCTTCGGCGTGATCAAAGTCAGGGCTGATCCACTGCTCTAGCACCCTAGGCTCAGATTGACAAAAGTTTAACCCCGCAATCAACTTAACTTTAGCCTGGGTATTTTTCAGTCCTTTTTTTATTAAACGCCAACCACTTTCATGGGCAAATGCAGTAGCAATATACACCGCTTCAGCAGCTAGGATTTCTTTATTAAGATCAAACTCTTCCGGACAATTTAATACGTAAGACGAATTTTCAGACTGACCAATCATTAGCATTTTTATCCTCTACTTCCTTATGATTCCTTGAGCCTGCCCCCAACTTCTCAGGGCAAGCTCTTTGTCTCACTTCCAACGGCTTAAAGGACTAGTCACTCCACTCGTCTGCCAGTGCTTCAGCCTGTTCAAGCACCAGCCTAACGGCATCTTCAGCAGCATCTGGTGGGTACTTCCAGCGTCTTAATAAACGGCGCACCAGATTACGCATTCTCGCCCGGACACTCTCCCGTTTATTCCAATCCACCGTAGTGGACTTCCGTAGTTTCTGGGTCAGTTCAATCGCCAATTGACGCAGATTGTTATCACCCAGTTCACGCACAGAGGCTTCATTAACAATCAAAGCACGGTAAAACGCGATCTCATCAGGGGACAGTTTCAGTCGGCTGGCCATTTCAGCATCAGCAGCCATCTCTTTTGCCCACTGGATCAGTTCCTCAATCACCTGGGCGGTTTCAATGCTACGATTGTGATACTTTTTCAGAGTTTCTGTAATGAGGTCAGAGTATTTACGCTCCTGTACCACATCAGTTTTCATGCGGGCTTTGACTTCATCCCGCAGTAGTTTTTCCAATAGCTCAACCGCAAGATTTTGCTGCGGCATATTTTGCACGTCTTCCAGAAACTCTTCCGACAACAGACTGATATCTGGCTTATCGAGACCGACCATCGCAAAGATATCATCTACTCCATCAGCGGTAATGGCGTTATCCAGGATCTGTTTCAGGGCTGAGTTACGAGCCTCATCGCTGCGTTTTTTATCCACATTGGAGTGTTTAAGAAATGCCGCTTTAATGGCCGAATAAAACGCGATTTCAGTTTTGTATTCCTGTACCTCATCCAGAGTGTTACACAGAGAATAGGTCTTACTGAGGGCAGCCATCACATCCAGAAAGCGACGTTTGCCACTTCTTTCACCTTCGGGGTTATTGGCGCTAGGGATAACTAAACTGACAATATGATTGGCGGCGTCAGGTAATAAACGCAGCGCTTGAGTTTCAAAATCTGGCCGATAGTGGAACACCTGACCGTCAACCGGTGTGGCAAACATGCCCCGAATAATATCGATCTTTTCCTGCAGCAGAGAGAAAGCTTCCGCCGTATCAACCGTAGGTTGACCTTTACCGGAGCTGTTGGTGTAGGTCTTCAGCGCATTTTTCAGCTCATTGGCGATACCGATATAATCCACCACCAGACCACCGGGTTTATCTTTAAACACCCGGTTTACCCGTGCAATCGCCTGCATCAGGTTATGGCCACGCATTGGTTTATCCACGTACATGGTGTGACAGCAAGGAGCATCAAAACCGGTCAGCCACATATCCCGTACAATCACCAGCTGTAGCGGGTCAGCGGTATCTTTAAAGCGCTTCTCAAAATGCTTTTTGGTTTTAGAATCATAAATATGCTGCTGTAGTTTCTCTTTATCTGAGGCGCTCCCTGTCATTACTACCTTAATAGCGCCCTGCTTGGGATCATCGTTGTGCCAGTCGGGCCTCAGCTTGGTGATGGCGTCGTAGAGATCCACACAGATCTCTCGGCTCATACCAACAATCATCGCCTTGCCAGGGAATGTCTTGGTACGGGTAGTGAAATGGGCAATCAGATCCTTCGCCACTTCCTCTATCCGAGGTTCAGCTCCCACCAGCTTTTCCAGCGCCGACCATTTGGATTTAATCTGCTCTCGGGCCGCTAGCTCATCTTCTTCAGCGATCTCGTCTTCCACCTGATCGTTTAACGCCTCAATATCCTGTTGTTGAATATCAAGTTTGGCTAAACGGGATTCATAATAGATAGGCACCGTCGCACCATCATCTACCGCATCCTGAATATCATAGATAGAGACATAGTCACCAAACACACCCCGTGTATCCTTATCATCCAGAGCAATGGGGGTGCCGGTAAAACCGATAAAGGAAGCATTAGGCAAGGCATCACGCAGATATTTGGAGTAACCGTAGACGTAGCGCTGCTCAATGACGGCACCGTCTTTGTCCTTAATATCCACCAGTTTGGCTGTATTACCATATTGACTACGGTGGGCCTCATCGGATACCACCACAATATTATCCCGCTTTGATAACACCGGATGATTTAGCTCGCCGTCCAGCAGAGCAAACTTTTGAATCGTGGTAAAAATAATACCGCCGGATTGACGGCTGAATAACAGTTCACGTAGACCATCACGGCTACCTGCTTCTTGCGGAAGTTGCTTCAGCGTCTCATGAGCCGTACTAAAGGTATTAAACAGCTGACCGTGTAGATCATTACGATCTGTCACCACCACCAGTGTTGGGTTATTCATACTCGGTTGCTGCAACAACTTACTGGCATAACACACCATAGAGATGCTTTTACCACTGCCCTGAGTATGCCAGACCACCCCCGCCTTTTTACTGCCCGGTAATACACGTTCGGCATAAGTCGCACGGGGTTCAGCCACTTTCTCTGAAGGCTGTGCCGCAATCACCGTTGCTTTAACCGCCGCACGCACCGCATGGAACTGATGGTAAGCCGCAATCTTCTTAATCAGACTATCGCTACTCGCCTCTGTCGCATTTTCAAACAGAATAAAATAACGGATATAGTCCAGTAGCAGCTCAGGCTGGAAAAAGCCCCGAATCAGCGTTTCTAACTGATACTCTAACAGCGGCTTATCGTCTTCACTCTTAATGGTCTTCCAGGGTAAAAAGCGTTCTCTGTTCGCCGTTAACGACCCTACCCGCGCTTGCCAACCATCGCTGATCACCAAAGCCTCATTGAAGATAAACAGATCACTGATATCGTCTTTATAGGTTTGCAGCTGATTAAAAGCATTCCAGATATCCGCATGTTCATCCGCCGGATTTTTCAGTTCAATCACACTAATGGGCAAACCATTAATAAACACCACCACATCAGGACGACGGGTGCTGTTTTGTCCCGAACTGGAACGGCCTTTAACGGTAAACTGATTCACCACCAGAAAATCATTATTATCTGGCTGATCAAAATCCATTAGCCGAGCATGACTGTGCTTGCTAACCGACTGACCGTCCTCAATGACACTGTATTCAACCGGCACACCCTCGATCAGATATTTATGAAAGCTACGGTTATTCTTGATCAACACAGGTGTTTCAGGGGTGCACACAGTCTGAACAACCTGCTCCAGCACATCCGAACTTAACTCAGGATTCAGCAGCGCCAAACGCTCAGATAAACGCGGCTTTAACACCACCTGATAATAATCATCCCGTTCAGGATTCTCTCCATCAGGGGCAATACCGACACCTGAACAATAGTCATAGCCAATGTCTTGAAACCATAGGAGGCAATTCTGTTCTAATTGATCTTCAGTAATCATGCCTTAACCTCCCAGACTAAACTTCTTCTCAGCTACATCAATGGCGAGTAGCAGCAACTTTTCTAGCATAGAGTGATCTTTATCTTTCGACTCATACCAGATAGGCCTGATATTCATATCCAGAAGGCGCCCCATCTTTGTAGCTTTATCTTCTCCTTCAGACTCAGGTAATAATGCAAAATGACTTGGGATTTCGAAATGACCTTGAGCCTTAACTGATTGAAACAGATCCAGTGTACGATCCTGTTCTAACGAACAACCAATAAATAATAGGGAATAACTGATATAAATCTGGCGTAATGATCGAGGTAGCTGTTTAGAAAAATCAATTTCCTCAGTCCCATACGCTTCATTGTACTGAGATTCGGTAAATACATAAGATTGACTCTGTTCTAAGTCACCATGCAACTTCATCAAACAGTTTTCACCCTTTAAGAGCTGACTGACAAAACCATTCTCAGCTTGTTTACCATACATATAACCAGCCAAAGGTCTACTATTCACTTGTTCAAATTTTTTCTCAATTAGCCTATCAAAGTTAGTTGTTACTATACATCCTTTGGCCAGCATAGGTAATACTTCTATAACAGGAGGAAAAATAGGATCATCTTCTTCATACCTAGGCTTTAAGCGAAAATCAGTTTGTATGTAATTATTAAAAAAAGGTTCATTTTTCTTGTATAAGTGTTCGGCAACATAGAGATAACGATACTCATCTAAAGCATCTTTAATCTCTGCAAAAACATTATCTCCAAGCTGTTTAGCTAAAGACTCTAGAGCATCCCTCCAGATTGGATATCCAGCAGGATAAGATGCTCCAGCACCAATAAAAGGGGCGATACGTTGTCGCTGTATTGCCGCAATTAGATCCTGGAATAACGGAAGCTGATTCGTCTTTCTCAGATAATCAATTGTAGATTCATGCTTATCGGTCAGCTTAGCACCATTCCATTTTGAAAATTCATCGAAATATGTTTCTCTTTCTATCCAAAATAGAATATCACTAACATCATAGCTAAAATGCGTCTCGGGATCAGTTAAGCTAGTAACTTTAACTTTTGGCCCTTCCTTAGCAATTTCAACCAGAGCACTACTATTTACTTCGTCATTAAAGCCTCTGTTTTCATCCAATTTATTTTGAAGATACTGCTCAACCTTCTCTATTACATAATGACTATCATGTAGAGGTGCTTTCATCATCCATATCTCTATATGTTCTACACCGATTAATATTCAATTATTAAGGCTGTAGATAGCTCTTGGCTTTTGCCGTTAAACGATAACGCTGGGTACGACTTGTTGGTTTATCGGGTTGTGTCATCTCTAGCCAACCACCTTCAATAGCAGGCTTTAAATAACGAGTTCGGAAAGAAGCCCGATCTTTTAGACCCAGTTTTTGTTGCAACTCCCCTCGTAACATTTCTCCTTTTACAGACTGCAATAACAGCTGCACCTGAGGTGAAATATCAGCATATTTTAAGCCTATATCAGCACGGATAACTTGAGGGCTAACTTGGTGGGTTTCTTGAGGGCTGACTTGGCGGGTCTGCTGCTCTCCCGCACTCTCAGCCCCCTCTTCTAATACATCAAGAATCATCTTGAGCATAAATTCGATAAAAGGTGCAGAGTCTGTAATCTGAGTACTTCGATTAATCGCAGCATAGTACTCATCCTGATACTGGTGGATCAAACTCTCAACGGGCAAGTTAGCAAATAACGGCTGCCACTCAGCCAATATCAGACTTTGCCACAAACGCCCCATACGACCATTGCCATCAGCAAACGGATGGATAAATTCAAACTCATAATGAAAAACACAGCTTTTGATCAGCGGGTGATCCTGGCTTTGTTTCAACCAGCGCATTAAATCGCCCATCAAAACAGGAACACGATTCGCAGGCGGTGCCATATGAATCACCTGATCACCTTTCATAACCCCCACACCACCTGAACGATATGCGCCTGCAGTATCAATTAAGCCAAGCATCAGGGTTTTATGGGCTTTTAACAGATCCTGCTCACTACCAAATTGCAGGAAAGAGAACTGATCATAAACCTTAATCGCATTCTGGGCTTCCTGTACTTCACGAGGTGGAGCGATCACCCTTTTACCCGCCAAAATAGCCGTAATCTGTTCTTCGCTTAAGGTGTTACCTTCAATTGCCAAAGAGCCCTGAATCGTTCGCACCCGGTTTACCCGACGTAAACGAACATCATGCTGAGAAGCCAACTGCTCAGTTAAGCGCCCCACCAGCTCGCTGATATTGGCAACCAGAGTCAGTATTTCACTGGTAATAGTAAAAGGGGGCTTCATAGCTTTACCCCTCCAGCCAAAGCTTTTTAAATGAAATGCCTGATTTATTCAGTAAAACCATCAGAAGCTTCCTGTAAACTCTTGCTCAAATAAGCGTATTGACTTATTAATAATCTCGTTCTCAGGCAAGCCATCTTCTAATAAACAGCTTTGTCTCCAGTCACCTGCATTGTCTGCAACAAACACAGGTATTTGCATTTTCTCATTATTGGCTACCAACAACAGTTTTTTAATCACGAAATAGGAATGACTAGCGATAAAGAACTGAACACCAGATTGAGCTAACAAGCTGATTACGTCTAAGAGTTCGACAACGTTTGTAGGGTGCAAAGCCGATTCAGGTGTATCAACAAATACTATAGAGCCTTCATTGATAAAGCGATTTCTTAACAAGATATCAAAAGTTGCAATCTTCTTAAAGCCATCGGCGACTGCAGATATTGGATATCGACTATTTCTCTTTTTATAGACCCAACATCGTTTAACGGTATCAAACTCAATCTTGCCACCCAGCATTGCGCCTAATTGTCGGCTTGCTAGAGATAAAGTATCGCTGTCGGCCGATGGCTGGGATTGCTTTTGTAATGCTAAGGCTAGATCCAAGCAGGTGTCATCAAAAGCAAATGCATTATCCCGTAATTGGGAATCCAAAATAACAGGAGTCGGAGATAACACTTCTTGAGAAGGCAAAAATACTGTACTTGCACCTCTCGACTCTAGATGATTCTGCAACTGAGTAATCTTACTTTTAGTTTCCGCCCCAAAAGAAAACACTAAATATTGATTATCTTTGGTGTTTAAAGTTAGCTGTAGCCTCTTTCCTTTCCCTTTTGAAACAAGATCTCCAACTTTCTCTGTTTGAAAAGTGCGAGATAGTTTATTAGATAAAACCTTTGAAAAACCTCGCTGCCCATCACTTTGATCAGTACTCTCATGACTTTTTAGTGCACTATATAAAGCTTTAAGCAGAAAGGTTTTTCCTGCCCCATTATCTCCAATAATCAGATTGATTGAGCTCAGAGAATGACCTGATATCTGATTAATAGGGCCAAAGTTCTTTAACTCAAAATCAGTAATCATCAGAATACCTAATCTATTTTTTAAGATACGATATATGCTGAGAATGACTCTAAACTACTTAGAGCAAGAGCCAACCACATCACACTACCGCCCCAGTCAGGCTTTCAGTTTCAGATAGCTGAATCTCACCAGATAGGAGTTTAGGTAGAAGAGTATCACGCAAGTTTATCAACGACTCATTTGATCTATTATTTTCAGCCGACAGTTCGACTAAGCCTCCAACAAACTGGCTAAATTTTCTCACTAACCAAATTGGAGGGCTAAGTACTTTAACTTTTCTTAATTCAGCTTGTTTAATACCTAGTGCTGTTGTACCTGAAGCTCGACCTTCCATATCTGATTGAGCTTTAACTGTTTGCAACCAGAAATATAGAAACTCAGGTGAAGTAAGCTGTGGGTTTGCACGTAATCCATATAGCCTTTGGCTTAGACAAAACGGTGAAACTCCATCATAGAAATAAAGCTCCCCCATTGGTGCTTCGGAAGTCATAATAATATCCCCCTTGACCAATGGCTCCTTCATCCATTTTCTATAAGTTGCTTCATTAATAAAGCGGATAGTATCTTCTCTGACAATTTTCTTTGATTTGATATTTTTTGCAGATATTGCAGGGTAACCACTTTCAACCCAGTCACTGCCAAGTTTCTTTGGTGTTTTGCCACGGTGATCAATAATCAGCGTCGTATATGAATCAATCGTACCAACATCCCATCCATCAGGAATCATTCCTAACTCAGAACTCACAAGTCTATTAGGGAAAAGCTCCGCTGTTTCCTGACCCATACCTACCGGCTGTTCACTACTCATTTTGGCTTTAACTGGGTCAAAATCTACAAACCAAGATTTGAAGAGGGCTTGAGCCATTTCTTCTAAGGTTTGGTTTGATTCAATATTATTCAGAATCTTTTTATCTATAGAGCGAAGAATGTTTGAAATTCTCAACTGTAAGCTAACGGGTGGTAGTGTAATAAGCGCTTTTCTAAAATCACGCAACACGACCCTAGGAATAGCTGCACCAGATATAAAATTTGACTTCAGATAATCAATTGTCCGTGGTGAAGACAAATAATATTTCAAGAACTCGGAATCAACCTTTTCTGAATTAGGCCTTAATATTGCAACAGAAGATAGAAGAACTGCATCTAATTCTTTATCCACAGTGCAAACTGTATCTAAAGCGGTATTACCATCCTTAGCAATTAGGACATCACCAATTTCAGGCTTGCAGCCTTGCCTTACGAGAGAGTCAAAATCCTCTTGAGATATTTTTCGTGCACCCGATAAATCTACCCCAAAGTAGCTTAAATCCTTAACAGAAGCCATTGGCTTACCATCGTCTACAGACTTAGGGCTTTGATGAGCACCGTCAGTAATCTTTTCACATACGTCACCAAGGGTATAAGTTTGCCAATTAGATGTCATAACCTAACCCCTCTAGATTCTTTTTAATCTCTGCTTCGAGCTTGGCGGATTCAGCAAACTGTTCGCTTAGTTTGGCGGTTAGGGTCTCCATCTTTTCTTTAAATGGAATGCCATCATCCTCTTCTTCTGCGGCACCGACATAGCGACCAGGGGTAAGGACGTAATCGTGTTTGACAATATCTTCCAGGGTGGCGGATTTACAGAATCCTGGCTGGTCTTCGTAGCTTACGCCATGAACAGTTTCTCCGGTTTTCCAGGCGTGATATAGGCTGGCGACCTGTTCGATCTCTTCCCATTTAAAGTCTCTGAGAACCCGGTCTTTCATATAGCCGAGGTTACGGGCATCGATAAAGAGCACTTCTTTCTGGCGGTTACGCAGTTTGCGGCCCGCTCGGTCGGTTCGCTGTTTTTTGTTCTTGGTTAAGAACCAGATACAGGCGGGAATCTGGGTGTTGGTAAACAGTTGCCCTGGCAGGGCGACCATACATTCCACCAGATCATTGTCGATCAGAGCCTGACGGATCGTGCCTTCGTTATTGGTGCTGGAGCTCATAGAGCCGTTAGCGAGTAACAGGGCTTGAGAGCCATCCGGTGCCAGGTGGTGCAGCATATGCTGCAACCAGGCAAAGTTGGCGTTACCGGCTGGTGGTGTGCCGTATTTCCAGCGCGGGTCGTTTTCATCGACACCGCTGTTCCACTCTTTCATATTGAAAGGTGGGTTGGCCATAATAAAGTCAGCGCGCAGATCCGGGTGCTGGTCGCTGGTGTAGGTGCTGGCAGGTTCTTTGCCAAAGTCATAATCTAGACCACGAATCGCCATATTCATGGCGGCGAGTTGCCATGTGGTGTGGTTATATTCCTGACCATAAATAGAGATTTTGCGCTTTTGGCTAATCGGGTCGAATTTCTTTTCGTTGGCGTAACGCTCGATAAACTTCTCAGATTGCACAAAGAAGCCACCGGAACCCATAGCAGGATCGTATACCCGGCCTTCAAAGGGTTCTATCATCTCTACAATCAGGGTTACGATTGAGGCTGGTGTATAGAACTGACCACCCTTTTTACCCTCTGCCAGGGCAAACTGGCCCAACATATACTCGTAGACGTGGCCCAGAATATCTTTACTGTTTAAAGACTCGTGGTTAAACGGAATGGTCGCGATCAGGTTGATCAGTTCATTCAGTTTTGACTGATCAATTTTTAATTGAGCATAGTGTTTGTTTAATACGCCTTTTAACTTGGCATTATCCCGCTCGATACCTTCCAGGGCGTTATCAATCAGGTGGCCGACAGAGGTGATCTTCTTTTGAGTCGTCTTGCCGTTAGCGTCGGTAACCTCTAACTCTCTGCCCCCGATCACGGTAGGAGCCTTGTCTTGCAGAAACGACCAACGGGATTCAGGCGGTAACCAGAACACGTTCTTCTCGGTGTAGAAGTCGCGCTGCTCCAGCTCGATGGCCATCTCTTCCGCCAGTTCCTCCTCTGAGTAATCCTCTGGATCAAGGTAATACTCATGTTCAGGATTAAGCAGATCGGCTTTGATCTCATCCTGACGTAGGGAAAAAGCATCTGACACATACTTAACAAAGATCAAACCTAATACAGCGTGTTTATACTGGGCAGCATCCAATGTTGAGCGCAGCTTATCGGCGGCGGTCCAGAGTTTGTTATCCAGTTGATTGAGAAATTCCTGCTCGGTCTGCTTCATTCTGCTGTAGCCTGATCGTCTAAAAGCTTCAAGAATATCAAGCTGTTATTTAGCTCAGCAAGGAATTTATAGTGGTGAAGGGAAGAAAAGATTGAGTAGAGGTCAGTTAAAAAATGGCTTGCGATAAATACACGATCTTATATGTCGCAATCCTTTGATTTTGCTAATCATAAAGCCTCTGTCTCAGAACAAAAAAAACCCGCCAAATCGGCGGGGAAAGTGCAGAGCTCTCTCCCTTGCGGGATCGAGGTAAAAACCAGTAAAAACTGGACAAGACCAAATGTAACAACGATTGCCCTTTTGCAAGGGCCAAAAGCCTCTGAAACAGTCACCTGGCAAAACCCTAACTCAGCCAGATAACCCATCATGCTTATCCAGAAAGGCATATCTAAATAAGCACGACTCAGAGTATCTCTAGATTCCTGGCCAAATCAGGTATTGGAGAGGACCTGATTTGGCGACAGCTCTATCGACCTTACGGCTGATGGGTCTGTACTACAGGAATCTGTTGGAGATTCTTGCCACCTTTCGATGGCGATGAAGGCAGATCTGGGAACACCTTTTCTGCTTTCTCATACCGCACTTGGCGATAACCTTTAATGTTATCCAAACGCATCAGCGCCTTACGCTGATCATCCGTTTCGTTAGGCACGGTTTCCAGCAGTTCGTGACGGATACGTTGAGCAATCTGATGCTCTTTTTCATGGACCTTCGCCTGAGAGTTACGGAACCAGCGCTGATGACGCATGGTTTTCAACATCCACTCTTTTGGCGAGAATTCGAAGGCAAAGCGACGATCCATCAGTTCAAATTCCGGACGGTTGATATGAACGATGCGGAAGTCACTACCCAGATGCTTGTAAGCCTGTTCATCACGGGCTTTCTTCAGCGGCGATACCATCAGGTGCGCAACAAAGACTTCATCTTTAATCCAGTGTGTTTTCACCAGTACACGCAGGGCGATACGCTGATTGTCACCGGCTGGGTACAGTTGAGCCAGTTTCTCAGCATCTGCCATAAAGGCATCCAGCGCCTTGTTGCGGTCGAAAACCACCAGATCATGCACGTAATTGGCCAGATGTTCCTCTTCAATCGCTGGGAACAAACCTTTCAACTTGGCCAGACCGTTATCAAAGATATGCGCCAATTCATCAGCGCTCTCTTTCATACCCGCGGAGTCACGTACACTGTCACGGAACAGGTTGAACTGACTGGTTTCCTGCTGTGGCAGGAACTGGTTACGGAAAGCTTCAATGCCCATCACAACCACACGACGACCCAGTTCAAACGCTTTCCAGTTATTGTCGTATTCCGCTTTCGGTACGCTACGACGGAAGGCATCTTTCATATTGTCTTCGGTAAACGGCAGCATACCTTTCTGATACGCGATACCTAACAATACCGCTGAGGCATACACGCCTTTACCCAGTTGACGGTGAGAGACCTCTTTCATTGGGCTTAAGAAGACACGATCACCCAGTTTATCGGTCAGCTGTTTGCGCAGCTTGTCAGAGGTCAGTACTTCGTTGTCTTCGCCGTAATCCAGCAGAATACTCAGCGGGATCTGGAACTCTTCATCCAGCAGGGCTTCGCCAAATGGGGCGAGGAAAGGCAGTGCAGCACTACCATCGAGCAGATCCGGCGATAGCACTAGGTCCGCGGTACCTACTGGAGTAATAGCGCTGGCAGACTTGGCGGTACTAAAGATACTCAGGTGGCCAGTCACACGACCATTACGCTGAGCCAGACCTTTCTGGTCCATAAACTTAAAGTCCAGACCTTCCAGGCCGTTCATCTGCTCACCGGCTTCTGCCAGGACTCGGGAAATCGTGGTTACACCGGTACCGCCCACGCCGGTTACCACCACGCGCCAGTCGTTACCCGCCAGAATGTCATCAAAGGACTTCTGACGTACTGGCTCAGGCAGTGCGGCATCATTCTGTACCACAGCGCTGTTATCGGCGGCATTCTGATAACGGGTTGGGTGATAGTTGATCACCTCAACTTTCTCGAAACTTGGACATGCCATAATCTTCGTGCAGTAACCGTCAGAGACACAGATCTGTGGATCGATAAAGGTCTTAGGACCATAGGCGTCTTCTGTTTGCGACAGACCAGGACAGCCAGTCATCTCAACACAGGCACGACAATCTTCACAGGCAGAGGTGTTGATCTGGAAGAAGGTCTGTACCGGTTTGGTTTCACCCGCACCAAAGATCTTACGATCCTGTGATTTCTTACGCGCCGCAAAGGTCAAACCACACTCTTTATTGGATACGATCACCTTGGTGCCGGACTTCTTCACCATATCTTTCAGAACATTCTGATAGAAATAGCGGTCCGATGGATTCACTTCCATCGCTTCATCCACACCCATACCGCGTACCAAATTGAGCATATCCTGCTCTGGGCGCTTACGGCCCTCAACGGATTGACCGGTACTCGGTGACATCTGGTGACCGGTCATCGCAGTGAAATCGTTATCCAGTACGATATAGGTGATGTTATGACCCAACTGTACTGAATTAGAGATCGCACTCAGACCGGAGTGGAAGAAGGTGGAGTCACCCATCAGCACCACAGATGGGTTCTGAGAGAACAGGTCCATACCGGCACCAAAGGCACCACCCTGCCCCATTGCGGAGATATCGTGCATCTCTTTAAAGGGTTCCAGGAAGGACAGAGAGTAACAGCCCACATCACCGTGGGAGATCAGGTTAATACCCTCTTCCTCTTTAAACACCTTACGCAGTTCTTTCAGCAAACTCAGGGTTTCACGGTGCGGACAACCCGGACAGAAAGTGGGTAGACGCATTGGCAAGGCACTATCCAGAGCAATCAGCTCAGGCTGTTTTTCCTGGCAAGGGCGCAGGCCTAACAGGCCCATCAGGGTATCCATCTTGCCACGCAGAATTTCGTAAGAGATACCGCCATCAGCCGGGAAGCCTTCAACCACTAGCTCACCATCAATGAATTCCTTACCGTAAACACGAACCTTAACGCCGTGTTCCTGACACAGGCTGATCAGCTCGTTTTCCAAGAAGCCGCGTTTCTCTTCAACAACAACCAGAGTGTCCAGTTTCTGTAACCAAGGCACCAACAGATCATCCACCAGCGGATAAGAACAAGCCACCTTGTACAGGGAGAAATCATCCAGGTAATGCTCTTCCTGCATAATCTGCTTCAGGGTTTCATAAACCACACCGGAAGAGATAAAGCCAACCTTGCTATCGGCATTACCAGACTGTTCGTCCAGCGCCAGCTCCTTCAGGACTTTTTTCACCTTAGGGAAACGCTCACGAATCATGCGCACGTCGGCTTTAAAGGAGTTTGGGGGCACCATCACCGATTCAGACAGGTTAAAGGTGCTTGGATCAAACTCGGTCAGGGTATTCGGTACTTCTGACTCTTCGCCCAGCTGAACACGACCACCACCTTCGGCAATAAAGGTGGTGACCAGTACACCGGCGTATAGAGAGGAACGCTGAGACAGTTCCAGAGAGTGGGCAATCCAGTCCTTCAGTTCCTGAGGCGTGGATGGCTCCAGAAACGGCATATGCAAGTGTTTAAACAGATAGCGGGAATCTGCTGCTGTAGAAGTAGACATAGACCAAGGGTCATCACCAACGACAACAACCACACCGGAGTGAATGGACTCACCGGTTTCAGGATCGATATAAGGCTGACCCGGGTTAGCAAAGTTACCCACGGATAAGGCATCAGAAGCAACATGAAGGCCCATGGACTTCATGCCCACCATCACATTACGGCCAGCCTGCTTGGCACCACCAGCCATCGCCGCAGCGTTAGCCTCGGTATTACCCAGAGCCACACGAATACCCTTCTCCTGCAGTTCACTCTTACGGGAGTGCAGAATATTGAAGTAATCCGCCAGTGGAGAGCCCGGGTAACCGGTGTACAGTGAAAAGCCCGCTTCCAGACCACCCTGAATAATCAGTTCATTACCGTTCAGAATTTTGTAACTCATGACCCTGCCTTATCGTTGTTGTCGATGGGCATCGGCAGTTAAACCTGATAAGAACACTGGCTATAACGTTGAAGAGCTTTAGAAAACTTTAGAGAGCTTCTTAATAACTTCTTGATTACGTCTTAATAGTCAGAGCGTTGTAGCGTTTCAGATTTGGCAGGTGCATCAAGCCAGCACACCTTCCGATACTCATCTTGGTCAAAGGGTAGGTCTCATCGCTAGGCGATGGCCTACCTTTAATTATTGACTGCTATTGTCGGAAATATGACTGTGCGCTTGCAGAGCTAGTTTTTACTAATTGGACCAGTACAGTTTTAAAAATTGGTTACTGTACTGCTTAATTTAACAGAAACTGTACTGGTCAAAAGTATTACAGATCCGTTAGCATAGGCTAAAATTTTGTAACACTGCAGTACAGTTGTGGCTAAACCTTCAATCAACTATTGCGGTTAACAGCGAATTTAAAACGATAAAAAGACCAATATCAGCCCCATGACTTCAACACTTTATCAGCAGATTGCCGATGATCTGGCCCGCCAGATTGATGAAGGCAGCTTCCAGGCCGGTGATAAGCTGCCCTCAATTCGTAAGCTCAGCCAGCAGAAACAGGTCAGTATCGCCACAATTCAAAGTGCCTACGAACTGTTGGAACGCCAACAGCTGATCGAATCCCGTCCGCAATCCGGCTTTTATGTGCGTGAAGTTATTAAAACGGATCTGCCAGCCTGTGAGATTCAGGACAATCTGCAACTGCCAACCAGGGTGAGCATCAAGCAGTCCGCGACGGAAGTGCTTCAACGTTGTCAGCAACCGGATACGATCAATCTGGGTACGGCAATTCCCTCTCCCGAGTTTCTACCGGTGAAACAGCTGCAGCGTATTATGGGCAGTCTGGTTAGAAAACGGATGGATGAGGTGGTGGTGTCAGTATTTCCACCGGGACTTTTGGAGCTTAGGGTACAGATCGCCAAACGCATGGCGGAATCCGGTTGTCGTGTCAGTGCCGGTGAGATCGTGATTACCAACGGTTGCCAGGAAGCACTTACCTTATGTCTGCGCGCAGTGGCTGAACCGGGGGATATTATCGCCATCGAAAGTCCAGCGTTTGTGGGGCTGCTGCAAACCATCGAAGCCTTGGGTATGCAAGCGATGGAGATTCCTACTGATCCGCGTAAAGGCATCAGTCTAGATGCGCTGCAACTGGCGCTGGAACAGTGGCCGATCAAAGCTGTCGCTTTAGTACCGACCAATAACAACCCGCTGGGTTTTACCATGCCTGATGAAAATCGTCAGCGCTTACTGACCATGTTGGCAGAAAAAGAGATTCCAGTGATCGAGGATGATCTGTTTGGTGATCTCAACTACTCCGGCAGTCGTCCCAAGGCGATCAAAGCCTATGATGAAAACGGTCAGGTGTTGTACTGCTCGTCGGTATCCAAATCGATCGCTTCGGGTCTACGCGTGGGATGGGTATCTGCCGGACGTTATCAACCTCAGATCGAGTTTTTAAAGTCTTTTAGTAGCGTCGGTACCTCGACTCTGAGTCAGATGGCCGTGGCGGAGTTTCTAGCCAACGGGGGCTATGATCGCCATCTGCGTCGTATTCAGTCCGCTTACGCCAAACAAGTACAGAAGATGAGCGAAGCGGTACTGAAATATTTCCCGGCAGGCACCAGTGTCAGCTATCCCCAAGGAGGCTATATTTTGTGGGTGGTTTTACCGGTAGGCATTGATACTCTTCAGCTGCACTACAACGCTCTGGATGACAATATCGGCATTATGCCTGGAGAGATGTTCTCCGCACGGGATCAATACCAGAACTCATTGCGTCTGAACTGCGCTATTCCCTGGAGTGATGAAGTGGAGCAAGCGATTAAAAGCCTGGGGCAATTGGTAGTAACCAACTAATATCTGCTAATAAAGGAATGTGAAACAGTACCAGATTAGCGATCAGGTCATGCCTTATAATCCTCCCCCATTGAGGGCAAATAGATAAATGACATGCCCCAAAGGTTATTTTGCCGACGGCCGATTGCGATAGGACAGATTTATGACATCACAGATCAAACAGCTGGTACTGACTCTGTTAATAGGTTTAAGCCTGATGAGTTCAGTTGCACTGGCCAGTTTGGAAGGTCGATGGAGTAATTCCAGTGGTACTTTTCAGTTTTCTCCCGATGGACAAGTCACCGTACAATGGGCTAATGGCAATACGATGTCAGGACAGTGGCAGTTTAACGGCCAACAGCTTGTCATCAATACACCTCACGGACCAATACAGTTTCAAGTTCAGCTCCAGGGCAATCAGCTGATTTTGGCCGACCAGCAGGGCTACTACCAATTTAAGCGTTCACCCGATCAATCTCAGCAAAATCGAGACAGTAAGAACAGCTCACCTTCTGTGGTTTCATCCGCTTCGGAAAAAACTTCAGCCAACAACAGAGCTCAGCCTGATCACTCCAACAACAATCCCGACAATAACTCCGACAACAGTCCTTTAACGGATCAGGAGTATATTACCTTTCTGCAAAACTACCCTCAGCAGTCGGCAGATTATATTTATCAACATATGCAGCGTATGAGTAAGAAACAGCTACAGAATTTTGATATCTGGTCAGCATTGGGAGCAGATCTGTATATTCGTTTATGTAAGGGTGGTTACAGCCAAACCTCTTGGCAGGGGTTAATTCAAGGTCCGGCAGATTGTCAGCAGCTATTGCAATGGGAAGTTCAATCACAACAATCCGGTGGATCTCAACTAGGAGAGCTCGCACTTAACCGCTCTTCTCTGGGTAATAGCTCTCTGGGTAACAGTTCTCTGGGTAGCTCTTCCCTTAATAACCTCACAATAGCAGGTACCCTTCTTGGCACTTCTCCGCAAAACGTTGAATCTCAACGCTCACAAGTGATCAATATGATGAAGTGCTCTACAGGACAAACAGATCGACGTACCTGCCAAGCTTATACCCAAACACTTCAAAACTATCGAATCGACACCAACCAAAACGCAGAAGCCGCTAACGCGGGCCCTGAGCAACCACCCTGCACAGAGCGCTACAACCAGAGTAATGTCTATATCGGCTGCTGGTAGATTCTTATTTTTCAAGGATAAGCTTCAGTCATATCAGTAATTGCTTGTTTTCCCTCTGTTATTTGCCCTAAATAGTAAAAAGTCATTAGAATCAAAGTATCTGTAACAAAATACTCCGCCCACTAGACAGCGGTGATCGGTTATGACTTCTGATACCAACCACACCAGTAAAGGGGTTCTGTTAAGTCGCTCCGAGCATGAAAAGCGCCTGTTGGAACGTGACGCAGCCAAGCTGTTTATGCGTCGCTTTGAACAGGAGTTTGGTGAACCCATGCGCCATATCTGGCATAACGAGCCGGCCAAGCCTGATATCTCCTGCTATTTCCAGGATGAACAACTGGACCTGGAGATTGCCCATCTCTACGCCACTGTAGAAGAAGCTCGTCATGTCAGAGATGGAGAGAAAGACAGTGATGATCGTCTATGGGATTATCTGGCCGAGTTGGTGACTTTAGATCCCTGCCAACAATTAAAAACTGCACTATTTCGATTACTCAATAGTAAGTCTCAAAAGCACTATGACTCTGATCGGGTTTGGTTGGTCATTCGTAATGCCAGCCCTATCTGGAACCGGGAACAGATTCTGGACACCTTGGCAAATTTCGATATGGCGGAACATCCCTTTGAACAGATCTGGATTTTGCCCGATTTTGACGGCGAGGATAATCTGATTCAGGTGGTTTAACTGATCCCTTGAATGGGTCCAATATATCCATACTCTTATCACTAAAAATTGATCGAACACTACGACCTCATAAGTGCCCAAATCATCCCCCCATTAAGCATCTTTATTAAGGACAGCAATCATGTCATCGGAAACCACTTCTGATCAGCCATTGGCTCAATCATCGTCGACAGAAACCATTCAGACTCCAGATGCCATTAAACCGCTGGGTGTTTTTATTGGACAGGTGGAAGAGAAATACGGTCTCCAGACCGCAATTGACAAAAAGCCAGTGAGTGAACGGATTTTTCTATCAGAAACCGGGTTAGTTGGCGATGAATGCGCCGATAACAAACACCATGGCGGCCCTGAGCGAGCGCTACATCAATACCCTGTTGAGCATTACGCTTATTGGTTGGATAAATATGGTCAAGCGGTTAACTCCAGTACCCCTGATGATAGTGGAAATGGCGATGCTGCAGAAACGACAACGCATGATTGGAGTGCACCGGGTATGGGAGAAAATATCAGCAGTCGAGGCATGCTGGAAAACAACGTTTGCATCGGTGATCAATATCAATGGGGTGAAGCCATTATTGAGGTCAGCCAACCCCGCTCACCCTGTTTTAAGCTCAATCGCCGTTGGCAGGTGGAAAACTTCTCGGTAGATATGCAAGAGATCAGCCGCTGCGGTTGGCTCTATCGTGTGATTCAAACCGGCTATATCAACCCAGAAGATAGCCTGATATTAATCCAACGCCCAGATAATGCTATGACTATCGAGCAGGTATGCGAGATCTTTTTTGGTGATCCACTCAACCAACAGGGACTGGAGCAACTTCGAGAGCTTAAAGCTCTATCCAATAGCTGGAGCAGTAAAGTCGAGCAACGTCTAGAGCAAGGGATTGTCGAAAACTGGAACTTCCGCCTACTGGGTCATGCCTGACATTCGAAAGAAAAACCAACACCGCTATAACAGCAAAGGGGCCACTTTCCAGCGGCCCCTTTGCTTATTGTCTATTAAGAACAACTTATTACCAAAACGGCATTAAGCCATTTTGGTAATCACAATTTTATCCTGATCACTATGTACGGGCTTAAGGCTATCCTGATGCTGCTGATAGACACGGGATAACTCATCGCGCCAGCTATCAAGGAATCCCTCACCAGAATCTGAAGGACTTAATTCACGCAAGCTGAAACAACACTCATGTGAGGTCTGTTTACCCGCCACCTGCTTACCTGCCAGATCGGTTTCCAGTAGCAAATTCAGCTCATTTTGATGCTGCAGACAGACCTTATACTCATCGCCACCCTGCTTCCAATTCAGACGAGTTAACATACGATCATCCAGCGTGTACTTTTTCAGTACCGGTGACACTTCACAGCCCGCTTGCTTTAAACTATCTTCCAACGCTTTCAGATCAGGAAAGATGGTTTCATTAAACAGCGTCTCAACCACTTCTTCCTCTGTGCCAGCTGTATCCCAGAGCATCTCTTGCCAAGTGTACATAATAGCTCCTTTCCCTTATTTATCAGCCAGTTATCCATTTTATATCTTAGATAGATAATCGGCCCGCTTGGATTCAGGTGAATAAGTGCAAGCCAATCTATCATCAACAATATTACACTTTATTATAAAAATTGTGACAGCTAAAAGACCTTTATATCAGTAAATATTGATTTATAACACGCTGGCACAAACGCATTCCGAAATTCTTCAACCAACAGCAGAAGAATGGAGCCGTCAGCTAGAGAATGGAACCATCAGCTGAAGAGAAGCTAAAGTGAAACACCTACAACGCAACACGCCCCAGCTACCTGAGATAACCGAGGCGCGTCTATCTATAAAAGCCCCTGAACTTGGGATTTAACCTGCTTTAACTTTTCCTCAAGTGCTTTTCATCCACCATCTTATCCAGCAAATCCATCACCTGATCACTGGCTTGCTCGGTTCTTTCTACCGCTGCCAAAATCTCAGCACGTAGATCTGCATTATGTAGCCAATCCTGACCGGCCAGATCGACTGCAAAGTGAGCATTCTGGTGCACTTCACCATGAGGGCGCTCCAACTGCTTATAGCTTTGCAAATGGTTAAACTGCTCATAGCCAATGCCTTCATCGTACCACTTACCCAGACGGCAATTATGGTGATCCACACTCACCGCCTGAACTTCCACCTGATGCTCTTCAAGATCCTGAATACTGAGATAAGTACGCTGTTTGTAAACGATATGATCCACTTTTGCCAATACGGTAAAGTTCTTATCACTGGCATGATCCAAACGTTTATGTGTATCCCTGGCCGAAGTCGCAAGTTTATTAAAGGTTTGGTGGAAACCGTCAATATCACGATTTAACGCCGTGGCTTCTCTACCAGCTCGCTCGGAAGCATCACGCATCTGCACCGAACGTTGAGAGAAGGTTTCAATAATACGACTGATATTGTCTGCCGCTTCTTTCGAACGTCCCGCCAGAGTACGCACTTCATCCGCCACTACGGCAAACCCCCGGCCATGTTCACCGGCCCGTGCCGCTTCAATAGAGGCATTCAGTGCCAACAGATTAGTCTGCTCGGAGATATCTGAGATTAAGGCGAGCGCCTGCACCACTTGGTTACCATCATTATCCAGCTGTTCAACCAACTCCTGAATATCTCCTAGCACAGAGGTGATATTGCTCAGTTGTCCCAGCATATTATCGATAACGGCTTCACTGGCTTCCACATCAGAACGGTTCTCTTCCGAGGTATCCAATGCCACTTTGATCTCTTCAATCACACCGGACAGATCCGTTTGAATGGTGCTTAGATTGGGTACCAGACGATTAACATTGATCTGATTCAATTGCGACATCAGCTCATTTTTTGAGCTCATATGATTCACTTCCCGAATCGCATCCAGACCTTTATTTAACTGCTGCAGAGAGTTTTGCGGCAGACCCGATACACCCGTGGTGATGGCATAACGGTGTTTTTTACCTTCGATTACATCCTGAAAGGCGCTGTCAGCTTCAATATAGAAACTCTGCATCTGATCCAGTAATTCGTTCACTTCCCAAGCAACCTGCCCCACTTCACCTAGGCCAGCAACATCATTCACCCGATGGTGCAACGCCCCCATTTTGGAACGTTTGACCGTACGGTGAATACGGTGCAGCACATTAAAAGATTTCTGAGTGAGCTGATGCTGGAAGATCACAATGGCCAGTACTAACAAGGGATAGATCAAGATCCAAACCGGCATGTCGTAAACAAAGTAACCCAACGCGGCCACCAGCGTAGACAGCGTCATATGAGCAGCCTGCGCTACCTTGATCTGAGAGCGGATAAAGGGCCAGAAGGAGCTTTCCTGCGAGGTCTGCTTAGAGTAGGTGGATTCATAATTCTTACGACTGCTGTCAGCAGAAGGCTGGGCCTTAAAGTGTGCTTCCAACAGATAGTCACTATAACTACTATGACCGGCCTGCTTTAACAAACCTTCCAGACATTCCAGACCTGCTTCATAGCTTTTCTTTTCAGCACTGAGCACTTTGGCATAGATCGGCTCAATCAGCTGCACCATATCCTGTGGGGCAGGGTAATGAACGGCGTAGTAACCCACCTTATTACCCGCAGGATCAATATTTGGATAGAGAGCGGAAAACAGCCAGACGGTTTCACCGGTCGCGGAGCGGTTCTTAACCAGCACAAAGGCTTCATCATTTTTCTGAATCCGTTCCCACACCCGGTTCCAGAGACAGCTGGGCATATCCTCATGGCGCACCACATTGTGGTTATTGCCAATCAGCTGGCTTTCGAAATAGCCAGAGACGCGCATAAAGACGCGATTCACATAGGTAATTTTACCTTGCAGGTCGGTCATAGAGACCATGGTTTCACCTGCTTCCGGGGTCAGAATCTTTTTACTTGCCACAGCCGACATGGGCGACTCCTATAACTGCTCAAACCTACTAGCAGGAAGACTAATAAAGAAATATGACAAATACATAAAAACATCATATAAAGCAAGGAGTTATCGCTCTACTTTATTGATTTTAATTAACTTATAGCTCAGTCAATTATTTTCGCATCCCAGAGTATTGACCAAAGTCAAAAGGGAAGCATAAAAGCTTCCCTTTTGACTATTTTGGATTAGCCCAACCTTCCTTTCGGAAGGTTGGTTTATTTGACACACGAGGGCCCGATATGTAACAGATCAATCCCCTTTATCAACCTTTGACCAGAGCACGCTAACGAATCACCAAGCTATCAAACTACAGACGATCAAACTACCAACTATCAAATTACCAAATCACCTGCTGCCAGCCCTTCTCCTGAGCCAGACGAACCAGTTTGTCATCCGCATTGACCGCAACCGGATTACATACCTGTTCCAATAAAGGTAAATCATTGTGCGAATCGGTGTAAAACCAGGAACCAGACATCTGCTCAGATTCCTGCTGCAGCCAATGCTGCAAACGGGTCACCTTGCCTTCACGATAGCTAGGCACACCTTTTACCGTACCGACAATACGTTCATCGTCCAGATGGATATCGATACCAATGGCATCATCAATTCCCACCTCTTTGGCAATTGGCGCGACCAAAAAAGTCGTAGAAGCAGAGATCACCAGACAACGATCACCCTTGGCCTGATGATCAGCAATATTGCTGCGCGCGTCATCACGAATCACGGGGCGAATCTTCTGATCGATATAACGCTCGATATGCGGCTGAAGTTCTCCCAGAGTCATACCGACATTAGGTTTCAACTGCATCGAAACATAATCATGCACATCCAGATTGCCCTGGCGGTATTGCTCCATTAAGCGCTGTTCCTGAGCAAACATTTCCTGAGCATCGGCCATGCCCTGCTCGACCAGGTATTCGATCCACAATGTTGAAGCATCTGCGTTCAACAAGGTTTCATCCATGTCATAAATTACTAAAGCCATAAGGATTCCATGATATTTCAATGTTCTAAAATTTTCGGTCTACCCTAAGCTAAAAACAAACTGGACTAGACCAGAAATTCATATAAAAAAATTGACACGATTAACTGTAGAAGCGGATTCCATCTGCGATAAACTGAGGTCAGGCATAACAGCATAGCTTGAGGGTTAGCGCCGAAAGGATTAAGCTCCTACAAGATCAAGAAATATTAATTAAGCCGCACAAACCGTCTCTGGCTCACTGGTATTAACCAGAATGTCATTGGCTTCTACAGGTTCTGCGAGTTCTGCCGACAGGGATTCCAGTGGTAGATGGCAACGAATACGGTTAGTGGCAACGTTTTCGCCTTTACCAACATCTGAAGACAGCACTTCCTGCCACGGTGGAGTTTGCTGCATACACTGCTCAGTAGCACGGTTGCAGCGGCGCTGATAAGCACAGCCCTGTGCTGGTGGATGTTGCTCCGGTTGATCACTGGCCAACAGTTCCGGGCTATGATCAGGATCGGGTTCCAGTACCGCTTTTAACAGGGTTTCGGTATAGGGGTGATGCGGCCCCTGGAAGACATCATTAACAGAGCCCACCTGTACCAGACGGCCTTGGTACAATACCGCAACCTGATCTGCAATGGCTTGAACTACTGCCAGATCGTGGGCGATAAACAGATAGGTCACGCCTTTCTCTGCCTGCAACTCTTTCAGCAGTTTGAGTACCGCCGCCTGTACCGAGACATCCAGTGCCGAAGTCACCTCATCACACAAAATCAGCTCAGGATCACCAGCAAAACAACGGGCAATGGCCACACGCTGTTTTTCACCACCGGACAGCTGCCCAGGCATACGATCCAGATAATGAGCGCCCAGTCGTACCTTGCTTAATAGCTCAGCGGCTTTAGCACGGCTCTCATCACCGGTCAGACCAAAATAGAGTTTCAGCGGTTGGGCCAGAATCTCAGCTACCGTATGACGGGGATTTAAAGAAGCATCAGGGTTTTGGAAGATCATCTGCACCCGACGCTTCAACGCAGGATGACGCTTATCAACGGATTGATTCAGGCTATCGCTGGCCAATTGGATATCGCCATTCCGGGCGGCATGGACACCGCTGATCGCCTTCATAATCGTAGATTTACCACTACCGGATTCACCCACCAAAGCCAAGGTTTCGCCCTGTTTTACCTGCAGACTGATATCGTCCACTGTCGGGATATCACTCTCTTTGCCTTTATGAATGGCAGATTGTTTTAAACCCGTCTTTTCCAGAGTGCTGGCGATCAGCTTATCCATCCAACTGGATTTCTGATAACTCACCGCCACCTGATCCAGATCCAGCAAGGTTTCACCCTGCGCTTGTTCCGGTACCTGTACCAGTTCAACGGGCTGGCTTTGAATCAGGGTATCTTCCGGCAGATGACAGCGCACCAAACGCGCTTGTGAAGCTGCAGCTGATGAAGTCATCGCAGGCAAGGCACGAATCGGCGCATCCTGACTGCTACACTTCGGCAGGCACTGGGCACAACGAGGGGCAAAGGCACAGCCCAGGTTCACCGAACCCACTTTTGGTGGATAACCGGGCATCGCCGGTGGCAAACCCTGCTGGTGTAAACGTGGAATCGAAGCCAGCAGACCTCGGGTATAGGCATGAGCAGGGTGACGCAATACATCAGCAGAACTACCCAACTCAATCACTTCACCGGCATACATTACAGCAATGCGATCACTGATTCGGGCAATCACACCCAGATCATGACTGACAAACACCATACTGGTACCTAGCTCAGCACGCAGATCCCGTAATAGCTCCAGAATATGAGCCTGGGTGGTCACATCCAGACCAGTAGTAGGTTCATCCAACAATAAGACATCGGGGTTACCGGCCAGCGCCATCGCAATGGCGACACGCTGCTGCTGACCACCGGATAACTGGTGCGGATAACGCTCCATCATCGCTTCCGGTGCTGGTAAACGCACCTGGGCCAATAGCTCCAGACAACGTCCATACCACTGCTCTTTTGGTAACAGGGTATGCAGCTTAAGCGCTTCTTCCAACTGGCGGCCAATCGTCATAGTCGGAGTCAGGGATTGACCGGCGTTTTGTGGAATCAGACCGATCTGTTTACCACGCATTGCTTCGATCTGTTTTTCCGGCAGAGTAAACAATGCTTTGCTATCGGCCTCTTCTGGCTTATATAGAATATCGCCGTTCAGTACTTGAGAACCCGAACGTAAAAAGCCCATCAGCGCCAAGGCCAGAGTACTTTTACCACACCCGGACTCACCCACCAGACCAATGGTCTCGCCATGAGCAATATCCAGATTAACGTTTCTCAGTACCTTAACCAGTTCGCCTTTACCGTTGTGATATCCCAGTGAAAACTCTTTCACGGATAAAATGGTGGCTGCGTTCATATTCAAAACTCCATCAACTGGCCAGGCGGTTAAACCGGAGCCTTGGCACGATCAAGACCCATGGCTTTAGCAAAAGCGTCTGCGGTCAGGTTAATACTGATAATCAAAGTAGACAGGGCCAGGGCCGGGAACAGCACCGCCCAAGGCGCGATTGAGATCATGCCGCGGGCATCGGCAATCATCAGGCCCCAGTCCGGCGTCGGTGGTACCACACCAAAACCCAGGAAAGAGAGGGAGCTAAACGCCAGCAGCATCCAGGCCCAACGCATGGCACCTTCTACCAGTACCGCATCCAGCACATTAGGCAGCAGCTCTTTAACCACGATGGTCATTTTGCTTTCGCCACGGGTACGGGCTGCAGTGACAAAATCACGGGAGACAAACTCCAGGGTGGCACCTCGTACCACGCGAATCACGGCGATACCGTAGAAGAAACCCAGAGTGACAATCAGTGTCCACAGCTCCTGGCCGACCAAGGCGATAATCAGCAATAGGAACAGTAACCAGGGGATGGCTAACAGAGCATCCACCACACGCATCACCCATTCGTCGATACGACCGCCGACAAAACCTAGCATCATGCCTGCCAGACTGCCCCAAATCATCGCCACAGCAGTGCCCGATAGCGTGACTAGAATTGCGGTACGACCGCCCATCAGGGTACGGCTGAGAATATCCCGTCCCATATTGTCGGTACCCAGCCAATTATTGGCATCTGGGGCCAACAACATGCGATAGCCATCCTGCAGGGTCCAATCAAAGGGCACGATCCACGGGGCAATTACAGCGATCACCAAATGCAGGGCCAATACGATCATGCCGATCATACCGGACGGTGATTTACGCATACTGCGCCACACCTGAGTGATACGGGATTCCCGCTTTAGCTCACTGTTCAATAGCGCGCTTGTCGCCTGATCAGGCACAATTAAGCTGTTTTGTTGCGTCATTATTTAGCTCCTTATGCCTTAACGTGCGGTTCTTAAACGCGGGCTCAGTGCCAGAGAACACAGATCCGCAATCAGGTTACAGGCGATATAAACCGCCGCCAGAATCAGGGCAATCGCCTGCACTAAAGGCAGATCACGATCGTAAATGGCTCGAATCATCAGAGTGCCGATACCCGGGAAGTTAAACACCTGTTCGATAATCACGACACCACCCAGCAACCAAGCGATGGTCAGCGCGATGACGTTTACCGCAGGTAGCATGGCATTTGGCAGTGCGTGGAACCAAACGATATGCCAGTAAGGCACCCCTTTCAGTTTTGCCATCTGAACAAAATCACTGGCCATCACATCGATCATGGCGCTACGTACCATGCGCAGAATATGAGCCATCATGACAAAGGCCAGGGTGATTACCGGCAGGATAATATTGGGTAGTAGATCTGATAGCGGGGCGGTATGGCGTACCGTTGTAA
The DNA here is from genome assembly GCA_964342385.1 of uncultured Oleiphilus sp. Taxonomy (GTDB): domain Bacteria; phylum Pseudomonadota; class Gammaproteobacteria; order Pseudomonadales; family Halomonadaceae; genus Oceanospirillum. The sequence continues at coordinate 76,015 of CAYFGP010000003.1, read as the reverse complement.
CCGCCGGGAACCACTGCAATTGAATCGCAAACAGATAGATCAACAGGGTAGCCGTAACAAATTCAGGGATAGTCATGGCGAAAATAGCACTGGTGGAGATGGTGACATCGGTCTTTTTATCCCGATACAAGGCTGCCAAAACACCCAACAGAATCGCCAACGGGATACCGATTGCGGCGGCGGTCAGTCCCAGCACGGCAGTATTGCGCATACGAGTGCCCACCAGCTTATTGATCGATTTATTGCGTTTCAGTGAGCGACCCAGATCCCCCTGAAGCACGCCACCGCCCCACTCAGCAAAACGCTCAATAGCAGGTTTGTATAACCCTCTTTCCTGGCGGCAGTTTTCCAGACGGGTGCCTTGGGCATCACGACCTAAAAAGGCGCTACAGGCATCTCCGGGTAGAGCCTCTGTCACAGAAAATACCAGCACGCACACCCCGATCAGGGTGAGTACGGCCAGAAACATCCGTTGAAGAATCAGCTTTATCATTGTCTTAAATCTTTATTGGTTTTTCTTTATTGCGGATATGTTGTTTCAGATAACCCCAGCGGGCACTCGATTCAGAGGGCATACGTTAGGCATAAAAGCTAAAAGGCTTGTAGTAACCAAATGGAGTTATCTGAAACAAACACAGTGGTTCACACATAAGCACTCACACAAGAGTTTCTCTTCAGCCGTTGACCAAGGAATATCGAAATGCTTTTGTGTAAGTGGGTACAAACGCCCTACCCGGCAGGGAAGCAGCTGAATAGGGCGATCGGTTTGAAGTGAACTACTTCACATCAACCTTGTGCCAGCGGATTGACCAGTACTCAACCGGATCAACACCAACCAGATTGCTGTTCATCACACGAACCTGATTCAGGTGGTAAGGAATCAGTGCGCCACCTTCATTCCACAAGGTGTTCTGTAGATCCGCATACAGACCTTTACGCTTGTCGAAATCCAGTTCACTACGAGCACTGTCTAACAGCTGGTCAAAGCTCCGATTTTTAAAGAAGGTCTCGTTCCAAGCGGCAGTAGAACGGAAGGCTTCGTTCAGCACCTGATCTGCTGGACGCTGGGACCAGCGGGTGGCAACGGCTGGATCTTTCATCCATACATCGCTCCAGTAACCGTCAGAAGGCACCATATTCAGCTTGATATTGATACCGGCCTTTTTCGCCTGCTGCTGGTATACCTCAATCATGCGGATCCACTCTGGCTCGTTATCCGCAGAGCTGATCTCTACGTCGATACCATTTGGATAGCCCGCTTCTTTCAGCAGTTTTTTCGCTTCAGCGATATTCTGGCCACAGTCGATATCGGCTCGATACTGATCACCGGACCAAACCGGGTGGTCACAGGTCACGATGCCTGCACCCTGACCGGATACCAGTTTCATCATCTCGTCACGATCTACCGCTAAACGCAGTGCTTTACGTACACGGGCATCGTCGTAAGGGGCCATATCGGTGCGGAAAACCAGACCACGCCATTCACCGGTCGCAATATTCTGAGTTTTGAACTTGCCACTGCTCTTAAACAGACGAACCTGCTGCGGCAGTACACTGTCTTCCATATCCAGCTGACCGGCTAGCAACGCCTGAACCCGTGCCTGGGAGTCAGAGATACCGATAATTTCCATATAATCCGCAGCAGGTTTACCTTCCCAGTAATTCGGGTTAGCACGCAGGACGGTAGTACCTTCCGGATCCAGCTCTTCCAGAATAAAAGGACCGGAACCAATACCGGTTTCAGCGATAGTGTCGCCTGCACCTTCAGGAATCAGACGGACACGGTAATCCATCAGCAGTAGAGGCAAGTCAGCGTGTGGCGCAGACAGGTTGATACGCACGGTGTAATCATCCACCGCATCAACACTGGAGATCACACCCAGTACCGCCGCAACCGGGGAATCAATCTTAGGATCTTTAATACGCTCCAGGGTGTATTTCACATCCGCAGCGGTCAGATCGGAACCATCATGGAACTTCACACCTTTACGCAGGTTAAAGGTCCAGGTCTTGGCATCTGCAGAAGCTTTCCAGCTTTTGGCAATTTCAGCAGAAGGTGAACCGTTTTCGTCCTGGCGCACCAGACGTGAGTACAGCATCTGGTTGGCGTAATAGAAACGGGTCGGTGAGATTGGGTCCAGGGATTCTGCACCGGCATAACCCGCATCATGGGCAACACGTACGGTACCTGCTAACGCTTCAACACTTGCTGTAGTACCTACGATCGCTGCGGCACCAATGGCAGAAACCAGGGCCAGGGATTTAAACACCTTCTTCATGGGTTGCTCCTGTTACTCAAATTTTTGGTCTATAACGTAAATTCAGAAAAGAGCTGACCAGCGCCTCTGAAAATCAGAGACGAAAGGCTCAATACATTTGTATTTTTTCGGTGCATTCTTTGCCTTAACGAAACGCTAAAGCGCAGATCTGCCTGGTCAGCTTAAAGACGGTTTATCCCACTGAGACTTATCCGACTGAGATTCAGCCCACTAAAACTCATCCCTTTGGGACAACGCACCGTCAGACGACTAAAGTCAGCTATTCATTGCTTTGAAAGATCGGTTGGGCGTGCCATGGGGTTTCTACCCCCAGAATGGCTGCCGCCGTTGGTGCCACCTGATGGTTGTAGGCGGTGGGTAAAATCTGTTTAGGTACATCCGGGCCGCTGAAAATACAGAAGCGGAAGTCTTCACGACGCCCTGGACGCATACCGTGATTGGATAGATATTTGGATTTGCCGTAGTAACCTTCCGGCGCATCAGCAGGTGCGGCTTCAAAACTGATATCCGAACCTTTTGGCGTAATAAAGGTGATTACATCATCCCGCAGTTTTTCTGGCAGATGGTTGTTATCCCACAGCTGGATACCAAACTCGGTCAGTGCCAGCGTAACTTCATGGGCATGCTGTTTATCCCGTAGTTTCACCATCAACACAGCACCTTCACTGGACCAGTTCACGTCCTCACCCAGGATACGATCTACATATAAGGCATCCGGCATTGGTGCATGACCGTGATCACTCATAATGGCAAAGTTGTATTCATCCAGTTTACCGGCGGTTTCCAAACGGGTGATCAGACTGCCAATCTGCGCATCGGCCACACGCATAGACCACTCAGTTAATGGATGATCCGCACCGTATTTATGCAGGAAGTAGTCGGTAATCGCGATCTCTAGCAGGATCAGATCCGGGGCCTGCTCGGATGTTGCCAAACCAGCGGCGATATCTAACAATTGATGATCTGCCAGCATACCCAGTTGCAGTTTAAATTCCGGCTTTTGATTCGGCGTCACCGGTGGTTTAGCCATACCCTGTTTGTACAAAGCTTCGATACGACCTTCGGAATCAAATGTCTTACCACAATGCTGCCACTGCAGATCGGCTGGGATAGGCTCCGCATCTTTACCGCACATCAGCATCTCATCCACCCACCAAGGGCCGACATAGGTGGTGCAATCTTCAGGACGTACCATGCCGTAACCGATACAAGCCACGTCTTTACCTTGCTGTTTCGCCAACTGAGGTAAAGTTTCTGCTTTCACATCATAAGGATTGGCCCAGCGGAACGCTTCGCCATCGAGAATAAAGTTGCCATATACCTCATGCTCAGCCGGAGCCGCGGCAGTAATAATCGAGGTACGCCCCGGGCATGAAGTACCACACATCTCTGGGCTTACCCCTTGAACCTGGGTACCGTTTTTTGCCAAACGGTTTAATGTGGGTAACTGGTGACGAATCTTCTCGAAGTAATCCGCCGCGATACCATCAACCATAATCAGGATTAGTTTGCCCATTTGAGTAATAGCTCTTCTAAACTGTGCCGTAATAACGTTGAGTTCGGCCTTAAAAATTTAAGAGCGTTAAATAGTCGATCTTTCGTCAAATACTGACGTGTAGATACTGCCGCCCTTGCTGTCACTCTTGCTTGAACCAGAGTGCGGGGCCATATTAGGAGGGCTTTGTTGCACCAAGATGAAATAAAAGTGCAACAGATCAGAGAATTTCGCCGGGCACAACTTAGATTTTCTAAGGGATGGTCTTTAAGCCCCTGAAAGATCAGACGTTCAAGCAATAAGCATAGAAACAAGAAAAACCGCCAGAAAAGACTAAAAGCCTTTTGCGAGTGCTTTTTGGCCATCTTGATGCAGGTGACTGAATAGTAAGTACCAGGATATAAATACTGGGATAAAGAATCTGAATGTGAATACCTGTACCTCCACAATACAGGCCGAAGCGAGCTGAAACTGCAGAACACAACAGAATGCAATAGAGTAAATTGAGACCTGCATCAAAAATACTTCATTGGCGCTTTTGCAAGTAGTCCCTATAATGGTGGGCAGCGCAGCAACAGAGTTTAGTTTATGCCTTACCTGAGACGTCTACTCACAACCTTAAGCCTGAGTACCCTGCTGGTTACAACAGCAGCCAATGCTACCCAACTGGTCAATGTGGGTCTTACGTCTATTCAGCCTCCCTTTGTCGTCAACCCAGAGACTAAGCAAGGGTTGGTCTACGATTTTTTAGAGTTTCTAAATAAAAAGCAGGATAAATATCACTTCTCCGCTCGTTTGGTCCCTGTAAAACGTCTTCTGTCTACTGATAAATACGATACGCCAGATATGATCGCTTTTAATAATGTCGAATGGGGTTGGGTAAAACGAGGTGGAATTGGTAGCCTGACGCTAACAGATGGCAGAGATCTATTTTTTAGTCTGACGGATAATATTCATCCTGAAAACAAAGGCACCCTGGCAGCGGTAACCGGGTTTTACTATGCTTTTGCGGATTATCAATCTAAAAATCTACCCAAGCTAGACTATGTTCGTCTGGTAAAAAATGAACAGGCTGTCATTCGATTGGTTGAGCATGGCAGGACAGAAAAGGGGATCATTAGTGAATCCCTGTTAAATTGGATCTCCGTTTCTGAACCGGAGCGATACCAAAAGTTCAAAATCGATCCCAAAGAGGATCACAGCTATAACCGACAGTTTATCACACTGCCCTCATCCCCAATCGACGTTGAGGAGTTCAACCAGTTGCTGTTGAAGTGCAAGGGCCCACAAATGGATGAACTATTTGCTCTGTATGGCTTGCAACCACCGCCACTGAAGATATATAAATTATTTTCCGATGGTAGTTAGTTTTAATAAGAGAGCGTTGTGCAAGATATTGCCCTCCCATCACTATCTAGCCTAGAACATAAAAATGCCTCATCAGGTCAAGGCCTTATTCCCGATGAGGCAAAAAAATCGTCTTATTGCTCAGTCTGAGACACATACTCTTTAATCGTTGTGCCAAAGTATTTCTTAAATGCCTTGCTTAATCCTTCTCGACTGGAAAAACCTAATAAGTCGGCTACTTCAGCAATTTTCATGCTTCGATTAGAAAGATATTTACGGGCCAATTCCATGCGATATATTTCACAATAGCGTTTGATACCAACCCCATGACGCGCTTCATACAAGCTATTGAGTTTACCAACAGAGATATCTAATGCTTCTGTTATCTGGTAAACATAGCGATACTCATTAGATTGCAACATAGAGTCTACGGCATTAAATATCATGTCGTCCTTCTCATCTGCTTTCAATGCCAGACGCAAATCAAACATCATGTCGTAAAAGAGTTTTTTTAGTAGTAAAGCATCATTGCAATAATGAGGAAAAACTGACTGATAAAAATGCTGCAACATAGGTTTGATCGGTGATAAATCACTGACATTAACCGTTTCGATATGACCAATATAGTGTTTAAACCAATCGACAGATCCTACAACGCAGATAGACTCACTTTCGATATGAGGTGTAACAATTTCATCCCCATCAGCATAATTAATTAGGATGAGCTCACCAGGTTTACGAGTGACAGGCATATGTTCAAAACGGACCTCAGACATCCCTTTAATAGGGATAACCATTTTGAACATATCTTGTGAGGTGTACGCAATTTCTAACTCAGCTTCATGTATGCCTGCTAGAACATACACATCCTGCTCAATGGAATAAACATTAGTATTTTTACACTGTGCGGTGCCAGTAACAGACCGGCAAGGCAGATGGGTTACCCCTTTCAAATCACTAAATACCTTATTAAGAATAATCATCGTTTATATTTATAATATTGTCGTCTTTAATTTTCCTCCCTGGTCAAAATAGTGCTTCCTTGCTAGTGCAAAAAGACTAACCTATATCAGAAAAATATGTATGCAAAACATAAGGATTAACGTGAAAAAAACAGGGCAAGTGTGTGAATTAATTTCAATTCTGCTCAGATAGAAACACTTTGAAACAGACTGCAATCTTTCCCTACAATTTGCACCAAAATGGACAGCTTTTATCTGAAAGATTAAACACTCAAACCAAAGCATTTTTGAAACAAAAGACTGGATGTTCCAACAATAGACTAAATAATATCGAGAATTTTTATTTAAACGGGTGTTTAACAACTAAAGTTTGGCAAGCCAGAGTGTATTAACAAATAGCGAAAAAAAACTTTCCTGAGCAAACTGAGCCCTATTATCTGAATTCCAGAGAAGCCGATGTCGAGTTATTTTTTTCGCTGTGTATACGCACAAGGCCCGAAGCTCATATGAGCTTCGGGCAAACCTGAACCGCCTCACTCTGCCCTATATTTGAGCTTGAGCTGCAGCTGGTACCACACCTAACGGCAGAGCCTGATTAAAATTAGCCATATTGTAGAAGTGTTTCAGATTAGGAAACATTAATGGTAAATCACGCCGTTTAATACCAAACCACAACGCCAGTTCTGCATATAGCTGATCAGTTGCGGTTGTTGGAATCAACACGCCATCACCCACGTCCAGCGGATTCTGCTCTCCCAAGGTCAGATCAGGGTATTGACCAAAAATTTGTCCACCAGCGATGGCATTACCCATAACCAGTGTATTCCCGCCCCAACCATGGTCCGTACCGTTTCCATTAGAAGTCAGGGTCCGACCGAAATCTGAACCGGTAAAAGTAATAACCTGATCATCCAATCCCATCGCCTCCAATGCCTGCTGAAACTCACCTAGGGCTTGGCTTAACACCCTTAGCATCTCGGCATGACTATTTAGCAGTTCATCATGATGATCCCAACCGATATAACGCAGGAAAAACGTTTGTTGAGGCGTACCGAGCTCATCAGCTGCCTTAATCGTTTTTGCCACTTGCTTGAGCTGCTGAGATAAGGGGGTATCAGAAAAACGCTCAGGTACACGATGTTGCTGCACTGCCATTTTAAACGTTTGATGCTGCTGTTGTGCCTGCCACGTAGACAATAGATAGCTTTGCTTAAAAGGATCACTATGATAATCCGCAGTAATCAAATCATTAAAACTGGCCAACAAAGTATCGTTAAGAGGGCTTGATTCTTCATGCACAACCAAGCCTACACTGCCCTTGTCTGTAACTGAGTAGTGCTGAGTTTTAACACCGTTCTGCATAATATTGCTGCCCGCCAGAGAGATATTCATTGGAATATCCGTTGGCGCAGGACTGGGTTGCAAAGTATCGGCAAAACGACCAAACCAACCCTGATTTAAACGCTGATCCGGCATTGAGGTTTGCCAATGTTTGAACTGATCGGCGTGAGACATCAATCCCAGAGGTAAAGGAGCACTGCCATTTTTAAAGCTCTGTTTGCTCACAGGCTGGATCAAAGGCCCCATATTGGCCACAAAGGCCAGCTTTTGTTGATTAAACAGCTGCTGAACTTCTGGCATTGAAGGGTGCAAACCGAAACTGCGCCCCTGCTCATCTTTATAACTCTGCAGAGGTAATAACTCATCCTTGGCTAAAGCCAGGTTACTGCGAGTTTGCTGATATTGCTTGTAGTGTTTTTTATCCGTAGGCACCAGCATATTAAAGCTGTCATTGCCGCCATCCAGCATAATAAACACCAGTGCCTTACGCTGTGGTGTCACTCTAACCGCTTTTTTTACCAATTCACTGCCAGCAGATGTCGGAGCTGCAAATGCAGGAGCTACACCGGTCAACCCTGATGCCACACCTAAACCCGCTACCGCACCTGTGGTTTTAGCTCCTGCTTTTAACAGCTCACGACGGCTCATGCTTTTATCGGTAAAAAGTTTATTTAGTACTTTTTTGCCCAACTGCTTTTTATTCAACTGTTCTTTGTTCAACATCGCTCAAGCCTCCTGCACGGTAAATTCTGGGGAAATAGCCAACATAAACACAATGGTTTGCACCACCCATTCAGGCTTATCCCGATACAGGCGAAACGCAGCTTTGATCTTGTCTTTAATAGTCAGATTTGTCTTACCGGTTAGCACCAGGCTCAAATGGTCAATCAACGCATCATGCTGACGGGGATCTGCAGCCATCACTAGCTCCTGCTCAAAATTCAGTCTGAGCTTATCCCGGCCATTACGCTTTAATATCTCAGGATTTAGCTCTGCCACATTGGCGACTTCGTTATTGATTTTGGTACTGACGGCCGGCAGATAATCACCAAAAAACCAGTAGTACATCAGATTGACATAAGCCACTGAGGTAGCCGAAGTATGCAGCTCAAACTCGGGGGCTTTCAGTGCTGCAGTACCCAGTGGACCATGAGGGATAAAATCCGGTTTATAGAAGTTAAATACCGTTGGTGATGATAACGAGTGTTGTTGCAATGGCTCTTGAATATCATCCCCGATTAACCATAAACGACCAGAGCGGTTATAAGCGCCAAAGGCGCGCAGCAACTGAGTGCTTCTTAGAAGTGGCGATTTCAGTTTTTGAGATTGCACAACCTTACCCCGCTCCAGGTAAGCAGCCGGTAACTGCACCGAAGCCACCGCATGGCGTAACGGATACGTCAGCACCTCTCGTACCACCGCTTTTAGATCTCCTCTGGCACCAAATTTACTGGCGACAGAGTGCACATAGGCTGGAGACGGGTTCGATGTCACTAATTGATTGATAAGGTTGCGAGCAATAAAAGGAGCTGTACTGGGATGAGCCACCAGACGCTCAATAACCGTACGTATCTCAGCAGTCCCGGATTGCCCACCGGGCAGAGTGATATGTCCCTGCAGTAGCTGTTTGGGCTGTCGATCATGGTAGCTTTCATGCACCACCATCGCTTGTGTCATATTAACAAAAGGCACCGTTTTGTAGCTTTTATCAATACCATCATCAAAAGAGACGGGATGACTGTTGTAATCACTACCCCAGAAGCTGGTAGTCCATTCATACAGGTAGCTATGGGCCGTTAACCCCGTGAATACCCGCGCCAGTTGCTTGATATCGTCATTATCGTAAGTGGGAATATCCCTCCCCTGAAGATCCTTCTTGCGACTGCCATCAGGATTTAGCTGATACAAGCCAATGGTAAACAGCTGCATCACTTCTCGAGCATAATTCTCATCAGGATGAATATGCTTAGCAGGTTCTGCCTTGCGGTTATTCATATGAGACAGGTAAACGCCCATACACGGGTGCATAGACACCTGATACAGCAGATCGGCATAACTACCAAATGCATGCTGATATAACAGGTCGTAATAACTGGCCATACCCACCGCATCCAATTCCAGCGATGAATTATCCGAAATAACCAGTACTTCGCTTAACGCCTGCGCCACTCGCTGACGCAGTAAATGATCATTTGCTTCTGGCTGACCATTGGCTTCAGATGCCAATGCCTGTTGCCACCAGGCCATATGGAAATACCACTTATAGGGCAGCGCAGGATTATTACCATCACCATTAATGGCACCTTCACCGTAGCTTGCCAGTAAACGTTTTCTAAAATGTTGCCAGATATTTTTGGTACTTGTTTGATACGTCTGCTTTTCTGCACGAGTCAGGTCATGATTCAGCTGCTGCTCTAACCAATGTTCAACACCCTGCTCAGCCACTTGTTGGATCAGGGCATTATTTGCCCCCAGTGTCGCCTGCATTAAGAAGCGACTGCTTTTGTTTAACGCTGTCATAGGAAAACTCTCTTATTAATTTGGACCAGCCTATTCAGTGCTGACATCATTTTGGCGTCTTGCTTAAAACTCGTTGAAGCCTGGACCTTTATGATTTCTGGCAGGGTAATTTCAGATCGAATCAACTGGGATTCGAAAACCAGCCTGATAATGGATCGTTATAACGTTGAGGTATTGGTTGAATGATTAGGCACGGCCGTTTTGGCTTTTTTTGCAGGCTTCCAACCCGGGCCCCGAAACAGATAACCCAACACTTCAGAGAAACCTTGAGCCTGACGCAGATCCCGGTACAAACGAGGGAACTCATAGAACTGCACTGTCAGTGGATTTTTACTGGTCATCGGCGTGGTTAAACCATAAGTCGGCAACTCTTCTTCTTTCTGGAAAGTGCCAAACATACGGTCCCAGATGATCAAGATGCCACCAAAATTCTTATCGATATATTTCTCATTGGCACCGTGATGCACCCTGTGGTGTGACGGCGTATTAAACAGCCACTCAATAGGGCCTAACTTGCCAACCATCTCGTTGTGCAGCCAGAACTGATAAGCCTGAACCAGTACCTCGGCGGCAAAGATTAAAATCGGATTAAAGCCCATTAATACCAGTGGCAAGTGGAAGATCACTGACAACACAGGATCAAAAAGACTGAAACGGAACGCTGTCGCGGTATTCATCATACTGGAGCTGTGATGCACCGAATGGGCCAACCAAAACAAGCGAATCTTATGGGCACAGAAGTGCTCGATGTAATAAACAAAATCCGCCAGCAACAGTACTAAAAGGGCGGTGTAACCGTTAATCGGCTGCTGCCAAGGGATATATTCATAGAGTGTGAAATACCCGTATACCGCTCCCGCAAACACTAATGCCTCGGTAAAGAAATACGGCACTTGGGTAAAACAGCTGGATAGCGTTTCCAGCGTACGTTCACCGTTTAAACGCCCGGTAAAGATCTCATCCGTTATCTCCAAAATCAGGAAAAACAGAGCAAAAACCACCACCCAGTCGTAGGTACTGAAAGGGGCGTATTCCAAATAAGCTAACCAATCTGATGCAGTCATCATCCCACTCTCTTTAATGTTTTATTCAGTTACGGATAACAGCGTCGAAAACCAATAATTGAGCCATTCAGATTCCAGTGGCCCTCCTTGTAACAAGCCACCATCCCAGGCCAAAAACAGAAACATGACCGGAATACCCAATAGATAAATCAAACGAATCAAAAGGTTATGTTTAGGCAGCACCATCTTCTTTCCCCTCTACAGTCTGCAATCAACTTGCTCAGCGAACTCTCTCAACAATTCCTCTCAACAATTCCTCTCAACCAGCTCTCTCGGCTAACTCTGCTCAGAATTACACCGGCCAGTAAAAGCAAGACAACGCCACTGCCAGCCAGAGCAAAAGGGTTAACCAGTAAGCACCCGGTTCATCACTACGAGCAAACTCCCTATGCAACCAAACCCGACCGCTCAACAGGTCATAAGCCACCCAAAGCAATAGAAAAATACCAAGTAGAAACGTCCAACTCATACCCAGTTCCAACATGTGGTTTACCTCTCCAATTAAATTGTCATTAGCGACAGTTTATTATCATGAACAATAAATTGTCAAATGTGACAATTTTTAAAATGAGAACCAGATCACATAATTTCTAGCAAAATTAGTTTTCAGGTGACGATTGCACTTGAGCCAACTCTCTTACTCCCTCGATAAATCTCACAACAAGATTCAGAGTGAGGCTTGTGTAGGTTGGGTAGAGCGACGGTAAGATACTGTTTAATGGAGAAAATCTTGCTTCGCGAAACCCAACGGCAGGCTGGCGTACGTCCGATACAAGATTATTTTGGAACAACGATCACGCATTAATTACATTCGAAGGAGATCGCAAGGCAAGGCAAGGCAAGGCAAGGCAAGGCAATGATGAACCAGGAAAAAAGCAATGAAGAAAAGAGAAGCCTCCGACGGGTACCGGAGGCTGAGAGACACAGAAACAAAAACTAGCTCTTGATCAAACAGGCCATCATCCTCTGTTCGATCTCTTCCCAATCCAGCTCACGAGGGCTGATAATCTCGATACGGGAATCACGACGATAGGCAACTTTATCAAAATCGTGCTCATCCAAAACCCGGTTAAACAACACCCAATCTCGACCGATACGGATCACGCCTTTAATACGATTAATCCCTTCAAGGCCATTCAGGATCTCTTCCAACTCCCAATAATCGAAGCAATCATCCCGATGGAAGACCCAACCGCAACTGAAGAAACCGCTACCATGACCCGTTTTTCGAATCGGTTGACCCGGTTCTGGCTGATGCTCTATTCCAGTTTCTTGATGAGCAGACCCATAACTGTGGTGCTCGTGCTGATGACTATGACTGTGGCCATTCAAATGGTTGTGATCGTGCCCATGATCGTGTTTGTGTCCATGATCATGCTTATGAGCATCTGGAAATTGAGCACTTAGCTGACCATTGCGGACAAAATCCAGCATGGAGGGATCAATCACAGCCTGAGTAGTACGGCCAACATATTGCTTCGGTGGGAACATACTGCCCAGACTGGTTTCCGCCAACTCCACCAGAGCCTCATCTGCTAGGTCGCATTTATTGATCAATACAACATCAGCCAAACTCAGCTGATCCTGAAAAGTCGCATTGCCCACCACTTCTTGCTTTTCAAGCAGGCGTGGATCAAGCAGACAAAGGGTCGCTCTTAGATCGAGTACATCCTTAAAAGGAGGCCCCATCAGTGTATCGATAATCCCTTCCGGATGACCAAGACCGGTAGGTTCAATAATCAGACGATCAGGCTTTGCTCGCTCTATAAGCAAAGACAGCGTTTGCTTTAAAGAAGCGCCCACCGCACAGCACATACAACCGCCGGTCAGCTCCTTCACATGCAGGCCATCCTGATCTGGCAACATCTCCTGATCAATACCCACCTGACCAAACTCATTGACGAGAATGGCCCAGGATTCACCTTCAGGCTTATTGGCCAACAAACCATTAATGGCTGTGGTTTTCCCGACACCAAGGAAACCGGTAATAATATTGGTCGGGATAGATCGGGTTTGCTCGTTCATAGTGTCTCTTTGCTCTATCTAGTTGCTATAAAAGCTGACTGCGATAAAAAAACCCGCCGCAGCGGGTTAAAGCGAGTAATTGATCATCCGGGACCTGACAAACAGGGAAACCCAATGCTTCCAGAGAAGCTTAGTTTCGATCTAAACACGTCGCTCAGCAGTATCTGATCAGTTTATTGAACATCAGCCTTTCAGGAATTCTGCGTGGAAGTCCAGATGCTGCTCAATAAAGCTGGCGATAAAGTAGTAGCTGTGGTCATAACCTTTATGACGGTGCAGCTCCAACGGATAATCCGCCTGCTCTGCCGCTGCCACCAGATTTTCCGGCTTCAGCTCAGACTGCAGGAAGCTATCGTCTTCACCTTGATCGACACGGACTGGCAGCTTAGTCACAGACTCTTGGTTCGCAGTCGCTTTTAACAGCTCACAGCTGTCATATTGACGCCAACTTTCAAGATCTTCGCCTAAATAAGCAGTAAACGCTTTCTGGCCCCAAGGGCAGTTAATAGGGTTAGTGATCGGGCTAAACGCCGAAACAGAACGGTAACGCTCAGCGTTTTTCAACGCGATGGTTAACGCACCGTGACCACCCATAGAGTGACCCGCAATTGCACGCTGATCAGATACCGGGAAGGTGGCTTCGATCAGTTCTGGCAGCTCATGCACGATATAGTCGTACATCTGATAATGCGCTTTCCAAGGTTCCTGAGTGGCATTCAGGTAGAAACCCGCGCCCTGGCCCAGATCGTAACCTTCATCATTACCCACGCCTTCACCACGGGGGCTGGTATCCGGTGCAACGATCGCGATACCCAGTTCAGCGGCACGACGCTGTGCACCCGCCTTCTGCATAAAGTTCTCATCGGTACAGGTTAAACCGGATAACCAGTACAGCACCGGTACCTTCTGTCCTTGAGACGCTTGTGGTGGCAGGTAGATAGCAAAACGCATGGCGCAGTTCAACACCTTGGAATCATGGGTGTACTGCTTATGCCAACCACCAAAGCTTTTATTACAGCTGATATTTTCCAGATTCATAACAACTCCTAGCAGCCCTGCCTATTCAGGCAAGGCTACAGGTTAAATCTAAAAGAGATTAACGCTCAGAAGCGATTAATACTCGAAAAGGAAGGATTACATGTCGTAGTGAACAACACTACGGATACTCTTACCTTCATGCATCAGATCAAATGCTTCGTTGATCTTTTCCAGGCTCATGGTGTGAGTGATAAAGTCGTCCAGTGCGAACTTACCAGCCATGTAATCATCAACAATGCCTGGCAGCTCAGAACGACCTTTAACACCACCAAATGCAGTACCACGCCATACACGACCGGTTACCAGCTGGAATGGACGAGTGGAGATCTCTTGACCTGCACCGGCTACACCGATGATCACAGACTCACCCCAACCTTTGTGACAGCACTCCAGCGCGGCACGCATCACATCAACGTTACCGATACATTCGAAGGAGTAATCCACACCACCGTCAGTCATTTCAACAATCACTTCCTGAATCGGCTTGTCGAAGTTACGAGGGTTGATGCAATCGGTAGCGCCCAGTTTTGTCGCCAGCTCATACTTGGATTCGTTGATATCGATACCGATAATACGGCTGGCACCTGCCATTTTCGCACCAATAATCGCCGCCAGACCGATACCACCCAGACCGAAGATAGCCACAGTGTCGCCTTCTTGAACCTTAGCGGTATTGGTTACTGCCCCCATACCTGTGGTTACACCACAACCCAGCAGACACACTTCTTCCAGTGGCGCTTCAGGGCTTACTTTCGCCAAGGAGATCTCCGGCAGTACGGTGTACTCAGAGAAAGTAGAACAACCCATGTAGTGGAAGATGGTTTCGCCATTACAAGTGAAACGGCTGGTACCGTCTGGCATCAGGCCCTGGCCCTGAGTAGCACGTACCGCCTGGCACAGGTTGGTTTTGCCGGACTTACAGAACTTACACTCACCACACTCAGCGGTGTAAAGAGGAATCACGTGGTCGCCTACTTTCAGGCTGGTTACGCCTTCACCGACAGATTCTACGATACCACCACCTTCGTGACCCAGAATCGATGGGAAGATACCTTCAGGGTCTTCACCAGACAGAGTGAATGCATCCGTGTGACAAACACCCGTCGCTACGATACGTACACGCACTTCACCGGCTTTTGGTGGTGCGACTTCTACTTCTTCAATTTTCAGCGGCTCATTTGGGCCCCAGGCAACCGCAGCACGGCACTTAATTACTTCAGCAGTCATGATAACTCCCCTTAATTAATCACGATAGAAGACTCTGCGTCTGTAAAGTCCGGTATGCGATATGGCATACCATTATTACATCATCAGAGCCTTCAGGTTTTCTCTTTGGCTCAGCGGCATATTGGACCAACCGCTTTATGGCTTAGCAGTTTAGTTATTTCACCAGAAATGATAATAGGCTATTTTTGCAAATTACTTTTACATATATGTAATAATCAAGCTTTGAAAAAGCACTATTAAAGAGAGATTAGTCCAACATGGCCCAATGGGAAGGTGTGAATGAGTTTGTTGCCGTGGTTGAAAGCGGCAGTTTTACCCAGGCATCAAAACGGGTGGGGATATCAACGGCCCAGGTCAGTCGTCTAATCGGCCAACTGGAAAAACGCCTGGCGACCAAGTTGCTCTATCGTACGACCCGAAAGGTATCTGTCACAGAAGCTGGACAGGTCTATTATCAACATTGCCGTCAGGTATTGGATGGCCTGGAAGAAGCTGAGCGTACTCTGACTCAGCTGCATGCCACTCCCAGAGGTAAGCTGCGTATCACGGCACCTATTACTTACGGTGAAAGTGTGCTGGCACCACTATTAAACGACTTTGTCCTGCAATACCCTGAGCTTGAAGTTCAACTGCAGTTGAGTAACCAAAAACTGGATCTGGTCGAGGAAAGCTTCGATCTGGCTATCCGCCTGGGTAAGCTGGATAACTCCAGCATGATGGCCAAACGTTTGGCCACACGAAAACTCTTTCTTTGCGCTTCTCCCGGTTATATTCAGACCTACGGTATGCCTCATACCCTGTCAGAACTAAATCGACATAACTGCTTGCTGGGTACTTTGGATTTCTGGCGTTTTAAACAAGACGGTAAAGAGCGCAGCCTGAGGGTCAGCGGCAGTCTAAGATATAACAGTGGTAATGCTTTATTAGATGCTGTGTTAAAAGGCTTGGGACTGGTACAGTTACCTGACTTCTATGTACAGGGTCACTTGGCCAAGGGTGAGCTGTTAGAACTGCTACCAGAATTCCAACCGGATGATGAAGGTATCTGGGCGTTGTACCCCCATAACCGACATCTTTCGCCTAAGGTACGCATGCTGGTTGACTTCTTGCAAAAGCAACTTTAATTATCACTTCCCGCAGAACCAATAACGACAGATAGAGTCATATAACATCATCACAAACAACAAACCCAATTAGAACTAAAGCACTAACCACAATACGTTTTGGCAACCTACAATAATCTCTCCATACGCCAACACGTTTCTGTTTAGCTGCTTATTGAGACAACAAATTTATGCCGATAAAGCCACTAAGCCAATCTCTACTATCCCCCTCCCTATTAATGTTGGCATTCTGCTTTTCCGGTATTTTCTCCAACTTTGCCTTTGCCCATAGTGGTAGTCATGATCCTGAAAGCTTATGCCCTAAACCTCTGGTAATGGCGCACTCCGGTGACTACGCCCCCTATCAACATACAGACAGTGTTGGTCACCTCATCGGATTGGATGTAGAACTGGCACGACTGATCACAGTGCGTATGGGATGTGATCTTCAAGTAGTTCAATTGCCGCCTAAACGGGCACAAAAAATGTTATCGGAAGGTAAAATTGATCTGATGGCTGCGGCGTCTATCACACCTGAACGCCAACAATACGCCCACTTTTCCCCACCCTACCGCGGTGAAACCAGTGTTATGTTTATCCGCCAAGAGGAAGCTACGACTCTAACCCAGTTAAACCTGCTTAGATTGGTCAAACAGGGCACACGCTTTACCACCGGCCTTGGTGGATGGTATGGCGAGGATTGGGAAGCG
Organism: uncultured Oleiphilus sp.; assembly: GCA_964342385.1. Lineage (GTDB taxonomy): Bacteria > Pseudomonadota > Gammaproteobacteria > Pseudomonadales > Halomonadaceae > Oceanospirillum. The sequence goes on along the minus strand of CAYFGP010000003.1, from coordinate 58,904 downwards.
GTAAAACCGTTACTGAAAGAGCGGCAAGTGTCTCTAACCAATAGCACCCATGGCCAGATCAGAATGCTGATAATGGCCCGGGCGGATGTGGCCATTGTGGATCGTTATGTCGGTCACTACCATGCAAGAAACCTGGGACACAGCGGCAAGATCAGTGAACACCCGCAACTGCTCAGTGATGATCCGGCTCACTTTATGATCAGTAAAGCTTCTGTGACTCAAGAACAGCTCCAAGCATTTAATCAAGCTGTTCAATGGCTATTAGAGACCCGAGTTTATCAGGCGACTCTGGAAAAATACCTCTCCAACTGATTAATGCAGACAACAGATAGAACCTTTATTACCTCCCCCAAAACATTCTCACCCTACACCTTCTGTTTGATTACTGTTCGTCGGCATTTAGAGGAGCGTCTATGCTAAAAGGACAGTCATAAATCGTCGCGAGGTTTCTCCCATGTTTCTCAAACAACGCCACAACGGTCATCTGGTAGAAGTACTTAAGGTAGATGATCTGTTTAATCTCTATCACGACGAACTTGAAGGTCGTTACCATGTGGGAGAAGAGCTACAGGACGCAGAGATGTTCAAAAAAAGCGATCTAATCTTTATGTCCGGAGAAGAACTGCCCCGCTGCTGGACAGATCCCCATTATCGGGATGTGGAGTTTCAAGCCGTTAACGCGACACTGTCTCACTCACATCACGCCTGAGCAAATACATTAAGCAACAACATTGAACAAGCGGTTTTAGTATCACTGAACGCCTTTCTGCTTACTGAAACAGATTCATAAAGCAGAGAGGCAATCATTCAGAGCGATTTTTACTGAGAAAACGGCAAAACAACGCCTAGCGCCATAAATAGGACACCACAGAAACGGTTAAAACTTTGCCCCTTCTGCATGAGCCAGGGACGAGCCTTAAAGGCCATTGCGGCTAGAAAATATTCCACCGCAAACTCGGTCACCGCACAGGTAAATGCCATCAAGGCGAATTGAGGCATCAGCGGACGCTGATCATCAACAAACATGGCTAAAAATACCCCTAAAAACAGAATCACCTTAGGGTTTGATAAAGCCACCAACATCCCTTGGCGAAATAAGCGATAAGCACTGAGTTGGCCATTGTTTTCCATCAGCTCCAGTTTAAGTGCCGGAGCTCGCCAGAGCTGAATACCCAACCAGATAAGATAAAGCGCTCCAACCACTTTCAATACACTTAAAGCGATTGGGGAAGTCTGCAACATCACGCCTAACCCTGCCACAGTCACCGCAAACAGCAGGACAAAACCCAATACACCGCCGAGGATGGTAAATAACGCCAGTTGACGACCATGCACTGCGCCATGGGTCAGCGCTAACAAGCCATTAGGCCCTGGGGTAATAGACAACCCTAGAGCAGCTAACGCAAAAGTTAGCCAGATATACAGATCCATAATCACTCCAAATCTAATTCTTTGCGCCTTATTTGTGTCTTAATAGAAGTGACTTAAGGCAAACACTTGAGCAGAACAGCTAAAACGCTAAACAGCTCATTCATAACAAGTCATAACAAGCAGGGAATGCCCCAGCAATGGACTCTGAGTACTGGAGCAGTGTAGGCTGAATTATCAGCCCGTCGTAAGTAATATATGGACATATTCACTGATAATTTAGACAACATATACCATGATATCTTCTGTTGGAAAACCTGTCTCATTTCTTCTTTTACCCTTACCAGAGTTCGCTCTTCTCCCCTTTGCAGGTTTTCTGGATAAACTCAGATTTTCAGCGGATGAAGCAGACTATAGTCAGCAAAAACACTGTCGTTGGCAGCTCGTCAGCCTGAATACAGGCCAAGACCTTACCCCAACAGAACAAGAGCATACGCAAAAAGAACAACAGCAGAAGGTTGTGCAATCCAGTTGCGGTGTCGAAGTATCAACACCGGAGAACATCCATCAGGTAAGCTTTAAACAGGTGGACTATCTGGTGCTCTTTGGTAGCCGAAGCCCCAAAAAAGCAGATCTACACGCCAAACAGCTCAAACCAATACTCAGACAAGCTTTAGCTCAAGGAGTCACTCTGGTTTCAGTGGATAATGCCAGTTTTGTCCTGGCAGCCTGCGGCCTATTGGATAATAAAGAAGCCGCTATTCACTGGCGTCATCAACAAGAATTCAGTGCCAGCTTTCCAAAGGTAACATTATTGCAAGAGGATCTGTTTTGCCTGCACAGTAACCCGATAACCAGTGTGGGAGGTACAGCAGCAATAGATCTGGCTGTTGAGTTATTGGCTCGAAAAGTCGGTCGCGAGCAAGCTCTGAAAGGCTTAGCGGATATGATTGTGGATGAACCCAGAAGCAACAGTCATCGGCTGAAGTCGATACCCGATAATCCTCCGCCTAACCGACAGCTGCAGAGAGCCATTAGTTTGATGCGTACCTATCTGTCAGGAAACATCACTCTTGAGCAAATCGCACAACAAATCGGCCTGAGCCGTAGACAGCTGGACCGTCAATTTAAGCAAGTCTTTAATACCAGTGCCTATGGCTATTGGACCGAAATGCGCCTACAACATGTGCATTGGCGTTTAGTCAATTCACACCACAGTCTAGGGATATTGTCGGAAGAGATCGGCATTAAAGACACCAGCTATCTGAGTAAACTGATCAAACAGCGTTTTGGCCATAACCCCACTGAAATCAGACGTTTGAATTAACTCCAATGTCATATTGGCACACTTCTCGCTGAACAATTACTAACAGTTGAGCGTGTGTGGGGCAAGCATTATGGCAAAATCGATAAAAACTATAACAGCGGTGACTACTGCACTTATCGTGACGGCTGCAAATGCTATCGCAAGCCCTTTAGCAACAGAACAGCAATCGACTGAAGCTAAAGCGGATCAATTTCAATCTGCACCTACACAATCAACATTATCCAGACCTACAGCGCAGTCTACGGCACAAGCGGCTTTGCTCCGACACTTGGTGCACGCAGCCAGCAATGGCGATGCTGTATCTCAGTACAATCTGGCTATTCGCTATAGCCAGGGCAGAGATATTGAACAAGATTGGAAAAAGGCTTTTTATTGGTTTCACCAGGCTGCTCGAAACGACTTAAAGCACGCTTATCAGGCAATGGGCAGTGCTTATTTTTACGGCCTGGGCGTGGCACAAAATTACCCTTTATCAGTCCACTGGTTTAAAAAAGCGGCACAACATGGCCTACCCGAAGGGCAATACAGCTTAGGCCTTGCTCACTACTACGGCTTAGGTGTTGAACAAGACTATAAAAAAGCCCTGTATCGATTCCAGCAAGCAGCAGAGCAAGATTTTCCAGCGGCCTACTTTAGCCTGGGTATTAGTTATCAGCACGGTTTTGGTGTAGAAAGTAATGATCAACAAGCCTATGCTTGGTATCAAAAAGCCGCACTACAGGGGCATAAAGAGGCTCAGCATAGCTTGGCGACTCTATTGGAAAATGGCTATGGAGTCGAAAAAGACCTTGCCCTGGCTGATTACTGGTATCAACAGGCCGCCAGCCAGGACAATTTGAGTGAGAGATTTTCCGTTTCAGAAGTGATTGGCTTTTAATTCATCACCTTGTTTTGCAATAAACAGCGAACCAAACGTTTCCTATGCAAGCAGTATCCTATTCTCTGGCTTCCCGAGAGAAGAATATCGAATTATTTTGCTTTGCAATACGCTGTGCCACAGCACATCAAAATAAACTCAGACGATTCGAATACTCAAAAAGTACTCAAAAACGAGTCATTCTAGTCATTAATACCAAGAGGTCGTTCTGTTAGCTCCCTGGGGCGAAGGCCTTCATTCTCTGCATTTACCACCTGATTACGCCCCCGCTGTTTTGCCAAGGTTAAAGCCTGATCCACCAAATCCAGCATCTGCTCGTGATGCATGCTGTTCTCTGGGATTAACGAGCATACACCAACACTCACTGTCACCACTTCGGCCACAGTAGAACGGCGATGAGGTAAGGCAATCGATTCCACTAACTGCCGACACTGCTCTCCAACCACTTGAGCTCCTGCACTGGGCGTATTTGGCAGCAATAAAACAAAGCGCTGGCCATCAAAACGAGCAAACAGATCACCGGGACGATGTATGGTTGTTTTCACCAGTTCAGCAATATTACGTAAACACTCATCCCCTCTTAAACGACCGTTCACTTCATTAAAGTGCTGAAAACAGTCCAGATCGAATATAACTAAAGCGATGGGTTGATGCTCACGTCGGGTCCGCTTCCATTCCAGATCAAAGTTCTCTTCAAAAAAGTGACGATTCGAAATACCTGTTAAGCCATCGTTTTGATTTAGCTGCTCCAGATGTTTGTGGCTCAACTGAATCTCATGATTTTTTTCCTTAATCGCTAAAATCTGCTGCCGATCTCTACGGGTCACCATCCTCAGATAGGACGCTAAAACACCCGTAATGATCATACCCAACATCATTACGATATAAGCCTGTGAGCTTTTTCGCTCATGAATAAAGCCCTCGGAAGGTGTCACTATCAACTGCCAGTTATGCCCGCCTAGATTATTCAACATAAAGCGTTGAGACATCTCCTCTACCGCAGCCGAAGCGGGCATCTGCGAAAACAAGACTGAGGATTCAAAGCCTCGTTTTTGCTGCGTTGTTAAATCAAACAAGGTGACATGTAAGCCTGCCAACCGGGCAGAAGCTAAGGCATCTCTTACCAGAGTCCAGATGGTAAACTGTCCCACCAACACCCCTCTTAAATTATCCACTTGAGTACGAGGTAAGGTGTTATCTCTGAAAACCGGCAATACTGCCAGAAAATCCCGCTGTGTATTTTGCAGATCAACCCCTGCTCCGGGTTGAGCTAAGGGATCACTCACCGTCATTTCACCAGATTGCAGGGTTTGTCGTATCGCGGCTAACGGGACACTCTGCCCCGCTAAATCCCTCCCCAACATATCTCTCTGAGAGCGGGATAAAGCGATAGGAAAGTGGATAGAACGGTTACGTGCGGGCACACGGCTATTGTCTGTTGTCGGTTCCAAAATTTGATAATCACTGAAAACCTGCTGCATCTGCTGCTCAAAAGCAGTGCGCTGTGCCGACATCACTTTCGGTGCCCACTGAATTCCCCGCAGGTGACGATGACGGGACATGGTTTGCTCAGCCAGTTGATCAAACTGAGCCGGAGTGACAGCAGGGTTCGTCGCAAGTAGCCCCTGAACGGCATACAACGCCTCAAAATTTAAGGCTAAATCATGGGAGACTAACAAAGAGAGCTCTTTCATCTCTGATTTAATCTGCTCACGCAAGGTTTCACTTTTCAGGGTAGCCATGTGATAAGCCAGAATAGCCGACAAAGTGAAACCAATGGCCATAATGATATAGCTTAACCGGTTAGAGTGATCTTTCATCCTACCTGCTCCTGATTACCTGGTTTGCTATCGATGATGGCAGGAAGCCTGCTAAAACCTCCCGTTATTCTCAGTATATGCACAGAGCACAATGTTCTGCCTGCAATTATATGTCGCTTGCGGTCTGCGTAAGCTTTTCTTTACACGCTGTAATTCAGATCAAAACCTATTAACCTGTTGAACCCCTTATCAAACGGGACTTTTAGCCTACCTCAAGGTCAGAGTGGCAAGAAAACTATCCATAGCTACAGTACAAACATCAAAACTTCCTTAACAAATAGCTTTTACTCTATTACAAGCAGTTGACAGTTGATCCAACTGTATGAAGCTGCTTTTCAGAATAATCTACTAAACATCATTTGGTAACATAGGCGTGTACTCTGGTAACACCAAAGTCTGATAACTGCTTGGCATATGCTATGCTTAGAACAAGCAAAACAAACATATCCCATTGTTTTTATTAAGAATTTTTAATTGTTGGCATACAATGTGTAATTCATCACCCCAACTGTGTGTTTGAGCCTGCTGTCCGTGTCACCCACAAAACAGCGGCTTGCCAATTAGGTTGTTACAAACCATACCTAATACAACAGATGCACTGTTCACACAGAACAGGGGACTGTGGCCGCCACAAGCGGTCCTGCGAATAAAGGCCAAAAGCCGATAATAAAAAGGAGTACGCCATGAACGTATTTAGCCATCCCGATTTTGACGAGCACGAGAAGGTGCTGTTCGGCCACGACGCCGAATCCGGACTCTCCGCCATCATTGCGGTTCACAACACCAACCTTGGCCCAGCACTGGGCGGCTGCCGTATGTGGCCCTACGATAATGATGACGAAGCTTTACGCGATGTCCTGAGACTGTCCCGTGGTATGACGTACAAATCTGCCCTGGCCAACCTGCCCTTAGGCGGCGGCAAGGCAGTAATTATCGGCAATCCCCGCGAACACAAAACACCTGAATTACTGAGAGCAATGGGCCGTTTAATTGAGTCGGCTTGCGGTCACTACATCACCGCTGAAGACTCCGGTACCAGTGTTCCCGATCTGAAAATCATGGCAGAAGAAACCAGCTTTGTAGCCGGTATTCACGAAAAACACTGCCTGGATGGTCAAACCCGTAGTGGTGACCCCTCTCCTTCCACCGCCTATGGCGTATTTGTTGGCCTGAAAGCAGCGGTACAGCACCGCTTAGGCCGTACCGACCTGACTGGTCTGAAAGTGGCTATTCAAGGTGTCGGTAACGTTGGTTTCCGTCTGGCGAAACACCTGAAAGATGCCGGTGCCGAGCTTTGGGTGACCGATATCTACGACGATATGGTTCAACGTTGTGTTAATGAACTGGGTGCAACTGCCGTTACCGCTGAAGAGATCTTTGGCTTAGACGTGGACGTATTTGCCCCATGTGCGCTGGGTTCTGTATTGAACGACGACACCATTGCCCAACTGAAAGCAACCGTTGTTGCCGGTGCAGCAAACAACCAGCTGGAAAACGACGACCGCCACGGCGAACAACTGCGCCAGCGTGGAATCCTGTATGCCCCAGATTACGCCATCAACTCCGGTGGCATTATCGATGTGTGTTACGAACGTTTAGGTAACGATGATCCAGACGCCCTGAACCGTCACATCGAAACAATTCACGATACCTTGATGGAAATCTTCACCCGTTCCGAACAAGAGAAACAACCTACTCATGTTGTCGCGGACGCGGTGGCCAAAGAGCGGTTTACCAACCCAGAAAAGATTCATCAAGCAGCTTAATTTTTAACCCAATTTCATCGACTGGAACCCGACTATCCGCTGGGTTCCAGGTGTGAACTAATGCGTCAAATTCGAGGAGAATCTCGTGTCAAATACAACTACAACAACGACTGCCGCCGGGCATCAGGGCCTACACTGGTCCTCTCGCTGGGCATTTATTATGGCTGCCACCGGTTCTGCGGTTGGCCTGGGTAACATCTGGAAATTCCCTTACATCACCGGTGAAAATGGTGGTGGTGCATTTGTACTGGTCTACCTGGCGTGTATCGCCGTTGTCGGTTTGCCTATCCTGATTGCAGAAGTAATGCTGGGTCGTAAAGGCCGCAAGAGCCCGATCGCCAGTATGCGTGAACTGATCCGCCAACATAACGCCAACGCAGGTTGGGTTTCCATTGGTACCCTGGGTACCATCGCAGCGTTCCTGATTCTCTCCTTCTACAGCGTAATTGGCGGCTGGGCCATCAACTACGTAGGCTACACCATCAGCGGTGATTTCGTGGGTCAAACCAGCGATGCCGTGGGTGGTATCTTCGGTGCTATGCTGGGCGATCCTTCTACCCTGCTGTTCTGGCACAGTGTCTTTATGGCGTGTGTACTGTTTATCGTAGCCCGCGGTGTTAAAGGCGGTCTGGAAAAAGCAGTAACCTACCTGATGCCAGCCCTGTTTGTCCTGATGGTTGTAATGGTCGTTTACGCCATGACCACTAGTGGCTTTGCAGAAGGTGTAAACTTCCTGTTTAACCCTGATTTCTCCAAACTGACTGAAGAAGGCATTCTGAAAGCACTGGGTCACGCGTTCTTTACCCTGAGTCTGGGTACTGGCGTAATGATGGCATACGGTTCTTACCTAGATCAGAAAACCTCTATCGCTAAAACCTCGATCACTGTCGGTCTGATGGATACCGTTGTGGCACTGGTTGCCGGTATGGCGATCTTCCCAATTGTATTCGCGAACGGTATGGAGCCAAGTGCAGGTCCTGGTCTGATCTTCGTATCTCTGCCAATGGCCTTCGGTAGCATGTCCATGGGTACCCTGATCGGTACACTGTTCTTCGTACTGCTGGTATTCGCAGCTCTGACTTCTGCAATCTCCCTGCTGGAGCCTTCTGTAGAATGGCTGGAAGAGCGCAGCGGCTTCAACCGTATGACTGCAACTCTGGTTGCTGGTGGCGCGGTTTGGTTCCTGGGTATCGCAACCGTACTGTCTCTGAACGTATGGTCTGATGTACACCCACTGGGTATGTTTGCAGCCTTCGAAGGTAAGACTATCTTTGATCTGCTGGACTACATCACCGCTAACATCATGCTGCCTCTGGCAGGTCTGCTGGCCGCTCTGTACGTAGGTTGGGTAATGAAGAAAGAAGACGTTGCTGCTGAGCTGAACATGTCTAACGGCGCAATGACTCTGTTCTGGAACATCACTCGCTACGTGACGCCTCTGGCAGTAATCATCGTGATGTACAAATCTATCGCAGGTTAATCCTGGATAACGATGGATTAACGGGCCAACCCTGATTAATCCATCACTCTGAGTTGTAACGGTTTAGCATCCAGATTCCTGCCAAAAGCGGGAATCGACACTCCTGAAAAGCCCCGGTATCTCTCCTGTTAAAAGGAAAGGCATCGGGGCTTTTTGGTTTCTCCCTTTATTTTCCTACTCTACCTCTGCAAATAACACAGACTAGATGCCTTACATCGAAAATGTCATACTCCTTGAGTATCAATGGCTTAAACCTTGATATCAATTGCCTGTGAAGAGATACAAAATCAGATCATAAGCATCTTAGTTTTTGAAGTGTGATAAAGGTCAGAGAAAAATACTTTAAATACACCACAATAAATAAAAAGCTTAACAGGCACTCTGGATATAGCGATAAACAGTGCTAAACCAAATTCTGGAAAATGACTATGTCAGTTTCATACGTCACCAAAAGCCAGACCCAGTAAAGAGAGTAGAGAGCATGCAGACGACTAACACAGCCCTGGAAAATACAACCGAGAAAGATCCAAATAACGTTGTTATGGTACAACGGGGCATCGTGACCTCCGGCACAGGTGATGATACTTTTGTTTTAACACCTGCACTTGTCGATGCTAACGCAGAGATCACCATTAGTGACGCTAATGGCAACAACACTATTCAGCTGATTTCTGGTTTAACAATCGAAAGCTCTACAGTCGCAAGTAATACCTTGTTAATTAGAGGCTATCCATAACTCTGTGTAACTGCCCTTTAGTTAAACATAGTCTTTTAAGCGGTCTTCAAATTCGATCATAAAGCGATTCAGGGCTGCCTTCCAGTTTCTAATGGGCATCGTCCATTTTTTGGAAGCATCCCTGATCGCCAGATAAATAACCTTTCTCGCTGCATCGTCTGTCGGGAACAGCTTCCGCTTCTTGATCGCCTTACGGATCACGCTGTTCAGGGATTCAATCGCATTCGTTGTATAAATCGCTTTTCGGATCTCCTGAGGATATCTGAACAGTGTATTCAGGTTTTCCCAATGAGCGCGCCATGAACGGCTGATCTGCGGGTATTTATCATCCCATCGCTCTGCAAAACGATCTAGGGACTGCAACGCCTCTTCCTCAGTCACAGACTGGTAAATTTGCTTTAAGTCAGCAGTGACTGCCTTATAGTCCTTCCATGGCACATACTTCACCGAGTTGCGTACCATATGGACGATACAGAGCTGGATTTGAGCTTCTGGGAATGCGGTATTAATCGCATCAGGAAAGCCCTTCAGGCCATCAACACAAGCAATCAGGATATCTTTAACACCACGGTTTTGAAGCTCCGTAAGGACACTGAGCCAGAACTTGGCCCCCTCATTTTCAGAAAGCCATAAGCCCAGCAATTCCTTTTGCCCCTCCAGATTCACACCTAGAGCTAGATAAACAGCTTTATTGATGATCTGCTTGTCCTGGCGGATCTTTACGACGATACAGTCCAAATAGACGATAGGATAGACCTCATCCAAAGGGCGAGATTGCCATTCGATGACTTGTTCCAGCACCGCGTCTGTCACCTTGGAGATAAGGCTAGGAGATACGTCTGCATCATACATTTCTTTGAAGGTCGCAACGATTTCCCGAGTGGTCATGCCCTTGGCATATAAACTCAGGATCTTATCGTCCATGGAGGTAAAGCGGGTCTGTTGCTTCTTAACTAACTTGGGTTCAAAGCTACCGTTTCGGTCCCGTGGAGTCTCAATCTCGAACTGACCATCTTCAGTACTTAATGTTTTACTGGAATAGCCATTGCGGCGGTTATCAGAAGGGCTTTGAGCATGCTTGTCGTAGCCAAGATGATCATCAAGTTCAGCATTAAGTGCCGTTTCAACAGTGATCTTGGTGAGCATCTGGCGAAAATCGTTCAGATCACTTTCGGTTTTAATAGTTTTAGCGGCTTCGCGAGCGAAGGCTTCAAGTTGTTTCTTATCCATACTGCCTATCCTTAGCCATTACTGGCTCAATGATAGGCAGTTACACAGTTTTATCTACAGTCTCGCTAAAGACTGAGACTCGGCAGGAGATCATTGAGGGAAAGTGCTGAAAACCTCTCAACGCAGAGCAATCGCGCAAACGATGGTAAGAGAACGGACTATCAAAATCTATTTTGCTTGTCAGTATTTGGGAATCAGTGAAACCTATTTGCGTTATCAGGCAAAACTCTCAAATGAAAATCAGTGGATATCAAGCTTGTTACTAGAACTGGCCACGATTCATAAACGCCGAGGCTACAGTCTATGCTTTCTATACCCACGTAATGTGAAAGGCTTTGGTCGGAATCACAAACGGGGCACCGTATCTATAAAGAACCGGAGCTGAATCTACGAATTAAGTCCAGATGCCAGATTAAACTCAATCACCTCGGTACACTGGATGTACCAATAGCACCGAACTAAGCATGGTCTATAGATTTTATAAGTGATCAGTTATCCAGTGGTTAATTCCGTGCTTTCAATATCGTCGACGATTACATCCCTGAAGGCTAAGACATTAAGATTTACATTCAGCCTGGGTGATACAGGCCCTTAAGTAGATCATTGATGACGGCATTATCCTATACTTTACTACTCGGTAAAAAATATAGGACCTATAGAAGAACTCAATTCAAACCGTTATGAAGGGATCTTTCTGGCTTGTTTGCACAAGTACATGGCTTGGTCAGCCTGACGCACCCATGCTTCAAGCGGTTGCGCTAAATCGTCAATCGCTACAACACCATAGCTTAAGCCAAGACTCAGATTGGATAGATCTGCTTTTATACTCACCTTTAGCAGTTCTTTAAAATCACACTCAATGCGCTCACACACACTTTCCATCTGATCCAGATTAGATGTTTCGGCCAGAATCAGGAATTCATCACCACCCAGACGAGCGCACACATCGCTGCTGCGAATATTCTTCCGAATACAATGGCCCACGCCTGCCAAAGCTAAATCACCGGCATCATGTCCCACGGTATCATTCAATCCTTTCAGACCGTCCATATCCAGATAAATCAGTGCTAAATCGCTTTCATTACGTCGAGCCAGCTGAACACGCTGTTCTGCCACAGCCAAAAAACCTCGACGATTGAACAAGCCTGTCAGTTCATCCATCAATGCTAATTCACGGATTTGCTCAAACTGCTCCACAAGTAAAAGATCTGTCTGAACTAGATCACGGAATTGTTTAATCAGCTGAACGTAGGTCTCATCGTAATGCGTGACCTCAAAATCCATCACACAGATAGTACCGAAAGGTTTGCCACTGGGCCAAAAAATGGGGAAGCCAAGGTAGGAATTAAAGCCATCATTGGAGACTTCGGGGTTAGTTTGCCATTCCTTATCCTGAGTCGCATGATTCACATACAGCTCTTGTTGAGTCTCAACGATTTTACGACAGAAAATATTGGTATCGGGTGAGATGATGGCACCAGCACCATAAGGGTTTTCATCCTGTTCGCTAGCAATAGTCACCCGATAGCCTTCCGGTAAATATTGCACAATAAAGCCCGCAGGAGCTTTAAATAAGGATGCCATCAGATTGACGGTATTTTGCCAACGGGTTAGAGGCACTAGCTCTTGATTGTCAGAAGTTAACCATTCATGCTTGTACGACATGGCTGCGCTCCGTTGTCCTTCTTGTTTCCACTAGAGTAACAGAGCGCAACACAGATAGATATATAACGAATACTGCTATATTAGGAATAATCTGCCCAAAACTATACAAGGAATGTTATCCACTTGGTATAGCTAATAGAAGTCATTACCATATAGCGAAACAAAAGCTTTTTCTTCACCTCAGTCCAGCATGTTAGAGAATCATAATATCACCTAGGACTGAGTCATCCTGAGTCCAAAGCTACTGACACTTTTGTTTCGCTGATTAGACTAAATCTTCACCACCATCAGACCTTCAAATCAATCTGCTGGACAGAGCCTACACCACCATCCTCTTTCAAGAAAACACCACTGCTGCGCAATAACCCTAGCTGTTCATTATCACTGCTACGATTCAATGAGAACTTGGTATCTGCATTCCCCAGATAAATAGCACCGACATTTTTATCTAGTAAACCGTAAAGCTGACCATTACCCTCAGCATCCGGCACCCAGATTTTTAACTGACTAAAGGCTGCATCGTCTTCATCCAGAAAACCATCACCATCTTCATCATAGGCACGCAGATCGGCAAAGCCATTACCACTTTGAGCACCAAATAGCTCGGTACCATTATTGATCTTGCCATCACCGTTTTTATCTAACGCTAGGAAACCAGATCCAGTTGTCAGCTGAGCTAAGTCTTCTACCTTACCGTCAGCATCAATATCAAAACGGAACGTTTCATGATCTTTCAACCCAACACTTGAGGAATCAAAGTTAATTACCAATGGATCTTTCAATGTTCCGGAGACAACGCTCATCACCTCTTTAGACTGGAAGGAGCGACTTAAGCCCAACTCCAGATCAAGGCTAATTTCACGACCATCTGCCGTAGTCACTTGACCAGAAGCAGCAAAGCGTGTGAACTCCTCTTCATGGTAAGTTTGCTCTGAATGATATTCCATCCGCCAACCATATTGGGGCTGACCTTCTCCTGGAGCTGCATTTGGAGACCCAACATAACCCTCCATTTTATCAGCCAGCTCCCTCAGCTCTTCTGCATTAGTATCAAGTCTCTGCAACTTGTCACTATCGACCTTATCAATACGCGCACCAAATATCTGCTCCATCATGCGTATAAAAACAGCCAGTTTCAGCTCTTCCACGTTTTCCGGAAAATCATCTTCACTTTCTTCTACTTCAGACGTATTAGCCACATTCGACGGATTAGGCTGTTCCTCTGGTTTGCCAAAAGCGAAACCTAACCCAGCCCGCCCCGGCAACTTGGGTAACTCCTGATCCCCCATAGCAACACCATGAACGCCTAACGAAACATGGGCAGAAACAGAGCGGGATTCCATTTCCAATGTACGCTCTCCTTCTGGAGTACGTTCAAAATATCTTAGCTTCTCCTCTTTCTCCGTATAAGCACGGGATTCATGGGCCGAGATAAAAGAAATTTGTCCTTGTTGAATTCTCATGACACCACCTGTCATTAAATAGATGAACCTTATTCGGTTATCGGCGGAACAGGCTTAATGTTAAATGAGCCTTTTTCACAAAAATTCGGGGAAAAGAGACTTAAAATACTGCTATCTTCTTAGAAATACGACGTAAAAAAACAAATCAAAAGGGTACATAGCGTTACAAGAATCGAATAAAGGTTCAAAGATCAATAAGTTATGGATTTCATTAAAACAGTCTCAATAAGAAGCAAATAATGCACTCCTAATCACCCTAGTTTATTCAAGTAACTTAAAATCCGACTTTAGCTTTTAATTAACTTGGCTCAAATCCATTAAGACTTTCATTCAAAGTCCTATGTATACGGAGAGCCCTCCCAAAAGAGAAATCTGGCTTTAGAGATTAGAGTTTCAGATTAGCCCAGTTTTTCGACAAAATTACTAATCAGTTTGGCTGCTATTGAAGAACGTTCTTTAATGGGCAATTCATCACCATTGAGCAGGTCTAAAAAGCCTTCCAGGTTTTCTGCTTCGTGGTCATCTACTTTTTTAAACGCCATGGACCAGTCTGGAAAATCTCTTTTTTCGATAGTTTGGTCGATTAACATGACCATTCCGGTCACTCTGGGGTCATTACTGATGGAGTTATACAGGTGATGCAACTCATGCATTTCACCTTCCAGAACTTGTAAAAAGGTGGCTTGATAGTACAGCAGGATGCCTGTGATATGACGTTCGACATTACGTCCTTTTGCGTCTGCCAGCAGCTCGATCAGATCATCTTCACTCAGAGGTCGAGTAGAGGAACAGATGTAGATCAATTGGTGTAAGTGATTCATTATTTTTATCCTACCCTGCAACTTGTCACCACCTTCAGTGTATGACGAATCACTTTTAAATGCCGCTTTTTCCTGGAGGAATAAAGCCTTATATGACGGCAAAAAGCATACGCCAGGCATTCAACTAACGGGCACTTTTGCCTATAGTTGGAGTCACTAATTGGGCTACACTTGAGAACGCGCCCATATCCGGCGGATCATCACTCATTAAGGAAATACTATGTTTAAAAAACTATTGGCTACTATCGGCATTGGCGGTGCAAAAGTGGATACCATTTTGACCACTGAAATTGTGAGCCCTGGAGACACTATCAGTGCCAATATTGTGGTAGTGGGTGGTGATAGCGAACAAGAGATCTCTGGACTTGATCTGGCTCTTATGACCCGCGTTAAGGTCGAACGTGACGACACCGAGATGATGCTGAATAAGTCTCTGGCCCACTGGCATATTGCCGATAAGTTTGTAATTCAGCCCGGCGA
This sequence comes from uncultured Oleiphilus sp., assembly GCA_964342385.1. GTDB lineage: Bacteria > Pseudomonadota > Gammaproteobacteria > Pseudomonadales > Halomonadaceae > Oceanospirillum. Next base: position 43,871 of record CAYFGP010000003.1, on the reverse strand, counting down.
AGTAAAAGAGATTCCTTTCACGGGTACTCTGCCCCATGAAACACCGATTAGCGCCAATGAAGCCCGGAATAATCAGACACGTGTATGGATTGCGACCGGTCTGAATATTGATATGGCCATTGATGCCAGTGATAAGGACCCGTTACATGTCGTGGCAACCTCGACACAAGGCAAGGTGCTGCAGGCGATGGACGATTGCGGCTACTCTCTGGTAAAAGCAGATGTGGAAGAGGGCCAACTGCGAGGCAATGGTTTTGTTTCAACAACCGGCTGCTATCAGGAGCTGGAATTCCGTCCTAATAAGTTTGCGCTGTTTGGTCTGAATGAAGTGGAGATCTCTTTTGTACCTACCCCAGACCAGACTCATATTCTGCTTGAACTGGATCGTAACTTCGGCGGTGACAGCTATCTCAGTCTGAGCCTGGGTAATAACATCAGCCAGGAAGAAGTTACGGCTCAAATTAAAAGTCTGTTAGGTTAGACGTCATCGGATAGCAATAAGCGTAGCAGGCTGATCAGCATTACCAGAACGGATTAGTGGCTGATCCTCTTATAAAAAAACCGGGATTTGCTCCCGGTTTTTTTTATCTCTCTTTATCTCTCTGATGCCCATGATCAGGCAATATCTCTTCACGCTGAAGCATCAGGTACAACCAAAACTTCACCTTGCCAGCCCTCAGCTGTTTTTTCTGCAATCACTAATGCCGTATCTGTTTCATTGGCACTGACCAACAAGCCTTCTGGTCCCCAAATGCCACTACGACCAATAGGATGCCAACCACCGGTCGGTTGATTGTAGTTCGCCATCGCCACCAGCATATTAAATTGCTCAGCATCCGCTGCCATTTTCGCGGTATCGCTGACATAACCACTCTCAGTGATTAAGACACCTGCCACATAGATATCGGCTCCTAACACCGCATATTGCTGCGCATGATGTTCTGAGTTCATATCGGCACAGATGCCATTACCTATTTTGACTTTATTGATATTAAGAATCTGCAGATCTTTACCGGCTTGAAAAAACGTGTCTTCACCCGGGTGAAGGTTCATTTTGCGATAACTGAGTACTTCACCCTCGGGTGTAAAGATCAATGCGCCTATATAGGGTTTTCCCTCCCCTTGTAGTGGCGCACCCACCACGATATACATCTGATGCAGAACGGCAGCACCTTTAAACAGCTCCAAACGAAGGTCATCCTCAGTTATGGCCAGCTGCTCAGCCAGTTCAGGTTCATATCCTATTAACGACAGTTCAGGAAACACCAGATAAGACACCTGATGAGCAGAAGCCTGCTGAATCACTCGTAAATGTTCACGAATATTCGTGGCTACTCCACCCTTTTTAACGGCGATCTGGGCAACAGCTAATTTGAAATGGGTCATAGGTATTCCAGCCCTAACGGCATGCGATAGCTAAATTATAGGAAAAAACTCAAATACGACTACATTTGCCGCACAAACAATCACATAACCTACTGATTTTTATTAAAGTGCATAGTATTCACTTGTTTTATCGGCATGATTATCCAGAACTCAAGTGACTTTTCTTAACAACAGTTCTCAGGGCCTTAATGTGCCTACTAATCTTGCGTAGACGTTTTATCAGGGATATCCACCAAAAAATCAGTTACCCCTATATCGATACCATTTTGCGATAACAGAGTACTCACCTGCCCTCGATGATGAGTTTGGTGATTAAACAGATGGGAAACCAGTTCGGCAAAGTTCCGCTGACTGACAATGCCTTTGGTGTTGCTGTAGCTCAGGTCTTGATAAAAGTGATCAGGTACCGCTTCTTTATCCAACCAGCGGATAATAGCGCTATCGACCTGCTGACGCGCTTGGGTTAAAGCGCCCAACTCACCGAAGAGAACATGGTCCAGCCCTTTAGGTTTAGGCAGCTGGGATAAATCTTTAAGGCTTTGATAACTCACCTGGTGCTGAGCAAAACGGGACAACCAGATTAGATCTCCCACCAGAATATGATTTAACACCCCTGAAATCGAACCAAAAAAGGCCCCTTGATACTGGTTGAATTGCTCTGCTGACAGCTGTGTAGCCGCTTGGTACACTTGGTGATTCATCCGCTGATTGTATTGAGCCATCAGCTGAAAGTGCCCTTTGAAACCCATCGCTCTCTCCTCCTGTTGGAAAATCGGTCAGAGAAGCATACCTTACCTTCAACACACATTTGATCATTTCAGCTATATCTGGAGATTTACTACACTGAAGTGTTGGGCTTTACTGCACTGAAATGCTGGATTTTCCTAAAGCGCTGAAGCCTTACTGGAGCTTTATAGTCGCGACAACCTCATTTCCCTTACCTTTATATTCCAACTTATCGAAGCTAATTACACTCGCCATGGCAATACCACGACCGTGATTGTCACTGCAACGTTCTGGATCTATACGTAGAAATGGCTGCCAATCAAACCCCTGGCCTTCATCAGTGATCGTAAAACTTAAACGATCACTGAAACGTTGAAAGAGCACTTTGACCTGCCTATCCTGATAAGGCTCTTGCTTAAGCCTATGTTCCAGGGCTTCCTGCCAAGTATCCTGCTCTAATAGATGGGTTTTCTCTTTATAACTGATCTCTAGATTGCCGTGTTCTACCGCATTAATCAGCAGCTCTGATAGCCCTAGAACAACTCGTTCTGGATTTGGACAAGCCTGAGATAGAAATTGAGTCAGCACATTAGCTTCAGCCAGGGTACGGTAGAAAAACTCCCCCTGTCGCATCATCTGAAAGGTTTTTAAACCGCGTTTTATTTCCTGCTGTAACTTGGCATATTTACGCTGATCCGCTACAGCAGTTTTCACAATGGAGCGCAGCAGGTCACTGTCAAAAGGCTTGGTCAAATAGTAAAAAGCCCCTGCGTTGATACCTGCTACGATATCTCGCCCAGCTCTGCCTGATAGAAGAATGACAGGAATGTTCTTAAGTGGACCATGATCTTTAATCAATGAGAGTAGCTCCATTCCTCCCATATTAGGCATCAACAGATCCAACAGCAGTACATCATAACCCTCAGGGTTTTGTTGCAGCATATCCCAGGCAATACCACCATCTTTGGCCATATGTAGCTGATAGTCTTCATCACTCAAAAACTCGGCAATCAATTGACGATTATCAGTATCATCGTCAATTACAAGAATAGAGGCCCACTGCTTAGACATAGCATTTCCTTCAGGTTGTCCTGCACTCAATCACAACTAAGAACCTTGTTCTATGGATGCGGAGGACACCAGAGTAAGGTTAGGTTCTTTAAGATCCATTAAAAACTCACCTTAAATACACTAGCGTATATCAGGTAAAACTCAAGCAAAGAACATTACAAAAAGACACATTAATACACAATAGGTAACACCGCTAAAAACGGTATCAGGGATTGTTAATAGCACCCGGGATTATTAGACCACGACATTAATCCAATGTGATAAGCCCAGAACCCCAGGTGGTAAGCCCTGAGTCTTGAACCGAGGTGATAGCTAATGGGTGATAGGTGAGAAGCCTTGGGCCATAATTGATAGACAGAGGCTGATAGACAGCGACTAACAGGTATTGCAGTCCTTAAAGAAAAAAGACCTCGAATAATTCGAGGCCAAGCATACTGGCACGACAGTAAGTTAATGGATCATCAAAAGATCCGCTTAAAATCGATCGATACGGTATGGCGTTAAATCAATCTCACTTTGGCCTGTAGTCACCAACTCGGTGATAATTCGCCCTGTTCTTGGTCCCAACCCTAAGCCCATATGCTGATGACCAAAGGCGTACAGAACATTAGAGTAATTTGGACAACGCCCGATGACCGGCAAGCTATCGGTGATCGAAGGCCGATGCCCCATCCACTTCACATGGTCTGTGATATCAATCTGAGGAAACAATGCCTTAGCGTGATAAAGCAGACGATCACAGAAATCATAATCTGGGTCTGCTTTCAAACCTCCAAACTCCACCAACCCCGCAAAGCGTATACCCCCTTCCATAGGCGTTGCCACAAGCTTGCCTGCGGAGAACATGATGGGCGCATTCAGAGTAATCCCAGGATTTTTCACTTCAACGTGATAACCCCGCTCCGCTTCCAATGGCACCTTATGGCCCAATTGCTCGGCCAGTTTGGCGGACCAGGCACCACCGGCCAACACCAGCTGCCCCACAGGATAGATGCCTCTGTCTGTCACTATATGACTGACTCTATTCTGTTCAAGGTCCTGTTCAAAGCCCTGTTTTAGACTCTGCTCTTGTCTCTTGTCTTGTCCTGGCGCTTTCTGCTGCGCCCTGTCCTGCTCTAATCCATTTACTGAACTCTGTTCACGACGCAGCTCAACCACTTCACCGGTAATAAACTTGCCACCTTGCTCTACAAAGTATTGTGCCATCTTCTTCACTAAACCACCGGGGTTTGGTGAATAACCGTGGTTATGTAGCGACACCGCAAAATTAAACGCATCAGATACGGCAGGCTCGCGCTGATGCACCGCCTCCCCCTCAAGTAGATCGTACTGAGAGCCATACTGACGCCGAGTACTCCAGGCCAGCTTATCGCCATTAAACGCCGCTTCATCTTGATACAGATAATAATAAGGCGAAGCTTTGGCGTACTCCTGAGCTCCCGTCAGCTCAGCCTGCTGCAGATGCAGCGCTGTCGCGTCTTTTAATAACGTGGCTAAAGATTGACTGATATGACGGAAACGCTTCATACGGGTATTTAGTGCAAACGAGGTCCCCCAACTGGATAACTTCGGTAGATAGTTCAACGGCAGTGACAAAGGCCCGTGTGGGTCCAATAGCAACTGAGGCAACTGCCAGATAAAACCTGGCGTCGCTACAGGAATACAACCACACTCGGCAAAAATACCAGCATTACCGTGAGAGGTGGCATCTGCCGGTGGTAACTTATCGATCACACTGACCTTCAGCCCTTTAGCCTGCAGCTGGACCGCACAGGAGATGCCAATAATACCCGCACCAATCACAGTCACATGTTGTTCGGTATCCATGTCTTGTTGGTCACGGCCTGACGGCTGCTGGTCGTGCTTTTGAGCACTCTGCTGAAAACTGAGCTGAGTACTGTCTTGTTGAGGCGCTTGCCCCGATAAACTCATCATGGCAATCACATCTCCCTATTCTTTGGCAGAACATAGGCAAAAGCTGCCCCTGCCCCTACCAAATAAATGAAATAAAAATTGGAATGGCATAAAAACTGGAATGAAGAAAAAGAATATTTAGATCAGAGTGTTGCTGAATCCACGTATCAGGCAGGCAGACCGACAATCAGCGGCCTGCCTTAACCAAGATCTTGTTACAAAGGTTGATTAACCCGGTGTTTGTTTCATATTCTCCGGCAGATAAGTGGCCAGATCCGGGAACATCACCAGGATACCCACCATCACTACCATCAACAGGAACATAGGGAACGCGGTTTTGGCGATATAACCAATAGGCTTTTTAGTCATGCCTTGCATGACAAACAGGTTAAAACCAATCGGTGGGGTAATCTGTGCCATTTCCACTACAACCACGATAAAGATACCGAACCACAGCAGATCAATACCTGCCTGACGGATCATAGGCTCCACTACCGCCATGGTCAGCACGACCGAAGAGATACCATCCAGGAACATGCCGACGATGATATAGAAGCACATCAGGGCAAAGATCAGTGTGAGTGGTGACAGCTCCAATGAACCGATATATTCCGCCACGGTCGCCGGTAGGCCGGTAAAGCCCATCGCCAGAGCCAGGAAAGCTGCACCTGCTAGAATCAAGGCGATCATACAGGAGGTCCGTGTAGCCCCCATCAGACTGGCAATAAAGGTGTCTTTAGTTAATGAACCCTGCAGAGTCGCCAGTACCAGTGCACCAATCACACCAAATGCAGCCGACTCCGTTGCTGTTGCCACACCGGTGTAAATAGAACCAATCACCAGAGCGATCAACAGGATCACTGGAATCAGAAAGCGCGAGTTATACAGCTTTTCAGCAAAACTCATACGCGCTTCTTTTGGTGGCACTTCATTACGGCGAACAAAAGACCACACGGCGATATAACCCATAAACAGTCCCGCCAGCACCAGCCCCGGCAGTACACCGGCCATAAATAGCTTGGAGATCGACTCGTTAATGGTCACGCCATAAACAATCAACGTCAGTGAGGGTGGAATCATCAAACCCAGAGTAGACGCACCTACCAGAGTACCCAGTGTCATATAGTCGGGATAACCACGACGACGCAGTTCTGGAATCGACATCTTGCCCACGGTAGTCAGTGTTGCGGCTGATGAGCCCGATACTGCGGCAAACACCGTACAGCCCACCACATTAGTATGCAGCAGCTGGCCCGGAAGATTAGCCATCCAGGGTGACAAGCCCTTAAACATATCTTCGGACAAACGAGTACGGAATAGAATCTCCCCCATCCAGATAAACAGCGGCAATGCGGTTAATGTCCAACTGGCAGAGCCAGACCAGATCGCCGTAAACATGGCATCACCGGTTGGGCGACCGGTAAATAGCTCCATACCAACAAAGGCAACACCCAGCAGTGCCAGACCGATCCAGACACCACTGCCCAGTAAGAAAAACAGCGTGAACAGGAAGATGCCTGTTAGCGTTAATTCATCCATCAGAACTCCTCCCCTTCAACATGATGCTCTTCAGCAAAGGTGTCATCTTCGCCCCGCAGGGTTCTTACCAGATGATCCAGTAGCGCAATGGTGAAAATCACCGTTCCAATAGCCACAGCAGACTGAGGAATCCACAGCGGCGTTGCATCCTGGCCTTGAGAAATGTCATGAATCATATGGGACAGCTGTACATTACGAATGGAGAAATAAGCCAGATAACCGGACAACAAGGTAGCAATGCTTAAACACCACAGATACAGCGCACGACGCACCTTGCCTTTGGCAATATTCAGAATCAGGCTCACGCGAATATGGGCATTATGGTTCAGGGTATAGGCCAGGGCAAAAAACGAGGAAGCCGCCATACAGTAACCGGCATAATCCGTGGAGCCAGGAAACTGGACGCCCATCCATCTACTCGCCATCTGGGCGACAATAATACCCAGAATAGTCAATAGAAAGAGTGCAGCCAGTGCGCCTGATACCAGATACAAGGTGTCCAGACCTTTACGCAGCGTCGACTTGCCTGCAGTACGGGATCGATCCCGAGTCATGGTTTCGGTAGTCATGGTTTCAGTTTCTTTTTAGAGTGAATCGGAGAGATCTAAAACGGCAGTTCATCCCTGAGACTGCCTTTCAGGGGGGATACCATCTTCTGGTATCGAACATCCTTGAAGCTTTAATTTGCCCAACGGTTAGCAAGAGCCAGCCGTTGGGTATCTGGCTGTTATCCCGTCGGGTTCCAATTCAATGAAATGGAACAGAACAGAATCAGCCAGACTGAGACTTAAGCTGTCCTATCAGTTTTTGTGATAGGCACGCAGAACTGAGCGACCACTGTCACCGGCTTGCCTCACCCACTCTGCAGTCATGGTCTCACCGATCTTGTTAAAATCTACTGCCAGCTGTTTACCTGCAGGCTGGACGGTCATGCCATTGTGTTGCAGCTGTTCGATATACCAACCTGCCAGCTGTTCAGAACGTGCAGTACCGGCTTTTTCAGCCATCAGAGCCAGACCTTTAACGATGTTCTGGGTACTTTCATCCAGGCTGTTCCAGGCTTGTTTGTTCACAAAGACATAGTTACGTGGCAGCCACACTTTTACGTCATACCAGTGAGTCAGGTGTTCCCAAACCTTACGGTCGTAACCGGTTGCACCGGAAGAGATAAAGGACTCAGCGACACCCGTGGCCAATGCCTGGCTCAGCTCAGAAGCTTCCACCTGAACCGGTACAGCACCGGACAGCTCAGCCATACGGGCTGTAGCGTTGTTATAAGAGCGGAACTTCACCCCTTTCAGATCATCGGCACTGTTCAGAGCTTTTTTGGCGTAAAAACCGCCTGGAGGCCAAGGCACAGAATACAGCAGCACCAAATTGTGCTTATCCAGCAGCTTGTCAAATTCAGGCTTAGCGGCCTGCAACAGCTTGTTGGACTCTTCAAAGGAGGTCGCCAGGAAAGGCACTGAATCAAAGGCAAACAAAGCATCTTCGTTAGCATGAGCCGATAGAATGCGCTCACCAATCTGAGCCTGACCGGTCTGTACAGCGCGCTTGATCTCATTGCCCTTAAACAGGGAACCACCACCGTGTACCTTAATCTCCAGCTCACCACCTGTGGCGACTTTTACCGCTTCAGCAAAAGCCTTGGCATTCTGGGTATGGAAGTTACTGTCGGTATACGCCATCGGCATATCCCACTTCTCACCGGCAACGGCCCAGCTACAAGACAGCGCCAGTGTGGTTGCAGCAATGCCTTTTAAGGTTTTCTTTAGTGTGATTGTCATTGTTGTCACCTAATCATCTCGTTGTTATTTTTGGGTGTTGTAAAACTTTTTCGGCTCTTCCACGTGCCATATGGCTGCAAGTGATAAGAGCAACCTGGTGAAGTGCTTAAACCGCTGCGATACAGGACATCTCAACCAGCAGAGAAGGACGGGCCATACGGGCTTCAACACAAGCACGCGCCGGTGCTTTACCTTCAGAAACCCAGGCATCCCAGACTTCATTCATACCGGCGAAATCTTTCATATCCCATACATAGATGGTGACTGACAGCAGCTTGTCTTTGTGACTACCCACTTCTGCCAATAGCTGCTCGATCTTGTTCAGAGTGGATGCCGTCTGCTCAGCAATACCGACATTTTCATCAGCCGGTACCTGACCACACAGATACGCAACGCCGTTATGGATGACCGCTCGGCTCATACGTTGACCACTATCATGACGCTCAATAGACATGGTTTATTGCTCTCCCATCTGTTTCACAAGGTGTGTGCTTTTCGATGGCTTTATTATTATTTTTCTTAAGCCATAACTTCCAATACAATTATTTCAACGATCCATGTAGAAATGTTATACCTTATAAAAGCTTGTAAGAGCTTGTAAAAATAGGGGGGGGTAAAAAACGATGAATGCCAAACAGTTATCAGCCTTTAAGGCGGTGATGCTTTCCGGTTCTATGAGTGATGCTTCGCGTATGCTATATGTCTCTCAACCCGCGGTTTCGCGCTTAATTAAAGATCTGGAAGATTCACTGGATTTTCAGCTGTTTGAACGCAGAAACAGTCGTCTCTATCCCACTCAAGCAGCACAGTCGTTTTATCGGGAAGTACAGCGACACTTTATCGGTATGGATAATCTGGCCCAGGCGGCAGACCAGATCAGAATGATGCGCCGGGGACGCTTGCGTATTGCCGCGATGCCAGCGATTGCCTCTAGCATCATGCCAAGCGTACTGAGCCAGTTTCTAAACAGCCGGGAGGATGTTTCCGCTAATTTTGCTCCCCACCTATCCGTTGAGCTGGCCAATCGGGTGGGCGCACAGAAGTTTGATCTGGGTATGGTGATGCTGCCGATAGATCATAAAGAGATCAGCTTTGGCCCCTGTTATCAGGCCAGTTGTGTTTGTATCGCACCGGCTGGGCATCGCTTTGAACAACAGGATGTGGTGGTTCCATCAGATCTGCACCGGGAACCGTTTGTGGCTATAGGCCTGGAAAATACGGTACTGCGTTTTTTGATTGATGATGCGTTACGAAAAAGCCGCACTAAACCCGATGAAAGAATTGAAACCATGTTACTGCCCACCGCTGCACAGCTGGTACAGCAAGGACTGGGTGTATCAATTATCGACCCCTTTACCGCCCACGCTTTCGTCAAGCAAGATGTAGTGATTCGTCCTTTTGAACCCGAGATTCCCTTCTACTTTGGCTTTATTACTCCTGCCAATCACACCATCAGTGGACTGACTCAGGAGTTTGTCGAATGCTTTGAGCACTATGCCTCTGAGCACTTTACCCTGACCCCAGTCGATCCCAATGATATTGCCGTGGTATAGCTTTTATACGGCATTATGAAACTGCAAAACATAAAAATTCGAGCCCTTCTGCACCCGTCCTGATAGGCGGGTTGCGCTATTCTTCTGGGCAGTCTTGTCAATCTCTCCTACGCTCAAATCATATCCACCTAAAATACCCATCTAAAACAGTAGGCTATTACCACAGCTTACTCGTGATCCAATGGAGTCAGGAGGTTAACACTATGAAAGTCAGTGCACTGATCATAGTTGGCATGCTCTTATCATCACCGGCTTACGCGACCTCCGAAAGTAAAGCACGCAATATCAATATCCTTATGACCTCTGCTCTGGCTGTTATCACCGCTTATGTTTATGGCGAAATCCATAATTTTGAAGATCTGACAAAGGTTGCAGCAGTTGGTGCTGTGGGCGGCTATGGCTTTTATGAATCCCGAAAAATCATAGCAAAAGGCAATATCGAGCAGGGGTTAGCAATGAGTTATTTCAGCTCTTCTATCGTAGAAAACACCACTCTGGGTCTACACCCTCTATCCCATATTCGCTATGGTGTCGGCCCTATTGAGCTGCGGCTGACCACTCCATTTGCAACCCAGAGCTCTATCCTTCACCAAAGCTCTGCATCTCATCAAAACGCTATACAGGCATACACTCAAGACTGGATTCAAAGCTGGCTGGATAGCGATACCTGGCTGCATATAGATGTGGATTATATTGAGACCGTGTATGCGCTGGATCTTCTTGCAAACGCTAATAGCGTGGGTATTAAGCGGGGCCTGTTATACGGCAAGGTCGATAAAGTCGACATTGATGGCATCAATGCCATTGGTGAAGCCCGAGGCAGAAGTGTGGTATTTCGTAAGGATTATTTCCATGATGAAACACTGTGGCGCCACGAAGCGATCCATGTCAGTCAGGCTATTCAGATGTCCTCTTTTCTTGATCCCCATCGACGTAGAAATCATAGCTCTGCGACTGGAATCCCCAAAGTCAGACTGGGCTTACGGGCCAACTACACCTATGGGGCACTGCTGCTGACGGAACAGGTATTTGTGCCCTACGAACAACGTTGGTCAGAACGAGAGGTCAATGCGCTACTAGATCCACACTGATTTCTTAAGATCTCAAGTTAGCCCTTTGTTCTCAGTTTTTCAGCACATCGAGCAGATAACCTGCTGCAACCTGGGCCGGTTGGCGATAGATATGGTTCATGCCCAAAGGTGCTAAAGAATCCAGGTTAAAGTACAGGGAGATTAAACCGTAAGACACTGCTGCCAATTGCTGTTCACTGGCTGAGGGATAATCTTTTTTCAACACAGCGGCGACATCATCAGTAAAGCCCTGCATCCACTCTTGCATGCGTTGCTGTAAAGCCTCATCACGACCTGCGGAGAAAATTAAGGACTCAATCACCAGCGTATATTCCGCATCATTGTATTCAGGGCTAAACAACACCTCTAACAAATACTCCGCCCCATTCTCTGCCGGTAACAAGGTCATAACCCCTTGCCAGTGTTCAGCCGACAAAATAAGCACCTTATCGACCAATAAACCAACAAGCTCTTCACGATTACCAACAAAATGTCGCACTAAGCTGCGTTTGAGACCAGCTTCTTCCGCAATGCGCTCTAGCGTACTACCTTCCAGGCCATAGAGAGCCACACAACGATAAAATGCACTGACAATCTCTTCCGTACGCTGCTCTTTTTTACTCGGACGGCCCATCGACTCACCTCAAAAATATATTGTCATTTAAGACAGTTTAATCTAGCATGCATTTATTGTCATATCCGACAAATAAAAAATCAATCCACTTTTGCATTAGAACGACCAAAATCTATAGTTAGATAGCAGATGATAAAGTCCTGTATAAAAAGGGACTGCATAGGGGAATTACCGTGAGCCTAGAATTGTTACAAGCCTATCAACAAGCCGCCCAAGCTTCTATTGACCAAGCCCAGTGCTTACCTCTGGCCACTTATCATGATCAGCGCGTATACGATGAAGAGGTCCAACATATCTTTCATAATGATTGGGTCTTTATCTGTGCAGAGGCTAAATTACAAAACCCCGGTGATTATCTCGCTCTGGATCTGGCCGGTGAGCCCATTGCGATTATCCGGGGGCAAGACGCTCAACTCAGAGCCCTGTCTAATATTTGTCGTCATCGCGGTACACCACTATTAGATCTGGGATATGGTCGTATCGAAAAGAATATTGTTTGCCCCTATCACGCCTGGACCTTTGGCGATAACGGTCAATTTAAAGGCGCGCCGATGACTGGTGAGGTCAAGATTGATAAAGCCAAACATTGCCTGCCACAGTTTGCCCTGGAATGCTGGAACGGTTTGGTATTTATTAACCTGTCGGAACAGCCGAGTGAAGCCCAAAGTATAGTCTTTAGAGAAAGGATCAAAGGATTAGATGACTACCTCGGTCATTTTGAGCTACAACGCTTCAATCAGTGCTATCAACTGCCGACGGAACACTGGCACGCCAATTGGAAACTGGCCGTAGAAAACGGTATTGAAAGCTACCACCTGTTTAAGGTGCATAAGGAAACCCTGGAAACACAAACACCCACAAAACAGGCTTACTATGTTGCCGGTAGCTCAGAATGGACACTAACCGGCGGTAAAATGAAAGACAACCGTGGCAAAATCATGAAGTGGCTCAGCGGCAGTTACCCAGAAGTGTATGATCACTATCTTCTACTGTTTCTGCCGCCCTCCTTTGTCGGCATTATCACCTACGAAGGCTTCGACTGGATTCAGATCCTGCCCGTGGATGGTGAACATTGCCAGGTGATTCCTGGCGGACTATCTGAACATAAGATCACTGACTTCAGTTCAGAAGAGTTCCAATTCACCAATGCCTTTCTCACCGAAGACAAAGTGATTTGTGAACGGGTACAAAGAGGCATGCATGCCAGAAAGTCACAAGGCGGTAAGCTGGTGAGCATGGAGAAAATTCTGGTGGACTTCCACCAGTATCTGGCCAGCCGCTTGTTTGGTACTCAACCCGATGCCTTTGAGGAGAATGAGCAGGCCAAATTGTTCTATAGCAAATAGTACCTACTAACACCTAACTACCAATACCTGACTACAGTTGCTCACGCTTGCTCGGCTGCAGGCTGCTCTGCCGCGAATGCCCAGTTTCTGGCTAAAAGATAACTCGCCATAGCGGCTACCCCCACTGCAGGCACCATGACAAACATTCCTGACAAACCCAAAGCTAACATGGAAAACAACACCGCATAGTTAACGGCCAGTCCAGCCCAAGACAACAATAAAAAACGCCACAATGCGACCTTACGTTGAAAAGTGACTTTTTGATGCCCTAATAGAGACACCATAAAAGCAACGCTATAAGCCATCACATTAACACTGCCTTCATGCAGTTCGGGCCAATAAGTCAAAGCTATCGCCGCAACAATCAGATGCACAACGCTGGCAGCAATACCAACAAAGCTGAAACGTATCATTTGATACAATTCGGATAGAGTGAGGTTCATAATGTTTAATTCTCGTGAATACCAATAATAAGCACAGATCAATCACTCTATCCCTTGCCAGGTGAAAAAATCGTCCGCGGTTTCGGATAATAAGCACCCTCATACAAACGTTTCTCTATAACAAAGCACTTTATTCTCTAACCCTTGATCGAAGAATATCGGAAAACTTTTCTGTGGATGCGTACAACCCAATATTGCACCAGAACTTTCATCACCTTCTTCTGCCTGTTATCGCCCGTAAACTCTGTTAGAATGCGCAGCCTTTCCCATTTCACAGAGTATTGCCCGCTTTATGTCTTTTATCTCCCTTGGTCTTTCTGAGCATCTGGTTACAGCCCTGTCGGAGCTGGGTTACCAACACCCCACACCTATCCAGCAAAAAGCGATTCCGGCGACCCTTGAAGGCCGTGATGTACTAGCCGCAGCAGAAACCGGTTCCGGTAAAACTGCAGGTTTCAGCCTGCCGATTTTGCAGCGCTTACTGACCGAGGAAAAGCCATCTGGTAATCATGTTGCCGCGTTAGTTCTGGTACCCACCCGTGAGCTAGCGGTTCAGGTTGAAGAAGCCGTGCGACAATACGCCCGACACTTTCCAAGAAAGCTAAAGACTCTGGCCGTATATGGTGGTGTATCGATTAATCCACAAATGCAAGGAATGCGCGGTGGTTGTGATGTGCTGGTGGCAACACCGGGGCGTTTGATCGATCTGATTGAACGTAACGCCATTAAGCTGAATGCCGTAGATACTCTGGTACTGGATGAAGCGGACCGTATGCTGGATCTGGGTTTTGCCGATGAGCTGTGTACCATTCTGGATCTGCTACCGAAAAAGCGTCAAAACCTGTTATTCTCGGCGACCTTCCCACAGGATGTCCGTTCACTGATCGATAATCTGCTGGTAAATCCTGTTGAGATCGAAATTCAACAGGAAAGTACGATTCCAGAACAGCTGGTACAAACCGCCATTGAGGTTGATAGAGATAACCGCACTGCGCTGTTAAAGCATCTGCTGGAACAGGAGAACTGGATCCAAGTGCTAGTTTTTGTTGCGAGTAAGCGTACCGCTAATAACGTTGAGAATAAGCTGTTTAAAGCGGGTATTGCCGCCGAAACCCTACACGGTGATATGAGCCAGGTAGAGCGTAATCAGGCGCTGAAAAACTTTAAAAATGGCGATAGCCGTATCCTGATCGCAACGGACCTGGCCGCCCGCGGTATTGATATTCCTAACCTGCCTTGTGTATTGAACTACGACTTGCCACGTTCTCCAGCAGACTATGTGCATCGTATCGGACGTACCGCCCGTGCCGGTGAAGAGGGATTAGCTCTGTCTTTTGTGGATCATGAAAGCGATGCCCACTTTAAGCTGATCGAAAAGCGTAACAAGATTAAGGTAATTCGCGAGACGGTTGCCGGTTTTGAGCGTAACTCGGAAGTCCCACAAGAGGTGCTGGCAAAGAAAGGTCAGGCTCCCGTTAAAGGTAAGCGTAAGAGCAAGAAGGATAAGTTGCGTGAAGCAGCAGCTGCAGCCGCAAGAACTCAGGATATCTGGGGTAAGAAATAGCAGGGTAAAGCCCACACACCATAAGACCGACTTGGAATGAGGCTTGTGTAGATTGGGTAGAGCGATGGTAAGATATTGATAAATAGAGAAGATCTTACCTCGCGAAACCCAACATGAACTCTCTAACACTCGCCCATTCTATTAAAACGTGCCCCTAAAAATAATTATGTATCGGGGGTACGCTAATCTGCCGTTGGGTTTCGCGGTTCAAATACTTTACAAACCTGATGGTTGTAACGTGCCGCTCTACCCAACCTACACGAGCCTCACTTCGAAAAAGGCTCAGCGCAACAATCACTTACGCCAATTTGACCAAGGGTCTTTGCCGCCCGAGTCATTACGCTGGCTACCTTTATCAGCATCACCTCTACCACGCTCCTGGTGCAGCCCCTTACCCTCACCCTGATCGCGGCTCTTGCGCTTGATCGGTTCAAAATCACCTTTGTTATCTCGACGAGGTTTATTGCCGCTATTCGGCTTGCCCCAAGGATCTTGTTTACCATCAGATGAGCGCTCGTTGCGATTAGCTCGCTCATTGCCCTCTTTCCATGGACTATCATTGCCGCGACGATCACCCCGCTTATTATCTCGGTCTCTACGGCCTCGATTATCATCACGGTTCTGCCTATTGCCTCTGGAATCTGGGCCTCTGGAATCTAGGCCTCTCAAATCAGAGCGACTAGAATCAGAGCGACGCTGGCCCTCTTTACGCTGACGACCTTCGTTACCACGATCACCAGTATTCGCACGATTGTCTCCACCCTCTCGCTTATGCTTAGGCACATAATTCAGGATAGAGATAGGTACCACCTTCTTCGCTTCGAAGCCTGCAACTTCTTTACGATCAATCAGATGACCCAGACGGCTTTCGATGGCACACAGACGCTTAAAGTCATCCTTAGATAGCAGGGATATCGCCTCACCAGAAGCACCCGCACGACCGGTACGGCCAATCCGATGGATGTAGTCATCGGCATCATCAGGCAGATCGTAGTTCACCACGCGCTCAAGCTGATCGATATCGATACCACGGGCCGCAACCCCTGTTGCCACCAGCAGGGACAGTTTGCCAGATCTGAAATCATCCAAAATTTGCTCGCGCATCGCCTGACTCCGATCACCATGAATAGAGTCCGCCGCAATACCACGTTTCTCCAACTGGGATACCAGCTTGGCCGCACCGTGTTTGGTACGAATAAAGATCAACGCCTGCTGCCAGTCATTTTCTTTAATCAGATGGCTTAGCAGAGCGGACTTCTGATCCTTATCGACAGTAATCAACCACTGTTCAATATCCGGTTTGTTACTCTGATCACTAGCCACTGATACTTCGGCCGGATCAACGGTAAAGTCCTGAGCCAGATAGCGCACATCATCGGTTAGGGTCGCAGAGAACAACAAACTTTGTTTCTGCTCTGGCAAACGCTCAATAATCTTGCGGATATCAGCGATAAAGCCCATATCCAGCATACGGTCCGCTTCATCCAACACCAGATATTCCAGCTCATCAAAGCGAATCGCTCTCTGATAAACCATATCCAACAGACGACCCGGTGTCGCCACCAGAATATCAACCCCCTCTAACAGACGCTGTTTCTGTGGTTCGCTATCGACACCACCAAACATCGCCATCGCCGTCAGATTGAGCTGCTTGCCATAACGGGCGATATCGTCTTCCACCTGCTGAGCCAGTTCACGAGTCGGAACCAAAATCAACGCACGCACCCGTTTTGCCCGTTGCGTTTCACCACTGGCCAGCTGATGCAGAATCGGTAGTACAAAACTGGCGGTTTTACCGGTACCCGTCTGAGCACCTGCCAGCAGATCACGGCCTTGCAGAATCAGGGGAATCGCCTGCGCCTGAACAGGTGTCGGAGTTTGATAACCTTGTTCAGCAACAGCGGTTAGGATCGGCTCTATTAAGCCTAGCGTGGAAAATGTCATGGATATCCCGGACTACGATAAATAAACAGCTCAGGCTGAAGAATCAGCACAGAAAAAAGAAGCGCCACTATATCAGGAACCTCAGTCAGTATCTGCTTTCACAGCAATAAATATCTTTTTCCGTTGATAACTTACACTTCTTCCTTTAGCCATACTCCTCGAACCCTATGCCATCGCACAATGCCCATCCCAGCATAATCACCACAAGCATAATTGATCATACGGACGTCTTGGACACGACCACCGATAACCCACTTTAGTCGAGCAGAGCCTGATCAGCCCATGTAAAGGTAGCCGGTGCACAAAAACCATGCTATTTTAAATACAAATAAGATTGATTCTCATTTTTAAAAAGATCTGTTTATGTATAAAACTGACGTTTACCCTTACCCGGATTATCTGCAAGAGCAGGTCATTGATAAACTGAGAAAAGCTGCTGTCAATGAGCTTGTGACCTGTGCTCTTTATCGCTTGCTGGAAGCCACTCATCCGCGTAACTTGAGTAAAAAGCTAAGAAGCCTGGCCCATACCGCTCATCAGGAAGACTGGTCTCATTATCAGACCTTACTCAGTTGTCTTGGCCGTATTCAACCGGATCATTCTCCTTCCTCTTTGGTTGACACCCAACTGATTATGCCGCCCAAAGCTGATTCATCGACGTTACTACTCGGCCAGATCAAACAGGCAGAACAGGCCTCTATCGATTATCAGCAGGAGATCTGTGCACTCACCCTGGAGTACGACTACAAGATCTTTGATCACTCCTATGCCTTGCTGAATGAAAATATCGAACACAATGAGCGTGTACAGGAATGTCTTCAGGAGGGTACTGTGCAATGAATAGTTTGAGCACTGTAACCGAGCGTTGGCGTAATCATTACGCCCACTGGAGTCGGGGTTATCAAGCCACAGCACTGGCACTTATAGGACTGACAGTACTCTGGGCGATGAATGACAGCCTGTCATTCCTGATACAACCAGAGCTCTTTATGCTGATGGTTGAAACTCTCAGCGATGCCTACCTGGCAGTCAGTGTTTTTGTCGCCTTATCCCTGCTTTTGATCTACTCCATGCAACACTATTTAGGTGCTGATCTGATTGGTTACCTGAATAACCATCCGAAATGGCAAGTCCCAATTGCCGCCTTTTTGGGCATGCTCCCAGGTTGTGGTGGTGCCATCGTTGTCGTGACGCAGTTTGTCCACGGCAAAATCAGCTTTGGTGCTTTGGTAGCTGTGCTGATATCTACTATGGGTGACGCCAGTTTCCTACTGATTGCCACAGAACCACAGACCGCAGCCTTAGTGCTTGGCGTATCTACCTTATCAGGCATTATCTTTGGCTACGCGTTGGATAAATTTCACGGTACCGATTTCCTTAAGCCTGAGCCCAATGACGACACCGCTCAAGCACCCTCCACTTGTCGTATTCAGAAAGGCAATATACCCCAGCTATTAAACTGGAGTTGGCGTTTGCTTCTGTTGCCAGGCTTAATTCTGGGCTTACTGGCCGCCTTTCAAGTGGATATTGATGGACTGTTTGGCCCTTGGTCTCAGTATCAACCGGCCACCTGGTTAGGCTTTACTGGTGCTATTGTCAGTTTACTACTTTGGATTAATCAGCCGCCAGGATACAGCTGGGCAGTAAATAGTTCAGACAAAAACACGACCGGCGGTCGCCTGCTTGATATGGTCGCCAATGAAACCAGTTTTGTTACCGCTTGGGTGATTACTGGCTTCCTGTGTTTTGAACTGCTGGTTTACTTTACTGGTCTTGATCTGAAGGACTTGTTTGAGAGCCTCGGCCTGATGACAATTGCCTTAGCTATTTTAATTGGCTTTATTCCTGGTTGTGGCCCTCAGATTATTACCACAACTCTTTACCTGCAGGGCTTAGTACCACTATCGGCTCAGCTGGCTAATGCGATCAGTAATGATGGTGATGCTTTATTTCCGGCCTTGGCATTAGCACCCAGAGCATCCCTCTATGCAACCCTTTATAGCGCGATACCTGCAGTGCTGGTAGGTTATATGGCCTTTGGTTTGGGCTTCTAAAATAGCCATTTGAATCATTTATATGAGTTCCACTGCAAGATAGTCCGATGCTTGTCCCTGGTTAAGGGTCCGTACCAGGCACCTGTATCGGCCTATCTTGCATCCTTTCTTTTACCAAGACGGACAAGCCCGGCTAGAACAGAAAGCAGCTCCTATATTCAGCAATATCAAAAAAGCGAATCAGGGTTATCCAAAAACAGAATGCACTTAACGGCCTAACCGTATTCCTGCTACTCAGACAATGCATTAACATGAGCCCGCTCAAGCAATGTTTCTCAGAAGGCCATCTCCTGCTATGCAACTTGTTATCGAAACCGTTATTCCAATTTTTGTCATTATCGCCGCTGGCTGGTGGGCCAGAAAAAGTAATCTGCTGGAAGAGAAGGCCTCATCTGCGCTAAACCAGTATGTATTTTACTTTGCTGTACCTGCGATGATGTTTTCGGCTACCGCGCGCTTTAGCCTGGCAGAGGTGATCAATGGGCCTTTTCTAATCGCCTTTTTCCTCGCGACTCTGATTACCGCATTAATCGGTTTTATTCCCTATAAGACGCTTCGTATTCAGGGACCATTAGACTCTATGGTGATCGCTCTGAATACGGTATGGGCTAATACCATCTATATGGGTGTGCCACTGTTCT
The DNA here is from genome assembly GCA_964342385.1 of uncultured Oleiphilus sp. Lineage (GTDB taxonomy): Bacteria > Pseudomonadota > Gammaproteobacteria > Pseudomonadales > Halomonadaceae > Oceanospirillum. The sequence continues at coordinate 24,199 of CAYFGP010000003.1, read as the reverse complement.
TCTTTATCTTTGGTGAAAAGGGTACTTTGCCAGTAATTATGGCGACTTTAACCACCAATATGGCCTTTATTTTCTGTATGGCGGTATTTGCCAATCTGGAACCGGGTCAACCCAAAGCTTCTCTGCCAGGGCTATTCAGCAAGATCTTTTTGAAAAACCCTGTGATGCTAGCGCCTATTTTAGGCATGACGGTATCTTTCCTTGAACTGTCATTGGCTAAACCACTGGATAACCTACTCACTATGGTTGCGCCATCTGCCGCCCCTGTTGCGTTATTCTCACTGGGTTTATCGCTCTATGGTCTGCAGATTCAGGGCAGCCTGTTTCAGCTGGGTTGGATCACACTGGTTAAACTCGTCATTCATCCACTAATTGCCTTGGCTATCGTATGGACCATGGACCTGGAACCCTTCTGGGCTGCATCTGTGGTATTACTATCAGCCCTACCTACCGGTGCTATGGTGTATGTACTGGCTCAGCAATATGATCGCAGGATTGAGCTATCTTCTAGCAGTATCTTTGTGACAACTATTCTATCCATCGTTAGTTTGGCGATTCTGCTACCTATGATGAAACAGTGGGCTGGAGGTTAACCCTTTGTTACCCACTCTTTTCCCTGCGGCATGCGACAGGGAGCAACAAGCCTTTATTTGAGCAACTTCTCCATTGTGAAGTTGCTCAATGTCACCCCATCCCGTTGGATAATATTCTCTTTTACTACCGAAAAACCCCAGCGCTGGAAAAATGGCTGAGCGATAATCGAAGCTTCAACGTATAAGCGTTGTAAATCCCGGTTGCTCGCTGTCAATTCCAGCTGCTGATACAGAGCACTGGCAACACCTTGGCCTTGATAATCCGGGTGGGTATAAGTGCAATCGATATGGCCATCAGGGTCCAATTCGATAAACCCCGCAATACGCTGATCGATTTTCGCCAACCAGGGTTGTTTGTCGGCTAAACGCTTATGCCATAGCACATAATCGGGCTTAGGAGCCCACACTGCTTTCTGCTCAGCGTTATAAACCTCATCATCACTGCGCCATACCGCCTGATAAAACAGATCAGCGATCTCTTGCACGACAGCCGCTTCCCCGTCACCAGCTGCATCCTTAATCGCCTCACAATAGGCACATATTTCCATCACTTTTACTTCCTATTTTTCAAGCCAGTCAGAAAGGACGCTAAGCCTACAGAAAGTGTGAGCGGTTTCACAGAACAAAACTTCTCACGACATTCTGGCGCATATTTTTAAAAACCATCTTTACGTGTGATTTTTTCACATATGGATTAAAACTATAAATGTGAATTCTTCACACAAAATATAAAAAGGCTTCAAAGGAAATAAGAAAAGCCAATCAGAAAAGTAGATATCAGGCTGCGGGAAAGTGGGCATAAAGGAAATACACCGCCCCTCTCATAAGTGATCGACACACAATATATCCGCCGATCGCAGACCTTCGCAGTAAAGTGAGGTAGTGATGATGAAGAGAATACATACGCTTAAGCCCAATCGCCCCCTGGCCCTGCTGAGCTACGCCACCCTGGGTTTGCTAGGCAGCCTGGCTCTATCAGCTAACGAGATCAAAGAGGTTCCGCTCCATATTGAGCAAAGTGAGCTCAATGCTATGACAGAAGCCAACAAACACCTCGAAGCTTTTCAATTGGCCTTTGATGTGGGTGATGAGTTATTCGAACACCCTTTTCTCGCGGAAGAGGGCATAGGGGCTAACGTGGGTAATGGTCATCATTTTACGCTGGTACCCCGAGCCGATTTGAGTCAAGACAAGCAGTGGGCAAATCATATCCCTAAACGAGTCACCGGCCCGAATGCCCAAAGCTGTACCGTTTGTCATGGTCAACCTTTTGGTGATGGTGCCGGTCCTGTGGTGATGAATAATATTCGCGATCCCCTCCATAGCGGCGATATCAGCCAATTTATTAACCGTCAGACACCTCATCTATTTGGTATCGGCGCATTACAACGCCTGGCTGAAGAGATGAGTGAAGATCTGGAAAGAATCCGCCATTCAGCCATTATCACCGCCCGTAATAGCGGCCAGCCCATCACACGAACATTAAGAAGCAAAGGTATTCATTATGGCTCTATCACCGTTCACCCAGATGGAACGGTAGATAATTCCCAGATTGTGGGGATTGATGATGATCTTCTGGTCAAACCTATTGAGTGGAAGGGGCTGACCAGCAATATTCGTGCTTTTGTGCGTGATGCGGCTCATAACGAACTGGGTATGCAAGCGACAGAGATTACCGGGGACAACATTGATGGCGACGGCGATGGTGTGGTCAACGAACTGAGTGTGGGTGATATTACTGCTTTAGTGATCTATCAAGCCGCTCAGCCTCGTCCAACCAGCAAAAAGGAACTCTCCTGGTTAGGCATTATCCCGCCTCTCAGCCTGGAAGAACGACGTCAAATTAACCTTGGTGAAAAGCTGTTTGAAGACGTTGGGTGCGGTAGCTGCCATCAATCTCAACTGACTCTTAAGGATCCTATCTATACGGAACCCAGCCAAAACCCCAAGTTCCGAGATACACATTTCCCCGCTGGTCAGGACCCCAAAGCATATGGCCTAAGCCCGCTCAACCCTATCCGCTTTGATCTGACTCAGGATCTACCCGACAACATCGTAGAACATGCAAATGGGCAGACCACCCACCTGGGTAACTTTGAAAAAGCCCCCAATGGCGGTGCTATAGTACGTCTATACGGTGACCTTAAACGCCATGACATGGGTACGGCACTGGCAGAAGCGATAGATGAGGGTGGTAAAGGGCGCTCAACCTTCTTAACTAAAGAATTATGGGGCGTGGGCTCAACGGCACCTTACCTACACGATGGCCGAGCCACAACACTTGAAGAAGCCATTCAACTACATGGTGGCGACAGTGCAGACTCTAGAGAAAAATTTAATGCTATGAACGAGGAAAATCGTCAAGCCATCATCGCTTTCCTGGATAATCTGGTGCTGTATAAAAACGAAGAGGAATAGCTCTTTTTTACCCATAACCACCAATAGCTAAGGCGCTGTTTTCTATCGCATACTTTCAGCGCCTTTATCCACCCCCTTCCAGTCTGCGATAAGCCTAAGTCGTGAGTCTAAGCATTGTGCGGATGTCACTATCAGCATAAATGCCACCTCTTCATGGTTAGGCTCGAATGCAATTTTTTTAAACCCTGAAGATATCCGGTGTAGAAGCTAAGCGCCCAGATAGCCAGCCTTTTTCCGCTCTCATTCTCTCACTTACACATTAAAAGCGAGTCAGAAAAACAATCACTCACAATCATTCTGTAACAAAAATGTCTTCTAAATTATTTATAAAAGATAGTGTAATTACTCCATAATAAAAACCAATAAACATATTAATTAAGCTAATACTAGATTCAAAAAGTAACATTCTTTATAGACCAAGGTCTTGCATTCGACAACCATCTCATACATCATCCATTTTATTAGAGCATGACAACATAAAGCCTAATTATTGCACGATAATTAGCAATAACTCCCCATTCTATTGCCTGAAATAACTATACATATACCCCAGGAAGAACTATGAAGGTCTCACATAAAGTTGCGCTTGTAGCATCTTCAATCATTATATTGGTTTTTACCCTCTATTCATGGCTGCAATACCACTCGGTCAGGGACACCTTGTTGGAAAGAACAGCCCAAAACACGCAGGAATCCGCCCAAGCATTAGGTGATCAAATCACTAACTGGTTAAACGCTCGTTTGAGTCTTATCGACATGATGGCTCAGACGATTGATGCTGACTTTAACTCTGAATCCATTCAGAAAACCTTCGATACTCCAATATTGAAGGATAAATTTATTCTTATTTTTGGTGGTTTGCACACTGATGGAGAGAAAATCACCAATGATCCAAGCTGGAATCCAGTGGGTTGGGATGCTCGGAAACGCCCTTGGTACAGCTATGCACAAAACAACTCTCGTGCTGTATTAACAGATCCTTATCCAGATGCTGCCAGTGGAGAAATTCTAATATCAGCAGTCGCTAAGTTTACTGACAAAGGCCAGTTTAAAGGGGCTTTCGGTGGTGATCTTAGTTTAAAAACAGTATCTGATGCTTTAAATACACTAAACTTTAATAATACGGGTTACGTGTATTTAATGAATACTAATGGCAATATAATCAGCCATCCAGATAGCAAACTAAACGGCAAAAATATCTCTGAGCTGTACAGCCAAAAGCCAGTGCTAAACAATGAGCTACAGCAAGTGGATATCAATGGCCAGAAAGCGCTGACCTCCTTCCATAAACTGGAAGGTATTTTTGGCAGCGATTGGCAGATCGGTATCGTGCTGGATTACAAAAAGGTCATGGCCGATGCCAGCGATATGGGCATCACCGCAGCCATTGCGACCATTATCAGCGCAATTGTCTGCAGCCTGGCACTGTACTTCACCGTATCGCGTCAACTACAGCCGCTTTCCGATCTACGTGCATCTCTGGTTGAAATCAACCAAGGTGAAGGTGATCTGACCAAACGTCTGAAAATCACCCGTACCGATGAGTTTGGTCAGGTATCCAGTGACTTCAACCAGTTTATTGGTTATCTGCAAAACCTGATTGGTCAGGTGAAACAAGTCACTAATGATGTACACCACAACAGCCAACAAACAGCCTCATCAGCATCTGATTCCGTACAGCATCTAGAGAAACAACTGTATGAACTGGATCAACTGGCTACAGCGATGCAGGAGATGTCTGCAACCGCCCATGATGTCGCCCTGAATGCTCAAACCACCGCTAATGCGGTAAAAGAAGCTGACAATGCCAGTAGCGAAGGTGTTGAAGTCGTTGCTAAAGCCAGTAAAGAGATTGCTCACCTGTCTGACGACATGGAGAGTGTGGTGGGTACCATTAATGAGCTGATTCAGTACAGCAACAATATTGAATCGATCCTGACGGTGATTACCGACATTGCTGAACAGACCAACCTGTTGGCTCTGAATGCGGCAATTGAAGCAGCCCGTGCTGGTGAAAGCGGCCGTGGTTTTGCCGTAGTTGCTGATGAAGTACGTGCACTGGCGTCCAGAACCCAGGAATCCACGGATGAGATCCGTAGCACGATTAACCAGCTACAAAATGGCGTTAAGAAAGCGGAAAACACCATTGCCAAGAGCCGTCAGAAGGCTCGGGATACGCAAGAAACTGCTGAGATGGCCGCACAATCTCTAAGTTGTATCCGCAATAGCATTGGCAACATTAGTGAAATGGCGATTCAGATTGCAACTGCTGCGGAACAACAGAGTGCTACGGCTGAAGAGATCAATCGTAATACCACTAATATTCGTGATATCAGCCAATCCGTAGCGGAAGGTTCTCGAGGTGTAGAAGAGAAGTGCCAGCTGATGACTCAACTGAGCACTCAACAAAGTAATGAGTTGAGCAAGTTCAGTGTTTAATCCACTGTATCCAGACACAGTACAGTGCTATTGAAGGAAAACAGGGAAGCCCTGACTCATCAATGAGTCAGGGCTTTTTTAGGTCCCATCAAAACGCCAATCTTGCCGAGACCATCACTCACCATTCACCAGAACAAACGAGTAGAGAGCGTTTGTCGCTGCCTTAGATAGAAAACAGGCCTTAGAAGTTGTAATTCACACCGACTGAACCGACAAGTACATGGTCCTCGTCAACAATACTACTGTCACGAATGCCTTCACCTAGATGAACATATGCGGCTGTAGCACTCACATCCCAGTGTTTAGTGATCTCGTAACGACCACGGACACCGGTATACATATTGAGCGAACTATCGCCCTTATAAGCCGCGCGATCGGCGGTCGCTTCTTCGCTACTCACGCCAAAGAAGTGATCAACTTTATCTGAACTGGTCCAGTTAACACCGACAAAGGGATTAACGTTTAGCTTATTAGCCTGATAAGCGAAGGTGTATTTCAAATCCGCAGACTGGCCTTTATGCTCGCCAGAAATTTCCTCCAGAAAGGTGAAACGCACGCGGCCCATATCAGTGTCTTTAACTACATAGAAACCCAGGTCCAGTGTACCGTCACGCTCTTCCAGCCCAGCCAGTTTGGCATTATCTTTGTAGTCGTCCTTGTCTGACAGGAAAGAGCCCTGTCCGGTCAACACAGCACCAGCGCTGAAGTGCTCTCCCTGATACAGGCTATAACCCATTTCACCGTCTTTTACGAAGAAGCGCTCACCGCGGTATTCCACATTTGGCATCAGGAAGCCTTCTTCATCTTCACCGGCATAGGGATTACTCATCACGCCAATATGACCACCCACAACCCACTTGCTGTCACTATCACCAGGGCCAATCGCATCATTTGCCAGTGCTGTACCTGACAGCAGAGCAGTCAGCAGTAAACCGGAAGAGATCTGAGCCGTCATTTTTTGAGTTAACATAGCCTTGTCCTTTTACTTCATTCATAGCTGCGTTTTGTGCAGCAGTTGATGTCTGTGTATGGCTGCTATGTTACGGGGCATCTCTGAACCCAAGCTGGCGTTAAACTGAACCGAAACTGAAAATGGCACTTATTTTCAAATAATTATATTTTCTCCGCTCAGTGCTTGGCCCTGATTGGGATATTCAGATAAATCTTATTGTTTGGATCTGCGTCGTTAAAACCAGCTGGCAATAACTCGAAGTCTGGCTTTTCCGCATACTCATAGTCACTCTTAGGCAACCAGCTACCCCAGATATAACGCAGTGTCTCCTCAAGCTTGGCAATGGGCCCTATATGAGTAAAACGGGCGTAGGCTTGAGCCTCTAATTCTCTGGTAATCATGCCCTCAGGCACATCATCAAAGCTTTCCACCTGAGCAGAGCAGATATAGACAAAACGCGTGTTTTCGTCTGACTCTTCGTAGCACTCATAAATGCCGAAGAAGTCACTCCCTACGCGGTTAGGAATCTTGTCTCGATAGGGACTAAATGCAGACCAGAGTTTTGGTAAGCTCAGATCACCATCATCATACTGAGTCGCAATACCCACAATCTTCATTGTGGGTTGCTGAATAATCTCAGGCTCCATGGTGATACTGTTCTGCAGAAAATCCATATCCTCTGTGCTAAAAGGCTTTTTATACAGCAGGCGGAACGGCTCGTTGATTTTTCGATACTGGGCAGGCGTCATATTAAACAGTGCCTTAAAAGCACGGGTAAACGCCTCCTGAGAATCAAATTGGCAATCCATCGCCAACTCAAGAATGCCGACCTCCTCAGTCAACAAACGCTTTGCTGCCAGAGTTAAGCGCCGTTTACGCAGATATTCTTTTGGTGTATCTCCGACCAATGCTTTAAACACCCGACTGTAGTGATAAGTGGAATAGTGAGCTGCAGCTGCAATATCATGCACACTGATTTTGTCGTGCAGATGTTGCTCAATATACTCAATACTTTTGAAAAAGCGTTGCATGGCTTATCCCTCTGCTGAGTGCCAAATACTAAGAAAGAAGTAGTAAGAGATAAGTACAAACTGCTGATCAGCACTCAAAAACGTTCTCTTCAACAAAGAGCTGTATTGTCCAGCAACTCTTTGCAGAATTTCGAACTCTTTGTTTATGCTCTTACAACCTTATCGTCCGACAGGTTTTGTTCTGCGTACTCTTTTAATCCTTGCAGCAGTTTGCCAAAAGCGACAGGGAAAATCAGTCGCAACAGAGGATAAAACGGATAAGCAAAAAGCTTTAATTGAGGTGATGCCGTCCAAAGCACCTCTGTTTTCCCACCCGCTACGGCTCTAACTGACATCTGCACACTATTTTGCTTAATCGGAATAATCGCGGGATTATTCACAGGGAAAACATCAAAACTCAGACTCTTATCCTGCTCACTGAAGTGGGTGATAATCTCTTTGGCCTTAGCCCCATTGGGGTTGTCACTCAGATCACACATACGCCCCTGCATAGGCGCTCCGGTCTCGCTCTTCCCTTCCCCTAAAGCCACAGAATGAGGAATAGGCCCCATCCATAGATGAGCTTTATCAAACTGATGTCCCACTAAATGCCAAACTTGTTCTACTGGCTTGTTAATGATCACTTTCTTGGTAATTTTCATAGTCGCTCCTGGCCGTCTGGCCCTCTGCATCATTGGATGAAGAGACTATAAAAAAACTCATAGGCTATTTTTTGATATTTTTTGCTGTTTGGACGGTAAGAGAAAAGGAAAGCTCGATGGGAAATCATCGGAGCACCGCTACAGTGCTCCGACATGATTGGGATTAGTGCGGATTACGTCAAACCTGAGAAACGCTATACCTGTTTTTCCCCGCTTCTTTGGCCTGATACAAGGCTTCATCAGCATGCTGATAAAGTTCACCAGGTGGGGTGTAAACCTCATGAGATGAAAAGGCCACACCACATGAGACCGTCACCCGCTTGTCAGGTAGGTTATGTTCATGAGGAATATTGAGTGCTTGAGTTTGCGTTACGATCTCTTCAATCCTTTTGATAGCAGCATCTTTATCTTCGGCACTGGTGATAAAGGCAAACTCTTCACCACCAATTCGGTAGGCTAACTCATTGGCGCGACGGCTGTATTGCTGTAACAGATGGCCAAACTGACTCAGTACCTTATCCCCCATAGGGTGGCCATAGTAGTCGTTATATTTTTTAAAGTTATCCAGATCTAAGATGGCCAGCATAACCACGCGTTTTTCCCGATGGGCACGATTGACTTCACTGGTCAGAGACTCATTAAACTCCCGTCGGTTTAACAGGCCGGTCAGATCATCGGTTTTGATCAACCCTTCCATCTTGCGATCAGTCTTTTGAATATAACGTAATAGATAAACCCACAGACCCAGTACAATGATAAATGAGGCAGCCATGCCCAACACCAGATTTAAACCGCGCTGCTGATTACTTTTATCCAATGATAGCTTGGTCTCCATCAGCACCTGATCAATGGCTTTTTTAATGCCATCAGCAAAAATAGCTTTGGCACTCTGGTACTCTCTGCTGTTAAGAATATCAATCGCCTGTTGTTTGTTGCCGTTTTTAGCCAGCTCAAAAGCGTTCTCTTCATAAGAGACCAGCAACTTATTGGCAGCACTGGTAGCCTGAATAAAGTGCGAAATTTCGGGATCTATCTTGGCAGCCGTCACCAAAGTATATTCCAATAGGTCCTTGTGCTTTTTATAACGTTGTCGCCACTGTTCTTCGCCGCTGTGGGTACCGACCAGAGTCGACATGGTCAGCACTTCATCGTAATAGGTAATATCCTGCGCCAGCACCTTAAGTGTGTAGTAACGATTACTCAGGCTATGTTGCAGACTAAAAAAATAGGCGGTAAATGCTGCGGTGATAATCAGCACACCCAGCGATAATGTCAGAATGGCAAACAGTTTAAGTTTTTGAGGCCTAGCCGGTTGCATGGAGTTCAGCTTCTTTATGAATAATGGATGAGCTAAATAGCCGTATGGGTCAGCTAAACAGCAATAGGATTGTCACTGATGTCGTATTCTCCAGCTTAAACCTAAAGCTGGAGAATACAGTCATTGCAAATGGAAAGGTTTTGTTTAGGTACAACGGTGGTTTTCTAGGTCGCAGTCAATAACAGCTTTATCTCCATGAATACTGTTACCACTGTCACTAAATAGTGTCACCGTAAACAAAACCACCCAATCACTCGCTATTCACACTCCTTTGATCGCCTGCTCCAGATCCTGAATCAGATCACTGACATTCTCAATACCCATGGAGAAGCGTAATAGATCATCAGGCACAGGACTATCCGGGCCTTCGATTAGTGCACGGTGCTCAACCAGACTTTCCACCCCCCCCAGAGAAGTCGCACGCAAGAAGTGTTTCAGACGGCCGATAATCTGTGCCGTACGCTCAACACCACCGTCAAAGCGAATCGATAGCATGCCACCAAAACCGTCCTGCATCTGACGCGCAGCGATCTCATGTTGCGGATGAGAAGGTAAACCAGGATAGATCACTTCAGTCACACCAGGATAACCTTCAAAATGCTGGGCAAAGGCCAGGGCATTTTCGCAAGCACGCTCGACACGTACATGCATGGTGCGCATACCACGCAGTAACAGCCAACTTTCAAACGGCCCCAGAATACCGCCATGTTGAGCACGAATCGCACAAGCTTTTTCCCAACGCTCATCCTCTTTTGCAGTAATCAAAGCACCTGCCACCACGTCACTATGACCATTGATATATTTGGTCGCAGAGTGGAAAACATAATCGGCCCCCAGCTCAATTGGGCGGGTCAACAGAGGCGTCGCAACGGTAGAGTCCACCACCAGTTGCGCACCTACGCTATGCGCCAGATCCGCGGCACGCTTGATATCCACCACCTGCCAGGTTGGATTAGCCGGGGTTTCAACCCATAGCATATCAGTTGCCTGCGCTTTAACTACGCGATCCATATCTGCTTCATCAGCCGGATCATAAAAAGCGATCTCGATATTCCAATCTTCGCAGAATGAGATCAACCAGGCACGTAGTGACCAATACATCACCGAAGGCGCTACCAAACGATTGCCTGGACGTAGTGTCTGCACTAATGCCGTGGCCGCTGCCATACCGGATGCAAACAACTTACAAGATGCACCTGCTTCCAGTTCACACAGCACCGCTTCAGCCATCTCGGCATTAACGCTTTTATCACGGGCATAGATACGATCTTTATCGTATAGCTCACCCTGCTCATCACGGGCAAAGGTTGTTGAGGGTTGAATAGACGGCACCACAGCCCCTGTTTCCTTATCCAGGTAATGTCCAGCTTGCGCCAGAAGGGTTTCCGTTTTTGTGTTGCCAGCCATATTAAACTCCTGATTTTTTAACGAAGTCAGAAGCTTAGCGTGAAAACCTGCTAATGAATAGCTCTCTAAAATAAATTGAGTCAGCCTCAAACAGCATTAGCCGCCGTATTGCGCAAACACCTCGGCTCCCGTCATATTCTTGGTTTCATTTGAGAAGCAGTAGTACGAGGGTTTCTCATCTATAAAGATTTGATGATCCAGAGTTAACTCAGATTCGATATTCAATACACCTGCCGGAACAATATATTGTCCCGTCTGCTTAATCTTGTAGAACAGATTGCTACCACATTTGGCACAAAACCCTCGTTCCGCCCATTCCGAAGACGCATAAGTCGAGATCGCTTCAGCCCCCTCAAGTTCAACCTCTGTTCCGCAATCAACTGCCAGTAGCGGTCCACCGGTCCATTGTCTGCACATACTGCAATGGCAAACTCCGGCATTTTTACTCACCGATTTTGCAGACAGCTTTACACTACCGCAAAGGCATTGCCCTTTGGCTTCAATTTGTTCACTCATATCAACTCCATGTTTCATCTATTGTGAAAACTCCAGGCTCTGTATAAGCAATAGCAGGAGATATGTTAGCTAAGCAAGAGCGATGACACTTTCTCTGGAAAATCTTAGAGCAGTTAAAGATTTAATATCTCTTGAACCGCTCTTCTTGCTGAACGTGCCGCCGTATGAACACTACTCCAGTCATCACCTGTGGTATAAGCATCACCAGCAAAAAAGAGTCGGTCGTCTACGCTTTCACCCAGCTTTCTCACCCGCCACCAGCTTTCATCATCAATTACATAAGCCCCGTTAGCATAGGGCTCTGTATTCCAGTTCTGGAAGATATGCTGCACATAATTTGCTGAGGCCTGACCATCAAACAGCTGATCAAGTTCATCCAGTATGTAGGCAATCAATTGATCGTCGCTGAGATCCACATAGGGCTTAGTACCCGTACCAACGGCAAATAACCCTAAGATATTTTGTGAACTGTCCTGACCATAAGCGGCATCGTAGTAGAGCTTCTGCCCTGCGGTTGCAGGAGAGATATCAAAACCGATTAAAGTGGGATAGAACTTGTCAGAAAACTCGATGAAAGCTTTACAGCCATCCCAAACTCTTACTTTATCGATAGCCTTCTGCTTACTTCTGGGTAAAGCAGGAATAAAGGTAATGGCACCATTTTGAAGTATTTTGACCGGTGCGGTGATGATCACTCGATCCGCTGAGTAGATCCGATCCTGAGTTTTAACCTGAATGCTGGCTGCGGAATAATCAATGGCCTCAACTACAGCGCTATAGCTGATTTGTGATTCAACAGACGGGACGATATAACGCTCAAAAAAGTCAAACCAAGTAGCATTGATAAACTTGCTGTCTTCGGTAAAGTCCGCATCCCGCAGCGAGGTTCGTTCAGTTTTATTTGAGCCGGAATCGACATACAGGCCATAGTCGACATCGGGACCATAGAGAGTCGTTTTAATACCAACATCGACAGAATCATCATTCACTATTTCATCAAGAATACTCGGCTTAACGTGAATCCATTCAGCACCCAGTGGAATAGGAAATTCGGCAAAATCGGTCGTACGTTTCATACGACCGCCGTAGTGGGAAGATGCCTCCAGAATCTGAAACTTGATGCCTTGCTGCTTGAGTAAATAACCCGCAGAAAGACCTGCAGCTCCTGCTCCAATAATAAGCACTGATTCAGTAGCGCTATTCGACTTGCTTTGGCCGCTTGCACAAGCACTAAGCAGGGGCTGGAAAGGTAAGCTCAGCCCCAAGAGCTGACATATTTTTAAAAACTCTCGCCTGTTCATCGCCTTCTCCCAGGTACTTTCCTTAGTTAATTCAGGACAGCATATACCTGCCCGACAGGTAAGGCCACTACAAGAAATCCTGGAGAGAAGAACTAGATGTAAATAGATAAAGGAGAGCAATTATGCCCGCGTAATAAAACAGCTTGTAGTTACAAGAATCAGGAGTTAAAGATTAGCTTTTAGTGACTGGCCGCGTTTTTCCGTAGCAATCCATACCCCCGATGCAGCCATAACGACCTCAACCCAATAAGCGATCATAATTGAAGTATCAGGCCATCCGTCCAAGACAAAACCCAGGTTTCTAAAAACAACAAATGATGTAAAAACCCCTACTGCAATGATCAAAGCTGGTTGTTGCCAATTTATGCGAAAACTCCCAATTAACACATAAGCACCGAGCACTAATAGCATCCCTCCCATACCGCGTAGATCACTGAGCATATTGGTTGATGGAACAATATCTTCAGCGCTCATTACAGTCACATAATTAAGGGTAGTAATGGCAATATAACTCCCCACTAACATCATGATTAAACCTGCGATAAGCAGGTATCCTCTTTTAATAATGCGTTTCATATCTATTTCCTCATAAACACTCACACAAAAGCTTTTATATGACAAAACGTTTCGTTCTCCAGCCTTTGACAAAAGAATGTAGAAACACTTTGTGCCAGCGTATATCGACTAAAAATTATATCTGGGCAATGGTTAATACGGCGCAAGCAGCAATACAACTCAACATACGAAGGTGATTCAGACGGGTCCATCGACGGAGGTATTCATCCCAAAAACTGATCAATCTTGAGTCATCTTCAGCACTGCTCTTCAACCTGTTATTCAGTGGAACATTGCCAAAAGCAGTGACAACAAACATGCCCAATATGTAAATCATGGCGGCAATGATCACTAAAATAGAGCGTTCGAATTGCCAATCTGCAAATGACCAAACAACCAGCCCACCATACCAAAGCGTCGAACCGAAAAAGACCGGTAAAAAAAGCGTATTAACGATCACATCATTAATCTTGTTCATGACCTGTGCCGCTTGCAGGGAAGGTAACTCACTCAGCGATTGCATAATAAAAACAGAAAACGCAAAGTAGACTCCTGCCATAATGCCAGTCATCACAATCAGCAAAATAATCATTTCAAAGCCCTTAAACCATTACCGGCCTTATAATCACCACACATAAAAAACACTAAGCCCATACACCTGTTTTCTCAGTAGTCTCAACGTAATGTTGAAAACTTCGTGCAGGTCGACCTAGTACTTGCTCAACAGTACTGGTAGTTGATTCATTGCGCCCATCTAAAACATTGACAAATAACTCATTGATTAGCCATGCAATATCTTCTGGTAGACCCTGAGCTTTAGCTTCCGCTAGGTAGGCTTCAATAGGGGCTGTTTGAAAGCAGATATCACGATTACTGGCTTTAGCAATCGTCTGTACGCAGCTATCAAATGACAGTAACTCAGGACCTGTGACCTCAAACACCTGATTGCGTAAATTCGAACGGGTTAAAGCGGCCACCGCAACATCAGCAATATCATCAACGTCAATAAAAGGCTCTTCAGCTTTAGGCTCTGGCAGCACCAGTTCGCCAGCTTTTAAGCCATCCAGCATAAAACTTTCACTAAAGTTCTGCATAAACCAGCTGGCACGTACGATATTCCACTCCAAGCCACTGGTTTTAACGACATCTTCTGCCTTTTGAGCCCCTTCTTCACCTCGACCGGATAACAAAACCAGATGTCGAAGGCCCAAAGATTTGGCTAACTCAACAAAAGCACGGATATCACTTTCAGCTTGAGGAACTGCAAGATCAGGGAAATAGGTGATATAAGCTGCCTGAACACCTTCCAGAGCACTTTTCCAACCCGCTTTATCAGCCCAGTCGAAAACATATTCACTGCTTCTGGACAGCCCTCTTGTGGCATAGCCTTTTTCTTGTAGCTGAGTTAAAACCCGTACGCCAGTCTTACCGGTAGAACCCACAACAGCAATCGTTTGATCTTTCATGATCGGCCTCTTCTCTTAACGTACTGAATAATTAGGTCTGACCATTAGGTTCGGACCGCTTCGTTAAACAACAGAAACAAGTTTACGAGACCATCACTTGATGATTAATGCTTATAAATCCATAATTTTTTGCAGTTCGTCTAAAAAAACCAGAGTGATAATGATGCAAACTTCTGAACAACGAGAAATACCTGAATCAAGCGATACACTGGGTGAAACCCTGTATTCACTACGTTTAAACGGTATGGTGTACGCTAATTCGGAATTGAGTGCTCCCTGGGGTGTAGCAATGCCACCTATGCAGGGCAAGATGATGTTCCATATTGTCACCCAAGGTGGTTGCTGGTTACGTCTTCCGAATCACGATGATGTCTATTTGCGTCCGGGCGAACTGGCACTATTGCCAAAAGGTGAAGGGCACTTAATTTGCTCAAGTACAGATATAAAGTGCCAACCTTTTTTTGATATACCCGTCAGCAAACTATCAGAGCGTTTTGAATTTATGCTTTATGGCGGCGGCGGTGAACAAACCCTGCTCACCTGTGGTGTTTTGAGCTTTGATCATATTGCGGGTGAAAAGCTTATCGCACAACTACCGCCCTTAATTCATATGCACAGTGAAGATGGTTTATTACCTGAATCATTACATGCTCTGATTCAATTAATGGCTCAAGAAGCTTCTATGCTGCACCCAGGCGGCGAAACTGTAGTTGCCCATCTTGCCGATATAATAGTGATTAAAGCGATTCGCCATTGGGTAGAACACGCGCCCGAGGCCAGTAAAGGCTGGTTAGGTGCGCTGAAAGACCCAAAAATAGGCAAAGCACTAGCAGTGATGCATGCACATCCTGAATCAGCTTGGACAGTAGAAAGTTTGGCGGAACATGCAGGTATGTCCCGTTCAGGTTTTTCAGCAAGATTTACCGAAGTGATTGGAACCTCGGCTAAGCAATATCTGACAGAATGGCGTATGAATTTAGCTCGGATGAAAATTTTGCAATCCCCCGTTCCTCTTATCGAATTAGCCGAAGAACTGGGCTATACCTCTGAAGCCGCTTTTTCACGGGCTTATAAACGTATATTTGGTGAACCACCACTTCGCCCTAAGAAACAGTAATCAAGCGCACCCTATGACGAGGCCTATGTTGAAACAATGGTCTGGTGACAGCTGCGCTAAATGAAGCCTAGTACTGCAGGAGTCATCTGGCGTATGACTTTAAAGCTATAGCCAGCGCCGTACATTTGCACAGTAGTCAGAGTACTCTTCAGGAAGCTTATTCGATAAATGAACCTCTTCTGCTAATACCTGACGCTGTAGGGTGTACAGACCAATGATCAAACAAAGCAGTGAAAATACCGAGGGCAGCGCTAGGAAGAAACCAACCTGAGTTAATCCAACTAAGAGAAACATTGGATTTCGGGAATAGCGATAAACACCATTCGAGATAATCTTGCCCGGTTCACTGGGATCGATACCGGAACGCCAACACACACCTAAACGATAGTGAATGGTCATAATAGAGATCAGCCCTAAGGCCAAAAAGGCATTTCCGATTAGCATCAACAAGGTACTCTGCAGACTAGAGAAGAGCCCTAGATACTCATCAAGTGATGGGAAAAACAATCTGGATACACATACCATCCAGATCACAACCCGAAAAACCCTGAACGTAATATGGTTCCACCAGGTTGAACTAAAACGGGAACCGGCAAAAACAACTTCTCGGGTAATAGACCGTTTCAACAGAATGATACGGGCGGTATAGAACACAGCGACAAAGGTGTAGAAGCCTGCCAAATAAGCGCGGGTAAATTCAAATAACTCAGCAAAACCAATCTGCAAACTCACGCCAATATCCTTAGTTCCTTCGGGCAGGAGGCATACAAAGCATTCTTACAGCGCAAAAATCCCTAATGCCTCAGGTGTTTCATCTCTAGCGTTCAACCGATAGCAATCATACAGCCTAGCTATTTCCTTCGTAACAACAAGTGCTTACCAGACTTTGTACAGCGTAACAATGAACATCTGGAAAGTATCATACCATCCGGTGGCATTGCTGTAGCCCTGAAATGCATCAGACCGTTTTAAAGGTTTATCAACACGGTAATGGGTAATGGGTAATGGGTAATGGGTAATGGGTAATGGGTAATGGGTAATGGGTAAT
>CAYFGP010000003.1:0-7297 GCA_964342385.1 uncultured Oleiphilus sp. | reverse complement strand
GCAGAATAGACCCAGAAAATTTCTCTCTGAGTCTATTTTTTGGCGTTTGTTATTTAGCAGAATAACTAGCGTCGAATTTTCGATAACAGTGCGCGATTCATCACCAGATTTCTCACACCATGGGCATGATCTTCATTAAAGACATTACCCTCACACCACTGACCAACAGATGCGATATCGACTTTGGCCACCTTAGGACGCACGCTCCAGGTTACCTGGAAAGGTGAGCCTTTTTCATTGTAACCGGGGCCTGTCGTTGAGCCCGCATACTGAATCGGTTTGCCAGTGTCACCCGGAATATTCAACGGCTGATGGAAACCATTTACTTTTCGGTGTTCAGTCAGCTTGATAAAGTCATTGGCGTTTTTATCATTCACCAACACGTAAACCTGAGTCTCAACTCGCAGCTGCGGATTCTTAATGGCATCACTCAGACAAGAGCCCAAAGTAGGTCCCGGCTTAATCTTGGCCGTTGAATGAACATAGTGCACCTCAATCGTATCACCTGGATACAAAGCACCATGTTTACTCGGACAAATTTCCTGGCTCACGGGAGATAGTTCGGCCTTGGTCAACTTACCGGAATATAGATAACCACTCATATAACCTTTGCCATCGCCATTACCGGCATACTTAGTGAACTCACCACCTCTATGCTCGGCATTTTTATGGAAATGGATATTACACAGGTTCATCTGTGCACTAGCCGGAGCTTCGCTAAAAACGTTAGTGTTCACACCTGCAAGAGAATCGATATCGCGTGGTGATTGAGGACCAAACCCTTTGCCCTCTGTATTTTTTGCCAGCTTCATACGTTGCTCGCTGATAACAGAATCATCCACTGGGTTTTGCCCATTAGATGAAGCATCTCCCGCCAACGCATTGAATGGTACTGCGGCTGTCGCAGCTAAAAGAACGAACATACTTGCTTTCATAACTTCACTCCTTTGATAATTTTCATGGTTGCCACCGCGTTTATAACGATAGCTTTTAAGACAACAGTTTTTGAAATAACAGTTGAGACAACTTTGGGATAACAGTTTTCAAATAACGGCTCTGAACACAATCAGCCAGAATGGGCACACAAACCCAGTAGGCTTAGATGGCATATACGATTTAAGTCAGATCTATCCTGAGATTTAGCGATTTAAATGACGGTCAGAATAGAAATAAGCCTCTTGGTCGATGCAAGAGACAATAGAATCTTTAGGTAGGTGTCTGTGCATGATGATCTCCCTATCAGCGGATATTCAAATCGAGTCGCCTTACCTGGCTCCTCTGATGAAACAAACTCGCGGGTTTGACTATCTTTTTGATAATAAAGATATTTTTTACCTGTTTTGTAAAACACTGGCAAGAACAATTGCCATGACAAGAATAAGCAATTAGTCGGGTACCGTTAGCAACCCACTGCTCTTATTGCCCCCCCAGCTTAAACTCACGTCCCTAGCTGTCTGATTACCTGAGTAGTCTGCTGAATTCACTTTTGTGTAAGCATGTACGTGCCATACTTTCCACAAAAACCAAGCTAGTAATCCATCTCTCACTCCTATTAGCGCTAAGGTAGTGATTTTGCGGGGTATAATGCTTTACTGACTCCACTCATATGATTTACCGACAAAAAACAGTAAGATGCATAGATAAGATTATTTTCAAGCTCGGATCAAACAAGGGGTTTACCGTGACCGTCAACAAACTCGCCACTGCAAAGCGCTCCCGCGCCATTACCACAGAAGAAGTTCTGCTGATTCTTTGCCACTCTGTGACAGAAGTGCTGGGCAATGCCGGAAATGACAAAGTTGATTACTCACCTATGGTGCAGAAGATCAACAAAACCTGCCTGCGACCAGATATCGGTTGTTTTGTACTGTTTGACGGTGGTTTCTCTGGTCTTGTGATCATTAACTTCACCGCAGAATCTGCCATGGAGATCTACCGCAAGTATCTGCTGAGCATGGGCATGCCTGAAGATGAACTGGCACAGCTGCACACTTCCGATGAAGTGGGCAACGTAATGGGCGAGATCATGAACCAGATCGTGGGTGACTTTACCAATAAGGTACGCCACCAACTTCGTACCTCCATCACTCAGAGCCAGCCGAAGATGATGGCGATGAACAAACAGGTTCAGATCTCGGTAAATACCACACTGGATCAGCCGCAATCCCGTCGCGTAACCTTCACGACAGAAAAAAATAATATCTTCTATCTTGAACTGTCCATGGATAAGACAGAGTTCATCAAACTGCATGATTTTGATGAAGCAGAGCTGGAAAACCCAGATGATATTCTGGCCGAAAACAAACAGCAGAAAGATGAAGACGTCGGCCCTGCTAATGGTAACAACGACTTTGATGATCTGATGAATGATCTAGGCATCTAAGTCCTAGCTATTGATTCGATCGCTACGACAAAACCCGCCAAATGGCGGGTTTGTTTTACCTGCCTTGTTGATTCCCTTTAGCACTTACAGCTCATATACAGAACATCAAAAGGAAGATGAGGAAAGAGCTTTCTCTCTCCTTCAATAAATCCTAACTTTAAGTACCAGTTCTTCAGTTTAACGTGGTCAGCAATAATTCCGATGCTGAGTCTTTGAATATCGTTCAACTTCCCATAGCTAACAATATGCCTGACAAGCACTTCACCGATACCTTGATAACGATATTCCGGCAGCACCGAAAGACGATTCAAATAGCCCACGCCAGGTCTTGGATTCTCAAAAGCCACACAACCAATGCCTACGCCGTTTTGCTGGTATATAAAGTACTGCTCGCCACGTTTGAAATCAGATTCAACCCAATCCTTTTGACAAAATGACGGATGCTTGGGGTTATTATCACCATTAATGCCAAATTCTTGCGCTACATCTTTATTTGATTCGCGGATAATAGAGGCCAGTAGCTCCGCATCCGCTACTGTCGATTCAATGATATTCATGTGTTTCCTTTCACATCGGGTTTTATAACGATCATGGCTTGAGGTAAACGCCATTCTTCCTGAAATGCTCGACCATAAACTCAAGGCTGTGAGTAATTCGGCTGCCAAAGAACTCATCATCATGCTTACCA
Source organism: uncultured Oleiphilus sp. (assembly GCA_964342385.1). Classification (GTDB taxonomy): domain Bacteria; phylum Pseudomonadota; class Gammaproteobacteria; order Pseudomonadales; family Halomonadaceae; genus Oceanospirillum. Next base: position 4,226 of record CAYFGP010000003.1, on the reverse strand, counting down.
CCCAGCACAGCAACAAAGGTATGATCCAAACCTAATTGCTTTAAACGCTGCTCGAAATGTAAAGCCATCTGATAAAAGCCAAACTCATCTTCCATACCGCTATCAAAGTAGATCGCAAGTTCATCAGGTTTGAGAGTATCAAGAAGAGAATAAGGGTCGTATGCCTTCCAGTTTTCGATATCCAAACCCAGCATAACCTCCCACTCTTCAAAACCAGGTCGTGGCTGAATCCGTATTAACGGTTCATTGTTACCAGGCTGATAAAGCATGGAAACCGCACCTGAATGCGCGGCAACTGTAGAAAACAGATCCTTATGCCGAAGGGCTAAATGAAATGATGCCAGGCCACCGGCAGATTCACCAATAACACCACGGGCTAACCTTGTAGGATCCGTTCGGTAGTGGCTGTCGATATAAGGAATAATGTCCTCAAGCATATAGTCTTCATAGTTTGCACTATGAACGCAGAATTCTTCCCTAGGTTCTCGGGAGTTACGAACCGGCGGGGCTTCACTCATACACGCCTGATAATCAGCGGGTGTAGCCGAGTTGATATAAACACCTCGGTCACCATCTGGCATCACAATAATCGTTTGCAGATCCAGATCATCGGCTACCTTCTGGACCTGAAGGCTCGAAGAGGGCCAGGAATCTTCATCGACACCCCAGCCATGCACAAGGTAAATCACCGGATAGCGACGATCAATCGTGACATAACCTTCAGGCAGATAGATATTAAAACGCTTAGAAACGCCTAGTGCGGAGGACTCAATTATCCCACTTTTAAGGGTACCGTCAGCAAATGCTAACATAGGTAGAAGAACGAACACGTAAAAAAGAGAAGATAACTTCATGGTGATTTTTAACATCCCTGATAAAAAACCAAAATAGCAGCAACCCAGCTCACTTAATCTGTACTAGCCCAAAGCCAGTTCCCTACCAATTGCGCTGCTAGGCATTAAACTTTTCCAACACCTTATGCTTCTTGAAGTACCAAAGCATTAACGGAGTTTCCAGGGTGAAATAAGTGATTAAGGTAAACCAAAACCAGTTTGCTGTTGTGAAGATAAGATCAAACTCAACACCACTGCCCCAATACATCGCCCCTGCAACTAACAGCGAAACACTACTGGCCAGAATATCGTTGATTGCGATTCTGTTGGCATCAGAGCCACAAAACCTGGGATAGACATAAAAATATGCGACAGCGACTACAGCAACATTGAGGAGAACAACGAGTAATTCAGAACTTTCCATATTTCTTACTCTTTGGGTAGATGGTTCATGATAGCTCAGAGTTACATGTTTTGTCCTTTGTCAAACAGCCTTAATTTCAGTCTCTGTGACTGAATGGTTTTAGTGGCTAATCTATAACTCCAGAGCTGGTCAATAACAACGTAAGGATTACCACTGAACCAGAACATCTTGTACTTTGAGCAAGTCACGATCGTAACCAATTGCCCAGAATACCTCATCTTCGTTATTGCTATATTTCACTTTCCAAAGAGTTAGCTTATTGTCTTTTCTCTCGAGACAATCGATGAGGTTAATGCTCACTATTAGCCCCAAGACGTCATCTATCTCACGACAGAGGCCTAAATAGTCATCTTCAGTGATCCGACCATCTTCGTCAGGAACCCTTGGCGGCATAGACATGTCTTGGAGAGTTTTATAGCTCTTCCCATCGTGTAGCTGTATAACGCTTTCAGCAAGCTTCCGCTCTACATCTGAAATCATGAATTTTCTCCTAGAGTCTAGCGTCAGCCTGCAAAGAGCCTAGTCTGCGTCTTAAAGGAAATTTGGTAAAACCCAGTATTACCCTTTGATTCACTATGATTTTTCAGGCTATTCTCTACGCTTTAGCTAAGCTACGCCAATCAATAACACTAGGATTTAAAAACTTCATCCAGTGTTTCGGCATCAAGAATATTATCCAACCAAAGCTCCAGCTGTTGTCCTGTTGCCTGATTGATTTTATCTTCAACCTCTTCCGACAAAGGGCCAAATCGACGAGTTAACTGACGACGTAAGGTTTTAGCTTCACCTAGCACAATACCATCTTGCTTCCACTCTTCTGTCCAGGATATCACCCGCTCCGCTAACATGCTGTGCACCTCATGCAAATCATGAACTTGTTCAAATTGTACACCAGGAATCCTGGCTGGCTTTGTTAGCAGTATTTTTGCATTGCATCTGAAAAGTATCCAATACCGCAAAATGATCCAGAGTGGTCGTCAAAAATTGCATTCTCATACTTATTATCAAAGGCGAAGATATTATGAAAGAAATCATCATCTTCTATCATAGTAAGAAGTTGTTTTAAACTAATCTCAACAAGCCTATTATCAGGATAACCTTTAAAGCAAACAAATAGAGAGTTACTAGATAAATCTTCAAGTGCCTTCTTTACTAACGGGTAATTCGACCACCACTTTTCATCGTTGCTTACATACCAGCTTTCACCAGCACATGACATGGTACCTATTTTGACACCCAAAGCCCCTGATGCCTCTTCACAGATCTCATCAGCTTTGTTTTTCTCAATAGTTTTGATGATTGAATACTTTTGGAGAAAACTATCTATTTCTTTTGTGAATGACATATTTAAAAATTACTAACGCTCATAGAAATGGCAGGCTAAAGTGGCGTGGATTTTGGAAAAACGAGACGCTTTTGACTGCCCAATTGCATGCGTTTGATAAGTTTTACCACTCGAATGCATGCTCCGCACAAAATACCAAACTGATCAACGCTTTCGCTTCGCATCCGGCCTGGATGCATTTCTTGTCTGATAATCCACCACAAGAATCAATAAACAGCTTCTTTCGATATGGCACATCATCAAAGGAAGTAAATTCTTCCTTTGTCTCGATCTTTACCACAATAGGGCCTCTAGACCATTGCTCAACAGCATAATACTGAGAACAGCTTGGGCATAGGAAGAGACTATATTCTTCAGAGCTCTCAATATGATTCACTGAATCGAGAAACTCACTAAACTCCTCATCAGGATTAGGTTCGAAGAGCTCGGATAATTGAACGCATCTACATTTCATAATGGAATTTAACGTTTTATTAGTTTTACTTTTCTAGCTGCCATTCGATGAACTTTCCTAATTGCGCACAAATACCAGCGTATTCAATTAAACTCATTCGTTTGACTATTAACAGTATCGTGGCAAACATGAAGAATAGTGTATCAGAATGGTTGTCAGTGACTCCTACAGAGTCACCGAGAGTGATGAAAAAAGCAGAAACAGCACCCATAAAAATGGTCAATACAGTAACAAAATTCAAACTAGTATCAATATCTTCATGGATTAAGTGGAGTTGGAAACGTAACTTTTTAATTTGATCGTCAGTCAATCCTTCCAAAGATTTTGATATGAGTTCAGAAACAGATTGTTCATACTTGACTTCAAAATCAGAAACCACTTTTACATAAACTGACGTTAAAACAAAGGACTTAATGCCTATGAGCAAGTTTGGAGTTATTTTCTTGATGTTTTTCTTTCGGAGCTTCTTATATTGTTGAATCAATAAACTAACAGTATTTTCCACCAGATCTTCCTTGTAATTCTAACATTTGCCTAACAGCTTTTGGAACCCCTTTGCGGTTCTTGTTATCCATTTATTCAAGTAGTTCGGGATTTTTAGTTAAATATTCCCATACCCATGGTTGAATATTATATGGAAACACATCGTAGTAATTTACCAGATTTGAAGCCCTACGAATAATCACTGCAGACTCCAGTTACTTTGCTATACCGCTAGAGCACTTAATAGAAGTTGTACGGGCATTATTATCAATGTATTTGGACAATAATTCCTTTTCTTCAATAGTTAGACCATGCAATCGTTGTTGATACTTTTTAGGTTAAAGTGCCATTTTATTTTTTTGGAAACCCACTTATAAGTTGGGAAAATAATTTCAGCTAGAAGAACTGATACTGAAATCAGACATACTAGACCAATCCAAACTTGAAAGCTCTTCTTTGCTTCAACCAAAGCTAGTTTTGAAAGTAGCTCATCTCCAGAAAAGAGCATTATTGAGGTAACAACACACAGTATAAATGCCTATTTCCCTGACAACTCAACCAGTCAAATACCTGCTTTGCCTCGATCATGAATCCCTCTTAATGCATAACGCCCAAAGCAGCGGCGCGTTTACGCGTCCGACTGACTTTTCTTGTGTACGCCCAGCATGGGCATGAACTAATGAGGTG
>CAYFGP010000002.1:129939-151627 GCA_964342385.1 uncultured Oleiphilus sp. | reverse complement strand
CTCCTGATCAGCTATCAATGGAGCTGGTTTATGCTTAACCGGACAGTAGTGAAATTAACACCTCAAACTTTCGTTTCTATATGGCACGGGCATAATTCAATCAAACGTCCGTTTACTGGAGAGGCCAATGTCTAAGATTCACTTTGCTCACGCCAATGGTTTTCCTTTGGGAAGTTATCGAGTCCTACTGGAAGAGCTGGGTAAAGCATATGAGGTTCAAGGGGTCTCCCATATTGGTCATGATCCCAGATGGCCAGTGGATCATAACTGGCAGGCGCTGGTCGACGAGCAGTTGTCACTGTTACATCAAAGTGAAGAACCAGTGTGGGCCGTTGGGCACTCTTTAGGTGGTGTTTTGCTTTATCAGGCCGCCTTAAAAGCACCGGGTTACTTTAAGGGATTGATACTGCTGGACCCTCCTCTTTATATCAGTGGTTTGCGTCCCTGGTTGATCAAGCTGGCTAAACGTATGGGCAATATCGATAAATTCACTCCAGCCAGCAGAAGCCGTAAGCGGCGGGATCGTTGGGATAATGAGCAGGTGATGTATGACTACTTGCGAGAACGTCGTTTATTTGCCGACCTGGATGAGCGCTGTGTCTGGGATTATATCGAATCCGCCAGTCACAAAGAGGGCGGTGAGCGGGTGCTGAATTTCCAACCCAGAATTGAGTACGATATTTTCTGTAATGTGGCGGACAATTTATGGAACAGTGGCCCGCAATTGCAGATGCCTGTCGCCGTCTTTACCCCTGAGCAGGATTCCGTGATTCACCCAGCTGGACTCAGAGGTCTTATTAAATCAGGCTTTTACTGGCAATCTCAGCCAGGCGGTCATCTTTTCCCATTGCAATATCCAGAGTCGACAGCGCAGCAGATACAGGCCATGATTAAGACACTTCATGGACATTCTGATAAGGCGGAACGATGCAGGACCCGATTCCATTCCAAATAGATCTTGAGCATATTTCTATCTCTGGCTGGCGCTGGGGCAAGGGCCACGGCACCACCGTATTGGCACTGCACGGCTGGTTGGATAATTGTGCCAGCTTTACCCGACTGGCACCTAAATTGGCGCTGGAGTGTGATCTGGATATCTGGGCCATCGATATGATCGGCCATGGCCACTCAAGCTACCGCCCCCAGGGCAGCTATTACCATATCTGGGATAACGTCATCGATCTGGCTCTGTTGATGGATGCTCAGGGGTGGGAGCATGTTGATCTGCTCGGTCACTCTATGGGAGCAGGAGTGGCTACTTTAATGGCAGGAGCCATGCCGGAGCGTATAGGTCGAGTTGCTCTGCTTGAAGGCTTAGGCCCTATTTCCACGCCAGCGGAAGATTCCCCGGATCAATTAACCCAGGCGTTAAGCAAATACCAGCTGATGGGTTATAAACAGCCACCAAGTTATGATGACGTCAACAGTGCTGCAGAAGCCCGAATGCGCGGTGTAGGTGAGATCAGTTTCGAAGCGGCGTTACCACTGGCTGAGCGTGGTACGATCCAGCAAGAGACTGGCTGGCATTGGCGCTCAGACCCTCGTTTACGCATTCCTTCCCCTGTGCGTCTGACAGAAGAGCAAATTAACGCCTTCTGTAGTGCCATTACATCTCCGGTTTGTCTGTTGACAGCAGAGCAAGGTTTCCTGGTGAATCGGGAGAACACCCAAAGCCGGGCATCTTATGTGAAAAACTTTGAACACCAATGTTTACCTGGGAATCATCATTTCCACCTGGAACCGGACAGTTATCAGGCGGTACAGGCGGAACTGATTCGTTTCTGGCAGGCAGATAAGTGATCTGATTTAGCAGAAGACTCGTTAGATTAAGGGAACCCAGATCCATAACGCGAATCTTTTTCGTCCTTATGGGTCAAACCCTTAACGGTTTAAGGGAGTGTGACGGATGGCTGTATTTTTTTCGCCAGAGAAAACAACAAAAGCATTTAAGACAACAGTGATGCTTAAAACAAAGCCGGTACTTCAAGTGACAAAGGTGTTAGCCGCAGGGCTTTTTTCTGCGTTATTGGCAGTGCCTGTAGTTGCACAGGCAAATGAGGGGTTGGAACCTTTTCCCTTAGCTAATGTGGAGATGAGCAAAAGCGATAAATTGGTCGAGCATCGTATTGCGACAGGCCGCATCCAGAAGAAAAACTCAGAATCAATGCCAGAGAGTTGGTTAACCCTGCCCGGTGGTGAGTTGAATCGTACCCTGTATCGCGTACGTTCCAGTCGTGGCACCGATGAGATTCACCAGCACTATAAACAGCAATTGAAACAGCCTGGCATCAATGTCGTGTTTGAATGCAGTGGTCGGGATTGCGGTAGCAGCATCCACTGGGCTAATCAGGTGTTTAACGTTTCCACCCTGTATGGCATCGACCGTAAACAGCATTATCTGGCTGTAGAGCGTAAGTATAATGGCTGGAGTGAGTTTATCGCCCTCTATATCACCGAACGGGGCACAGGTCGTACCTATGTTTATGAAGAACACTATCGCCTGCCATCGGATCAGGTAAGTCAGGGGGATAACCAGAATCTATTTGAACAGTTGGGTATCTCCGGTTGGATCACTCTGCCGGTTTCTGCAGATGGCAGTTTTGAAGAAGGGGCTTTTGAGCAACTGCAACAGCTGGTGCAAGCTCTAAACGGAGCAGAACAGGATTACTGGTTAGCAAGTCACAGATACGGCGCCGGTTCTGATCAAGAATTGATCGACAAATCTGAACAATCGGGCCAGCGCTTACTGCAAGAGTTGGAAAAAATGGGTTTAAAGGCCGAAAAAGTTTCTATTCGAGCAATCGGGCCGCTAGCACCAACAGCAAACTCGGTCAATTACGGTGGTCGTATCGAATTGATTCAAAAAGATTTTGGCTCGCGGATTGAAGTAGGGCGCTAGAAAAGGTTTGTTTTTAGGGTTTAAGCCTTGAAAAGCTTATCCACAGCCCCATCTAATAAATCTATGACACGGTGTTGAGGCGGCTCTAGGCTGAGCGCTACCACCGGTTCAATGATGAAAGTTCTCTTTTTTTACGGCTCAGATTTCTAATGAAATCCGGGCCGTTTGTTTTTGTGCTTGGTGTTTTCGCTGAAAGGTACAGAAAGGGTTTTATAAAGGATGTTGGTGTTAGTACATCGTGTCTTTGGTTTTCAGCAGTACATATACCGCACCGGTGCCGCCGTCGGCGGGGCGGCAGGAATGAAAGGCGATTACTTCGGGCATCTGGCGTAGCCAGACATTTACAAAAGATTTGAGTTCGGCACGACCGCTGCCCTGCGTCCAGGATTTACCGTGTACGACCACGACACAGCGGAAACGGCGGGCACGGCAGTCCTGAATAAAGGAGAACAGCTCACCACGGGCTTCTTCGACGCTTTGGCCATGTAGATCAATGCCTTCCTGCCAGGTGTACTCGCCCTTCTTTAAGCTTTGAAAAGTACGAATCGGTAGATCAGGCACCATAAAGCTCATCACATCACTGGGTTTCATATCCGGGACGTAACCCTCGGATAGGTTGTCTACCACAAAGCGTTCGTCTTCCGTAGAGGCAGCTTCACGTTTCAGTGCGACGTTGATGTCTTTCTTTTTGGGTTTAAGCACAACTTGATTACTTTTCAAAGGCTTAACGCCTTTCATGGCGGAACGGAACATATCCATTTCGTCCATATCAGTATCATCGTTATGTGGATCGTACTTGCTCATGGTTTCGCTCTATTTTTGGCTGCGGCAACCTTACCAGAAGCAATGGGGGACGCAAGTCTGGTTTATAGCTAAGCATAGCTGGGGTACACTTAGTCGGCGGAATTCCAGAGGCTTAAGGCTAGTGGAAGGGTCGTTATTTCTATTTGCATGTTTGGAGACGGTGTTGTGCCACAGAGTAAAGCGTTAGCGGAAGTCGCTCAGCAGTTGCATACCATTAAAGATTATATTCGTTGGACCTATTCACAGTTTAACCATCATAAGCTGTTTTTTGGCCACGGCACCGATAATGCCTGGGATGAAGCGGTTCATCTGGTACTGGGTAGCCTGCACCTGCCGTGGGATTTTGATCCATCCATGCTGGATGCCCGTATCACCCATGACGAAGCGATTATTATTCTGAGTCATGTGGAGAAGCGTTGTCTGGATCGTGTACCTCTGGCCTATCTGCTGGGTGAGGCCTGGTTTGCGGGTTTGCCTTTCCATGTGGATCATCGAGTACTGGTACCACGCTCTCCAATTGCGGAGTTGATTCAGAATCAGTTTGAACCCTGGTTAGCCGATGAGCCCATGCGTGTACTGGATCTGTGTACCGGTAGTGGCTGTATCGGTATCGCGACTGCCTATGCATTCCCTTATTCCAAGGTGGATCTGGCGGATATCTCGGAAGGTGCGATCTCAGTTGCTCAGGATAATGTAGCGCGCCACCATCTGGAAGATCAGGTTAGTGTTTATCAGTCTGATCTGTTTGATGATCTGCCAAAAGATGGTTACGACCTGATTGTGACCAATCCTCCATATGTGGATGAGGAAGACCTGACGGCTATGCCGCAGGAATATAGCCATGAACCAGCTCTGGGTTTAGGTTCCGGTGACGATGGTTTGGATATTACCCGTCGCATTCTGCGTGATGCACCGAATTATCTGACCGAGAATGGCATTCTGATCTGCGAAGTGGGTAATAGTGAGTTTGCTTTGCAGGAAGCCTTCCCGGAAGTGCCGTTTATGTGGCTGGAGTTTGAAAACGGTGGTCAGGGTGTATTTATGCTGGCCGCTGATCAGCTACGCGAGCATGCTGAACTGTTTGCTGCTGAAGTTACTCCAGGTTAAGCACTACTATGCATGTGTTTCGCTAAACAGACGGCTTCTTGTATGAGCCGTTTTGTGTACTAGAGCTTTTTAGAACTTTGTCGAATTGGCGGCTGATTGCTGTTAAATCACCTCAGTCGTCGATCAATTGACCTATGAAATAAAGAATCATAATGACGTGGCCTGAAGGCTGCGATGCAAGAGAGAGATTATGTCTGGCAATACCTTTGGTAAGCTGTTTACCGTAACGACATTTGGTGAAAGTCATGGTCCTGCGTTGGGCGCGATTGTAGATGGTTGCCCTCCGGGTCTGGAGATCACAGAAGAGGATCTGCAGATCGATCTGGATCGCCGTAAGCCGGGTACTTCCCGTCACACCACGCAACGCCGTGAACCGGATCAGGTTAAAATTTTGTCCGGTGTGTTTGAAGGCAAAACTACAGGTACGGCCATTGGCCTGTTGATCGAAAATACCGATCAGCGTTCCAAGGATTATTCCAATATCGCTCAGCAGTATCGTCCGGCTCATGCGGATTACAGCTGGAACCAAAAATATGGTTTCCGTGATTACCGTGGCGGCGGTCGTTCTTCTGCGCGTGAAACGGCGATGCGTGTCGCTGCTGGTGCGATTGCTAAGAAATACCTGAAAGATCGTCTAGGTATTGAGGTGCGTGGTTACCTGTCTCAGCTGGGCCCAATTAAGGTGGAAAAAGTAGATTGGGATCTGATTGATACTAATCCTTTCTTCTGTCCAGACGCAGATAAGATTTCTGAGATGGAAAGCTATATGGATGCCCTGCGTAAAGAGGGTAACTCCATTGGTGCGAAGGTGACGGTTGTGGCGCGTCATGTACAGCCGGGTTTGGGTGAGCCGATCTTTGATCGTCTGGATGCGGAGCTGGCCCATGCGCTGATGAGCATTAATGCGGTGAAAGGTGTTGAGATTGGTGCCGGTTTTGATTCTATCGAGCAAAAAGGTACCGAACACAGAGACGAGATTACGCCGGAAGGATTCCTGTCTAACAATGCTGGTGGCATCTTAGGTGGTGTTTCTACCGGTCAGGATATTATTGCTCATATTGCTCTGAAGCCGACCTCCAGTCTGCACCTGCCGGGTCAAAGTATTAATGTCGCCGGTGAGCCGGTAGAGGTGGTGACCAAAGGTCGTCACGATCCGTGTGTTGGTATTCGTGCCACGCCAATTGCTGAAGCGATGATGGCGATTACTCTATTGGACCATTATCTGCGTCACCGTGGTCAGTGTGGTGATGTTGAGATGCCAACGCCCATAGTCCCTGCGCAAGCTTAATATGGCACCTGCGTAAACTTAATGCACTGCCTGCACAGGCTTAATACAGTGATTGAGCCGTCCATTTGCTTTAAGTAGCTAATTGGTCTTTAAAAAGCTGTATAAAAATGCCCCGCTTTGTCGGGGCATTTTTGTTACTGTCATCTTTTCTCTCTGTTTTAACGAGTCTTTCTATGTCGATACCCTATTGGCAGCTGTCTTCGGTCTATTTCTTCTATTTTGCCATTCTTGGGGCGACAAACCCCTACTGGGGTTTATATCTGCAATCCCTGGGATTTAATGCGGAACAGATCGGAAGTCTGATGGCGTTGTTTATTGCCACCAAATTGATCGCGCCGAATGTCTGGAGTTACTGGGCGGATAAGTCAGGTCGCTATGAAAGAGTAATGCAGTTGGGCGCTGTACTAACGCCTATCTGTTTTGTGGGAGTGTTTTGGGCTGATCAGTTCTGGTTTATGGTGGCTGTAATAGCGTTATACAGTTTTTTCTGGAATGCCATCTTACCGCAATACGAGGTGATTACCCTTAGAGCGCTTAAAGGGCAGGAAGAACGTTACAGTCAGATTCGTCTATGGGGCTCTATCGGCTTTATCCTGGCGGTTGCGGGGTTAGGCTGGTGGTTGGATTATGCGCCAGTTAGCACGCTGCCTATGGCCATCTTGGTGATTATGTTCGCGATGGCTGTTGTCAGCTTTACTGTAAGCGGTCAGATGACGGTTGATCGTAAGAGTGAGCAAAAAAGTAATGCTGAGCAGGGTGTTATTTACTGGTTGCTTAAGCCACATATTGTCTGCTTTTTACTGGCTGTGTTGCTGATGCAGGCCTCTCACGGGCCTTATTACACATTTTTTTCCATTTTTATGGAGCAATACGGTTATAGCCGAACGGTCATAGGTTTACTGTGGGCGCTGGGAGTATTTGCTGAAGTTTTACTGTTTATGCTGATGCATAAACTGCTTAGACGGGTTAAAGCCGAAATTATCTTGCTGGTTAGTCTGGTACTGGCTAGCGTGCGTTGGTGGTTCACAGGTTTGTATCCCGACTCATTCTATGTAATGTTACTGTTACAGTGTCTACACGCTGCCACTTTTGGGAGTTTTCATGCGGCGAGTATCGCCTTGATTCACAGGCTGTTTCCCGCATGCCATTCCGGGCAGGGTCAAGCCGCGTACACGAGTGTCGGGTTTGGTATTGGTGGAGCACTGGGTGCATGGGGTAGTGGATTGATTTGGCAGTACTTTTCAGCCGAAATTATTTTCCAGGTAGCAAGTGTTACTTCTGGTATCGCTGCCCTGATTTTATTTCTATCACTGTATACCCAGCGTGGCGCTTGGGCTGTGGCTAAATGACCAGATGGTCTTTTTTAGTCGCGCATATTTTCATTGTGCAGTTGCAAAAAAGTGCTACTAAGAGTTACATTTGTTTTCAGAGATGGCTGAGCCATATAAGGAGAGTTCCATGAAGGTGAACATCGAAGTCGATATGACCCCGGAAGAATTTCGCAAAGCGATGGGGTGGCCCGATGTGGAGAAGTTTCAGGAAGAACTGATGCTTAAGATTCGTCAGCAGATGGAAGAAGGGGTTGAGGGATATGAGCCTCTGACACTGATGAAGCCTTTTGTCAGCCAAAGCTTCGACTCTGTCGAAACTTATCAGAAGTTAATGATGCAGATGCTGAATAGCTATACGCAGCAGAAGTAAGAGCAACCCGATAGCGCTTGATGTTAAAAGTCTGATGTAGAAAAAAGCCCTGAGGCTTGAGACGGTTTTTAACAGAAAAAGATGAGCGTGATGACTCACTGTTATCGGGATGAGTTGATTGATAAAAACGGAATGCAAAATTTAGATAAGGAAGCGACAAGGATATCTGGCCTGTTATCTGTGTGCAGGATGCAATATCAGGTTGAATACAATTGGTAGCTAAGTAACCAGTTCGCCAAGCATTGTTGAGCAATAAACTGTATATACCGAAACAAAAGTATTTCGCTATTCTTCAGTCCGCAACGGCTAAGTTACGGCTTTTTAAGTCAGAGAAATTTTTGCTTCGGTGCTTAGAACAAGTTTTTGAATAGTGCGGTGCAATATGATTGACCAATAGGTGTAATCATTTTGACATTTGGCAGAAGATACAATCACTTAAGTCGATAATCTAAGAATTTTTAGGGAATTCACCATGCAAGAAAAAATCATGAACGCTTTCGCTGACCAGACTAAAAACATGTACGCTCCAATGCGCAAACTGAATGCGCTGATGGTTGAGAACATGGAAAAGATGACTGATTTTCAGATCGAAGCTCTGAAATCTTACAGCAAAATGGGCGTTAATCAGATGAAAAACGCTACTGAAGTTAAAGACGCTGAGTCTGTACGTGACTTCACTGCTGCACAAGCCGAACTGATGAGCACTCTGAGCAAGAAAGTGCTGGAAGATGCGAAAAGCATGGCTGACATGTCCATGGAATTCAAACAAGAAGTTGAAAAGATCGTTGAAGAAGCACGTACTGGTGCTGAAGAAGTAAAAGCTGACAAGCGTCCTGCTAGCAAAGCTTCTTAATTCTGGTATATCGAAAGGCTGCTGATTAAACAGTGGCCTTTTTTATTGCCTTATTTTTACTGTTCAGTGCTTGTCGAAAGACACCAGGGAAATCCCAGGCCATAAGAAGAGGCCCGAGTGAGGTACGCTCATGAGCGAACAGACTACCGATTCAACGAATTTCTTTTACGATCCAGCTGAGCTGACAGATATTGTCACTAAAGCCAATACCCAGTATCAGCAGTTGATCGAGCAGCTGATGTCCCGTCAGGGCATGAGCGACCCATCTCTATCTATTTTATTTGATGTTTCTGAATCATTTCAGAAAATGGCTGAGCAGATCTCTACAAACCCAATGGCGGTTTATGAAGAGCAGATGAATCTGTGGAAAAGCCAGGTTCAACTGTGGCAGAACGTGACTCGCCAGCTGTTAGGTGAGGCTGTTGAGCCGGTGATTGAGCCAGCAAAAGATGATCGTCGTTTTAATGATGCTGAGTGGGCAGAAAATGCACTGTTTGATTTTATTAAACAGTCTTATCTGCTGTTTGCCCGCAGTATCTTTAATACCGTACACAATGTTGAAGGTATGAGCGAAGAAACTCGCCAGACCGTTGATTTTCATGCGCGTCAGTTTGTGAACGCCATGAGCCCAACCAACTTTGTGGCAACCAACCCTGAAGTACTGCGTCGTACGGTTGAAACCAAGGGCCATAACCTGATTCAAGGTATGGAGCAGCTGGTTGAAGATCTGAAGCAGAGCCGTGACGGCTTAAGCGTCAGCATGACTGATAAGCAGGCGTTTACTCTGGGTGAGAACGTGGGTAGTACGCCGGGTGATGTGGTATTTCAGAATGATCTGATGCAGCTGATCCAGTACAAGCCGACGACACCAAAAACCTACAAAACCCCACTGTTGATTGTTCCACCATGGATCAATAAGTACTACATCCTGGATCTGCGTCCTAGCAACTCCATGGTGAAGTGGATGGTTGATCAGGGTCATACCGTATTTATCATCTCTTGGGTGAACCCGGGTCCATCTCTGCGTAACAAGGGCTTTGAAGATTACATGCTGGAAGGCCCTCTGGCTGCAATTGATGCTATCGAGCAGGCGACTGGCCAGAAAGAGGTGAATATCATCTCTTACTGTATCGGTGGTACGCTGACGGCTTCTACGCTGGCTTATATGGCAGCTAACAACGATAAGCGTGTTAAATCTGCGACCTATATGGCGACTCTGCAGGACTTTACTGATCCAGGTGAGATCGGTGTCTTCCTGAACGAAGCAACCTATCAAGGTATTGAAAAGCAGCTGGATCGCGATGGCTATCTGGATGGCCGTGCCATGTCTTTCAGTTTCAACTTGCTGCGTGAAAATGATCTGTTCTGGTCATTCTTCATCAACAATTATCTGAAAGGTGAGCGTCCTGCTGCATTTGATCTGCTGTACTGGAACACTGACAGTACGAATATGCCTGCAGCGATGCATAAGTTCTACCTGCGTAATATGTACCTGGAGAACAATCTGATTCAGGGCAAGGTTGAGCTAAACGGCACTAAGATTGATCTGAGTAAGATCGAAACGCCAGTTTACTTCGTCTCTACCATTCAGGATCATATCGCTAAGTGGACTTCGACCTACAGTGGTGCTCAGGCGCACTCTGGTCCGGTTAAGTTTGTACTGGCGGGTTCTGGTCATATTGCCGGTGTTGTGAATCCACCAACCAAAGAGAAATACGGTTACTGGACGAACGACAGTCTGCCAGGTACACCGGATGAGTGGTTCGCTGGTGCTGAGAAGCACCCTGGCTCCTGGTGGCCTAACTGGCAGGAGTGGGTCACTGCTAACGGTTATGCAGAAACTAAAGGTATGGTTGCTGCACGCCAACCAGGCAAAGGCAAGCTGTCTGTAATTGAGCCTGCGCCAGGTAGCTACGCGTCTAAGACTATTACTGAAGTACTGCGTGAAGATACAGCTGTTGCCAGCTAAGCTTTACAGTTTGATTTCGCACTGACTGGTTCAGTGCAATCAAAGCCCACTCTTGTAGTGGGCTTTTTTATTTTAAGTGGTATTATTGATACCCAAACTTTGCTGGGGCAAAGTCTGCAGTATCAAGTAGTATCAGGTGGTTATGGAAGATAAGTTTTTTGTCGGTGCTAACAAAGGGTTGAATGTCTTTTTTACCCTGCTTGTACTCGGTCTATTGCTGTATGTGTCTTTTATATACAGTGCCGATGTGGCGCGACAAAAAAATGATGATATTACCTCTCAGTTCCAAAATACCGCTGAGCAGGCCTCTGATCTGCTGCATGAAAAAATCAAACCTTTTCCTATGTTGCTGCGTTCGGCTCGTGGCGTTGTCCTTGGTCATGAAGACCTTCCGCCTGCCAGCTGGAGTCAGTTTGTTAACTCGCTAAACCTGGATTACAACGCACTGGGTATTATCGGTTTAACTTACACTGAAAGCGTATTTGATTTCCAGTTGGACCCTTATCTGGCTAAACGACAGCAACGTTTTCCCGGTTTTCGAATTTTCCCTGAAGGTGTCAGAGAAGAGTATATGGTGGTGCTCTATTTAGCACCGGAAGCGGTCTCTGCCAAAGTGCGCGGTTTTGATATCTCGGTAGAAAGTCATCGCCGTACCGCTGCGTTACTGGCCCGTGAGACCGGGCTGGCCACGCTCTCTCATCCCATCTCCTTACTGCCAACAGAAGCCCATTCGCTGGATTATCTGTTACTGCTGCCTGTTTACGACAGTGAGTGGCACCCTGATATCTCTTTGATGGCGGAAACAGATGGCTTGTTTAAAGGTTGGGCAACACTGGGTTTCTCGATGACCCGTATCGCTCAGCAGGTGATGTCCGAGGCTCCGGAAGGTCTGCGTTTGCAGTTGTATGACAGTCGTGCGGGTACGGCTCCTGTTTTTGATTCGAGTCCACAAAGCGCTGGAGATCACTCGGTACCGCAAAATCGTGTCTTAAATTCTGTGCTGACTTTGGGTGGGCAAGCGCTGACCATCCGTATCACGCCGTTACCGGGGAGTGAATTGGCTGCAGCTGAACAGGCTTACGATGAAAGCACTATGCTGGCTTCGGGCTTGATCAGTTTGTTGATTACTCTGGTACTGTTTCTGCTATTGAACAGCCGTTTTACAGCGATTCGTATGGCATCGAGCTTATTGGAGCAGTTTGCAGAGAGTGAAACCCGTTATAAGTCTCTGTTTGATTTGTCACCTGAGGCGGTGATTATTCATCGTAAGGGCAAAATCCTGCTGGTCAATCAGGCTGCACAGAACTTATTGGGTGTGGGGTCTCCTGGTCTATTGATTGGCCGAGATGTGATGGAATTTGTACACGAAGAGTCGAAAGAAACCGTACAGCAACGTATGCGTGAATCCTACGGTGATGGCACTATGCCATTTATCGAAGAGAAGTTAATGCGTTATGACGGTACACCTTTCCTTGCGGAGGTGTCGGGTGCGGGTATTCACTTTGAGGGTGAATCGGCCACTCAGGTATTGTTCCGTGATATTTCCTCGGAGCAGGAAACCCGTTACGAAGCGCAGATCTCCAAGGCGGTATTCCGTCACTCCCATGAGCCTATGATGGTGACCGATGCTAAAGGCACGATTAGCCTGGTCAATCCAGCCTTCACCGAGGTGACCGGTTATGAGCCGGAAGAGGTCCAGGGGCGTAATGCGTCGTTACTTTCTTCGGGTTATCACGATGCTGATTTCTATCAGCAGATGTGGGATGAGTTGTTGGATGAAGGTGAGTGGGAAGGTGAGATGACCAACCGTCGTAAAGACGGTGAGATCTATATCCAGCGTGCTCATATGTCAGCTATTCGTGGCTTGCACGATGAGATTACTCAGTTTATCTGTGTCATGGGTGATATTACCGAGCAGAAAAAAGAGCTGGAGACCATGCGTTTCCAAGCGTTGCATGATCCACTGACTAAGCTGCCAAACCGTATTCTGTTCACTTCAGAAGTGCGTAAAACCATTGCGCTGTTTGATAAAGAGCAGAAAAAATTTGCTGTGTTGTTTATCGATCTGGATGGTTTTAAACCGGTCAATGATACCTATGGTCATCTACTGGGCGATAAGTTGCTGATTGCGTTGGCGAAAAAGCTGTCCGGGGCAATTAAAAAGCATGATGCGGTGGCCCGTGTCGGTGGTGATGAGTTCCTGGTCTTGCTACGTGAGGTAGAAAGTGGCGAGATGGCGCTACAGGTTGCTGAACGCTTGAATCATCTAATCGGTGAGTCGATTTCCATTGATGGTATTGATATTCATGTGGGTGGCAGTATCGGGGTGGCGGTTTACCCAGATCATGCTCAGAGTGAGGTCAGCCTGATCGATCAGGCGGATAAAGCCATGTATCAGGTTAAGCATGCGGGTAAAGGTCGTGCTGTATTGGCGGCAACTAACTCAAGCACGGCTGTTGAGCTGTAGGGCTTTCTTTTCTATTTTCCTGTCTTTGATTTTTCGAATAGTCTGTTTTTCAGAGCATTAGTTGTTCAGGATATTTGTTTTCATAATTTTGCTTTTACAGATCCTTATGCTGTTCCAGTAACCTGATTAACTGCTGGCTGGCATTGGATAGGGTTCTTTCCTGATGATAGAGATAACCCAGTGGTCGGGTCAGATCGATTTCAGGTAGCTCGATCACCTGCATGGTGTCATCAATCAAGGTTTCTGGTAGTACACTCCAACCCAAGCCAATCGACACCATCATCTTTAATGTCTCCATATAGTTAGTCGATAGTGCCACCTGCAATTCCAGATTCTGTTTAGCAAATGCTGTGGCTACAATACCGCGGGTAAAGGTCTGAAAGCCGGGTAGTACCGCATCGTATTGAGTCAGGGTTTTTAGCTCGACATTTTTCAGTTGCGTGATGGGGTGATCCTTGGCGGCAACAACCCTGAGTCTATCGTTCCAGATAGGGACCACAGTTAGGTTGGCAGTATGCTGCGGTAGGGCGATATGTTTTGGCGATAGAGTAACCACGGCTAACTCTAATTCACCCTGTAATATCCCTTCGTAAGCCTGTTCTGAATCCAAAAAGCGCATATCCAGTTTGACCTGAGGAAAACTTGAGGTAAACGCCTTAAGTACTGGTGGTAGGCGATGCAGTCCTATGTGGTGGCTGGTACCCAAGACCAATGAGCCGGCAATCTCGCCGTTGATATTGTTCAGCAGGCGTCGGGTATCTTCCAGTTCTACTAATACCTTTCTTGCTCGGGGCATCAACGCCTGACCGGCTTCTGTTAGGTGAGTTTGCCGACCGATACGATCAAACAGGCGGCAATCCAGTTGGGATTCCAGATTGGCGATGCGCTTGGAAACGGCCGGTTGTGTCAGGTGCAGTATCTCAGCGGCACGGGAAAAAGAACCGGTTTCCGCAACAGTAATAAAAGCCTGTAATGATTGTGTATCCATCGCTCTCTATCTCGCTAACGCTCTCTTTATAAAAGAGAAAACTGCTTTAATGTTATCTATAACTGTTTGGAATCCAATCAATAAAAAATATGAATTTGTTTTATCGTAACGCAAGCCCTAAACTGCTTTCAACGCCCATCGAGGCGATCAGATAAATGATGAGGAGTGAAACCATGGCAGGCAAAACCCTGTACGACAAATTGTGGGATGACCACTTGGTACAAGAGCGTGACGACGGTACATCTTTGATCTACATCGACCGTCAGTTATTACACGAAGTAACCTCTCCTCAGGCATTTGAAGGTCTGAAGCTGGCAGGCCGTGGCCTGTGGCGTGTAAACGCTAACTTGGCGACCCCTGATCACAACGTACCGACGACCGTTGAAGAGCGTAAAGCCGGTAACGAAGGTATCGAAGATCCGGTATCTAAGATTCAGGTTGTGACGCTGGATGATAACTGTGATGAGTTCGGTGTGACCGAATTTAAGATCAACGATATTCGTCAGGGTATTGTGCACGTAGTGGGCCCTGAGCAGGGCGCGACTTTGCCGGGTATGACTGTGGTGTGTGGTGATTCTCACACCGCTACTCACGGTGCGTTTGGTGCACTGGCTCACGGTATCGGTACTTCTGAAGTGGAACATGTAATGGCCACTCAGTGTCTGATCCAGCGCAAGATGAAAAACATGCTGGTTAAGGTAAACGGCCAGCTGGGTGCTGGTGTTACCGGTAAAGACGTGGTACTGGCTGTTATCGGCAAGATCGGTACTGCGGGCGGCACAGGTTATGCGATTGAGTTTGGTGGTGAGGCGATTCAGAGCCTGTCTATGGAAGCGCGTATGACCATCTGTAATATGGCGATTGAAGCCGGTGCCCGTGTGGGGCTGGTTGCCGTTGACCAAACGACTATCGATTACGTAAAAGGTCGTCCATTTGCCCCGACTGAAGATCAGTGGGAGCAAGCGGTAGCGGCTTGGAATGAACTGCACTCTGATGCTGATGCGGTATTTGATACCGTGGTTGAGCTGGAAGGCAGCGAAATCGCGCCGCAGGTAACCTGGGGTAACTCGCCAGAGATGGTAGTGCCTGTAAATGCTGCGGTACCTAACCCAGCAGATCAGTCTGATGAGAATCAGCAGAAGGCTTACACCCGTGCTCTGGAGTACATGGGTTTAAGCGCAGGTCAGGCGATCACCGATATTAAACTGGACCGTGTATTTATCGGTTCTTGCACCAACTCCCGTATCGAAGATCTGCGTGAAGCCGCTGCGGTAGCAAAAGGCAAGAAGGTTGCTGATAACGTGATTCAGGCGCTGGTTGTACCGGGTTCTGGTCTGGTGAAACAGCAGGCAGAAGAAGAAGGTCTGGATAAAATCTTTACCGAAGCGGGTTTTGAGTGGCGTGAGCCGGGTTGTTCCATGTGTCTGGCGATGAATGCTGATAAGTTAGGTGCCGGTGAGCATTGTGCCTCAACCTCTAACCGTAACTTTGAAGGCCGTCAGGGCTTTGGTGGTCGTACACACCTGGTAAGCCCAGGTATGGCAGCCGCTGCCGCCGTTGCAGGTCATTTTGTTGACGTACGTGAAGTAGAAACAGCCTAAGAAGCCGGAGGTTAAAATGGACAAGTTTACACAATTAGACGGCTTGACTGCGCCTATGGATCGAGCCAATGTCGACACCGATATGATCATTCCAAAGCAGTTCCTGAAATCCATTAAGCGTTCAGGCTTTGGTCCTAACCTGTTTGATGAGCTGCGTTACCTGGATGAAGGTAAGCCGGATCAGGATTGCACTGGTCGTCCACTGAACGAAGAGTTTGTACTGAACCAATCCCGTTATCAGGGTGCTTCTGTCCTGCTGGCACGTCAGAACTTCGGTTGTGGTTCTTCCCGTGAGCACGCACCTTGGGCACTGCTGGATTACGGTTTCCGTTGTGTGATTGCCCCAAGCTTTGCGGATATCTTCTACAACAACTGTTTTAAGAACGGTATTCTGCCGATCATTCTGGACGAAGATACTGTAGACAGCCTGTTTAAAGAGGTTGAAGCGGAAGAAGGTTATCGCCTGGTAGTGGATCTGGAAGCAAAAGAGATCCGTACTCCTGGTGGTCGTGCCATTGCGTTTGATGTGGATGATTTCCGTCGTCACTGCCTGTTAAACGGTCTGGATGATATCGGCCTGACACTGGAAAATGCCGATCAGATCCGTGCTTATGAAGAGAAGCGTAAGCAGCAAGCGCCTTGGCTATTTAATTAAGCACTTGCTTGGTTAGCCGGTCATAACGCCAGAAAAACATAATGACTATATAGTGCCTGAGATTGTGAATTTCAGGCACTGAGCAATTTAAAAATGCAAGCCGTAGTCAGAGAGAGTCCGACTGCGAGAAACAAGGATATAAGCAATGACTAAGAATGTATTGGTACTGCCGGGTGACGGTATTGGTCCTGAGATTGTGACTGAAGCAGTAAAAGTTTTAGGCACTCTGAATCTGGATATCGAAATCGATAGCGCGCTGGTAGGTGGTTCTGCGGTAGATGCGACGGGTAATCCACTGCCGGAAGAAACGCTGAACAAGGCTCGTTCTGCCGATGCAATCCTGCTGGGTGCGGTAGGTGGTCCTAAGTGGGACGGTAACCCAATGGAAAGCCGTCCAGAGAAAGGTCTGCTGGGTCTGCGTTCTGAGCTGGAACTGTTTGCTAACTTCCGTCCAGCGATTCTGTACCCGCAGCTGGCAGAAGCATCCACTCTGAAGCCTGAAGTGGTTTCCGGTCTGGATATCCTGATCGTGCGTGAACTGACCGGTGGTATCTACTTTGGTCAGCCACGTGGCATCCGCACGCTGGAAAATGGCGAACGTGAAGGTTACAACACTTACGTATACAACGAGTCTGAGATTCGTCGTATCGGCCGTCAGGCGTTTGAAGCAGCGCAAAAGCGTGGCAAGCGTCTGTGTTCCGTTGATAAATCCAACGTACTGGAAGTAACTGTACTGTGGAAAGAGGTGATGGAAGAGCTGGCGAAGGAATACCCTGATGTTGAGCTGAGCCATATGCTGGTCGACAACGCTGCGATGCAGCTGGTGCGTGCACCTAAACAGTTTGACGTTGTGGTAACCGGCAATATGTTCGGTGATATCCTGTCTGATGCAGCGGCTATGCTGACCGGTTCTATCGGTATGCTGCCTTCTGCTTCTCTGGATAAAGATGGCAAGGGTATGTACGAGCCATGTCACGGTTCTGCGCCAGATATCGCCGGTCAGGGCAAAGCGAACCCACTGGCGACTATCCTGTCTGTGGCTATGATGCTGCGTTACTCTCTGGATGAAAGTGCGGCAGCGGATCGTATCGAAGCTGCGGTACAGAAAGTGTTGGATCAAGGTCTGCGTACGGGCGATATCATGTCTGAAGGTTGCACTCTGGTGACGACTGAGCAGATGGGTGATGCAGTCGTTGCAGCACTGTAATAAACTTTTGACTCGCTGAAAAGCGATGGGAACTTATGCTTGATAGAAGCTCTTGTTTAACAAAAGCTTGTGCTTGAAAAGTGTTTTGAAAGGCATTTTAAAAGAGTTCCTGATAAAAAGCGTGAGAAGATTCTGAGAGGCTGCTACGCAGTCTCTTGATTTAGCCTAACCCCGGAAGGCATTTGGTATAGCTTTGGGGTAGGTGATGTTTAATGACCATATAGGTGAAAAGATGGCTCAAAAACGTGTAGGTCTTGTTGGCTGGCGGGGCATGGTAGGCTCCGTATTGATGAAGCGTATGCAGGACGAAGGTGATTTTAATCATATCGAACCGATCTTTTTTACAACCTCTCAGGCAGGTCAGGCGGCACCAAACTTTGGTAAAGAAGCCCCTGCACTGAAGGATGCAACGGATATCGAAGAACTGAAGGCGATGGATATCATCATCACCTGTCAGGGCGGCGATTACACCAAGGCGGTTTATCCTAAACTGCGTGAAAGCGGTTGGAACGGTTACTGGATTGATGCGGCGTCTTCGCTGCGTATGGATGATGAAGCCATCATCGTACTGGATCCGGTGAACATGAATGTGATTAAGGATGGTCTGGCCAAGGGTGTTAAAACCTATGTGGGGGGTAACTGTACCGTATCTCTGATGCTGATGGGCCTGGGTGGCCTGTTCCAGAACGATCTGGTGGAGTGGATGACTTCCATGACCTACCAGGCGGCTTCTGGTGGTGGTGCGCGTCATATGAAAGAGCTGATTGCTCAGATGGGTATTATCAACTCAGCAGTAGCAGATAAGCTGGATGCAGGTTCTGCCATTCTGGAAGTGGATCGTAAGGTTGCTGAAACTATCGCTGGCGATCAGATGCCAGTTGATAACTTCGGCGTACCTCTGGCAGGCTCTCTGATCCCTTGGATCGATACCAAGCTGGATAACGGTCAGAGCCGCGAAGAGTGGAAAGCTTACGCAGAAACCAACAAGATTCTGGGTCTGGGTGATAGCCCGATTCCAATCGATGGTACTTGTGTACGTATCGGTGCCATGCGTTGTCATAGTCAGGCATTTACCATCAAGCTGAAGAAAGATGTGCCGATGGATGAGATCGAAGGCATGATCGCTGAAGCAAACGATTGGGTGAAAGTGATTCCAAACGAGCGTGATATCACAGCGTCTGAGCTGAGCCCTGTTAAAGTCACCGGTACTCTGAGTGTGCCTGTGGGTCGTCTGCGTAAGATGAACCTGGGTGATGAATACCTGAACGCCTTTAGCGTTGGTGATCAGCTGCTGTGGGGGGCTGCCGAACCTCTGCGTCGCATGCTGCGCATCCTGTTAGAAGATTAATTTCACATTAATTTTCTGTGACATTGAAAAAGCCTGCCTTCGGCAGGCTTTTTCCGTTTTATGGCAAAAGATACCCCTGAGAAAAATAATGTTGTCTGTTGTTGGCGTTAAATTGCCGGAATTTGGACTCTAAATAGCGTTTTTTTGCTGGCCTGTTCTTTGCATGCTAAGCTAGTAATATACGTGCAAGTGCGAAAAATCTGAGCAAAAAGAATGACCTAAACCCGGAAAAAAGCTGGATTAACTCCCTGCTGATGTGTACAAATTGCTGAAATATTGATACAAGTTACACTCAGAAAAGTATCAGCTGAAACAAAGTATTATGATGGCTTAGGTTTCGGTGGGCCGTGCTGCAGGTTCGGGACAGCACAAAGAGTTAAGGAATCAAATTATGGTGCGCAAGCTGGCGGGTACTCTAGCAACGGTGGGCTTATTAAGCAGTCCATTGGCGTTAGGGCTTGGACTTGGTAACGCTGATTTACAATCATCGTTAAATCAGCCGTTAAAGGCGACGATACAGTTGTCACAGACTCAGGGAGTTTCGGCTTCCGATATCAGGGTGATGCTGGCAGATGAAGATGCCTTTGCCAGAGCAGGTTTGCAGCGTCAATTCTTCCTGCAAAATCTTGATTTTGTTGTTCGTGATGGGGCCAGAGGGCCTTATATTGAACTTACCAGTCAGGCGGCCGTCAAAGAACCTTTCCTTAATTTATTACTCACCGTTGAGTGGCCTCAGGGGCGCTTACTGCGCGAATATACTTTCCTTCTAGACCCGCCTGCTTATGACAGCACGACAGTAGGACAGCAGTATGCCGCTCAAACACCCGCGCCAACCCCAGCTGTTGTCGAGACCCAGCCTTTAGCCGCCCCAGCTGCCGGTCAGCTGGTGGAAGAGGGCGCCCGCAGAATCAAAATTGGCCCAACTGATACCCTGTGGAGCCTGGCTCGTCAAAACAGACCGAACAACGACATCACCATCAAACAGGCGATGCTGGCGATTCAGGATGCCAACCCAGACGCTTTCCCATCAGGCAATATCAATGACATGGAAGCAGGCAGCACCATCCTGATTCCAAATGCCAATGCGATGACTAAGCGGGATTCTCTGTCTGCTATCCGAGAGGTGGCGAAACAGAACCGAGAATGGGTCACGCTTAAGTCCGCTTTAACTCCAAAAACAGCCCCTGCTCCTCAGCCTGCGAAACCGGCACAGCCTGCCGTAGACAAAGAGAAGCTGAAACTGGTGGCTGAGGAAGGCGAAGCCCAGGACAACAGTAAAGCAGACGAGCTGGCAAAAGAGCTGGCTTTAAGCAAAGAAAGTCTGGATAAGTCGGAGCGTGAAAAAGCTGATCTGTCGAGCCGATTGGATGATTTGCAGAAACAGATCAGCACCTTACAAAAACTGATACGTCTAAAAGATGAGCAGTTGTCAGCAATGGAAAATATGCTGGCTAAGCAGAATCAGTTGCTATCCAGCAAAACTCCGGAGAGTGAACCTGAGCCCGAGATGGCGCCTGAGCCTGCGGTTGATTTGACCCAGCCTCCAGTTGCTTCGACCAGCTCTGCTGCAGTAACGGGTGCTGTCACTGCACCTGCAATTGGTCTGGACCTGGCGGCTGAAGCTCAGAAACAGCAGGAATCAATGCAAGAGAACAGCACGGCAGAACAGCCAGAGCCTGAGCAACCTCCTGCTCCTGTTGTTGAAGAAAAGAAAGAGATTCAACCTTTCACTATTGATGAGTCCGATCAGCAGGAAGCTGAAAGCCCAAGCTCTGCAGAGAAACCAGGTAGCTTCATAGAAAATAATATGATCGCTATTGGCGGTGGCGTTGCTGCTCTATTGGTTGCGGTGTTAGGTGTGCTGGTTATGCGTCGTCGTAAAGGCGGCAATGATAGTAAACAGAAAAAAGGTCGCTCTGACGATGATAGCTCCATGGGTGATCTGGCCATGGGAGCAGGAGCCGGTGCTGCAGGTTTAGCGGCGGCTGATGCACTATCTGATGATCTACCGGATGACTTGAGCTTAGATGATGATCTGGGCGGAGACTTGAGTGGTGGTCTGGATGATGATTTAGGCGGCGATCTGGGCGGTGATTTAAGCCTGGATGATGACCTGGGTGGAGATTTAGGCGGTGGTCTGGATGACGACTTAGGCGGCGATCTGGGCGGAGACTTAAGCCTGGATGATGACCTGGGTGGAGACTTAGGCGGTGATCTGGGCAGTGACCTAAGCCTGGATGATGATCTGGGTGGAGATTTAGGCGGTGGTCTGGATGATGATCTAGGCGGAGACTTAGGTGGTGGTCTAGATGACGGTCTAGGGGCCGATCTGGGCGATGACTTAAGCCTAGACGGTGATCTGGATATGGAAGATCTGGGAGATGATCTAAACCTGGATGATCTTGATAGTGGCGATACTCTGGCTGAAGAGGCTGTTGAAGCTCCGGCAGACCTATCCGATGATCTGGGACTGGGCGACTTAGGCGGTGATTCCAGTGGCGATATGGAACTGGATGATTTGGATCTGGGTGACCTGGGGGACGATTCCAGCGGTGATATGGAGCTAGACGACCTGGACTTAGGTGATTTCGACCTGGATGAAGAGCTGGATTTAGGTGACCTGGGTGATACGTCCGAGGAGGACGCAAAAAAGCAGCCAGCTGAGTTAACAGATGAGATCTCATCGGCACCGGAAGCTGATATAGATGCGTTAACTCAGGATAATGAAATAGATATCAGTGCTGAGCTGGATGATCTGAGTAATTTGGATCTGTCGGAGGAAAGCGCGGAATCCGATATTG
>CAYFGP010000002.1:0-129839 GCA_964342385.1 uncultured Oleiphilus sp. | reverse complement strand
ATATCAGTGCTGAATTAGATGATCTAAGTAATTTGGATCTGTCGGAGGAGAGCGCGGAATCCGATATTGATATCAGTGCTGAATTAGATGATCTAAGTAATTTGGATCTGTCGGAGGAGAGCGCAGAATCCGATATTGATATTAGCGCTGAACTGGATGATCTAAGTGATCTGTCAGGAGATAGCTCCGAGCCAGAGATTGATATCAGTGCTGAGTTAGATGATTTGTCAGATCTGTCTCTGGATGAGATGGATGACTTTGAGCCAACAGAAGAGTTGTCTCTGGTTGATAACAGCACCGAGTCTAATATTGAAGTGGACTTCGAGCTGGAGGATGCCTTTGATCCTAGTATCGAAGAAGATATTGCTGTTGATATTGATGCTGAGTTGTCACAGGTTGAAGAAGAGTTTGATCCTGCGTTATTAAACGAATTGGTACCTTCTGAAGCCTCTGCTGATGCAATCGATGATACAGAGTTGGATATCGATCTGGATGATATTGCTCCAGAAGAGGGTGTCGAGTCGGAGGAAATTGCTGCGGTTGACCCGATTCAGGATGCTCAACAGTACATGGAATCCGGTCAATATGAGCAGGCTGCAGGTGTATTGCAAGGTGCGCTGGGTGAAGATGAAGCCAATAATGAGCTGCGTCTTAAGTTTATGGAAGTACTGGTGGAGCTGGAAGATGAAGCCACCTTCGACCATGAGCTGCGCCAGCTTCAGTCCTCCGGTGATGTCTCTGCGCTAGAATCTGCGCTGTCCCTGCAGCAAAACTTGTACGACAAAGTACAGCCGGTAACGGATGTCGCAGATATCGATATGACCGATCTGGATCTGGCCGATGACATTGCGCCGGAAGACAGCTTTGATCCTATGGATCTTGTTGAACTGGATAATGCGGTAGGAGATAACGCTGAAGAGTTATCGGCGGATGACTTCCTTGCTATTGATGAGCCTTCAGATAATCTGGATGTGAACTCTGCATCAGATCTGGGTGAAGACGATCCAATCGATTTAAGCAAAGAGCTGGATGCTCTGGAGCAAGACTTTGGTCGTTACTCGGAAGAGCAGTCTGAGCAGCTGACATCTGCTGCTGATACAGAGGGCTCTGACAGTGCCGAGGATGAGCTGACCGATCTTGATATTGAGCTGGTTGATCTGGACTTTGGCGATGATATCGCAGAGCAGGATGATTCACCGCTGGTGAATTTGGAACCTCAGGATCTGGGTAAACCCGAGCCTTTAGATCAAGATGATTTTGAGTTTGGTGAGTTAACCGCTGAAAGTGCTGAGGCAGATGATCTGGACTACCAGTTTACTGATACTCAGGAAGCTTTGCGCTCTGATACCGAAGAGTTCCTTGAGGATCTGGATGACCTGACTATGGGCGCTGGAGAATCTCAAGGTGCCGGTGCACTGGATGATATTCCTGTGGCCAGTGAAACGGTTCAAGTCGATGGCAATGACGTATTAGAGCTGGATAGTTTGGAAGATCTGATGGGGCAGGATCTGGCTGATGATGGCTTAGATGCTCTTGATGATTTAGACGCTATCAGCGACTTGGATAGTATCAGTGATTTAGATAGCTTGGATGATCTGTCGCCATCGCTTGAAGAGTTCTCGGCTGATCTGGATGAGCTGTCACCAACACTGGACGATAAGCCTCAGGATAGCTTTGATGAACTTGCTGATTTAGGTGATATCTCAGAGATCAGCATGACAGAAGATGATCTTCTGGATGACGAAGACGATGAGCTGCTAAATATCGACGATATTCTGGACGAAAATGAAGATCCGTCGATCAAGTTAGATCTGGCCCGTGCTTATATTGATATGGGCAATTCAGACTCGGCGATGGAAGCGTTGCAGGAAGTACTGCAACGTGGAAACCCTGAGCAAATGGAAGACGCTCAAAAATTGATGGAGAAGCTGAAAGGCTGATATGAGCGAATTTCCTATTTTTCTCGATGATAATGGTCGTCCGGGCCGTTATGCGCTCAGTATTGAGTATAACGGTGCCGGATACCATGGCTGGCAAGCCCAGCAACCCGGTGTACGCAGTGTCCAGGAAACCCTGGAGACTGCCTTGAGTAAAGTGGCCAATGAGCCGATCCGTGTGATGTGTTCAGGCCGTACCGATACCGGTGTACACGGTTCTAATCAGGTTGTGCATTTCGATACCACCGCTAAGCGTTCCAGCAAGGCCTGGGTCTACGGGACCAATACCAATCTGCCCAATGATATTGCGGTGCGTTGGGCGGTGCCTGTCAGTGATGATTTCCATGCCCGTTACTCGGCCGTGGCCCGTCGCTACCGTTATGTGATCTATAACCAACGTGTGCGTCCTGCACTGATGCATGATCAGCTGACCTGGTTCGATCAGCCTCTGGATGCCGATAAGATGCATCAGGCGGTGCAGCTATTGTTAGGTGAGAATGACTTTTCTTCCTTCCGTGCAGCGGGTTGTCAATCCAATACGCCTTGGCGCAATATCGAAGAAGCAAAAGTGTTTCGCCATGGTTCTCTGGTGATTATGGAGATCCGGGCCAATGCTTTTGTCCACCATATGATCCGTAATATTGTCGGTGCTTTGTTGTCTATCGGTAGCGGAGAAAAGCCGGTTGAGTGGATGGGCGAACTGCTGGCGTTGCGTGATCGTACTCAGGGTGGCGTAACTGCTAAGCCCAATGGTTTGTATTTTGTTGAGGCGATCTATCCCGATGAGTTTGCATTGCCCAAACTACCATTAGGCCCTCATTTTCTCAGCATGCTGTAGCTTTTTCAGTAGGCTGGCGTTTTCTCTGTATGCTTTCACTTTCTCAGTATGATTAAATAGAGGTTTGTGACTAAGGCGTAGTGGTATGATTGCAGCGCTCGTTGCGACATTCGATAAACAACGTCTTAGGCAAGCCTGATCCAGAAGAAGATTATGTCGAAAACACGCGTTAAAATCTGTGGTATTACCCGGTTAGAAGACGCCCTGACGGCGATTGAGGCCGGTGCCGATGCCCTGGGTTTTGTCTTTTATCCACCCAGTCCCCGTTATATTGAGCCAGAAAAGGCCGCTGAGATTATTGCTCAGCTACCGCCTTTTGTGACCACCGTTGCCCTGTTCGTAAATGAACCGGAGGCGGAGGTTCGTCGTATAATGGCGCTGACTCAGGTGGATCTGTTGCAGTTCCATGGCGATGAGAACGCCGATTACTGTCAGCAATTTGGCTGCGCGTGGATCAAAGCACTGCGTGTGCGTGATGCCGACAGTCTGCAGCAGAATCTCAACCAGTTTCACGCTGCCAGGGCTATTCTGTTGGACAGTTATCGTCCAGGAGTGCCTGGTGGTACCGGGGAGACCTTTAACTGGGAATTGATCCCAGCACAGTCTGCCCAAGCGATTATATTAGCCGGGGGCTTAACTCCGGAGAATATCAGCACAGCCGTTCAACAGGTAAAACCCTATGCTGTTGATGTCTCCGGCGGTGTTGAAGCCAGTAAAGGGATCAAGGATCCCGTTAAAATTCATGCATTTATTAGAGGTGCAAATCCGTGACCAAGGCGAACACCTATGCTGAACTGATGCAACTGCCAGACGATAGAGGCCACTTTGGCCCTTACGGCGGTCGTTTTGTTTCAGAAACGCTGAGCTATGCGTTAGAAGAATTAGAAACTACTTATAAAAAGCTGTCGGCTGATCCTGATTTTCAGGCTGAGTTTGATAAAGATCTGGCCCATTATGTGGGTCGTCCTTCGCCACTTTACCACGCAGAACGATGGTCACGGATGCTGGGTGGAGCGCAGATTTATCTGAAGCGCGAAGATCTGAATCATACCGGTGCACACAAGGTGAATAACACCATCGGTCAGGCGCTGTTGGCAAAATACACAGGTAAACCCCGTGTGATTGCTGAAACCGGTGCTGGTCAGCATGGTGTTGCGACGGCGACTGTAGCCGCTCGTTTAGGTCTGGAGTGTGAGATCTATATGGGTGCGGAAGATGTGCAGCGTCAGGCGCTGAACGTTTACCGTATGAAGCTGTTAGGTGCGAAAGTGAACGCGGTAGAATCCGGTTCCCGCACCCTGAAAGACGCCATGAACGAAGCGATGCGTGACTGGGTGACCAATGTCGACAGCACGTTCTACATTATCGGTACTGTGGCTGGTCCTCACCCTTATCCTCAGCTGGTACGTGATTTTAACTCCGTCATTGGCCGTGAAGCCCGTGAACAGAGTTTGACCCAAACCGGTCGTCTGCCAGATGCGCTGGTAGCTTGTGTTGGCGGTGGTTCCAACGCTATGGGCCTGTTCTACCCATTCCTGGCCGACGAATCCGTGGCGATGTACGGTGTCGAAGCTGCAGGTGATGGTCTGGATAGTGGTCGTCATGCCGCGCCACTGTGTGAAGGTTCACCGGGTGTATTGCACGGTAACCGTACCTACCTGATGCAGGATCACGACGGTCAGATTATCGAGACTCATTCGGTATCTGCGGGTCTGGATTACCCAGGTGTTGGTCCTGAGCACGCTTACCTGAAAGATGTGGGTCGTGTGAACTACGTAGCTGCTGCTGATGAAGAGGTACTGAGTGCCTTCCGTGAACTGACCCGTGTTGAAGGCATTATGCCGGCACTGGAAAGTAGTCATGCTCTGGCCTATGGCCGCAAACTGGCTCAAACCATGAGTCCTGATCAACAGATCATCATCAACCTGTCTGGCCGTGGCGATAAAGATATCCACACGGTAGCAGGTATTGATGGCATTACGGTGTGAGGTTGATGATGTCCAGAATTGAACAGAAGTTTGCTCAACTGAATGAGCAGGGCAAAAAGGCGCTGATTCCTTATATCACTGGTGGTGACCCTAAGCCTGAATATACCGTAGGCCTTATGCACGCACTGGTTGAAGCCGGTGCGGATATGATCGAGTTGGGTATTCCTTTCTCCGATCCTATGGCGGACGGTGAAGTGATCCAGAAGGCGCACGAGCGTTCGTTGGCTGCAGGTACCACGCTTGAAGGTATTCTGGCTATGGTGGCTGAGTTCCGTCAAACGGATGCAGACACGCCAGTGGTACTGATGGGCTACCTGAACCCGATTGAGCATATGGGCTATGGCAATTTTGCTCAGAAGGCAAAAGCAGCCGGTGTTGATGGTCTGTTGACGGTGGATCTGCCACCGGAAGAGGCGGATGATGTGGCACCTTTACTAAAAGATGCCGGCATTGACATGATTTTCTTAATTGCCCCTACCACAACAGCGGCTCGAGCGGCTAAAATAGCCAGCCATGCATCCGGTTACCTGTACTATGTCTCCATTAAAGGGGTAACGGGCTCTGCAACACTGGATACTGATGCCGTTGCTGAAAAAGTTGCTGAACTGAAAAAGATTACTTCTGTCCCAGTAGCGGTAGGCTTTGGTATTCGCGATGGTGCTTCTGCTGCCGCCATCAGTCGTGTGTCTGATGGCGCGATTGTCGGTAGTGTGCTGGTTAAAAAGGTTGCTGAGCTGGCTGAACAGCCAGATCAGATCGCCGCAGCACTGCAGGAGCCTTTGAGCGAGATGCGTACAGCCATGGACGCCTGATTTAAATATAGAAGCCTCTGAGTGAGGCTTCTGTCATCAGGTGCAATGATAGATCTCTGCTGGCCGCCTTCGGGCGGCCTAGCTATTATGACTTTGCTGAAGTAGTAATTATATGAGTTGGCTTGAAAAGATTGTTCCTTCGATCGTTCGTTCCGAGCGAAACCGCCGCACCAATATCCCGGAAGGTCTGTGGCGCAAATGTCCTAAGTGTGAATCCGTACTGTACCTGCCTGAGTTAGAGAAAACTCAGAACGTATGCCCTAAGTGCGATCACCATATGCGTCTGACTGCCCGTAAGCGTCTGGGCACCTTCCTGGATGAAGATGGCCGTAGCGAACTGTTTTCGGATATCGAGCCAGTAGATCGTCTGAAGTTTAAAGATTCCAAAAAGTATAAAGACCGCCTGTCTGCCGCACAGAAGAGCACCGATGAGAAGGATGCTCTGATCGTGATGCGCGGTAAGGTTGAAGGCGTTGAAGTGATCGCCTGTGCCTTTGAGTTCAGCTTTATGGGCGGCTCAATGGGTTCTGTGGTGGGGCAGCGCTTTGTTAAGGCCGCTGAACTGGCACTGGAAGAAGGTCTTCCGTTTATCTGTTTCTCCGCCAGTGGTGGTGCCCGTATGCAGGAAGCGCTGTTCTCCCTGATGCAGATGGCCCGTACCAGTGCAGCACTTGAGAAGCTGAAGCAAGCGGGTATCCCTTATATCTCCGTACTGACCGATCCGGTTTACGGTGGTGTATCGGCGAGTCTGGCGATGCTGGGTGACCTGAACGTGGCTGAGCCATTTGCCCTGTGTGGTTTTGCCGGTCCGCGTGTGATCGAACAGACCGTACGTGAAAAACTGCCGGAAGGTTTCCAGCGCAGTGAGTTCCTGTTGGAGCACGGCACGGTTGATATGATTCTGCACCGTCATGAGATGCGTGAGCGTCTGGCGGCGATTCTGCGTAAGCTGACCAACCAGCCTTCTGTGGCTGTTGATGCTAAGCCACAGGAAGAAGAGTCTAAGCCTGAAGTTCAGGATAAACCTGAGCAGGCCGACGCAGAAGCTGAAGCGCCTAAAGAGTCGGAATAAGATACGATGCAATCCGGTATTGATACAGCAACGGCCAATCTGGAACAGTGGTTGGCCTATCTGGAGGCGGTTCATCCTTCAGAGATCGACTTAGGTCTGGATCGTCTGCGCCAGGTGGCGGCACGTCTGGATGTGTTGACCCTGCCCTGCGAAGTGGTCACCGTGGCCGGTACCAATGGCAAGGGCTCGACCGTGGCGATGCTGGACTCCGTGCTGCGTTGTGCCGGATATAAGGTGGGGTGTTATACCTCACCGCATTTTTTGCGTTATAACGAACGCATCTGTTTGGACGGGGAGCCGGTCAGTGATGAACTCATCTGTCAGGCATTTACCCGTATCGAACAAGCCCGCAAAGACCCCATAGGTGAAGAGATCAGCCTGACCTATTTTGAGTTTGGCACTCTGGCAGCATTTCTGATTTTTGCCGAGCAGAAACCGGATATCGCTGTGCTGGAGATCGGTCTTGGTGGACGTCTTGATGCGGCTAACCTGATCGACCCTGATCTATCTATTGTCACCACGGTAGCGATGGATCATGAAAGTTGGTTAGGCTCCGACCTTGAACAGATCGGTCGTGAGAAAGCCGGTATTTTCCGTCCCGGTGTACCCGCTCTGATTGGCTCACTGGAAGGCAAGATTCCTAACTCGGTGCGTGAAACCGCTGAAACTCTGGGCTGTGGTGGTATCTATCAGCTGGGTAAAGAGTACAGTTGGCAATCAGAAGATGGCGGTCAGAATGACGCAAGTGCTTCTGGCATAGAAAGCACGGTTGATATAGAAAGAACGGTTGATATAGAAAGCGAAAAATGGCAGTGGCAGCAGCTGTCAGAACAGGGTGAATTGCAGCAGCAATACCTGAATCTGCCTCGTCCCGGTTTGCCAGTCGATAACGCCGCTACTGTGATTCAGGCGGTGAAACTGATGCAACATTCGGTACCGACTGCAGCGATCTATCAGGGGATTGAGCAAGCGTCTCTGACCGGACGTATGCAGCGTATTGGCCGTTTCCTGTTGGATGTGGCCCATAACCCTCATGCTGCGACCTACGTACTGCAACAACTGCAGCGTAAGCCGCAATCTCAGTCTCAACAGGGCAAGCGTATCGCCCTGGTGGGTATGCTGGATGATAAAGATATCGAAGCGGTGCTGGAGATTACTG
Source organism: uncultured Oleiphilus sp. (assembly GCA_964342385.1). Taxonomy (GTDB): domain Bacteria; phylum Pseudomonadota; class Gammaproteobacteria; order Pseudomonadales; family Halomonadaceae; genus Oceanospirillum. The sequence continues at coordinate 122,033 of CAYFGP010000002.1, read as the reverse complement.
CACCTCACTTTGATGAATGGTATGTGGCGCAGCTGGATGGTCCAAGAGCCACACCTGCTGAGCGTATAGTGAATTATCTGAAGGAACAGGGGGGGCAGCATTGTCAGGCGTTTGACAATGTCAGCTTGGCACTGGATAAGGTCCTGGAACAGAGTACTGAACAGGATCAGGTACTGGTCTTTGGTTCCTTCTTTACCGTAGCTGGTGTGTTAGCAGAGAAAGAGCGACTGTTACCGTGAAATATGGACTGAAACAACGCATTATTGGCGCCATCCTTGTTGTCTCTATTGCGATTATTTTCCTGCCCATTCTATTAGATGGTGGGCAGCGTCCAACCCTGCCTCAAACCACCACCCCGATTCCTGATGCGCCGGAAAAACCGGATATTAAAGTGGCTACTCCAAGTCCTGGCGATGTAGAAACAGGTCGTCAGGCACAAACGACAGAAGATGGTCGCTGGAAGTCGGCGCTGACCGAAAGAAACACCCTAGCGGCATGGACACTGCAGGCCGCCAGTTTCAAGACAGAAGATAATGCTTTAAGATTGCGAGATCGTTTTCGTAAGGTGGATATCCGCTCCTATGTGCGGAAAAAGAAAGCCTATTACGTGGTCTATGCCGGTCCTTTTGCCGATACAGAGAAGGCGAAAAAGACCAAACAACGCCTGAAAAAAGAGTTTTCAGTGTCAGCAATTATGGTCAAATATGACCCCATGGCGGATGTACGGAACTGATGGAAATCTTGGACAGCCTGATTTGGATCGACTGGGTTATTGTTGCCGTAGCGCTGATTTCAGCCGTATGGGGCATTATTCGCGGCATGGTACGCGAAGCCATCTCACTGGCTACCTGGGTGTCAGCGATTATGCTGGGCCGTCTGTTTGGTCCTCAGGTCTCTGAGATGCTGGTGAACTATATTGAACAGGATATGGTACGTAACAGTATCGCCTTTGTTGCCGTGGCCGTTTTAGTGATGATGGTCGGTTCATTGCTGTCCAGTACCGCCAATAAAGTGGTTTCAGCCACGGGTTTTAGTGGTGTTAACCGTTTTCTCGGATTGATATTTGGCGCCATGCGTGGTGTTGCCATCTTAATTATTTTGATTGCCGTGATCAGCCTGACTCCTCTGGCAGGGGAGCCTTGGTGGTCCGAGTCTCAGTTTATTCCTGTGTTGGAACAGTTACGTGATCAGGCAGCCGGTATGCTTGATAACCGACTGAATAGTCAGTAACTCTCAGCTCCAACAACTATTTGATTTCAGAAGTGATTTAACCCCCCAAGAGGTGATTTTCAATGTGCGGAATCGTCGGCATTGTTGCCAATAGCAGCGTAAACCAGGCCATCTATGATGCCCTAACTGTTCTACAACACCGTGGACAGGACGCTGCCGGTATGATGACTTGCCAGGATGGTCGCTTTTTCCTGCGTAAAAGTAATGGCTTAGTGCGCGATGTTTTCCGTACCCGTCACATGCAACGTCTGCATGGTAACGTGGGTATCGGTCACGTACGCTACCCAACCGCAGGTTCATCCAGTGAAGCGGAATCTCAGCCGTTTTATGTAAACTCACCTTACGGTATCGCACTGGCGCACAATGGTAACCTGACCAACGCTAAAGAGCTGGCCGAAGAAGTATTCAAAACCGATCTGCGTCATATCAACACCACTTCTGATTCTGAAGTGCTGCTGAACATCTTTGCTCACGAGCTGGGCAAGCAAGGTATGCAGCTGCGTGCAGAAGATATCTTTGATGCGGTACGTCGTGTACATCGTCGTTGTCGTGGTGGTTATGCTGCGATTGCCATGATCAGTGGTCTGGGCCTGGTAGCCTTCCGTGATCCACACGGTATCCGTCCTGCGGTATTTGGTAAGCGTGATACACCGGAAGGTGTTGAACATATGGTTGCTTCCGAAAGTGTAGCGCTGGATGTACTGGGCTTTGAACTGGAGCGTGATATTGCTCCGGGCGAGGCGGTATTTATCGATCTGGACGGTAATATCTTCACTCAACAGTGTGCGGATAACCCAGATCCTCGTCCATGTATCTTTGAGCACGTTTACCTGGCACGTCCTGATTCCATTATGGATGGCATTCACATCCATAAATCCCGAATGCGTATGGGTCAGAAGTTGGCTGAGAAGATCAAGCGTGAAAACCCGGATCACGGTATCGATGTAGTAATTCCGATCCCTGATACCAGCCGTACTTCTGCTCTGGAACTGGCATTGCATCTGGATGTGCCGTTCCGTGAAGGTTTTATCAAAAACCGCTATATCGGCCGTACCTTTATTATGCCGGGTCAGCAGGAGCGTAAGAAGTCTGTACGTCAGAAGCTGAACGCTATTGATCTGGAATTTGAAGGCCGCAACGTACTGCTGGTGGATGATTCCGTTGTTCGTGGTACCACCAGTAAGCAGATTATCCAGATGGCCCGTGATGCTGGTGCAAAGAATGTTTACTTTGCTTCTGCAGCCCCTGCGGTACGCTATCCTAACGTATACGGTATTGATATGCCGTCTGCAGACGAACTGATCGCCCATGGCCGTACCGATGAGGAAGTGGCTGAGCAGATTGGTGCGGATTGGATGATCTACCAGGAGCTGGAAGATCTGATCGCCTGTGGTAAAGAAGGCAACCCAGAGCTGGAAGGCTTTGATTGCTCCGTATTTAACGCTGAATACGTGACCGGCGATATCGACCAGAACTATTTGGATGCCATTGAAGCGGAACGTAACGACAGTGCCAAATCCGACGCCAATCCAAAAGTGGATGCGGTGATCGATATGCACAACGACGGCACTGAGTGAGGAATAACGATGCCTGATTTTGATATTGATGCTCAGGACTGGGGGCTGGAGACCTTAGGCGTACGCGCCGGTCAAACCCGCTCGCAGGAAGGTGAGCACAGTGAGGCCATCTACCCGACCTCAAGCTTTGTTTTTGGCTCTGCGGCGGAAGCTGCAGCGCGTTTCTCCGGTGAAGTACCGGGTAACGTTTACTCTCGTTTTACTAACCCAACGGTGCGTATGTTCGAACAGCGTATCGCGGCGTTGGAAGGCGGTGAGCGTGCAGTAGGTACAGCATCCGGTATGGCAGCGATTCTGAGCACCTGCCTGTCTCTGCTGCAATCCGGTGACCATATCGTAGCTTCTCGTAATATCTTTGGTTCTACCGTGAACCTGTTCGAGAAGTATATGAAGAAGTTTGGTCTTGAGATCAGCTATGTGGATCTGGGTGATCTGCAGGGCTGGGAACAAGCTGCGACGGATAACACCAAGCTGTACTTCCTGGAAACACCATCCAACCCAGTGTGCGAACTGGGTGATATCGCCAAGATCGCAGAGATTGCACACAGCAAGGGCGCGAAACTGGTTGTGGATAATTGTTTCTGTACGCCAGCACTGCAGCGTCCTCTGGAGCTGGGTGCGGATATCGTGATTCACTCTGCAACCAAATATCTGGATGGCCAGGGCCGCTGTGTTGGTGGTGTGGTTGTGGGCAATAACGATGATATGGAACAGATCTTCGGTTTCGTGCGTACCTGTGGTCCAAGCCTGAGCCCATTTAACGCCTGGGTATTCCTGAAAGGTCTGGAAACTCTGAATCTGCGTATGAAAGCCCAAAGTGAAAATGCCCTGGCATTGGCACAATGGCTGGAACAGCAACCGCAGATTGAGAAGGTGAACTACTCAGGTCTGCCATCTCACCCGGATCACGAACTGGCGAAAAGACAGCAAAGTGCCTTTGGCGCGGTACTGTCTATCGAAGTGCGTGGCGGTAAAGAGGGTGCCTGGACTGTAGTTGATAATACTCAGATGATGTCTATTACGGCGAACGTGGGTGATGTCAAAACGACCATTACTCACCCGGCCACCACGACACATGCGCGTATTACTCAGGAAGACCGTGATGCGGCAGGTGTAACTGATGGTCTGCTTCGTATCGCAGTAGGCCTGGAAACGCTGGACGACCTGAAAGCTGACCTGGCCCGAGGTCTAGCCAAGATCTAAGCTGCTTGTCGGTTATCTGTGTGGGTCTGACCTGACTTGATCTGAACTGTATTTGAGTTAGGTCGGATCACACTGATCAAAAAAACCACCTAAGTGATTGTCACTTAGGTGGTTTTTTTATGGCTGGGGTTTCGCTGCAAAACATACTTCAATAGGAACATCAATCATTGGGAGTCTCAATAGCCTAAACGGCTCGGGTTTCGCTGCGCCCCAAAAACAGACAGATGCTGGCGCAATGCATATCTCAATAGCCTGAACGGCTCAGATTTCACTGCACTAAAAACAGCCCAACTATGGCTAACGTACAGGAGTCTCAATAGCCTAAACGGCTCGGGTTTAGCTGCACGAGGGGCGTATACATTAGGTAGGTTGTTTGAAGAGTCTCAATAGCCTAAACGGCTCGGTTTCGCTGCACGTTGTGTTTGTTGAATTAGTCAATGCAGTTGATATGTCTCAATAGCCTATACGGCTCGGGTTTAGCTGCACACTCTTGGATGCTGAGTTTGATAATGATTATGGGGTCTCAATAGCCTACACGGCTCGGGTTTAGCTGCACAAAAAAATTATGTCTTTTGTAGTCCGTAAAATCGTCTCAATAGCCTAAACGGCTCGGGTTTCACTGCACGCAGCAATTCAAAGAGATTCAGACGCGATTATTGTCTCAATAGCCTACACGGCTCGGGTTTCGCTGCACGTGGGTTACTCAGACTGTAATCGACGAACAAAAGTCTCAATAGCCTACACGGCTCGGGTTTCGCTGCACCAGGCTTCTTAACGAAAAGCGCGCCAGAGAACAAGTCTCAATAGCCTACACGGCTCGGGTTTCGCTGCACAGCCTGTTCTGTATATCACGACGTACGAGGCCTAAAACCTTAAAAGTCGCTAACCTCTGATTGAATGCTGTTAATCGTGCCACTTTCTTGTCCAGATAAAGCCAATATATGGGATAACTTATTGTTTTAAAAGGTTTCCGCTAACCTAAGTTATCCTGTTGTTAGTTAACTGCATGATTCTATTGGTAAAATTAGGATTTCACTCAATGGGAACACTAGGTTAGCGATTAATGAATAGAAGGCATCTCAAACAGTATCACTGCAAGTAGAAAACGACGCGTACTTCACTGCGGAAGTTGATTTCTCCAGGCTGATAATCAGAGGTGCTTGTTCTATTGCCGTTCGATATCGCTGCACTGCTGGCCATACCACGTTGTACAGGCACTACAGGGCTAATCTCTTCGACACTGTAGACCCGACTGATACGTTGCCCCAGTTGACGAGCCATACGCTGGCCTTTGTTTTTAGCATTTAGGATCGCTTGATCTAATACCTGCTCTTTGAGCTGTTCGGCATTACTGTAGCCGAACGTGACTTTGGCTAGCGAGTTAATGCGGACAGAGGTAATCGCATCCAGTAGGTCTGGGTAGCGGCGTAGATCACGCATCACAAAGCGCATATTGCGGCTGACTCGTGTGCCTACCTGAACTTGTTGATTGTTATTCCAACGGTATTCTGGGCGAATCTGGATCTGGCCTGCGTCGATATCTTCTTCAAATAAGTTGTAGCGTCGGATCTCTTTAAGCAGTTGTTTACTGCGTTGCTCGACATTCTTGCGTGCTTTTTGCAGTAAAGGACTGACATTCTCAATGGTGACATCCAGGGTGACCTGATCTGGTAATACGGATTCACTGGCCTCTGCCTGTACAATCAGGTGAGGTTGCTCAGGCAGTTGGGCATGAACCAAGGTGGATAATATTAAACTGATGCCTGCAAGCAGATAGGTGATATATTTCACGGCTCATTTCCTTCATGGGTTTATGTGTAAGAGAGACGCTTAATTAGAAAGTTCAGTATCACAATTAGTGTGCCTGAATAATTAATCGTAAACAGTGAACGATAGCGGTTACTTGCAACGTTTAACGGCAACCCGTGGGTAGCAAAGCATTAGTGGAGAGCTGAGTGATACGTTTTATTTTAGGCGGTGCCCGTTCCGGTAAAAGTGGACTGGCAGAGCAACTGGCTCAGGCATCGGGTTTGTCGGTGCATTACCTGGCGACTGCTCAGGTTTGGGACAAAGAGATGGCTAAGCGGGTGGAGCATCATCAGCAAAGCCGCCCGCAGGAATGGCCTTTTACCGAAGAGCCGCTAGAGATTATTCCTGTAATTGCTGAGCAGGCCCAACAGGGCTGTGTCTTGCTGGATTGCCTGACGTTATGGCTGACCAATGTTTTACTGCTGGATGATGAGGAGCAATTGGCACAAAGACAGCAGGATCTGTTGGATTTTCTGGCCAATGGGGTTGAGGGCGAGCTGATTCTGGTTAGCAATGAAGTGGGTCAAGGCATCATACCGGATAATGCTCTGGCCCGGCGTTTTGTCGATGAAGCGGGGCGTTTGCATCAGCGTATCGCAGCGCTGTCTGATCAGGTGGTGTTTGTGACTGCGGGTTTGCCACAGGTGCTAAAGGGGCCCGCGCTTGAGTTGTGATCGAAGCCTTATCCGTTATTTGCTCAACAGCCTATTCGAAGTGAGGCACACAAGCCTCACTTCGTAGCGGATTCAAAGCTAGTGTGCGGTTTCTACCTGATGTTTACTCTTGGGTTCAAACTGAGATACCAGCATACCGGCTAGCATCAGGCCGCAACCCATCAGACCTTTCATTGTTAATAGCTCGTTCAGGAACAGGTAACCGCCAATCACCGCAAATACCGCTTCTAAACTCAGAATAATTGCGGCATGAGAGGCTGGGGCTTCTTTCTGGGCAAACACCTGCAAGGTATAAGCAACACCCACGGATAATAGACCGGCGTAAGCGATAGGCTGCCAAGCCTCGATAATTGAGCCAACCTCGGGCGTTTCTGTCATAAAGGCTGCAATCAGACTGATAATGCCGCAGGTAAAAAACTGCACGATAGACAGTCGCAGAGCATCCATCTTAGGAGACAGCCAGCCGATTAATAGCACATGGCCCGCCCAGAATACCGCACCAATCAGCTGAAGCAGATCACCATAGGCCAGGGTAAAGTCATCGGTGACACTTAACATATATAAGCCTAAGACCGCCAGTAGTGCGCCAAACCAGGTATGTTTGCCAGTTTTTTGTCCCCAGAGCAGGGCGATAATAGGTACCAGGATAATATAAAGCCCGGTAATAAAACCGGCATTACCAGCTGTGGTGTACTGCAAGCCCACCTGCTGGAAAGTGGAGCCCATAAACAGCAGCAGACCTGCCAGAAAGCCCCCTAGCCACAACGGCATACGTTTCTTATGGCTACCTTGTTGATCTTTAAATTGTTGATCAGGATCTGCTTGCACCGGTTCCGGTTTGATCAGCAAGAGCAGAGGTAACAGGGAGATCGCCCCAAGGAAAAAGCGGGAGGCGTTAAAGGTAAAAGGACCGACATAATCCATACCGACCCGTTGGGCGACAAAGGCAAAACCCCAAATCGCAGCCGTAACCAGTAGCATGGCATCAGAGCGTAGTGTTCTTGTTTGCATAACTTTTATTTCGCGCAAAAGCGCGAGTGTAACAAACTTGTGTGCTCTGGCATTGCTCTTATTCACCAAAGAGATAGAGAAAAATTAATTAATGCTAAAAAAGCAGGCACTTTTGCTGCTGGCAATAGCAATCATAGTAAGAAATTTTGTCGTTTGGCTGAGCGGGCTTCTATGGTAAATTCTTAGGCCTTTCGGATGGGACCAGGCGGAGTTTTGATGCGCCATTTTCGTATGGATAGCGGCCTGTTAAGTGGCTTTTTCTACATTAGTCTGTTGTTACTATTATCCAGTTATTTTGTACTGAATCTGGATCAAAGAAAGCGTGAAACACTGACGTTACAGGCGGAACAAGGGCAGCTTTCCCTGACTTTCTGGTACCCTCAAACCAGCCTTCCACAGCCATTATCCGGTCAATGGCTCAGTTTTCCCGATCAGTTATTAAACCCTGAAGCTGTCGCTGAAAATATGGTGCATTCCTCACCGATCGCCGTGCCGGATGTCTGGCATTCAACCGGGCCCAGGCGTCATGCTACGACGTATGTGTTGTCATTAAGTGATATTCCACAACAGATCGAGCTGGGTTTACTGATTCCTGAGATTAAAAACAGCTTTCGTTTATTTCTGGATGACAGAGAAATTGCCTCTGGTGGTGTCAGTTCGGTACACCCTGATGAGATAGAAGGCTATTTTGGCGATAAGGTAGTGTATCTGGGCATGTTAAGACCCGATGCTCGGCTCACACTGCAGGTGAGTAATTATGGCCATGCCAGGGGCGGAGTTCACGAAGCGATGATCATAGCCCCTTATGAACATTGGCAGGCTTATTACCGTAATAATATCTTGCTGGAAGGCGTGGTCATCTGCCTAGCATTACTGGCAGGGGTTTTAATGCTGCTGGAGTTTGCCCATGTACCGAAACATAAAGAGCTGTTATGGATCGCCTTGTTTGCACTAGTGCTGGCAGGTTACACAGGCACGACAGGGTTAGGGGCTTTTGCAACCCTGTTTGATGCTTTCCCCTGGGAGATCGCCGTTCGTCTTGAATACATTGGTTTTGCCTGTGCTATCCCCTTGTTTATTAAATGGTTGGGGGCGCTATATGAGTCGGATGCACAACCGGGGTTAGCAAAATATCTGCCTTGGTTATCACTCTTTCTGCTGTTATTGATTCTGCTTACACCCAGCGTGTTATTTACCGAACTTTTGTACCCACTGTTGGCCTATATGAGTGCATGTATCCTATTAACGGTAGCGATAGTGGTGCGCTTATTTCTCTTAAATCGTGCGGGCATTCGTATTCTGGCCTTTGGTGGTTTTGCGTTATTTGCCAGTATCTTGCATGACTTGGGTGTGTTCTTTTTGGGCCGGGTAGACGCGTTTTTTTGGGGGGGAACCGATACCAGTCTGATGCCGTTGGGGGTATTACTCTTTCTGATCTCTCAGGTGGGGTTTTTGGCTTTTTTCCGCACTCACGAGCAGTTGTGGATTATCCAGTTAAATCACCGTTTACAGGATGATACGGCCACCTTGGAAAATCAGCTCAATGAGGATACTCAGGAACTGCAGCTGAGAAATCGAGAGCTGGAGCAAAAACGCGTCGAGTTTCAACAGCTGCAAAGTGAAGATGAACTGACAGGCTTGAGTAATCGTCATGCGTTTATTCAGCAGATTATGCGCCGTATTGATCGTAATCAGCGCAGTAGCTTTTCGGTCGTTATGATTGATATTGATCACTTTAAACAAATCAATGATGAGCATGGCCGAGAGTTTGCTGAAGGTGTGCTGTATCGGGTTGCTCAACTATTAACCAAGGCAAGTGAAGGGAAATTTGATTGGATTCCTGCCCGCTACGGTGGTGATGAATTTGTTTTCTGGTTAGGGGGGAGTGATGCTGAGCAGGCCGCTAAAGTGGCTCAGAAGATACAGCAGGATGTGGCGCGTATGCAGGTGCCTATCTTAAGTCAGCCCGGAGAGGTATTTCGTTTCACCGTATCGGTGGGCATTACCAGTAGCACAAGTGATGATGAGGTTTCTTTAGACACACTCTTGGCCAGAGCGGCTGATGATGTGCATCACCAGAGAAATAAGCGCAGGTTTAAACAACGCTCCCAGAAAACAAGTGTAAGAGCGGCAAAGGTCTTGCCAGAAAAAGACTTTAACACTCAGGCTGAAACTGTGTTTAACACAGAGGGCGATAGGGCTGTTGTGAAGGGCAGAGGCTACAGTGATGACTGATAAAGCTATATCAACTGCACGTATTCCCTCACTCGTTCTTGCGTCATGGCATGGTACTTTGTTGATGTTATGCCTGTTGCTGTGTTCGATAAAAGCTCCTCTGGCCTGGAGTGATCACTCAGAGCTGGAAGCACAGAATGGTGTGTTGGATCTGCAGTACTGGCCTTTTGATAGTAATGAGCTGTTTGCTATTCAGGGGGAGTGGCTGTTTTATCCCCAACAGCTGCTGTTGTTAAAAGATCTCAGTAGTCGTCCTATTCCGACCAATCAGTTTTTACCCCAAGGGTTGCTGGATTGCTCACATATGGCTTTGCAGACAAAAGAGGGGTGTTACGCCACCTATGTACTGGAGTTAAGGCATCTACCTGAACAGCCCCTGGCGATCTTTATTCCTGAGATGGCGACGGCTTTTAAGCTGTTTTGGAATCACCAGTTGATCGCTTCGGGTGGCAAAGTCAGCCAAAATGAGGCGCTGTTTACCCCTTATGCAGGACACCGTTTGGCGTACCTGCCTAAGCAACATAGCCGAGGTGTTTTGATTCTACAGTTAGCTAATCTGGTTGATGCTGAGCCGGCCCCGATTCGTAGTCTGTTGTTAGGGGATGCCGGCTTTGTGCAGGAATACTTTGCCTCTGGTGAGTTGCAGCAAGCTTTGGCTGGTGCCCTGGCAGCCATTGCTGCAGTGCTGTTCTTTTTACAATTTTTGGTGCGCTATCGCTACGAAAAAGGTTTATGGGCTTTAAGCTTGTTTAGCCTAGCGGTTACGCTGTATATCTACAGCGAAGGCTATACGGTGATGGGCTGGTTTGTGCTGCAGGATCAATGGCTGTGGGCATTGCGACTGAACTGTATGGCTCAAAGTTTATTGGTGCCCTGTTTTATCTTTTGGTTACAAAGCCACCTGGATTTGGTTGCTCCTGCCTGGATGCGGAGAATGTTGTGGTCGCAGCTGTGTTTATCGCCTCTATTGCTGCTGATTCCACAGGGAGGGATTGTATGGCTGGAGTCACCACTGATGTTGTGGCATCTATTCTTGCTGATTATTGCCATGGCTTATTTAGTGAAGCACCGTCAGCAACATTGGCGCAGTCTATTACCGCAGGCGATGGTGGTCGGTTTATGTGTGCTGACTGCTATTCATGATGTCTTACTGTATCAACAATGGTTAAGTGGCAGTGACTGGCTACCCATGGGATTGGTCTGTTTTATTATTGTGCAGATATTCCTGTTAGCGGTGAGTCGAACCCGACAACAGGCCCACTTGGAACAACTTAACCAGCGTTTAGCAGCGCAGCGGGATAAGCTACAGAGCCGGGTTGATCTGGTTAGCGGGGAAGTGGCTACCAAGGTGGATGAGCTGGATACGATTCAGGATGAATTAAAGTATCTGCAACGGTATGACGAACTCACCGGCTTACTTCGACACGGCACTTTTCAGAAGGAGTGCCAGCAGCGTGTACAGGGCATGGTATTGTCTGAGCAGCCCGTTGCTTTGATTTTACTGGATATTGACCGGTTCAAGCAGATCAGTGCCCAATACGGCTTTTTTGCTGCGGATCAGGTAATGAAGGATGTTGCTTTGTTACTGGAGCAGTGGTGCCAGAAAGAACACTGGGTTTGCCGGATGGAAGGGGAATCCTTTGCCCTGTTTGCCCTGGATATGAGTGAGGATCAAGCTTTACTGGAAGCCGAGTCACTACGGCTACGTATTCAGCAAAGGGCAGTGATATTACATAACCATAATGAGCAGGATCTTAGCTTTCATATCAGTGCCAGTTTTGGCCTAAGCAGTTGCCAGGCTGATGAAGCCAGTATCAGCCGTTTAACTAAAGAGGCTGATTTGGCGCTGAATAAAGCCAAATCTCAGGGCAGAAACTGTGTGGTCAGTTACAGTTATCTGTTGGAATTAGACCAGCATAACGCATTTTAATTGAGAGCTTGCTGGTCTTTAGATTCTGAGTAGTGCTTATAAATCCGCTTGGGATTGCAGTTGGCCTGCAGATAAGTTCAGTAGCTGCTCCAATGCTGCCATATCCATATGTTGTTCGATGGCATCGGCTATACGGTCAATGGAGGCGTCGTAAAGGGCATGAATATTAAATGTTTTGGCTTGCTCTAACCCGGCCCATTGCAGCAGTGCCTGGCAGGCCTCGGGCTGATCAAATAGGCCATGCAGATAGCAACCGGCAATCTGTTTATCCTCAGAAACAGCGCCATCAGGGCCGGATGCCAGCTCCAGCAAAGGCTGGCTGAGGGCTGAACCCGTGGTAATACCGGCATGGATCTCATAACCATTGACGGGAATATTCAGCGCCGGATCAAGTAGCAGGCTACCCTGAGTATTTTTCAGCTGCTTCTCTTTTTCCAGTGTGGTTTCGGTCTCCAGATAACCCAGGCCAGGAATGCTTTTCGCCTCGCCTTCAATACCTTCTGGATCATGTAGCCATTGACCCAGCATCTGCCAGCCACCACAAATCCCCAACAGCTTACCGCCATAACGCAGATGTTTTTGTAGGTAACCTTCCCAGCCTTGCTGACGCAGCCAATTGAGATCGGCCTGCACACTTTTACTGCCGGGGAGTATCACCAGATCTGCCGGTGGTGGTATTTGATCCGAGGGCACAAAGTGAAAATCCACCTGGGGGTGCTGACGCAGGGGATCAAAATCGGTGTGATTACTGATGCGAGGAAAAACAGGGACAACCACACGCAGGTTGTCTTTTTCTTTGGCTTGGTCGGGAGCTTGATTAACACCGTCCTCGGCTTCCAGACATAAACCATGAAGATAGGGCAGAACAGACAGCACAGGTTTTTTAGTGCGCTGTTCCAGCCAATCGTTACCCGGTTGCAGTAGGGAGATATCACCACGAAAACGGTTGATAATAAAACCCTTAGTACGTTCTTGTTCACTGGCTGACAGTAGATCCAGAGTACCGACCAGATGGGCAAAAACCCCACCTTTATCGATATCTGCCACGATCAATACCGGGCAATCCACCGCTTCAGCAAAACCCATATTGGCGATATCTCGGTCTCTTAGATTGATCTCTGCCGGGCTGCCTGCGCCTTCTACCAAAATCACCTGATATTGCCGCTGCAGACGCTGGTAGCTATCCAGTACAGCATCCATCGCCACTTTTTTATAGTTGTGGTACACCCTGGCGTTCATATTGGTCACCGCCTTGCCCTGAATAATTACCTGAGCACCGGTGTCGGAGTTAGGCTTCAGTAGCACAGGATTCATATCCGTATGAGGCTTGAGATAACAGGCTTGAGCCTGAGCCGCCTGAGCGCGGCCAATCTCACCACCGTCTACAGTGACCGCACTGTTGAGCGCCATATTTTGTGGCTTAAAAGGAACAATACTGATGCCTTTGCGGGCCAGTAGACGACATAGGCCTGTGACAACGGCGCTTTTTCCGGCATCTGAGGTGGTGCCTTGAATCATCAGCGTGGCTGAACGCATTGAAAAATCCTTTAGATACAACTCATTAGTGGGTTTCTACGACTGAAGTTATAATACCTGCTTTGTAGCGGGATAACCTCAGCCAATCGCTTATTTATCAGCTCCGTTGTCTGCCGTAATGCAAGCCAGACAAACTCGTCTAACCAAGATAAAACCCTGATCAGACAGAATTGGGTTAAACCCTAAAGGATACTCAAGGCTATGTTGTTTTTCTCTCCAGAAATTATTGTGCTGGCGTTGTGGTTAGGCTGGTGCCTGGATCGTTTATGGGGTGAACCTTCCCGTCTCCACCCTTTGGTGGGTTTTGGTAATCTGGCCAGCTGGTTAGAGTTAAGACAAAATCCTGCTTCTGCTCAAAAGACCCGCAAAGATAGCGACAATGGGCATAGCCATGAGATGGATAACGATAAGGCTGATAGCAGTGAATTGAATAGCAGTGACGTGAATAGTGATGCAGCAGATGCAGAGGATAAATGGGCCAATCGTTTACTCGGCTTAATCAGCTGGTGTCTATTGGTGTTACCTCTGCCCTGCGTCTTGTTTTATTTCTCCGCTCCGGTGACTGTTCTTGATCTGCTTCTGCCGAGTGATTTATCAACAGAGGTGAGTCAGGAGCAAGGACAGGGTTTATGGTCGGTACTAACGCAGCTGATCCTATTTATTGTGCTGTTAGTGGTAAATGCTCTATGCCTCTATTTTGCCCTGGGCGCCCGCAGTTTGGCAGAGCACCTGCAGTGGATCTATCAACCATTGCAGAGTGGTGATTTACAGCAGGCAAGAGAAAAGGTGGGTTGGATTGTCAGCCGGGATACCTCTGATATGGATGCTCATCGTGTTTCCCGTGCTGCTATTGAATCCGGTCTGGAAAATGGTAGTGATGCTATTTTTGCTCCTCTGTTCTGGTTTGCCCTGGCCGGTGCGCCTGGTGTAGTGCTGTATCGTTTGGCCAATACACTGGATGCCATGTGGGGCTATAAGACACCACGTATGTTGCACTTTGGTTGGGCTGCGGCACGTTTGGATGATGTGCTGAACTATATTCCTGCTCGTTTAACGGCGGTGGTTTATTGCTGTTGTGGCAGTTGGCACTGGGGCATTCGCTGTTGGCAGTATCAGGGCGGGCAGTGGGAAAGCCCTAACGCAGGTCCTGTGATGGCGGCGGGTGCCGGTGCACTGAAAGTCATTTTAGGTGGTGGCGATAATTACCATGGTCAATGGAAAGAGCGTCCTGCTTTAGGTGTCAGCCGGGCCCCTGAAGCCAATGATATTCAGCGTACGGTACAGCTGCTGCTGAGAAGTCAGTGGATTTGGTTATGTGTCCTGAGTGGTGTCGCTGTCATATATTGGGTGCTTTATTTATAAGGTTTTTTCATCAAGTGTTTCGAAAGTGTTTTGATCAAGCTTTTGATAAAACCTAATAGAGTCCTGAATAAGCGAGCCACTGTGATAACTCTTTAATGAAAGAACTGAATGAAAACACTTAACTGGCAGTCGCCACCCCAACACGGCGGTGATCTGGCACGGGCAAAAGCCCAGCATAGCGCTATTTCCCCGGATGATTGGTTAGATCTGTCGGCGGGATTAAACCCTCAACCCTGGCCAATTCCACAGATACCTACTGACTGTTTCACTCATCTGCCTGAAGACTACTCCGCTCTGCTGACCGTTGCGGCTGAGTATTATCAGCAGGAATCGCTTTGGCCGGTCAGTGGTTCCCAGCAGATTATTGAGCTCTTGCCCAAATTAAGGCACAACGCTTGTGTTGCTGTGCCTGAGGTCGGCTATCAGGAACACGCCTGGTGCTGGCTAAAAGCCGGTCACAAGGTGATGATTTACTGTGATGATGAGCTGGAGCAAGCGGCAGAGATGTGTGATGTCGTTGTCGTGATTAATCCCAATAATCCTGGTGGGCAGCGATATCCCCAGGTGCGTCTGCTCAAGCTGCAACAGAGACTGGCGAGCCGTAATGGCTGGTTGATTGTGGATGAAGCCTTTATGGATGCTTTAGCCGAGCAGGAGCAGGCTGAGTGTTCTTTAGCGCGACAGGCTCAGCAAGACGGGCTGATAGTACTGCGTTCCATTGGGAAGTTTTTTGGCCTGGCCGGGATTCGCAGTGGTTTTGTTTTATGTCATCAGACGTTGCTGGAGCCTATTCGTCAGGGGTTAGGCCCCTGGCACCTGAATGGTGTCAGTGCCTATCTGACACAACAGCTGTTACTGGATCGGGAGTGGCACGGTCGAGCCAGAGCTCAGCTTAGCGCACAGATGACTTTGCAGAGGCAGCAGCTGGACAGCGTGTTTGAGTCTCAGTCCCAGCCTCAATCTCAGGGCAGAGCAATCGGTCATACCTCGCTGTTTTATACCTGTTATCACCCCGATGCTCAGCAATTACAGCAGCAACTGGCACAACAAGGCATTTGGGTACGGTATTTTGCTCAAAACTCCTGGCTGCGTTTTGGACTGGTTGATAATCCGCAGTCGTTAGCCCGCTTAGTTCAGGCATTAGAGTCGTGTCTAAACCAGAACTAAAACAAGTGTCATAACAGGTGCTAGGACAGATGCTGTAACAGATACTCCTGAATGGGTGCCAGGGTTTGATTCAGCGTCTGATAAGCTTGTCGGCTTGCGGTATCGTTGCCCGCCTTCATCGCCTGCTCTAACTCAATCGCCGCAGCTTCGGCTTCGGTAAAGGCAAAGGTTCCCATCAGACCTTTTAGCGTATGAATCAAACGCAGACTATGCTCCGCATCTGGCATATTTTCCAGGATATTATTCAGGGTTGGCAGCACATCGTGATAGTTGATCAGAAAGTCCTGTAAGAGGTCTTCCATCAATTCCGGATCATCACTTAACTTACGTAAGGCTTGTTCCAGATTACAGCCTGGAATATGTGCCAACCAGGTTTGTTCTGCCGGTAACTCTATCTCGGAAGCCTTTTCCACTAACTCTATGTTGGGCTGAGTCGGAAAGTCTGTAGCCGGTCTCGGTTTGATCCAACGGATCAGACTTTCCGTCAGGGTATCCGGGTCTACGGGCTTGCTGATATGTTCATTCATGCCGGCTTCCAGACAGCGCTCTTTATCGCCGGTCATGGCATTGGCTGTCATCGCTACAATGGGCAGTTCTGCCAGCGCCAGTTGTTGCCGGATCTGCTCTGTGGCTTGATAGCCATCCATAATGGGCATCTGAATATCACATAACATCAGATCAAAGGTTTCTTCTTTTAGATACTCCACGGCTTCCCAGCCATTGTTTGCCAGGGTGACCCGCATACCGCGTTTTTCCAATAATTCCAGGGCGACCTGTTGATTGATCATATTATCTTCTGCCACCAGAACACGTGCCCCTGCAATGCTGGCCAGCTGCTGGCAGTAATCCTGAATATGACTCTGTTTACTTGCACGATGAATCTGATCCGCTCCCAGAAGATTTGCCATGCTGTCTAGTAATAGGGAGGCATTAACCGGTTTCAAGATAAGATCGGCGACACCAGGTTGCTTGCGCAGCCAGCCAAAGGATTGGCGACCATGGGCTGTTACTAGAATACAACGGGTATGTTTGTCTTGTGGAGTATCCTGATAGCGTTGGATCAACTCAGTGCCTTCAAGATCAGGCATCTGCCAGTCAATGACAGCCAGGTCATAGGCCGAATCAGACTGAGTTAGCATAGAGAGCGCCTGATTACCGTTGTGAGCATAATCAACCTGAAAGCCAAAGCTGGTGATCATGGTGCCAATGATCTCTCTGGCGTGTTCATTATCATCAGCGACCAACACCTTCAGGTTATCGACATCATCCAGCAGCATATTTTTCTGCTGGGTATCCGGTTGTTTCTGGCATTGAATACTGAAACTAAAGCAGCTGCCCTGGCCAAGCTGGCTGTCCACACTGAGCTGTCCACCCATCTGTTCAACCAGATGTTTGGAGATGGCTAACCCCAGACCTGTACCGCCAAAACGGCGTGTTGTGGAGGCATCAGCTTGGGTAAACGGCTTAAACAGACTGTCAATCTGTTCTTGTGACATACCGATGCCTGTATCTTTTACCTCAAAATGCAGTTGGATATTTTGCCCGTTCAGGAGCTCAACTTTGGCTTGAACCAGCACCTCACCGTAATCGGTGAACTTGATGGCATTGGTACAGAGATTCAGTAATATCTGGCCCAGGCGCAGGGAGTCGCCAACCAAGAGGCGTGGTATATCGGTTGGGAAGGAGAACAAGAGTTCCAGGCCTTTCTCTTCCGCTTTCAAGCTGGTCATACGGGCCAGGTATTCGATCACTTCATCCAGATCAAAGGGAGAGGCTTCGATATCCAGCTTTCCGGCTTCGATTTTAGAGAAGTCGAGAATATCGTTGATAATGCCCAACAGGCCTTTAGCCGATTGATGAATAGTATCCAGATAGTTGGCCTGATTGGAATCCGGATCATTTTCGTAGGCCAGTTGGCTTAAGCCGATAATGGCATTCATCGGTGTACGGATCTCATGGCTCATATTGGCCAGGAAATCACTCTTCATCTGGTTGGCGTTATCTGCAGCTTCTTTTGCTTGTGCCAGAGTCTGCTCGGCCTCTTTTCGCTGGGTAATATCGTATAACCAGGCGAAGTAGGCGGGCTTGTCATCGTACTCTGCTTTATAGATCGAGAGTTCTCCCCAGAGCTGGGAGCCATCACGGGTTTTTAGCTTGGTATCGATATCCAGCAGTTGATCATTGCCTTCCAGGCGCTGCATGAGATTGGGGAGATCACAGCTTTCGGCAAACAGATTAATCGCTTTATGGCCTAATAGCTCTTCTGAGGAGTAACTGAGCAGATCAAGTAAGGCTTGGTTACAGTAGGCCAGTTCACCGTTTTCTCTAACAACGGCAGCCCCTACAGGACTGGATTCCATCAGGCAAAACATCTGTTCCTGAGCCTGGTTTTTCTGGGTGATATCAACAATGGTCAGAATACTGCCCTGATCCGAGACCTCATTGCAGAAAATCTCCAAGACCCGGCCATTTGCTAGACTGCGTTGGTAACTGGAATCTTTATGCTGTTGCAAGTTAGCCAGAGCCTGTTCAACCAAGAGATCTTCTTCTCCTTGGCCCAGATCTCCTCGATTAGCCATAAAGTGAAAAATATCCTGAATAGGACGACCTGCCTGAGCCAGAGTGGCAGGAAAATCATAGAGATCCCTAAAACCCTGATTGACGTAGAGCAGAGTACCATCGGCGCTGAGCTTGATTACACCACCGGGTTGGCTGTTCAGGATGGCATCTTGTTCATCCAGAGCGTGAGATAATTTACTTTCAGCTTTTTTTAGCGGGGTGATATCCGTACCTTCCGGCAATAGCAGGATCACCTTACCTTGATTATCAAAAATAGGTGTGAGCTTGAAGTCTATGTATAGCGTTCGGCCAAAAGGATCTTTATGAGTAACTTCAAAGTGGGAACTGATCCCTTTTGCTGCTTTATCCAGGGCCTGTTTGACCCTCATTTGTTGACTGCCATCATGGTGCCACCAGGGACCTTGCCAGAAATAGGTATCTTTCAGATTCTCCAAACTTTGTTGGGCAATATTCAGGGCAATCTGATTGGCAACGATAACCCGGCCTTCCAGATCCAGAATGGCCAATAACTCAGAAGAGTTGTTGATCAGAGCGTTAAAGTAATCGGTTTTTTCTTGCAGAGCGTGCTTGTTGCGTTTTTCTTCCGTTAAATCTCTGACGATACCGGTATAGAAGATTTTCTGATCGGTAATGACTTCACTTACGGCCAGATACAAGGGAAAGGTTTCCCCTGTCTTTTTCAGTCCCACGACTTCTCGGCCTAAACCCACGGCTCGGCTGGAGGCATCTGTTTCACTGCGTTTATTTAAGTAATTTTTCAGAAAACTATCGTGCTGGCTGCGGTAGGGTTCAGGCATCAGCATAGAGATATTGGTGCCCATCACTTCCTGGCTGGAATAACCAAACAAGCGCTCAGCAGCGGGGTTAAAGCGGATAATAATACCTTGCAGATCAATACAGATGATGCCATCAACTGCGGTGTCGAGAATAGACTGCAGGTGGATCTCTTGCTCATTATCAGCAGGCTTTGTGTCCCAATATCTATCCTTGATGTAGACCATCAAGCCACAGGCCAGAAAACCTGTCAGTAGAGCAAGTATTAAGTCAAATGGCACCATGCTGAACCCTTGGTCACGGTAAACGTTGTATCAGAATAGGGAAAACTAATAGAAAGAAGAGACCTATTCTGTCGGTACTTTCTTATTATTTTGATTCAGTTCACTTCATAGGTATATAAGATCATGGATTAGGAATATACGAATTTAATCAACCGCTTTCCACCTGATGTTAATGAGTTCCCTTACAGGATAGTGCGTGAGATTAAACTTGTCGTGGTGTGCTTTGGTCAGGTCGACTACCAGATAGAAGAGTCAGACCGTGTTGGATAACAAGCCGCTATCCAACCGTCTGGCAGAGAAGATAAAAGATCAGTAGGGGTTAAACAGTACGATTAATAGAAGGAGGGCACCCAGCACCAGCAGAATATCGACCACCCAACGAGCGGGGCTCTTTTTCGGCTTTTTCTTCTGCATGCCCTGTTTTTGTTTTGCGGCAGCAGCTGCTTTTTCGCGCTTTTGCCTACCGGACTTAACGCTTCTATTCTTCTGCTTGCGGAACTCTTCCGACCTTTTTTTATCTTCAAACTCTTGTTTTCGCCGAAGTGCATCTTGCTTCAGCTTGTTCATATCTGCCATTGATGACCCCAAGTGCAATGGCTACAGGTTCGTAGCCATATGAATCCTTCTAATTCTTAGTGCTCTGCAGGACGTCAATGTTGTTTCCAGTCACTGCTGAGCTATCTCATAACAGGGATTATACTTGCTTCCAGGCAACTTCATCCGCTGTTGTTGAACAAATGATTGTAACAGAGAGTCAAGCGGTTGCATGATCTCTTTTGTACCATTGATCTGGAACGGACCAAACTGCTCAATGGCAGTAATCCCTGTGGCTTTCACATTACCGGCAACGATTCCGGAAAAAACCCTACGTAAGTTAGCGGCAAGTCTATGAGTTTCTTGATTTAAATTTATATCTAATGCCGCCATATTTTCGTGGCTGGGGTCAAAAGGTTGCTGAAATTCCGGACTGATCTTTAAACGCCAGTTGAAATAGAAAGAATCGTGATTAGCCCGACGGAACTCTTCGACCCGCTGAATACCGGCTGCCATTTCACGAGCAACCTGTTCAGAATCATCAATAATGATGCGGTAGCGTTTCTGGGCTTTGGGTCCCAGAGTCAGAGCAATAAACTGATCCAGTTGCTGCCAGTACTCCTGACTGCTAGCGGGCCCGGTAAAAATCACCGGGAAGGGTTGGTCATCATTGTGTGGGTTGAGCAGAATACCTAGCAGGTAAAGGATCTCTTCTGCTGTGCCAGCACCGCCTGGGAAGACCACAATACCGTGACCAGTGCGCACAAAGGCTTCCAGTCGTTTTTCGATATCAGGCATGATCACCAGCTCATTGACGATAGGGTTGGGGGACTCAGCGGCAATAATTCCGGGTTCGGAAATTCCCAGATAACGACCATCGGGAATACGCTGCTTCGCGTGAGCGAGATTAGCGCCTTTCATCGGTCCCTTCATGGCTCCCGGACCACAGCCGGTGCAGATATTCAACCCTCTAAGACCCATTTCGTGGCCTACTTCCTTGGTATAGTCGTACTCTTCACGGCTGATCGAGTGACCACCCCAACAGACGACAATGCTGGGTTTTTGACTGGCCTTCAGAGTGCCTGAGTTACGCAGAATATGGAAGATGGCATTGGTAATGCCTTCAGAATCCTCCAGATCAAAGCGGTCGTTATGTTCAATCTCATTACTGACATAAACGATATCCCGTAGAACGGAGGAGAGGTGTTCGCGAATACCACGAATCATCAGGCCTTCAACAAAAGCACTGGCGGGTGCTTGAGTAAGTTTGAGCTTAACACCGCGATCCTGTTGCAGTACTTCGATATCAAAGTTTCGGTTCTGCTCCAGAATCGCTTTACTGTCGTCGGTATGGCTGCCGCAGTTGAGTACCGCCAGGGCGCAACCGCGCAGCAGTTCATACTGACCATTTTCGGATGTGGACTTTAAGCGGTTCACTTCGCTTTGCGATAAAACTTCCAGACTGCCTTCCGGGGAAACGACAGTATCGATACCTTGATTTGTATAGCTCATTATCTACTCCTTATCCCTGGAGCCGTGAACCGGTTGCGATTTACTGGTCGGCTAAGGTAATCGCCTGTTGCCAAAGCGCTAATATTTGTTGGCGATCCTCTTCAACCATCTGGTCATCATCAAAGACCTGATGTAACCAGCGGGTAAAACACGCATCAAAATTGTCTTCCGGTTCAACATATTCGGCTACCAGAGTTAACTGGGGGATGAGATATCCCAGTGCAAATAGTTGATCGTCGCCAGCACTTTGTTCCATCTGGCGTAATGTGTCTGATAGTTGGTCAGCGCGAGCACTGAAGCTGTCCATTTATAACTCTCTGTTTCTTAAGATATTAATAAGTGTCTATGACATAAGCATAACACCGGTAGCGACAGAAAAAAGCCTGGATGATCTTTTTGTGACCGTGGGGTGTTAGAAAGGTTGCTGTGATCAGTCTGGCATATGCATTTTGAATGCTGTTTTGAGTACTGACAGAGGATCTGAATATTACCTGAGGGTTACAGGGAGATGACGGAGTAAAAACTCTGCAACTTATTGTTTTTAATGACTTGTTAGTCACTGCTTGTAAACCAGATTATCACGCTTATACATTGGTCTTAGGTTGTTTTTCTAGCCATTGCCGTTGAAATTGTAATTCAAACGTTTGTTAGAAAGTGCTTGAGCCCTTACCGTTTGTAGCCTTCCGTCTGGTAGGTTGATTTGTGACCTTTAAGTCATTGATTTTAATAGCTGATATATGACTTTGAAGTCATTTTTTTATCGGACCAAGGTCTAATATGTTGCGTTTGCGAAAAGGCAGTAAAACAACGCCATCGTAGCGACCTGCCCACACGATAATCATAAAACCGTAGGCGTTATGTGAAGCGAATTCTGGGAAAACGAGTGTGAATGCCAAATAGAATCTGGCGCAAGCACAGCCTCTTTTTAGTCTCTGCTTCAAGATGCATTGCCAAGCACGTTTTTAGCCCTTCTTAATCCAGTTGTCAGTGAAATGACCGCTCGATCCAGGTGTTTTTGTTTGGCTGCTTAGCAACAATAAATTTAATTAACAGGTGTGACTGTGCTATTAAAACGCAACCACGGAGATGAACATCCGTACTGGCCTGCCGGGCCATTTAAAATACGTCTTCCTTTTATTCACTATCGCTGGGAACTGGCAGAAACGGTTCAGGGCATGGTGATGTTTGTGGTCGGTATGGCCATGATTCCCCTGCTGCAGAAATACTTGGGCCTGCCATACGATGTGGCACTGGCTTATGTGGTGATCTGTGGTATCGGCTTTATGCTGCCTAACTTGTTAGGTGTGCCCTTTGTACCGGGTTGGATTACACCGGCCATCCCCGTGGTGTTGTTATTTATTGGCGGCTTTGAGCCGGGGCCAGATGCCATTAAGGCATTGGTAGCACTACAGCTGATGGTGACTGCTGTCTTCCTGTTTATGGGGGTGACCCGTT
This sequence comes from uncultured Oleiphilus sp., assembly GCA_964342385.1. GTDB lineage: Bacteria > Pseudomonadota > Gammaproteobacteria > Pseudomonadales > Halomonadaceae > Oceanospirillum. Next base: position 99,160 of record CAYFGP010000002.1, on the reverse strand, counting down.
TAGGCTCCAAGCTGGTGAACGCCATTCCTAACTCCATCAAAGCAGGTATCTTGCTGGGTGCCGGTATTGCGGCGATTACCGGTGAGATCAGTGAAGGTGGCCGTGCTTACAATACGCCGATCTCTCTGGGCCTGGGCGCACTGATTACTGCATTTGTACTCTTCTCTCTGTCTTTCCGTGATTGGGTTGAGACTCATCGTTGGGCCAAGACCATTGCCGGTTACGGTATGGTACCAGGCATGCTGATCGCTATGGCCATTGGTTGGGGCGCCGGTGAGTACAAACTGCCGGAAGTGGAATTTGGTATCTCCAGTCCTAACTTCACTGCCATCTGGGATTACCTGCCGTTCACCATTGGTATGCCAGGTATTGATCTGATGATTGCGGCGATTCCAACGGCGATTATCGCTTATATCATCGCCTTCGGTGACATCATTGTTGGTCAGAGTCTGCTGAGCCGTGTGGATCACCTGCGTCCAGATGAGAAGATTGAAGTGGATGTGGATCGTGTACACCTGGTAACCGGTCTGCGTAACCTGATGCACTCGTTCTTTGCACCTTATCCAGGTCTGGCGGGTCCTCTGTTTACCGGTGCGATGGCGACAATTGCGGAGCGTTATCGTTACGGCCGTAGCGCTATGGATACCATCTATTCAGGTGCGGGTATCTTCTGGATTGTAGGCTTTATTGCACTGTTTATTCTGCCGCTGATCACCCTGTTTAAGCCGGTACTGCCGATTGCACTGTCGATTACTCTGTTGATCACCGGTTACCTGTGTATCGCAGTAGCGGTTGAGCAGATCGATAACGCAACCTCTATGGGTGTAGCTGGCCTGATGGGCGTCGTACTGGCGGTACACGGTGCAGCCTGGGGCTTGGGAACTGGTCTGGTGTTGTACTTCCTGATCGAATACCGTGCCAATAAAAATGCTAAGCCGGAAGAGCCGATTCATGTAGAAGAGAATGCGGCCAGTGTTGACTAATTGATCACTCCAAAAGGCATGACTTATGTTATGAAAAGATCTGTTATAAGAAGTGCTGAGTGAGTCGTCACAGTAAAAACAAAACCCCTTGGATCATCTCCAAGGGGTTTTGTCGTTTTAGAGCTGAATAAAATGGAGCTTTAGAAAAATAGTCTATCTTTAGAAGTATGAGGGTGTAGACCATAAGCTCCATTTTAGTTCTGCAGTACTGTAGTAAATTTGTAACATAAGTGTAACAATTGGTGTGGAGTAACTACTTAAAACAAGTGTTTTGAGTGAGAAGATGCTTGCCCTGTATCGAACACAGCCAAAGAGCTGTGACATGATGAGGAATTTCCCCCATGCTAATCCGACATAAATTAACACTAAATGCGTTGGTGGTTATTGCTGCGATGGCCACCATGTTTGTCTTGTTTTCTTATACATTGTCTTCAGTAAAAGAGTTAAGCCAGGGAAAGGCTCACACTTTGCGTTTGCAAAAAGATATGTTGCAGTTGCGCCGTCATGAAAAAGATTTTATGGCTCGAAAAGATCTGAAGTATCTGGATCGGTTTGATCAGACCTATCAGAACATGACGGTTAATCTCAGTAATATTCAGCAGCTGCTGGAGCGTTATGATATGGCTCTGCCGGAACTGAATAATCTGAGCCAGACCTTTGCCCGTTATCAGGATCTCTATCATCAAGTCGTCAAAGCGACTGAACAGATGGGACTGGATCATAAATCCGGTTATACAGGAGAGCTGCGTGCTGCCGTGCACGGCATTGAATCAGAGCTGAAAAAACTGAATGCGGATGCCATTCTGGTGACCATGCTGCAGTTACGTCGGGCAGAAAAAGATTTTATGCTTCGACTGGATATGAAATACCTAGGCAAGTTTAACGGCTTGTATGAACAGCTAACTCAGCAGCTGGGTGGTCTGTCTGTTTCTGATACACAGCGTCAGGCTCTGTTGGCATTAGCACAAACCTACCAGATAAAATTTACCAACTATGTCGAAGGGGCGCAGTATTTAGGGCTCAGTAGCAAAGAAGGTCTGCGTTTGCAGATGCGCAGCACGGTGCAAAGCAGTGAATCCTTGCTGGATGACAGTATTGCTGCTGTAGAAGCATTGTTGTTGGCACGTCTCGATCAGGCTCAGCTATGGTCCAGTTTTCTGTTTGCAGCTATGTTGCTGTTAACCTCGGCGGTTGCCTGGTTTATCGGTCGTTCTATCTTTTTGCCGATTCAGAGCATTCAGCAAGCGGTGGCGAATATTCATGCCAGTAAAGATCTGAGCCTGAGAGTGAAAGCTGAGGGCCGGGATGAAGTGACTGAGATGGCTAAGACACTGAACACTATGCTATCAGGATTCCAGGATGTGATCTGTCGGGTTAACGAGGCGGTTGTCGCGATGAACCTGGCTACGGACTCCCTATCGCAGGATGCTCGTAAAACCGCCCAGGATATTGAGCAACAGAAAGTTGAAACGGATCAGGTGGCAACGGCGATGAGTCAGATGGTATCGACCGTTGAGACTATCTCCCAGGATACGAAACATGCGGCGACTAAGGTTAATGGTGCTCATAATGATGCGATGACAGGTCAACAACAGGTTCAGGAAGCCATTGATCGTATTGGCCAGTTATCGGCTCGTTTGAATAGTTCTGCAGACTCTGTCGCAGCTCTGGCCACTGAAAGTGAAACCATTGGTTCGGTATTGAGTGTGATTCAAGAGATCGCGGAACAGACCAATCTGCTGGCACTGAATGCGGCCATCGAAGCGGCTCGTGCCGGTGAGCAGGGGCGGGGGTTTGCTGTTGTTGCTGATGAGGTCAGGGCTTTGGCCGGGCGTACTCAGGATGCCACTCAGGAGATTGGTGACATCATCAGCTCGCTGCAGAATCAGACCAAAAATATCGTACAGCTGATCCGTGAGTGTTGTGAAGAGAGTCAAAAAGGCAATGAGCAAGCCGGTAATGCCGAGCATGCTTTAGTTGCTATTACCACGGACGTCAGTGAGATTCTGGATATGACTTCCAGGATAGCGGTTGCTATTGGTCAGCAAAGCGCAGTAGCCCATGAGGTAGGCCTTAATATGACCAATATTCGCGATATTACTGAGCAATCGGCAGGTTCTGTGTTGAGAAACTCACAAACCAGTCAGGAGATTTCTGTTCAGGCAGCGGGTTTGAATCAAGTGGTTTCGGTCTTTAAAACTTAAGCTTACTGATACTCTTATCTGTACTAATGCATCTTGCCTGACAGATAAGCAATCACACCAAAGTTTCTCTTTAGCCAATGGCTTCATGCTTCAGCCATTGGCTAAAAAATATCGAAACACTTTTGTGTAAGTGTGTATAAGCCTAGGTTTATATCTGTCAGCTCTGCCTGTAATAACCTATCGTTGTACAGTTCAATGTTCTTCTAGCGGTTCTTCCTCATTTTTAGCTTGTTTAGCTGCTTTGTGTGGCAAGCAGCGGTCTCATTTATCATTTCCCCCTCTTTCTGTCTGTTTGCTTCTATGCTGGAAGTAATAGTCGGATCATTTTTTTTGTGAGTACTTATAGGTCATTTTCCCTATTCTTTCCTTCCCTGTATAAGGATGTTTGCCATGCTATTTAGGCATCAGTTGTTTTTGAATACGGGCATAGTGATGTTCTCTCTGTTGGTCAGCTATATGTTGTTTTTTAGCACTTTGGAGGATATTGAAGAGCTGGCCGAGGGTGAGACATTAGTTGTGCAGCTGGAAGTGGATATGCTGGGATTGCGGCGTCATGAAAAGGATTTTATGAGTCGTAGGGATCTGCTTTATGTAAAAAGGTTTGAACGTTTGTTATACGACTCTCAGGATAATGTTGAACAGTCAAACCGTGTACTGGAAAAACATGGGATCGATGTTTTTCAACTGCATCAGGTACCGGAAACACTGGATCGTTATCACAGGTTATTTCAGGATGTGGTAGTTATTCACAAACAGCTAGGTTTTAAGGAGAGTGAGGGCTTAGCAGGGGAGCTGAAAACGGCCAGTCTTAGTATGGAGCAGGCATTAGTTCAGGCAGAAGAAAACAGTGCGCAGTTAACGTTATTGCAGTTGCAGCGTCTGGAGCAGAGGTTCTTACTTTATAAGCAGCTGGATACTTTAGCCGAGTTCGAACAAAGGCATCGACGTTTTATGGCTCAGTTAGAGGGGCTGTCTATAGGTATAGAACAGCAACAAACGCTACTGGCTCTGGCCAAAAGGTATCGCAATCGATTGATCCAATATGACGAAGCGATACGAGATTTAGGGCGAAGCAGTGAACTGGGTTTGCACGGTGAGATGCGGGCGGCGGTACATGAAACGGAAGAGTTATTGGCTCAGGCCGTGAAGGAGATTGATCAGCAATTGAGGGTTCGGATAAAAAGTGTGCGTCAGTTGTTTTACTTTATTTATATTCCTTTAGCTGTTGTAGCGCTGTGGCTTAGTTGGCGTATTAATCGCCACTTATTACAACAAGCATCACACCTGCTCTAAATCACGGGGTCTATAAACTCTCGCATCGTCAATAAACGATTTGCAGCGCTTGATTTAAATTGTTTGAAACTCTGGGTGAGTGAGTTGCCGGATTATCTGAGGTTCTGGGAGAGGGGAGGCGAGCCTCTGGATTGTTTCTACAAAGGTTTTGAGCACATTGTAGAAACAACCAGACACTAATCAGTTTTTCAACCTTTAGCTGGTTGGGAAAGGGGTAAAGTAGATCAGAATGCCAAACTTAGGATGATCGATATAATGCAGTTCCTTGCTGCGCATGCGGCGGGATTGCTGCATTGGGATCACCTGGCTCACTTGAGGTTCCCCTTCGACTGTCTGAAATTTAGACAGGAATAGGTTGGTATCCACGTGGAGATAACGGGCGACAGAAACTGTGATAGTACCATCCAGTTCATAACGGTTGTTGATGCGTTGACCGCCCTGAATACGAATCGGTAGGGTACGTTTTCTGTTTTTACCATAAACCGGCATCTGCCAGGCTTCATGGAACAGGACTTTGATATCATCCTGATTGGCCAAACGACGTTTTTTACCACCTAGAGTGTATAAACGGCTGCTACGCAGGAAATACTCTGGCAGATAACCCTGTTTCAGCATATCAATTTGATGTTTACTCAGTGGCAAGCGTCCCATGCTGTTTGCATCTGCAGGTTTTAAGCTATTCAGTGTTGATTTGCTATAGCTGGATTTACGATGCAGTCCCTGATAACGGTCTGGCAGTTCGATCTGCAGATCGGTTGGCCAACTTTCGGATACACCGGTGGAGTTGGTTTCATAGGAAAAAACCACCATTTCCAGTACGTAGCGACGTCCTTCATTGCTGGCCTGAGCACTGGGTGCCAGAGTCAGGGCAAGCAGGCCAGAGAGCAAAATGTAGCGAAAGTACTTGTTTATCATAAGGTTCTTTAGCCATTCCAGGCGTTAGGGTTATCAAGTTAATCGTACGCACTGACATAAAAGTATTTCGATATTTTTGGCCAACGGCTGAAGAATGAAGTCATTGGCTAAAGAGACACTTTTGTGTGAGTGCTTATTAGAGCTTTTATTTTTAAGCCGATAGATCACGACTCATTTATTAAATCAGCTCTTTTCCGGCACAAGCTGTTTTAGTAAGCGATCAATGACATTAAAGCGACTGTCGGCTTTTTTCATCAGATCGGTAAATTTTAGCTTATTGGCACCGTCCAGCTTATAACGCTGAGGCGCTGATTGTATCAGTTTTACGATGGTCAGGGGCTCAACCTGAGTTTCCGCGGCAAACTCCAGTGTACCGCGTTCCTCATTGCAGTCGATACGCACAATACCCATCTCTTCGGCGCGGAACTTCAAACGGGTCTGATTAAACAGGTTTTTTAGCGGCTCTGGCAGTAGACCAAAGCGGTCAATCATCTCTACCTGCAGTTCTTTCAGCTCGGTATCGTCTTTAGCGTTGGCGATACGTTTGTACATCACCAGACGGCTATGGACATCAGGCAGATAATCTTCGGGGATCAGTGCCGGAATACGCAGATTCACTTCAATGCCTTGATTCAGCGGTTTATCCAGATCCGGAGTTTTGCCCTGTTTAATGGCTGCAACGGCTTTTTCCAGCATCTCCATATAGAGGCTGTAACCCACCTGTTCCATCTGGCCGCTCTGACCTTCGCCCAATAGTTCACCAGCACCACGAATCTCCATATCATGGGTGGCGAGGGTAAAGCCCGCGCCAAGATCCTCCGCCTGAGAGATCGCCTCAAGACGTTTTTCAGCGTCTTTGGTGAGTTTCTTACCTTCTGGCGTCAGCAGATAGGCGTAAGCCTGGTGGTGAGAACGACCGACACGACCGCGCAGCTGGTGCAACTGGGCCAGACCAAACTTATCAGCCCGCTCAATAATAATGGTGTTGGCGCTGGGGATATCGATACCGGTTTCAATAATGGTAGAGCAGACCAGCACATTAAAACGCTTGTGGTAGAAGTCAGACATCAGCTGTTCCAGCTGGCGTTCCGGCATCTGGCCATGGGCAACACCGACACGGGCTTCTGGTACCAGCACGCGAATATCTTCTGCAGCGTTTTCAATGGTTTTCAGGTCATTGTGCAGGAAGTAGAGCTGACCGCCACGCAGAATCTCCCGCAGAATGGCCTCTTTAATCGTCGTCTTATCAAACGGACGAACAAAGGTTTTCACCGACAGACGTTTCGCTGGCGGTGTGGCGATAATCGACAGATCACGAATACCGGACATGGCCATATTCAGCGTACGAGGAATCGGTGTTGCTGTCATAGTCAGAATATCGATCTCTGAACGCAGGGATTTCAGTTTCTCTTTTTGACCGACACCAAAGCGGTGTTCCTCATCGATAATCAGCAGACCGAGATTATCGAAATTCATATCCTTCTGTAGCAGCTTGTGGGTACCGATAATGATATCCACCTGACCATTTTCCAGTTTTTCCAGCACGGCCTTCTGCTCTTTGGCGGATTTAAAGCGTGACAGCACTTCCACCTGTACCGGCCAATCGGCAAAACGATCACGGAAGTTTTCAAAGTGTTGTTGCGCCAGCAGCGTGGTCGGCACCAGAATCGCTACCTGTTTTCCGCTTTGTACTGCAATAAAGGTCGCGCGCATCGCCACTTCGGTTTTACCAAAGCCGACATCACCACACACCACACGATCCATCGGCTGACCGGAGGTCATATCCTGAATCACGGCGTTAATAGACGCCATCTGGTCCGGGGTTTCCTCAAACGGGAATCCGGCGGAGAAGGCTTCATAGGATTGATCTGGATTATCGTGACTAAAGCCTTTTCGGGCGGCGCGACGGGCGTAGATATCCAGCAGCTCGGCGGCGGTATCGCGAATTTTCTCTGCTGTTTTACGCTTGGCTTTCTCCCACTGCTCAGAGCCTAGCTTATGCAGTGGAGCATTATCATCACCTGCCCCAGAGTAACGGGAGATCATATGCAGGGCGCTGACAGGAACATAGAGCTTGGCACCGTCAGCGTATTCCAGGGTCAGAAATTCCGCTTTCTGCTGATCGACCTCGATCACCTGCAGTCCCAGGTAACGACCCACACCATGATCGATATGCACAACCGGTGCGCCTTCCTGCAGTTCGGTCAGGCTACGAACGGTGTATTCACCCAGATCGGTGGCTTTTTGGCGGCGACGGCTCTGGAAGACGCGCTGACCAAACAGCTGACTTTCACTGATTAGCTCGATGCTGGCATCAGGACAGTGAATGCCTTCCAGCAGAGGGGCGACGGTGATCGCCAGATTAGTGTCAGACTGAGCAAACGCCTGCCAGCTATCACACTGTTGTGGGCGGACTTCGATACGGGCCAGCAGTTCTAACAGTGCTTCGCGGCGACCGGCGGACTCTGCACAAAACAGGATACGGTCACTGCTGTTTTTCAGATGTTGCTGCAATTTAGCCAGGGGTTGGCTCTGTTTCGCATCGACAGGCAGCGCTTCAGGCGTTGCAAACGGCAGGTTGATACGGCCTGCTTTGTCTACATCAACAGTGTCTTGGTGCAGTTGGATACGTGGGAAGCCTTTCAGGCGACCAAAGAGCTCATCAACAGGCAGGAATAGTTGGCGTGGAGCCAGAATCGGGCGCTGGATATCGTAACGACGATCTTCGTAACGGCGTTCGATCTCTTCCCAGAAATTCTGCGCCGAGCTTTCCAGTTCGCTACTGGCGACTAACAGGGTGTTTTCCGGTAGATAGCTGAAGATGTCGGCAGTTTGAGTAAAAAATAGCGGTAGATAGTATTCCAGCCCCGGCGAAGGAATGCCCTTAGAGACATCCTGATAAAGTGGGCACTGACGGAAATCGACATCAAACTGATCCTGGAAGTTGATTCGGAAGTGATCGATACCGTTTTTATCCAGCGGATACTCCTGGGCTGGCAGGATACGGATATTGTCGATCTTATCTTCCGAGCGTTGAGTTTCAGGATCAAAGGTGCGTAGGGTATCGATCTCATCATCAAATAGATCGATACGAATCGGTTTGTCGGCCCCCATGGGGAACAGGTCCATAATAGAACCGCGTACCGCGTATTCACCGTGAGAATAAACATTCTCCACACAGTGATAACCGGCCTGTTCCAGCTGTCGGCTCATGGCCTGGGCATCAAACTTCTGTTCCGTTTCCAGCAGGAAGGTGAAACCGCTGATATAGCTTTCCGGGGCCAGACGTTGCATCAGGGTTGATGCGGGCGCGACCAGAATACCTTTTTTTAGCTGTGGCAGCTTAAACAGCACCTTCAAACGTTCAGAGATAATATCCTGATGGGGCGAGAAGGCGTCGTAGGGCAGGGTTTCCCAATCCGGCATACGCAGTACAGGGCAGCTGGCATCGAGGAAAAACTCCAGCAGTTCAGTGAGTTGCTCCGCTTCATTCTGCGAGCGAGTCACCACAAACAACAAGCCGGAGTGCTGTTGCGTCAGTTGGCTGATTAGCAGGGCCTGAGCGCTGCCGGGCAGATTGCCCCAATGGCGAATATCGCCCTGTTTAACCGGAATTGATGGGCTGGGTAGCTGCAGTTGCATATGCCTGTCCGTTGCTGCCTGTAAAAACAAAAAATCAGGCGTAAGTCTAAGGGGCACAGGATTAATGTAAAGCTCTTGGAAATGAAATAAAGCGCGAAACAAAAGTTGATCTACACTCAATTACACGATTTTCTGGCTGCCGCCAGAATTAGATATCACGACTTTTGTTGTGTTTGATTGGGATATGGGAGCTAAATTAATGTGATTTTTCGGACAATTTGTTAACCAAAATAGACTTTGGCAGCAAAATGTCGCTTAAAATTTGCCTCTTGATGCATCTGCTCTCATAATACGCCCGCAATTTCGGTTGAGTTTATTTATTTTTAGTGAGGCCGCCCGTGAGTCAAGAAGTACTTGATAACTGTTTCCAGGATTGGCAGGAGCGTGAAGCTCTGGCAGAGGCAATGATTCCGCTGATTGGTCAGCTGTATCGTAATAACAATGTTGTAACTTCATTGTATGGCCGTGCCATGGTGAATCAGTCTGTGATTCGCATCATGAAGGATCACCGTTTCGTACGCCAGGTAGAAGGCACTGAACTGTCTGTTCGTGACACTCACCCTATTCTTGAGACTATGGCTCGTCTGAACCTGGGTCCTGCTCACGTTGATATCGGCAAGCTGGCTGTTAAGTTCAAAGCAGAAGGTGGCGATCTGGAAGCCTTCCTGCGTAAAGAGCTGGAAAGTGCTGTTGATCAACACCAAGACGGTGCTGATGACGGTTACAAAGACGTTGTACTGTACGGTTTCGGTCGTATCGGTCGTCTGCTGGCCCGTATCCTGGTTGAGAAAGCCGGTGGCGGTAACAAACTGCGTCTGCGCGCTATCGTAGTACGTGGTGGTAAAGAAGGTGATCTGCAGAAACGTGCCAGCCTGCTGCGTCGTGACTCTGTACACGGTTCTTTCCAAGGTACTATCGCAGTTGACGAAGATGCAAAAGCACTGATCATCAACGGTAACTACGTTCAGATGATCTACGCAAACTCTCCTGCTGAAGTAGATTACACCACTTACGGTATCAACGACGCGATTGTTGTTGATAACACGGGTATGTGGCGTGACGAAGACGGTCTGGGTCAGCACCTGGCATGTAATGGCGCATCCCGCGTACTGCTGACGGCTCCTGGTAAAGGCGACCTGAAAAACATCGTTCACGGTATCAACAGCGATATCATCGGTGATGACGACAAGATCCTGTCTGCAGCATCTTGTACCACCAACGCTATCGTTCCTGTGCTGAAAGCAGTTGAAGACAAGTTTGGTGTGGTACATGGCCATGTTGAAACTGTTCACGCTTTCACTAACGACCAGAACCTGATTGACAACTTCCATAAAGCGAAGCGTCGTGGTCGTTCTGCCCCGCTGAACATGGTTATCACTGAAACTGGTGCAGCGTCTGCAGCCGCAAAAGCACTGCCTTCTCTGAAAGGTAAGCTGACGGGTAATGCGATCCGTGTTCCTACGCCAAACGTTTCCATGGCGATCCTGAATCTGACACTGGAAAAAGAAACTTCAGTGGAAGAGATCAACGATTACCTGCGTGATGCGTCTCTGCACTCTGGTCTGCAGAAGCAGATTGATTACGTGCGTTCTCCTGAAGTGGTTTCTTCTGACTTCGTTGGTAACCGTCACGCGGGTATCGTTGATGGTGAAGCAACTATCGTTAGCGGTAAGCAAGCGGTTCTGTACGTATGGTACGACAACGAGTTTGGTTACAGCTGTCAGGTTGTTCGCATCCTGCAACAGATCTCTAATGTTCAGTTTCAGCACTTCCCAGCGCGTTAATCTGAACATTTAGCGTCTCACTTAACGTTTTTCAGGTATTTTTTGCTGATCTGTTAGGCGTTAGCGATTTGTCTCTAAGACGTTCGCGTAAGTGATCTGAACGCTATCTGATTGTATAAAGCCCATATGCTTGTCGTATGGGCTTTTTTTATGAACTTTTTTTATTTGCAAAAAGTCGCACTTTTTTTGAGATATATCAGATTTTTTCAGAAGATAGCCCCATTTCATTCCCGTAGGGATCAGAGAAACATTTTTTGAGCCCATAAGTGCGGCAAAATGTCTCGGTAGTCAGTGGCAATGCCGTAATCAGGTCTTTATAATATGTGCGATTTTGGGGAGCGATCCGGGTGGGCAGGCCCAGGATACGCGAAAAACAGTTTCAAAAAGGCTGTGGCAAAAGAATTTTTTGGCTTGTGATGCATCGCATCATGAGTTGGATTTCGTTTTATTTTCTAAATAATAACTAAGTGATTGGGCGAGACGTATGATTACAATCAAACGTGGCCTTGATCTACCTTTAGCCGGGGCGCCAAAGCAAAGCATTGATAATGCTAAGCCGGTGCGCTCGGTTGCCGTGGTTGGCCCTGACTATGTAGGCATGAAGCCTACTATGGCAGTGCGTGTCGGCGACCAGGTTAAACTAGGTCAAGAGCTCTTCAGCGACAAAAAGACCCCAGGTGTAAAATACACAGCGCCAGCGGCCGGTGAGGTAATCGCCGTTAACCGTGGTGAGCGTCGTGTTTTGCAGTCCGTTGTGATCAAGGTAGCTGACCAGGAAGAAAAGGTTCAGTTTGCCAAGTACGGTCAGCATGAGCTGGCTGCACTGGGTCGCGACAAGGTTCAGGAAAACCTGATCGAATCAGGCCTGTGGACCACACTGCGTGCACGTCCTTTTAGCCGTGTACCTGCACCGGGTTCTACTCCTAACTCTATCTTCGTAACCGCAATGGATACTAATCCTCTGGCGGCTGATCCTGCAGTAGTGCTGCAAGGTCAGGAGAGTGATTTCCAGGCGGGTCTGGAAGTACTGTCCAAGCTGACTGATGGCAAAGTATTTGTCTGTAAAGCGGGCGGTGCCTCTATTCCAGCACAGGCCGGTGGCTCTGTTGTGGTAGAAGAGTTTGAAGGTCCGCACCCAGCAGGTCTGGCGGGCACTCATATTCACCACCTGGATCCAGTTAGCATCTCCAAGACGGTTTGGACCATCGGTTATCAGGACGTTGTCGCCGTAGGCGCTCTGTTCCAGAACGGTGAACTGAACGTTGACCGCGTGGTTGCTCTGGCAGGTCCGGAAGCGAAAAATCCACGTCTGGTGAAAACCCGTGTCGGTGCCAGCCTGGAAGATCTGTCTTCCAGTGAAGTATCAGAGCGTTCCAAAGTGCGTCTGATCTCTGGTTCTGTCTTTGGTGGTCGTACGGCGGAAGGCGCTTTCTCCTTCCTGGGTCGTTACGATACCCAAGTGAGTGTACTGAGAGAAGGCAATTACCGTGAGTTCATGGGGTGGATGTCTCCTGGTAAAGACAAGCACTCCATGCTGAACATCTACGTATCCAAGCTGTTTGGTTTGACTAATTATGCTCCAACAACCAATACCAACGGTTCTGAGCGTGCCATGGTACCCGTAGGTTCTTACGAGCGTGTTATGCCTCTGGATATCCTGCCAACACAGTTGCTGCGTGCACTGGTTGTCGGTGATATCGAAAGTGCAATGCAACTGGGTTGTCTGGAGTTGGACGAAGAAGATCTGGCTCTGTGTACTTACGTATGTCCAGGTAAGTACGAGTACGGTCCTATCCTGCGTAACAACCTGACCAATATCGTGAAGGAGGGTTACTAATGGGTCTGCGTCAGATGCTTGACAGCATGGAGCCACACTTCCACAAAGGCGGTAAGTACGAAAACTGGTACGCCTTGTACGAAGCTGTGGATACCATCTTCTATGCGCCAAACTCCACCACCAAAACCACGGCTCACGTGCGTGACGGTGCGGATCTGAAGCGTATGATGATTACTGTGTGGATGTGTACTTTCCCTGCCATGTTCTTTGGTATGTGGAATGTGGGCTACCACGCGAACATGGCAATGGCTGAAGCCGGTATGGTGGATGCAGAAGGTTGGCGTCACGCGTTTATCGCCGCTTTCTCCAGCTATGATCCTTCCAGCCTGTGGGACAATATGGTCCACGGTGCGATGTACTTCCTGCCGGTTTATGCGGTCACCTTTATTGTGGGTGGTTTCTGGGAAGTACTGTTCGCGATGAAGCGCGGTCACGAAGTAAACGAAGGTTTCTTTGTTACCTCGATTCTGTTCGCACTGACTCTGCCGCCAACCATTCCTCTGTGGCAAGTAGCACTGGGCATCAGCTTCGGTGTTGTAGTTGCTAAAGAGATCTTTGGTGGTACTGGTAAGAACTTCCTTAACCCTGCTCTGGCAGGTCGTGCCTTCCTGTACTTCGCATACCCAGCGCAAATCTCTGGTGATGCAGTATGGACAGCAGTAGACGGCTACACCGGTGCAACTGCACTGGGTGTTGCTGCGGCTGACGGCATGGCGGGCCTGGCGGAGACGCTGACTTGGTGGGATTCCTTCCTGGGTGTAATGCCTGGTTCCATGGGTGAGACCTCTACACTGGCGATTATGATCGGTGGTGGCTTCCTGCTGGCAACCCGTATTGCTTCCTGGCGTATTGTTGCAGGTGTACTGATTGGCTTGTTCGCCATGAGTACTCTACTGAACGTAATCGGTTCCGACACTAACCCTATGTTTGCCATGCCTTGGTACTGGCACCTGACCCTGGGTGGTGTAGCTTTCGGTATGTTCTTCATGGCAACGGATCCAGTATCTGCCTCTATGACCAACACCGGTAAGTTCTGGTTTGGTGCATTGATCGGTGTAATGACTGTGATGATCCGTGTGATCAACCCAGCATTCCCTGAAGGCATTATGTTGGCTATTCTGTTTGCTAACCTGTTTTCACCGTTTATTGACCACTTCGTGGTTCAAGCCAACATCAAACGGAGAATGATGCGCAATGTCTAGTAGCAACGATTCCATCAAAAAGACGCTAACGGTAGCTCTGCTGCTGTGTATCGTCTGCTCCGTGATTGTTTCCGGCGCGGCGGTTGCACTGAAGTCTCAGCAGGCTGCAAACAAGGATCTGGACCGTAAGACCAATATTCTGGCGGCTGCAGGTCTGTTAGAACCGGGCAAGAGTGTTGATGAGCTGTTTGCCCAGATCAAACCCCGTGTAATCGACCTGAATACTGGCGAATACACCACTGCGGTTGATGCTAACGCTTACGATCAGCTGAAAGCGGCTAAAGATCCAGCGATGTCTAAAGCACTGTCTAACAGTGAAGATATTGCCGGCATCAAGCGTCGTGAGCAGTTTGCCACTGTCTACCTGGTAGAAAAAGAAGGCAAACTGGATCGTATCATTCTGCCTGTACGTGGTTACGGCCTGTGGTCTACCCTGCATGGCTTCCTGGCTCTTGAGTCTGATGCTAATACTGTGATCGGTTTAGGCTTCTACCAGCACGCGGAAACTCCGGGTCTGGGTGGTGAAGTAGACAACCCTAAGTGGAAAGCACTGTGGCCTGGCAAGAAAGTTTTTGCTGAAGGCAGCATGAGCCCTGAGCTTGAAGTGATTAAAGGCGCGGTTGACCCAGCATCTTCTGGTGCTGAGTACAAAGTTGACGGTCTGTCCGGTGCAACTCTGACCAGCCGTGGTGTAAGCAACCTGGTTCAGTACTGGGTAGGTAGTGAGGGCTTTGGTCCTTACCTGAGCAAAATTCGTAAGGAAGGAGTATAAAGATGGCTGATACTCCAAAGGGCATTCTGACCAGCCCTATTTTCGCTAATAACCCGATTGCACTGCAGATTCTGGGTATTTGTTCCGCACTGGCGGTAACAACTAACCTGTCTACTGCGGTAGTAATGGGTGCTGCGGTATGTCTGGTAACGGCATTCTCGAGCATGTTCATCTCCATGATCCGTGCTCATATCCCGAACAGCATCCGTATTATCGTACAGATGACTATTATTGCGTCTCTGGTAATCGTAGTAGACCAGGTACTGAAAGCGTACGCTTACGAAACCAGTAAGCAGCTGTCGGTATTTGTTGGTCTGATTATTACCAACTGTATCGTAATGGGTCGTGCTGAAGCTTACGCCATGAAAAATGGCCCAACCATGAGCTTCATCGATGGTATCGGTAACGGTCTGGGTTACACCGTAGTTCTGCTGTTTGTTGGCTTCATTCGTGAGCTGTTTGGTTCTGGTAGCCTGTTCGGCATCCAGTTGCTGGAAAAAGTGAACGACGGTGGCTGGTATTTACCAAACGGTATGATGCTGCTGCCTCCATCTGCTTTCTTCATCATTGCGGGCTTTATCTGGCTGATCCGTACCTATCAGCCGGCGCAGAATGAAGCGGCAGAGTTCAAGATCTGTCCAAACACTCAGGCTAAGGAGGCCGTATAATGTTTGAATACTACTTAAGCCTTCTGGTTAAGGCGGTATTTGTTGAAAACATGGCCCTGGCTTTCTTCCTGGGTATGTGTACCTTCCTGGCGGTTTCGAAAAAGATCGAAGCTGCACTGGGTCTGGGTATTGCCGTTGTTGTAGTACTGGTGATTACCGTACCGGTAAACAACCTGATCTATAACAACCTGCTGCGTGAAGGCGCACTGACCTGGACGGGCATGGAAGGTGCTGAGTCCATCGATCTGAGCTTCCTGGGGTATCTGAGCTACATCGGCGTAATCGCGGCGATGGTACAGATCCTGGAGATGTTCCTCGATAAGTTTGTACCTGCACTCTATAACGCGCTGGGTGTATTCCTGCCGCTGATTACTGTGAACTGTGCGATTCTGGGTGCGTCTCTGTTTATGGCAGAGCGTGACTACAACTTCGCAGAGTCTGTGGTATATGGTGCTGGTGCTGGTATCGGTTGGGCGCTGGCGATTGTTGCGCTGGCGGGTATCCGTGAAAAACTGAAATACAGTGATGTGCCTAAAGGCCTGGAAGGTCTGGGTATCACTTTCGTGACTGTAGGTCTGATGTCCCTGGGCTTTATGTCCTTCTCAGGCGTACAGCTGTAATCGCAGTTGACGGAAACTTAGAACAAAAAGGTTCAGAACATGGTTGATTCACAACTTATTGTGCTGGGCGTGGTTATGTTCACCATTGTAGTAGTATCTCTGGTACTGGTGATTCTAGCTGCACGCAGCAAGCTGGTTAACAGTGGCGATGTCACTGTAACCATTAATGGGGAGCAGAAAATTACCACCCCTGCTGGTGGTAAACTGCTGCAGACCCTGGCCGCAAACGATATCTTCCTGTCATCCGCATGTGGTGGTGGTGGTTCTTGCGCCCAGTGTAAATGTATCGTTTCCGAAGGTGGTGGTTCTATCCTGCCAACTGAGGAATCTCACTTCACTATGGGTGAGAGAAAAGAAGGCTGGCGTCTGTCTTGCCAGGTTCCTGTTAAACAGGACATGGAAGTAGAAGTTGAAGCCGACGTCTTCGGTGTGAAGAAGTGGGAGTGTACGGTTGAGTCTAACGATAACGTAGCGACCTTCATTAAAGAGCTGACCCTGCGTCTGCCTGAAGGTGAAAACGTTGACTTCCGTGCCGGTGGTTACGTTCAGCTGGAAGTACCGCCGCACGAAGTACACTACAAAGACTTCGATATCGGTGAAGAATATCACCCGGATTGGGATAAGTTCGATATCTGGAAGTACGTATCTAAGGTTGATGAGACGATCATCCGTGCATACTCCATGGCGAACTACCCGGAAGAGAAAGGTATTGTTAAGTTCAATATCCGTATCGCTTCACCACCTCCGGGTCGTGATGATCTGCCACCAGGTCAGATGTCTTCTTACGTATTCAGCCTGAAAGAAGGCGACAAGATCACTGTATCGGGTCCATTTGGTGAGTTCTTCGCCCGTGAGACCGATAACGAGATGGTATTTGTCGGTGGTGGTGCGGGTATGGCGCCTATGCGTTCCCACATCTTCGATCAGCTGAAGCGTTTGAACTCCAAGCGTAAGATCTCCTTCTGGTATGGTGCACGTTCTATGCGTGAAGCCTTCTACGTAGAAGAGTTTGATCAGCTGCAGGAAGAGAATGATAACTTCAAGTGGCACCTGGCCCTGTCTGATCCTCTGCCAGAGGACAACTGGGACGGTTACACTGGCTTTATCCACAACGTACTGTACGAAAACTATCTGAAGGACCACGAAGCGCCTGAAGATTGTGAGTACTACATGTGTGGACCACCTATGATGAACGCGGCTGTTATTCAAATGCTGCTGAATCTGGGTGTAGAGCGTGAAAACATCCTGCTTGATGACTTCGGTGGTTAAGCGGTGAGCAGCAAAAACTTTGCTGCACGGACCATCCCCTTTAT
The DNA here is from genome assembly GCA_964342385.1 of uncultured Oleiphilus sp. GTDB lineage: Bacteria > Pseudomonadota > Gammaproteobacteria > Pseudomonadales > Halomonadaceae > Oceanospirillum. The sequence continues at coordinate 81,927 of CAYFGP010000002.1, read as the reverse complement.
GGGGATGGCTCCTGTGCTCGACATTATTACCCGAGGTTTTACACGTCGTGTTAAACCCGCGGGTCGTCAGGAAGGGCCGGTTCTTATGGGACTGGCCCTTCTTGTTGTTTCTCTCTTACTTACCGGGTGTGATTCCTCGCCTGTCGCGCAAAAGTTTTCCGGCCATATTATGGGTACGACCTATAATGTCACCGTGGTGATGAAACCGGAAAAAGAGCGTATTCAGCAGTTAGCTGACGGCATGCATCAGGTGCTGATAGACGTGGACCGTAAGATGTCCACCTATAAACCAGACTCTGAATTATCCCGTTTTAATAAATTGCCTGCCGGTGAAGCTCTGCGTGTCTCTTCAGATACCGGTTTTGTCGTCAGTGAAGCCCTGAAGCTAGCGCAAGACAGTCAGGGGGCGTTTGATCCAACCGTGGGTCCTCTGGTCAATCTCTGGGGTTTTGGTCCTGACTTAAGACCGGATCGTCAGCCGGATGAGGCAGCACTGGAAAAAGCGTTCCAGCGTGTGGGTTATCAGTCTGTGGCATTGAAGATGCTGGCCGATGGTGACTACCAGCTGAATAAATCAAAAGATATTTACCTGGATCTCTCCGCCATTGCCAAAGGTTATGGTGTCGATCAGGTAGCCGATTATCTGAAACAGCAGGGTTATAACGCCTTTCTGGTTGAAGTCGGTGGTGAGATTCGTGTCAGTGGTTTGAAACCGGATAACAGCCGCTGGCGTATTGCTATAGAGAAGCCCATTTCTGATGGCCAGGTGGTACAGAGCGTGATCGGTATTACCGATATTGCAGTTGCCACATCAGGTAGTTACAGAAACTACTTTGAACAGGATGGTCAGCGTTTCTCGCATACCCTTGACCCGGCAACCGGTCGTCCAATCAACCACAAGTTGGCGTCAGTCACTGTACTGCATGAGTCCTGTGCATTAGCCGATGCATTAGCGACCACTTTGATGGTGATGGGACCGGAAAAAGGCCTGCAGTTTGCTGAAGAAAATAAACTTGCGGTCTATATGCTGGTCAAAAGTGGTTCAGAATTCAGTGTTCAGCAAACACAACAGTTTACTGAACTGGCACAGATTCAATAATTGCAAACTTTGAGATAAACGAGGCAGAAATATGACCACAATTATTCTTGCTGTAATCGTAGTAGGCCTACTGATGACAGGTATGGCTGTAGGTGTACTCTTTGGTCGTAAACCGATTGCAGGCTCTTGCGGTGGCATGAGTGCTATCGGTATGGTGGGAGACTGCGATATCTGCGGTGGCGATAAGGAAATCTGCGAAACGGAACAAGAGAAAAAAGCGGGCAAAGCCAAAGCTGAGATGAATATGGATCTGGCTTATGATGCAACGCAGAATGATCAACAGAAGAAATAAGTTCAAAATAACGAAGCAATAATAATTACACAGGCCAAATAGCTTTGGCAGTTTAAGCACTGACACAAAAGTATCTCTTTAGCCGATGGCTGTATTCTTCAGTCGTCGGTCTAAGAATATCAAAACACTTTTGTATTAGCGTGTATTGATTGATTTCTAAGAAAAATGAGCCGCGTTGGTTTCTGCCAACGCTGAATAAAGGCTGTCATCAATCAAGGGTACGCTGCCAAAGCATAATTGCTGACCGTGACTAAAGTGTCCACATTACATATTAGAAGACACAGGCACGATCAGGTCTAACACGACAGTTAGGGAGTTATTCAGCGACAATGGCGGTTTATAATTACGATGTAGTGGTGATAGGCACGGGTCCCGCAGGAGAAGGCGCTGCAATGAATGCAGCCAAGCATGGCAAACGCGTTGCCGTGGTTGAGATGCAAAGTTCTGTCGGGGGAAACTGTACACACAAGGGCACAATTCCTTCCAAGGCACTGCGTCATGCAGTGAAACAGATCATTCAGTTCAATACGAACCGCATGTTCCGTGATATTGGTGAGCCACGCTGGTTCTCCTTTCCTAAAGTTCTGGAACGCTCCCAACGAGTAATTGAACGTCAGGTTCAGTTACGTACCAATTTTTATGCGCGCAACCGGGTTGATGTTTACTTCGGTAAGGCGCAGTTCCTGGATTCTCATACCATTATGGTAAGAGATCCACACAATGCGACCGAAGAGCTGCGCGCTCAGAAGATCGTTATTGCCTCTGGTTCACGTCCATACCGTCCGGCAGATATTAATTTCCGTCACCCACGTGTTTACTGTAGTGATACGGTTCTGACACTGGGTCATACACCGCGCCGTCTGATTATCTACGGAGCGGGTGTGATTGGTTGTGAGTATGCTTCTATCTTCAGCGGCTTAGGTGTGAAGGTTGATCTGATCGATAACCGTGAACGTCTGCTGTCCTTCCTGGATGATGAGATCTCTGATGCCCTGAGTTACCACCTGCGTAACAACGGCGTACTGATCCGTCACAACGAAGAATACGAGAAAGTAGAAGCCGATGAGCAGGGTGTGACGCTGTCACTGAAGTCGGGCAAGAAACTGCGCGCAGATGCCTTCCTGTGGTGTAACGGTCGTACCGGTAACACCGATGATATCGGTCTGGATCTGGTCGGTCTGGAAGCCAATGGCCGTGGCCAGCTGGAAGTGGATCAGCACTACCGTACTGCCATTGATCATATTTATGCAGTGGGTGATGTGATCGGTTGGCCAAGTCTGGCCAGTGCAGCCTATGACCAAGGTCGCTCCGCTGCTGCAGATATTCTGGATGATGATGAGTTCCGCTTTGTGAACGAAGTACCGACCGGTATTTACACCATTCCAGAGATTAGCTCCGTAGGCCAAACCGAACGAGAACTGACCGAAGCCAAGATTCCATATGAAGTGGGTCAGGCCTTCTTCAAAGATACGGCACGGGCTCAGATCACTGGTGAAACTCAGGGTATGTTGAAGATTCTGTTCCACCGTGAAACGCTGGAACTGCTGGGTATTCACTGCTTTGGTGATTCCTCCTCTGAGATTGTTCACATTGGCCAGGCGATTATGAATCAGCCCGGTGAGAACAACACTATCCGTTATTTCCTGAATAACACCTTTAACTACCCAACCATGGCGGAAGCCTACCGGGTAGCGGCACTGAATGGTCTGAACCGTATCTTCTAAGCGGTTTACTGCCAGTGTTACCTTTTCAGGGTTAGCCTGCTAACCCTGAAAACTCCTGCCTTTTTCTGCTCACTTACGCCTACACTTAATAAGTTAACATCATCAATTTGAGTGGTTGAGCATAATGCCTCGTTTCTCACTGATTTTTGATACTTTGCTGTTTGTATTGGCTATTATGGGCCTGATCAGTTTGGCTTTATCTTTAGCCAGCTGGCTGGCATGATGCCGGAGAATTTTTCAGCGCCACACGCAGCAGAGTAATCGCTAAACGAATGTGAAGTTAAACAGTCACCTATAACAGGTTTATAGGTCAAGGAGATCAGTATGTTTAAAAAACAGGCTTACCAGTTAGCCTATCTGGTATTTTTTACCCTGTTTGTCACCGGTTGTGCCAATATCAAGTCTGTCACCGATCAAGCTTTGCAGGCACCGAAAGTAGTTTCGGATGAGATTCGTATCGACCGCATTGATTTTGAAAACCTCTATCTGATTGCTGATCTTGAACTGAATAATCCCAATATTATTCCGATCCGATTGATGCCCTTTGATTATAAAGTCAATGTAGAAGGGGAAGAGTTTCTAGTCGGCAGCAGCGGCAGTATCAATATTGCTTCAAACGCCAGTGGTGAAGTCACTCTGCCGTTTCAGGTACCGTTAAAACAATTGCTGAAAATGGTGCCTGAGCTATTTGAAAAAGATGAACTTAACTACGAGTTTATCGCCGATGTGACGCTTCAGGGGCCATTAGGTACGAGCTGGAGTGAGAGCATCAGCACCAGTGCTGTAGTGCCAACACCAAAGCTGCCAAAAATCAGTGTGCCATCAATTAATGTCGATAAGATGGACTTCTACGGCTTCCGTATCACAGTGACTTTACCGGTTGAGAATAACAACAGCTTTCCGATTAATTTGAAGAGCTTAAACGGTGCTCTGGTATTGGATGGGTTGAAGCCGTTCCAGATTGGTTCGGATAAAGCCACACGCCTGCCTGGTAAGACAGAAACTGAGATTGAGATTCCTATCGAGTTATCCTGGGATAAAGCCAGTCGTTCACTACTGCCATTGATTCAGGAGGGGCGTCTGCCGGAGATTAAACTGGAAGGTAACTGGAAACTTGAACCAGAGTTGCCAGGGTTTGATGTGCAGGAGAAAGCTTTCGAGTACAGCGGTAAGGAAGGCATGATTTAACTTCCTCTCGTGTAGGGTTACATAATAAGAAAAGCGGCTAAATGCCGCTTTTCTTATTTGGGTACAGTGAAGAGCTGGAGGCTTAAGGCGTCAAATGGCGCTTAGTCAGATCCCCATAAGCGTCTATCCTACGATCTCTGAAATACGGCCAGATACGGCGGGTATCTTCAGTGCGCTGCTTATCAATAGTTGCCACTAACAGGCAAGACTCTTCACCCGCATGTTGCAGGAACTCACCTTGAGGTCCGGCAATAAAGCTTCCGCCCCAGAACTGAATACCTTCACTTTGTGCACTTGGATCAGCTTCGTGACCAACACGGTTAGCCACCAGTACCGGTAAACCATTTGCGACAGCATGAGCACGCTGAATAATAGTCCAGGCATCCAACTGTCGGGTTTGTTCGGCAGCATCGTCACGCGGGTCCCAGCCAATCGCTGTAGGGTAGAGCAGCATCTCGGCACCAGCCATAGCCATCAGGCGTGCGGCTTCTGGATACCACTGATCCCAGCATACCAGTACACCCAGCTTACCAACGCTGGTTTCAATGGGGCTAAAACCCGGACGACCGTCATTAAAAGTGGCATCACCGGGAGTGAAGTAAAACTTCTCATAGAAGCCTGGGTCATCCGGGATATGCATCTTGCGGTAGTAACCTGCCAGGGTACCGTCTCTTTCAAATACCACTGCGGTATTGTGATACAGACCCGGTGCACGTTTTTCAAAGATAGAGCCAACAATCACCATCTGCAGCTCTTTTGCCAAACCAGCTAGCTTCTGGCTGGTTGGACCGTCTAAAGGCTCGGCCAGATCAAACAGGTCAGTATCTTCGGTTTGGCAGAAATACTGAGTTGCATGCAGCTCTTGCAGTAGAGTCAGCTCACAGCCCTGAGCGGCCAGATCACGCAGGCCCTGCTCACTGATCGCCAGACTTTTCTCTTTATCATTAAAAGCCTGCTGCTGTACCAGACCGACTTTTAACTGAGTATTTTGTGGGCGGGAGCCCTTATTAGAAGTAGAGGTAGAGAGGCTCATGCTAAAACTCCTTCAGGCAGCTGCATGGTTAGGCAGTGCAGGCTGCCATATTGTTCGACGATAGGACGGCAGTTGATGGCGATAATCTCGTGCTCAGGAAAGGCTATCTGCATCTGGCTGATCGCTTGCTGATCCAGTGCTTCGTCACCATAGATTGGCAACAGTACCGCATCATTAATAATCAGGAAGTTCGCATAAGTCGCCGGTAAGCGATCGCCCTCTTCACTAAAACAGGCCTGAGCCATTGGCAGTGGTACCAGCTTATAAGGCTTACCCTGATAATCGGTAAAGCTCTTAAGCTGAGCTTCCATCGCTTGCAGCGCCTGATAATGCTCGTCGCTTTCATCGTTGCACTGTACGTAAGCAATCGTATGGGTATCACACAGACGGGCCAGAGTATCCACATGGCTATCGGTATCGTCACCGGCCAGATAGCCGTGATCCAGCCATAGGAAACGCTCTACACCAAACTTATCGGCTAGTAGGGTTTCAATCTGCTCTTTTCTCAGGTTTGGATTACGGGTGGGTGCGAGTAGACACTCACTGGTGGTCAGCAGAGTGCCAAAACCATCGGCTTCGATACTGCCGCCTTCCAGTACCAGATCAACGGTTTCAATATTGCTGGCAAAAGCATTTTTCTGGGCCAGATTATCGTTAATCTGGGTATCCAGCTCGGCATCAAATTTGTCGCCCCAGCCGTTAAAGGTAAAGTTCAGCAGATGAGGCGCTTGCTGACCTTCAGCATCGGCTTTCAGTACCGTAATAGGGCCATGATCACGGGCCCAGGTATCGTTGGTCGGTATGACATAAACCGCCAGTTGATCGGCCAGGTTTTTGCCCGCAACGTGTTTATCCGCAAAATTAGCCAGAATCTGCTCACGTTTCTCTTCACTATCCACACTGATCAGCACTTTTTCACGCTGAGCAATGGCTTCGGTAATCTGGAAAAAAACAGGCTCAACCTGAGTCAAAAAAGGTGCCCAGTCGCTATTGGCGTGAGGCCAGGTCAACATGACACCGCTTTGTTTGGCCCATTCAGGCAGCAGGGTGTATGGCTTTGGATCGGCTGTTAATGCGCTCATTAATGGAATTACCTAAACCCGAAGGAATTTAAATAAGTACCTAAATCAAAGTTGCTCTCGCGGAGGTTGTCAGCAGAGATTGTCCTATTCGCCAGCGGATAGCTGACGAATAGCGTTTGTTTAGGTGTCTAATGGGGGCAAAGAGATGCAACCTGTACCGACTTTTATGGTCTGATACCCTGCCTGATTCTCTTGCTGTGCCAGCCGCTGTTTTCAGTGATTTTGACAGCACTGGCTAAAGATGCGAACTCTAGCAGAGAAATTGCCTTTGTCCAGATAAAGAGCGTGGGCGAGTCGCTAATTCGCATGTTTTATTTTGTTTTTACCCTAGCGGCTTTTATGGCGATTAATTAGCAACTGTGTAGCCTTGATGCGAAGCTACAGAATAGCGCGGCTTTGCCGTATGATGTGCCCCTGATCCTGAAACGTATGTTTCTTTACTGAGTCGGACACGATGTTAGACAAAATTCCTTTTTTTATCGGGCTGCGATATACCCGTGCCAAGCGGCGTAACCACTTTATCTCCTTTATCTCTTTGACCTCCATGATAGGACTGACGTTGGGGGTGGCGGTACTGATTCTGGTGCTGTCGGTGATGAACGGTTTTGACCGCGAACTGCGCCAACGTATTCTGGGTATGGTGCCCCATGCCACCATTCACTCCCAAAGCAGTTTCCAGAACTGGCCTGAAGTCGCTGAGGCACTTGAAACCGATGATCGCATTATTGCGGCAGTGCCTTTTGTAAAAGCCCAAGGCATGTTTACCTCCCGTGGTAATGTCCGTGGTGCCTTGGTGAATGGTGTCCTGCCAGAGCATGAAGCCCGAGTGTCTATTATCGATCAACATATGAAACTGGGCAGTTTGGATGACCTTAAGCCCGGCGAATACGGTGTGATTCTGGGCGATCTATTGGCGCGTTTTCTCGGCGTAACGGTAGGCGATAAAGTCACTCTAATGATTCCTGAAGCCTCGATTACCCCTGCCGGTGTTTTCCCGCGTATGAAGCGTTTTACCGTTGTCGGTACCTTTAGTGTCGGTGCGGACTTGGACGGTAATCTGGCAGTCACTCACCTGAAAGATATGCAAACATTGATGCGTTTGGGTACCGATATTCATGGCCTGCGTCTGCAGCTGACCGATCTGTTTGATGCCCCTGTGGTGGTATGGCAGCAGATAAAAGAGATGCCAAGTCATATGCGTGGCAGCGACTGGACTCGTACCCACGGTAATCTGTTCCAGGCGATTCAGATGGAAAAACGCATGATCGGTCTGCTATTGATGATCGTAATTGCAGTGGCGGCGTTTAATATCGTTTCTACTCTGGTGATGGTGGTGACCGATAAGCAGGGGGATATCGCGATTCTGCGTACCCTGGGCGCGACACCGGGCACCATTATGGCGATCTTTATGGTGCAGGGGATTGTGATTGGAGTGACCGGTACTGCGATAGGTACAATCCTGGGGATTCTGGCGGCGCTGAATGTGAGTGATTTTGTTGCCTGGGTAGAGCATCTGTTAGGCATCCAGTTCCTGGATAGCAACGTTTATTTTATCAGCTACCTGCCGTCGCAACTGCGTTGGGATGATGTCTGGGTGATTGCCGGTGCGGCACTGGTGATGAGCTTCCTGTCTACTTTATACCCCGCATGGCGGGCCTCTAAGATTCAGCCTGCGGATGCACTGCGTTATGAATAATATGGAACATTCTCAGTCAAAGTCTCAATCGTCTTCTCAATCAACGGCTGTGCTGGAGTGTCGTGAGCTAAGCATGGTGTATAGCAACGGCCCGGAACAGATTCAGGTCCTGGATAAGCTGAACTTCCAGGCTTATCGTGGTGAGCGTGTAGCGATTGTTGGTAGCTCAGGTTCCGGTAAAACGACACTGTTACACCTGTTGGGAGGCTTGGATCAGGCTTCATCCGGTCAGGTGATTATTGATGGCAATGATCTGTCCACGATGAATGATGCCCAGTTGGGTAAGCTACGTAACCAATCCCTGGGTTTTGTGTATCAGCTGCATCATCTGTTGGCTGAATTTACTGCACTGGAAAATGTGCTGATGCCGATGCTGATCCGTGGCGAAAAGCGTAAAAATATCCTGCCGAAAGCGACAGCCTTGCTGGAGCGTGTCGGTCTCACCGAGCGTATTCATCATAAACCGGCTGAGCTATCCGGTGGTGAGCGCCAACGTGTCGCCATTGCCCGTGCACTAGTCAGTGAACCGGCGTGTGTACTGTTAGATGAGCCTACCGGTAACCTAGACCCGAATACAGCCGAATCGGTGAATCAATTGATGCTGGAGATTGGTCGTGAGCAAAACACCTGCTTTATCACAGTTACCCACGATATGGCACTGGCTAAGCGTATGGATCGTGTCTTCCGACTGCATCAAGGACAGCTAGTTGAGCAGGATTTAACTAGCTGAGCAAGACTGATTGGCTGAACAAGATTGTTGGTTGAAAAAGGGTGCGATTGGGCACTGAGTATTTTGAATAATAGGAAGAAGATAATGGATCAGCCAATGGCCATAGTGTCTAAAGCGTCGAGTGGATCTAAGCTTGCTGGCATTCATAGTGTAAGCACTAAACAAAGTGCAGGTATAAAACAAAGCGCAGGTTTGGTTTGTGCCGCACTTTTGACGTTTTCCGGTTATAGCTGGGCAGAGACACAAAGTGATAACTGGGCAAACAGTTCAGTTGATAGCTCCGTTGAGAATGCTGAAGCGCAAACAGAAACAGCACCTGCGGGCCCCAGTGCATTGCGTCAGCGCTTAGAGGAAGAGCTACGCTTGGCTGAAAATCCACTGATCTTCCTGCCTTATAAGGCCAACTTCTTTCTGCCTGCAAGTTACTACAGTGGCCATGAAGCTTCAGAACGCTCTCGAGGCACAGAGTATGGCCCGACTGAAGCCCATTTCCAGATTAGCCTGAAATTCCCAATCGACAGAGAGCTATTCTTCGAAAATGATGGCCTGTTTGCCACCTACACTCAGGAATCCTACTGGCAGATCTATGAAGACTCTTCACCGTTTCGGGAAACCATATACGAACCTGAGCTAATTTATGGCATCAGTACGGAATACGATATCTTCAAAGAACTGACATTAGAGGCGGTAACGGTCGGGGTTAATCACCAATCTAATGGTCAGGGCGGCGATTTCTCCCGCAGCTGGAACCGACTGTTTGTCGAAGGCATCTTTGCCAGTGGTGATTGGGGTATTTCACTAAAACGCTGGTTCAGAATCCCAGAATCAGAAGGTAGTGACGATAACCCGGATCTGGAAGATTATGTTGGTTTAACGGAATTGGGTATGGCATATAGCAAAAATGGTCATGTCTTTACCCTGCGTTCCCGTAATCATCTGGAAAGTGGCTTTGATCGCGGTAACCTACAGTTGAGTTGGAGCTTTCCCGTCGGTGAGCGTTACAAAGGCTATATCTTAGCCAGAACCGGCCATGGTGATACCTTAGCGGATTACAATGAGCGTATTGATCGTATTGGTATCGGTATTTCAATCAATGATGTGCTTTAACTGATTGATTATTATTGGCTTTATAAGTTAAGACTTGTGATTGAGGTGGTTGCAGGTCATAGGTCGGTTGATCAAAAAATATACAAAATAGGGCGTTTTGAGGGAAAAATGAGCGCCCTCGGTCAACCCCCTATGGTCTAAAACGGTTTACATAGAAAAAGTCTATATAATTCAGAGTGTTAAATGTATTTCTGTCAAATACAGACGCAAAAGGGCACGATGTCATTGATAAATAAAGACTTTTATTATTTATCCACAGCAGAAACAGCCCTAAATCCAAATCTTTTGCGCAAAATTGATGAATTTTGTAGAGGGCACAAAAAAACTGCTGTAACCTGCTGATTTAGAAGGCCGTATTTAGGGGGCAGTTGCAGACGCCCGAGCCGTTGAGGCTATTGAGACCTTCCGACGTCATCCCTAAATGAATTACTTGCCCTGTTGCAGACGCCCGAGCCGTTGAGGCTATTGAGACCCTGGCATCTCCCCCGAACACTTTTCCTGTTGTTCAGTTGCAGACGCCCGAGCCGTTGAGGCTATTGAGACGCCTTTCTTTTTGTGACAGTAGGTCACCTGAAGATGAGGTTGCAGACGCCCGAGCCGTTGAGGCTATTGAGACTAATAAATCATATCAAGAGAGCCATCAAGTCCCAAGTTGCAGACGCCCGAGCCGTTGAGGCTATTGAGACGTAATGAGGTGGTACTTAGCCGCCATCTCAGAAGTTACTGTTGCAGGTATCCGAGCCGTTGAGGCTATTGAGACGTAATGAGGTGGTACTTAGCCGCCATCTCAGAAGTTACTGTTGCAGGTACCCGAGCCGTTGAGGCTATAAGCAAATACATACTAAAAACCCCGGTCTGATCACTCAGTACCGGGGTTTTTAGTATTAAGTCGGTAAGTTGGAAGGCTACTTCTGAGAATCTGACTCTGAAGAGCGGTTGCTACCTTTGCGGGTGCGCCAACTTTTGTTTACATGCCAGCGCCACAGTAGATGAATACCGAAGTAGCTTAGAACGGCCATAATCAGGCCGGTTACCGCAGAACCAAAATAGAGCGGTAGCCAAGCGTCATTAATCAGTTGTCCCAACCAATCCAGTGTCAGTTCATCTGGCATAGGCTCAGCTTCAACACCCAGTAACCAAGAACCGACTAAATAAGTGCCGTAGAACATTACTGGCATGGTGATGGGGTTGGTGATCCACACCAGGCCGACAGATATGGGCAGGTTACAGTGCAGTAAAACTGCACCCGCTGCAGCCAGTACCATTTGGAAGGGCACTGGAATAAAGGCAAAGAAGATACCGACCAGAAAGGCTTTCGCCACAGAGCGTCGGGTTAAATGCAGTAAGCCAGGATCTTCAAGCAACTTGCCTAAAAAGCGGAGGGATTTTTGCTCCTGAAGTTTTTTTGGATCAGGCATGTATTTCTTGATGATTCGTCTTGGCATGTCTATGGTCACCTGTAAAGAGCGGATTATTATCCACATATTTGACCCGGCCACCAGAGGGCTGAGTCTAAACATCAACCTGACAGGGAGTCCGGTGATGTGGTTTGTTGTTATTATCGCCGGTGTTGTTGCCGGAGTATTTGATACAGACTGGCCGCCTGCAGAAGCCCTGTTGTTGTTATTTTGGCTTGCGCTGTGTTTATGGCGTCAGCGTTGGCGGTTATTGCCGCTGCTTATCTTATCCTATCTGCTTACCAGCTTACATCTTGCCAGCCTTTTTCATCAGCAACTACCTGGACCTTTGGCGGGTAAAGAGCTGCTAGTCAGAGGGCAAGTGATTAACTCCCTGAAAAAGTCCTCAAAGAGTACACGGCTTTTGTTTCAGGTTGAGCATTGTCAGCGTTTATTTGCTGCTGGTAAATCTCAAAATAATAAAGGAAACAAAACGTTAGCTGCTGCAGATGATGTTACTGGGAAAATGGTCAAAGCTGAGTCTGATATCAGACTTGAGCCGAATAGTTGCAATTTTCACGGTCAGGTCGCGTTAAATCTGTATCACTATTCCCGTAGCTTTAATAACAAGCAGAGTAGCAAAAAGCAGGATGCGCCACTTGAACCCAAAGTCGGTGAGCAGTGGCAGTTTCAGGTGCGTCTGTTTCCTGTAAAGGGCTTTTTAAATCCTGAGCAAAGTCTGTATGCCATGCGTCAGATGGCGAAGGGAGTCTCTGCTCGAGGCTATATTCGTTCTGGTGATAACCGGTTATTGGATAACGCCAGCTGGTGGCAGCATTGGCGTAACCAGTGGCGGGAGAGCACCCGAGCCCATGTAAAGGGATTAACCGATCTTAATACTGATGAATTAAGTACTTACTCGCCCTCAGAGCAAGCATCGGTACAGGGTTTCCTTTCAGCACTGTTGCTGGCAGATACTAAATTACTTTCATCCGAGCAATGGCAAATCCTGCAGCAAACCGGCACGGTGCATTTGGTTGTGGTCTCGGGTCTGCATCTCGGTGTATTGCTCTTGATTGGTTATGGCATCGGGCGTTTTTGTACCGGTTTATGGCCGATGCAGCGCTGGAATCAGGTGGTGTTTTGGCAGTTGTTTCCTGTACTGCTGATTATTCCCTTGTTACTGATCTGGCCGTTAGGTGTAGCTGTACAGCGGGCACTTTGGATGTGTTTGCTGCTGATACTGGTTCAGTTGATGGCGTGTTCCCCTTCACCCTGGCGCATTCTTTGGTTAGCGTTAACAGGGCTCTTGTTGTTTAACCCGCTATTGTTGTTGTCACCTGGGTTGTATTACAGCGTTCTGGCTGTTTTCCTGTTACTGTTTTTTGTCGGAAAAAAGCCGACCTTTTGGCGTTTGCTGCAGCTGCAATTTATTCTGTTTATTGGGTTATTGCTGGTGCAGAGCTTTTGGTTAAACCTGCCCGGTAGCAGTGCCTGGTTAGCTAACCTGATCGCAATTCCTTTGGTTACCATGGTGATTCTACCATTATCACTGTTGGCTTTGGTTCTCCCGATTGAGCCTCTGCTTATCCTGTTGGAGCAAGCTATTCTGTTGTTCTGGCAGTGGCTGGCGTGGTGTCAGTATTCGCTGCCCTGGTCGTTATCTTTGGATTGGCCTATGGCCGGGGTGCTTTTTGCAGCAGCTGTGTTACTGGTTTTGCCTTACTTGCCTGCTCGGCAGGTTTTAATGGTCTCAGTCGCCAGTATCCTGTTGTTTGCTATGTTTGATCGGACCCGTCAGCGCTTATCTGATTTAACGCCGGGTGAGTTCAGTGTTGAGGTATTGGATGTTGGGCAGGGATTATCCGTTTATATCCAGACCCAAAATCACCGTTTGCTTTACGATACCGGTGCACGTTTTGGCAGTGGTTTTGCGCCTTTACAGTTGGCGCTGATTCCTCGCTTAAAACAGCAGAGCGTTAAGCTGGATAAAATGGTGATTAGTCATGACGATAATGATCATGCCGGGGCGTTACCACTGTTAAAAGATCACTTTGCTGATCCTATGTTGCCAGAGGTGTTAACTGGACAACCGGAGCGCTTTGAGCGGGGCGTGTTGTGTTCGCCGCAACAGAGCTGGCAGTGGGATGGCGTGCGTTTTGAGTTTCTTTATCCCACTGATAAGGCGGTTCTTAATCTAAGCGACAATAACAGCTCCTGTGTATTGAAGGTCTCTTCCAGCCAATACCCTGAGATGAGTCTGTTATTAACCGGTGATATTGAGTGGCTGATAGAGCAGAGGTTAGTACTGACTCATAAATCTCAACTTAAAGCCAACTGGTTGCTGGCCAGTCACCACGGCAGTGCGACGGGGAGTAGCGAGACCTTTTTACGAACGGTACAGCCACAGGGCATTATCTACTCAGCAGGTTTACATAACCGCTTTCGACACCCGGCAAAACAGGTTCAGGCACGCAGTCGACAGCTGGGCATTGAACAATATTTGACTGCTGAGATGGGGATGATTCGTTTATCACCCGATGATCAGAGCAAATGGCTATTAACAACGCAGAAGGCACAATTACCTTTGCGCTGGTTATGGCAGCGCTAAAGGCTGCAGGGCTACACGTTTGCCTGAGATTTTCCCTACAAAATCACGTTTGATGCCTATGGATACATTTAGCCTGCTAATACAATGGTGTACACTAAGGCCCTCTTAGCAGACACCGTTTTTCCTGGGTATCTTGACCTGGGTTTTTCTGAAATTTCCGGTGTCGATACCAATTCTAGCTGACTTATTAGAAGTCATTTAAGCAAGGGAATTAAGCGTGGAGCTGTTTTATTCCGCCGGTGGCTGGTTAATGCTGCCGATTTTGATCTGTTCGATAGTTGCTGTTGCTATTATTTTGGAGCGTTTCTGGTCCCTGCGCCGTAAACGTATTGCCCCTGTGGGTTTGCGTCAGGATGTGGCCCGTCAGGTGATGGTGGCCCCGTTGACGGCTTCTCAACTGGCTGAGCTGGAGCAAAGCTCTCCACTGGGTTGTTTGTTCGCCAGTGGTTTGAGAAATCTGTCTTTCAGTCGTGAAGTGATGAAAGAATCCATCGAAGAAGCAGCGACAGCGGTTGTGCATGATCTGGAACGCTTTTTAAACCTGCTGGGCACGATTGCTGCGATTACCCCTCTGCTGGGCCTGCTGGGTACCGTGCTGGGTATGATCGAAGTGTTTGCCGTGATTATGGAAGAGGGCGCGGGTCAGGCTCCTATGCTGGCCGGTGGTATCTCCAAGGCGCTGGTGACGACGGCTGCAGGTCTGTCGATTGCTATTCCAGCACTGCTGTTCCACCGTTTCTTTGAACGTCGTGTTTCTGAATTAGTGGTTCACCTGGAGCAGGAATCGATCAAACTGGTTGAGCAGCTTCACGGTCAGCGTGCCCGTGATGATGTGCTTTCTGGTGCCACTATGAAGGCAGGAGCGATCCGGTGAAATTCCGACGTAGCGGTGGAGAGCCCCTCAGCCTTAACCTGACACCTCTGATCGATGTGGTATTTTTGCTACTGATCTTCTTTATGGTATCGACCACCTTTGATCGCCCCACAGAGCTGAAAATGCAGCTGCCGGAGGCGCAGCATGGTTCCGTGCAGTCTGAAGGTCAGGTATTAAGTATCGAAGTGTTGCCCGATGGCCTGATTCACTTGAATGGTGAGCAGACAGACGATCTGGCTGCAGAGCTGGATCAGTATCTGGATGATAATTCAGAGCCGGACTATATCCGCGTTGTAGCCGATCAACAGGCACTGCACCGGGATGTCAGTTTTGTGCTGGATACGCTGGCCGGTGCTGATCTGACTGATATCCGCTTTCAAACCTTAGCTAAGCCTTAACCGGCTTAGCTAATATCAGGAACAAATCATTGACTACATCCAAGGCCCAGCCAGAGAACGTCAAGCAGGTGTATTGGCGCTTGCTGAGCTATATCCGTCCTTTCTGGTTCTCTTTTGCCGTCAGTATTGTCGGCTATCTGATCTATGCAGCTGCCAGTACCGCGTTTGCCGAGCTGATGCGCTATCTGGTGGATACTATTGAAAGCGGCGGTGAAGATTTCCGTTTACTGTTTCCTACCTTATTAGTGGCTGCTTTTGCCATGCGTGGCCTGGGTTCCTTCCTGGGGATCTATTTTATGGCTATCGTGGCTCGTGGTGTGGTGCATAACCTACGCTGTGAGCTGTTTGATAAGTATCTGGTTTTGCCTGTCAGCTACTACGATAAAAACTCCTCGGGCCATCTGGTTTCACGTATTACTTTTGTTGTCGATCAGGTGATGCAGGCAGCGTCGGATGCATTGACTATTGTGATCCGTGAAGGCCTGTTTGTGACGGGGGTATTGATCTACCTGTTCTATAACAACTGGCGTTTAACCCTGATCTTTATCGCCCTGACACCGCTGATTGGCATCATTGTTAGCTTTACCAGTAAGCGCTTCCGTAAGGTGAGTAAACGCATCCAGAAATCCATGGGTGATGTCACTCATGTTGCGACGGAAAGTATTTCTGGTTTTAAAGTGGTACGCAGTTTTGGCGGTGAAGAGTATGAGCGTGAGCGCTTTGTCAGCTCCAGTAACCGCAATCGCGAACAGTTCCTGAAAATGGAAGCCACTAAGGCGTTAAGTACTCCGCTGGTTCAGCTGATTGTGGCGATCTCTATGGGGATGCTGGTGTGGCTGGCGCTGTCTCCCGATGTGATGAAGGATATGACGCCGGGTGAGTTTATCGCTTTTATTACAGCTGCTTCTTTGTTGGCTAAGCCTATTCGTCAGCTGACCAATGTGAACAGTGTGATTCAGAAAGGTGTGGCAGCGGCTGCGGATCTGTTTGAACAGTTTGATTCTGCTTCAGAGCGGGATAAAGGTCAGAAAACACTGGGCCGTGCACAGGGTGATGTGGTCTTTAAGAATATCGAGTTTACTTACCCTGAAAGCGAAAAACAGATTCTTAAAGGGATCGATTTTGAGGTCAAAGCCGGTCAGGTGATCGCTCTGGTGGGGCGCTCGGGTAGTGGTAAATCCACGCTGGTGAATCTGATCCCACGTTTTTATGAAGCCAATCAGGGCGAGATCTATCTGGATGGTATCAACAGCCAGGATCTGACCCTGAAAAGCCTGCGTGAACAGATCTCCATGGTGACCCAGCAGGTGACGTTGTTTAACGATACGGTGGCCAATAATATCGCTTATGGTCAGCCTAATGCGACTCGTGAGCAGATCGAAGCGGCGGCAAAAGCGGCTTATGCCCTACCGTTTATTGAAGAACTATCCGATGGTCTGGACACTGAGGTTGGAGACAACGGTGTTTTGTTGTCCGGTGGTCAACGTCAGCGTCTGGCTATTGCTCGGGCGATCTTAAAAGATGCCCCTATCCTGATTATGGATGAGGCGACTTCAGCACTGGATACGGAATCTGAACGTTTTATCCAGAAAGCACTGGATGAAGTGATGAAGAACCGCACGACCTTTGTTATTGCCCACCGTCTGTCTACAATCGAGCAGGCCGATGTGATTATGGTGATGGATAAAGGTGAGATTATCGAAGCGGGTTCTCATCAGGCGTTGTTAGACAAGCAAGGTGCTTATGCTCAGCTGCATGCTATGCAGTTCTCTGATCTGGAGCCAGACGAGCAATGAGCCTGCAACAGGCCTGGTACAGTGATGCCCGTTGGCCTCTGTTGCTAACGCCGCTGGAGTGGCTTTATCGTAGTCTGGCGAGTAAAGATCAGGCTAAAAAGCGTGCTAAACAATGGCAAGCGCCAGTGCCACTGATTGTTGTTGGTAATATCACTGTTGGTGGTACCGGAAAATCACCGCTGGTGTGTACGCTGGTGCATGAGCTTAAACAACGTGGCTGGACGCCGGGTATTGTCAGCCGTGGTTATGGCGGCAAAAGTGAGCATTATCCGCTCTTGGTCGACGAAAATTCTGATCCGGTTCAGGCTGGTGATGAGCCGGTCATGCTGGCAGGGCAGACCGGTTGTCCTGTCGTGGTTGATCCTGATCGGGCCGCAGCGGCGCAATATCTGTTGCAGCAGACAGAAGTTGATCTGATTATCAGTGATGATGGCTTACAGCATCTCAGTTTAGGACGAGACCTGGAGCTGGTGATCATCGATGCTCAGCGTGGTTTGGGCAATGGTCATTGTCTACCCGTAGGGCCATTGAGAGAGCCAGCAGATCGCTTGCACAGTGTGGATTATATTTTTGCCAATGGTGCGGCAGATACTGCTGCTTGTGGTGCAGTTTTTAATGCCGTACCTGGAAATGCAGCAGCAGAGGCTTTGCTCCCGGCAAAAAGCGTAACAAGCAAAGCCCAGCCGATGACGCTGCAACCGGTGCAATGGCGACAGCCTGCAACTGGACAGGGTTTTGCTATCACCGAGCGACCTTTTGATGAGAGTGTCAAAGCGGTTGCGGGTATTGGTCATCCCGAACGGTTTTTTTCCAGTCTGCGTGAGCTGGGTTTAACGGTCGAAGGCCAGGGTTTTGCCGATCATCACCGTTTCAAAGCCAGTGATATTGCTGATGTTGGGCGACCTGTATTGATGACCGCCAAAGATGCGGTCAAATGCCGGGAGTGGATGACACCGAATCATTGGGTGCTGGATGTCAGTGCCCGAATAGCGCCTGAAGTGATTGAGGCGATTAATGAACAATTACTTAAGCTACAGAAAGAGAAAAAGTAATGGATAAACAACTGCTTGCGTTACTGGTATGCCCAGTTACTCAGGGTAAGCTGATCTATAAAAAAGAACAGCAGGAACTGATTTCCAAGGCTGCAGGCCTGGCGTTCCCGATTCGTGACGGCATTCCTGTAATGCTGGAAAATGAGGCGCGTACCCTGACCGCCGAAGAACGTTTGGAAAAATAAGCTCAGTCAAACTGGAGTCCAGTGATGTCTTTTACCGTGGTTATTCCTGCCCGTTATGCTTCCACCCGTCTGCCGGGTAAACCTCTGTTGGATATTGCTGGTAAGCCGATGATCCAACGGGTCTATGAGCAGGCACAGAAGAGTGAAGCGAACCGTATTATTATCGCCACCGATGATCAGCGTATCGCCGAAGCGGCTCAGGGTTTTGGTGCTGAAGTATGTATGACTTCGGCAGAGCATCCTTCCGGTACAGATCGTCTGCAGGAGGTTGCGACTCAGCTGGGCTTTTATGCCGATGATATTATCGTCAATGTTCAAGGTGATGAGCCGCTGATTCCACCGCGTTTGATTAATCAGGTGGCCCATAATCTGGCGGCAGATCCTACTGCAGGTATCTCGACACTGTGTGAGCAGATCACTGAAGTCGATGCGGTGCATAACCCCAATGTGGTTAAAGTAGTGACCGATACTAACGGTTATGCGCTCTATTTCTCTCGTGCGACGATTGCCTGGGCCCGTGATAGCTTTGCCGAAAACCTTCAACAACTGCCACCATCGCCTTTATATCGTCATATCGGTTTATATGGCTATCGCATGAAGATGCTGAATGACTTTGTCCGTTGGGCTCCGGCACCGATTGAGCAGGCGGAACAGCTGGAGCAGCTGCGTGCCTTATGGAATGGTGTGCGTATCCATGTGGCGGTAGCGGATGAGGTTCATCCAGCAGGTGTGGATACCCCAGAAGATCTGCAGCGTGTCAGCAAGTTACTGGAGGCGCAAAATGGTTAAGGTACTTTTTGTTTGCCTGGGCAATACTTAACATTGATCTGTAACTTGTTGTTTTTCAAGGAAAAGATTTTTTCTTTACGTAAAACAATGTAAAACTCGTGAGATACGTTTTTTGTAGCTCGGTGAAAAAGACAGCACTTTTATCCATTGTGTAGATGTAAAAAAGCCCCTGCAGGTGTTGCCCGCAGGGGCTTTTTGGTGGGGTGGGGTTGTGCTTTCAAATCATTAACCCCGCTGAAACAATGGTCCATTCGGTGCCGTGGCCGTCTAAATAGTGCTTGGTCATCTTGGCGTCTGTGTGGCCTAGCAGCGCTTGTGGATCAATGCCTTGCTCTTTGTAGAGGTGGGCACCAAGTGAACGGATTTCGTGGAATGTAGGGCGCTCGTTGGCGGCTAATTTGTCAAATAGGCCAGATTTATTACGCGCGGTGGCAAATCCTCTGGTGATGTTGTCTGGTTGTAGTGGCATGCCTGGTTTCACTTGGGTGTGTGTTGCTCCTGCTGATCGGCGGCCATGTATGTGGTGGATCAGGTGTTGGCTGAGTATTCCGGTTCTGCGGCAGTTTGCAATTGTTTCTTCTAGCTCCATGTTCACTTTGATCATCAGGTGTGCTGCTTTGTTTTTTGCGTTCTCTCTGGCTCCTTTTTTGGCTTTAGCGGTCTTCTGCTGTGCGACATAGAGATAACCGTCTTTGATGTCTTTGAATTTCATCGCGGCGATATCTTCGCGGCGCTGTAGTGTGATCAGGCCTAGCATCATGGCGTTCTGGATGTGTGGCGGTGCCAGCTGATAGATGATATCGAACTGCTCTTTAGTGAGTCGTTGTCTCTGTACTTTGGCTGAGATGGGTAGTGTTTTCTCAGCTGGATTGTGTTCGATCATGCCGTTGCTTGCTGCGTAATCTAGGCATTTGATTAGCTGGCTTCTCATGCGTCCCGCCATGCGGCGCTTGTTGTCTTTTGTCCATGTTTCTAAAAACTCTGAGCAGTGGAAAACACTGATATCAGCTACCGGGATTTTCCCCAGTTTTTCATCCATTAGACTGATATCGTACTTCAGCATTTTCAGGCTTTTTTCAGCTAACGCATTTTCATCTATTCGGATTTGCAGGTATTTCTCTAGCCAGTCGCTGAACAGGTTTGCTCTGCCTAGCACTCGGTCAACCAAGGATTCCTCCATGATCAGCATGGAGTTTAGTTGTTGTGCTGCGATGATCGCCTGGGTGCGGTCTCGGCCCATGCCGTGCCGAGTGCCGTATTTTTTTCCTTTGACGGGGTAGCGGTAAACGTAGTAAACCGCGTTGTCACGTTTTTCGGCGTAGAGGTTTGGCGGTAGATCAATACTGCCGCGTTTGCGTGGTCTGGCCATTTTTAAACTGCCTTTAGAACTCGGTCAACTAGCGCGTCGGCCTCTGTGTTTTGTTCGTATACCCAATATTTTCCGCCGAACTCTGTGCCGGGCAAGATGCCTTTTTTGATCCAGTTAACAACTGTGCGGCGGCAGGGTTTTGATGATGGTGTGAATTCACGCTCGACGTATTCGTCGATAGTCATTTTGCGCTTAATCGGTTGTCTGATGTGGCGTGCCATTATTCTTTCTCCTGTTTTTCTAAGTGCTCGCTCATTAGTTGGGCGATGTACGTCATGCCGTCGTTGGTTACTTTTGTGAGCTGCGTGGGGATCATTCGTTCACCGCGCATATAGTGGCTATCCACGCGGGCAAAGAATTTGTTTATTTGGCACAGGTGATAGGGCGGGACGGTGCCTTGGAAGCCGCTGTGCTTCCGTAAGAATTTATAGAGGCCATTGCGGCCTCCGGGGAACTTCAGCTCTTTAGCAGCATCTTCAATGCTCATCAAAGCCATTTGGTGGTCTCCTGCGTTATTGTGTGAGCCTGCTAAGCGTTACCGCTGTTTGCTCGGCTCTTCTTCTGTCTCTGGTTACTATGCAGCCGGGTAGTATCCATTCTGGTCGGTTGTTCTCGCCAAATCGCGCGATGATTTCAATATTGCCCTTTGTGATGTAGTGATCTCTTGCTAGTTGCTGTTGTCGCTGGCTGTGTTTCTCGCATAGTCTGCTGCAGAATTTAAGCTGTCCGTGGGTGAGAATTGTTCTGCAGTTAAGGCAGAGTCGTGTGGTCATTGGTTTATCTCCTGTTTATTGTTCCGCAGGTACTGCAAAAACGGCTGTCGGGCCTGTGTTTTCATCGTCGTAGAGGGCGACCAAAAAGCCATCTGGATGGGTTGATTTTGGGTGCCAATTGTGTATCGCGGCAAATGACTCGGCTGGAGTGCCATCTATATATTGGTTCCAGTGGGGTGGTATTGCGTCGTCTTCAAATAGTATTGTTTCGCCTGTCAGTTCGCCTTCCGATGCCTCTATGATGAGTTCGGCGATAGGGGTGGTTTCGGTGTAGCTGGCCTGTATCGTGGGGTGTATCCAGTAGCCGCTAATGCTGCGAGCTGGTTCTAAGGGGGCGAGCACTCGGTTGTTGATGCAGTCTTGTGGAGTGATAAGGTTCCACATTTCTGTCAATAGATCTTCGTTGACTTCTGCGCTTAGTTTGAAGTCGCAGTCAGTGCAGTAGATGCATGATTGTTGTGTTTCTCGTGAGGATTCGCGGGTTGGTAGTTCGCTGTCGCAGGCTGGGCATGGGTTGAGTGTGGTCATTGGTTTGTCCTTGGTTTTTAGTGGGTTTAAGCCTGGCGGCTGTGTGTTATCAGGATTATGGCTTTGGTTATGTCGGTGCGGCTTTGATTGCCTGTTTATTGTCTGTTTGTGATTCCGGCGTGAATGGTGTTCCGTTGATTTCTCCCCATTCTTTTTTGCGGATTCGAAAAGGTATTTCGCTAAGGGTTCGGCTTTTCTTTGGTTTGGCCTGTGCCTGTGCTCTTGCTTCTACTCTGGCGGCAGGTTCTGCAGCTGCAGCGACTGAGATAGTCAGGGCTAATTCGATCAGTACGGCTATCGCGATATAGGTAGCGGTCATTACCGTGTCTGTATCCAGTCCGGTACGGCTTGCGATGCGGGTAAATAATTCTGTGGCTGCAGTGTTGGGCTGAGGTTTAATGCTGCTCAGTTCCTGCTGCAGTTGGTTAATCTGGCTCTGTATCGCCGGAATCTTGTTCAGCGTGGCAATGGATCGGCTGCGGTAGCCGTTATCAGCATCGATGGCGGCAGTCTGCTGCAGTTGTTTGATGAGCTGCTGTTGCTGCTCTATCTGGCTGATGATCAGCTGGTATTCTGTGCTGATGGTGACGGCCTGTTGCTGTTGGTGGCTGGTATCGCCAATCAGAGCGCCGGTACTGGCCGCAATGCTCAGACTTGTTAAAAGCCCGAAAGTAGCAAAGTGGATGCCGCTGCTTAGCTTGTTCTCTGACCAGAGTGCTATCGCTCTGGGAAGTGATGCGTATTGCACTAGGGCCAAGGCCACCGCTACCGCCGCATAAGCCACTGCGGTGGCGGTGTCGTCGGCTAGCTGCAGCAGCAAGCGAGTGCTGAAAAAGCAGCTTGCGATAAAGAGTATCGCGGCAGTGATGGTCCATAGGTAGCGCATATCTATTTCCTTATTTGGTTTCGCATTTGTTCCCAGTGGCTTTCTAATTTGCTGATATGTATGCAGCCAAGGTCTAAGGTTGGATGGGCTAATCGTGCGGTGCCGTAAATTTTGCCGCCCATGTAGCAGTTGTTTTTTGCGGTGATTAGAGCTTTTTGTTTGGTGCTTGCCCTGACTATTTTGGTTTCAGACTCGGTTTGGCGTTTGCCATTGATTTTGCGGTCTCGGTGTAGGCGTACCACCCAGATCGGTCGGGTGTTCTGGCTGGTTTTGCAGAGTGCTGTTTCCTCTACCAGATCGGCGGCAAGGTCGCTGATCTGTTCTTCTGCTTCTGCGCTGTTGCAGTCTGCAATATGGCGGCAGTAAGCGTGCTGGTATTTTTCCTCTGCACTGTCTGCTAAAGGATCGACGCCGTTAAGCTCGTGGTCTTCTCTGATTGCGCCGCACAGGCTGCAGCGGGGTTGTGGTTTGTCCATTCTGGTAGCTCCTAAAAAAGCCCCGCTAACGACTGGGAGGGTGATAGCGGGGCAAGTGGTTGATTGTGGTGTGTGTTGCGGGTTGGTATTCTGGGATGTGGGCTGGATGCCTGGTCTGGCCTGAGTACTTACCCTTGGAAAGGAAGCTTTATGAAAGAATACAAACCCAGAATTACAGTCGGTGAATTCAGGAAGATGCTAGAAAAGTACGATGATGATCTTTGGTTGGACTTTTCTATGCTTGATTTTTATAGGTTGAAGCAGAGGTCATCTACTGATCTTTAGGTGGGGTTTGATCAGATGGTGTCTCGAGATGAGAAAGGTGACGTGGTGGTTGATAACCTTGAATAATCGCTTGGATGTAGATGCTGGCAATTGCTGTTGAAACTGGTGGGTAGTTCTCAATGACTCGGTTGTTACGTAGCCGGGTCAGTGTGGTTTTGTTGCCGTCAGTCTCAATCATCCATGTGCTTTTTGGTGTTTCTTTTGCACCATCTGCCTGAATGTCTATCCCAGTAGTTGTGATGCTTTGGGTGGTTTTGCTGTCTTCCATCATGGTCTCCTTATAAAAACGCCACACCTGTTTAGCGGGTGTGGCGTTTTTGTTTGTGGGTTAGTTGGTTTCGGAAAACGCGACATATAAAATCGCCAATAGTGTTAGTGGTGAATTATAGTTGTTTATAATGGCGGTATGTTGGTAATCTTGCTGATTCTTATATATTAAACAAGGATGAAAAAATGCTTAAACTTGTACTTTTTCTTGTTGCTTTTGTTTCGTTTCATGCGAGTGCCAGCATTGGTATTGAGAGTCCAAGTGGTTTGGGAAAGGCTTTTCTTGTCTATTCTGAAGATCCTTTTGAAGGAAAAAGGACTTATAAGCATGTAGCGATACAGAGTTACGTGAATGTAACATGTAATACTTTCTCTTTTAGAGGGTTAGATGGGTATTTTAATGAGTTCTCACTCCCTGCTGTTTTAAAAGTTCGTATAAATGATCAAGATTTTGAATTTTCGGCTCGCTATGAAACTGTAGGGGTGAGCCAAAGTCGTTATTATAAAGTAGAGAGATCAGCAGACTTTGAGTTATTCCAAAAGTTGGTTTTGGCAATGAAAAAAGGAAATTCAGCCCTGGTTGGTGGTAAGTGGCGAGATGATTGGGAGTCAAAAAAGATCCCGTTAGCTGGCTTTACCAAGGCTTATAATAAGCTTGATTGTAAGTCTTAAGGCTTTTTATTCAGATGGCATGTTTGTCCTGATGTAGGTGTGATTCTTCATGGTTATCTATATAAGGCTAGTTTTCTTGGTGCTCTTGAAGTTGTCTTGATAAAGGGATTTTTTATGTGGTACTTCAAAACTAGACACGGGACTGTGAAGATTGTCCCGTATCAAGGGCGTTACCATATTATTTATAACGAAGATAATCTTGGTTCCTATATCTCGCCTCAGCAAGCCATCGATGATGCGGCTGGGGGTTATACGTCTACCCCGACAAATGAGGTGGATCTTGGTGATCTGGGTCTTCCGGCTGATATTGGAGAATGGCAGTACTCAAAGGTTTATTTTTAAGCATCTCCATTAGTATTGCTACTTGATGTTGCGGGATGTTTACCCTGATAACCTCTTCTGAATCGTCCTTGTTAAAGGCAAGTGCGACTCTTTTGTTATCGAGCGAGTGTTGTACGCATCGAACAGTGCAGTCTACAGAATTCTTCATATGCTTCTCCTCATAGCAACGCCATGCCTGCATTGGGGCAGGCATGGCGTTTTTGTTTGTCTAAATTGTTAAAGAGCGTTTCAAGCATTGGGCTTGAAGACGTTGTAAATATTTTGTGTATAAAAATAATAAATAAAATATTTATGTTTGGTCAACATTTTTTTATCCATGTTTTTTAGGTACAAAAAAAGCCGGGGTTTTAGCCCGGCTTTTTGGCGGTGGTGCAGTGGGTTAAACGAGCCCTGAAAACCAAAATACCTTTCCTAGAATTCGGATGTGCTCTCTTGTGTAGTCTGGGTCAAAATCCTCGTCAGGGTATTCGTCTCTGTTTAGGCTTCTAAAGCGGATGCCGCCACCGGGGAGTCGGTGGAGGTATTTCACTTTCAACATCCCTTCTTGGTCAACTGCGTAGGTGGCGCCTTCTTTGATAAGGGTGTCCCCGAGGTTGATACCAACTACAACTCCATCGGAAAGCCATGGCGACATAGAGTTGCCTGATACTTTAACGCAGGCTGCCTGGCTGGGTTCTACCCCTGCTCTTCTTAATGTGCTTTTTGCAAATCGTAATTTTGGACCTGAATTTTCCATAACTTGTGTAGAGCCGTGTCCTGCAGATAGTTCAACCTCCATGAAGAAGGGGATTTCTACCTCGTCATCTTCAACGGGTGTAGAGCTATCCCAAGGGTCAATGTAGCCAGCTAACGTTGCCTCTTCTTGTTTCTTTTCTGGGTTGCCAATTCCTAATTCTAGCCATTCGGCTGAAATATTTAGCTTTTTCGAAACGGGAAGGAGTGAGCCTTTTGCTACGCCAAGTTTAAACCAGTTGTTAAGGCGTTGCGCGCTTATCTTTAGCTGGGCGGCTAGCTCGGCTGGCTTGATGTTTTTGTCTTCTATGTATTGGCGAAGTCGGTCGCCTGAGTGCTTGTCTTTCATAAACAAATATTTTATAGCGCTTGCGCATATTGCTAAATAAATGTATTTTTTACAAAATGTTTATAGTTGATAAAGGTTTTATTTATGATGAGTCCTTTGGAAAGTGCTGTGGATTGCTTTGGCTCTGCAGCCAAGCTTGCAAGAGCGCTTGATGTTAGTCCTATGTCGGTTTCTAACTGGAAAAAACGTGGTGTGCCGGTCAAAAGGGCTAAGCAAATTGAGCGCATCACCGATGGTCGGGTTAAGGCTGGCCAGCTGCGGCCAGATATTTTTGATGATATTGCTAATTAAAGCTGAGAAATAACACGTTAACAAAAAGGGAGTTTGCACATGGGCGGTCATACGAAGCATGACGGCGGTACGCTGACTGTTACACAGGCGTGTTATCACGCTGTTTATGATTATCCGGGCGGGATTGCGGCGGTTGCCAGTTATTTTGCCTGGAACCCTCGGACTCTGGCTAACAAGCTGAATAGCAACATGGCGACGCATGTTCTGACCGGCGAAGAGGCGGCGGCGATTTTCTCGCTGACGAAAGATGAGCGTATCGCTGCGGCTATGCTGCGCCCGGCGGGTGCTGTTTGGCATTTTATGGATGAGATGCGTGGAAAAGGTGATATGGATGTTCTGCGTCGGGCGGCGGCTGCAGTTGATGCGGCCAACACGGTGGTACAGGAGTTTATTGCGGCGCTGGATGATGGAGAGATCGATCAGCGGGAAGCCCGTCGTATTGATGCGGCGGTTTATGAAGGTCAGCGTCAGTTGCATCTGGTAGGGATGCTGGCGGCGCATTATCAAGGTGAGGTTGTGTATGAGTAATAAGGATTGGCCGGTCACAAATCCGGTGGCGGATAAGCCGTTTTTTGTTTGTGATCCGGCGGGTGACACTGAGTTTTTCGCCACTCGGGCTGAGCGTGATGCTGCAGCCGAAAAGGTGGTGGATAGTTATCAGGATGAATTCTGGGATGAGGAAGTGACCAATGTGTTTGTTGGTTTTGTAACTGGCGTTTCTCAGGAAGCTAACCGTAAGGATCGCCCGGATGATCTGGATGAAGTCGGTTTGGATTCTGATGGTGAGTGGTGGCACCCGGATTGGGAGTCTAAGTGTGACTACAAGGTGCAGCCGATGGTGGGCGATAAACCGCCGTCGCCGTGTCAGTTGCTGGCACAGGCTGCTGAGCTGGTGATGCAGTCTGTTGAGGTGATGCAAGAGCAGGTGCGTTGTAATCCTGAACTGTCGGCATCTCATCTGGGAGATATCAATAAGGCGATTCAGGCGGGTCATGAGCTGTGCAAGCTGCATGCGAAAGTGGGCTTTGGTGAGATTTTGGGTAAGGAGTGCGGAGGTGGCTAAACGAAATATTGTCTCTGTCAGTGGCGGAAAAGATTCGACGGCTACCGTATTGCTTGCTCAAGCCTTAGAGGCTGAAAACTTAGAGTTGGTCTTTGCCGATACAGGGCATGAGCACCCATTGGTCTATGACTATCTGGTGTATCTGTCCGATGCAGTGGGTTTGCCAATCCAGACTGTGAAGGCTGATTTCTCATTCCAGATTGAGCGTAAGCGGCGCAAGTTGGAATCCGGTGATTTGCCTGGCTGGACGGATGCGGCTCGGGATCGGGCGTTGGCGGTATTGAAGCCGACGGGTAATCCGTTTCTTGATCTGTGCATGTGGAAAGGGAGGTTCCCATCTGCTAAGGCTCGTTTCTGCACTGACTTTTTAAAGCGTGATCCGATTATTGAGCAGGTGTTTCTTCCGGCCCTGGATGCGGGTGATGTTGTTTGGAGTTGGCAGGGTATCCGGCGGGATGAGTCGCCAGCACGGCGCTATGCGCCTGAATTTGAAGAGGTTGGTGGTGGGTTATTTAACTATCGACCAATCGCGCGCTGGTCTGCTGAGTCTGTGTTTGAGGCTCATCGTTTTATGGGAATAGAGCCCAATCCGCTCTACAAGATGGGAATGAGTCGTGTGGGCTGCATGCCATGCGTTAACTGCAATAAAGATGAATTACAGAATATCGCGCTCAGAATGCCTGAAGAGGTTGGGCGTGTTATGGAGTGGGAGCGGTTGGTTAGCGATGCGGCGCGTCGTGCGTCTGCAACATTTTTCCCGGTTGTGACTGATCCTATGATTTCTCCTGACGTTGATGTGAGCTATGAGCGGCACGGGATCGGGCGAATGGTGGAGTGGTCGAAAACGTCGCGTGGTGGTCGTCAGTTTGATCTGCTGGCGGCGTCGGCTGATCCGGCTGCGTGCAGTAGCTCATATGGGTTATGTGATGCTGGCTAGCAGTTGCCTGGCTGGGTTGCTAGGTCTCTATTCTGGCCCGTAGCGGGCTAATTTTTCTAATCAATTAAGTTGTCAATTTTACTGTGCCGTTCAGGCAGCAGGGGCTTTTTGCGCCTGGAGGGAGGGGTTTTCTATGAGTATTGCGCTGATTACGACGTTGCTTGAGCGCACGATTGCGTTTCATCCTGTGTTCCGCGATGTGGCGGGTAGCACTGTGGGTGGTGTGTTTTTGAGCCAGGCCTACTACTGGTCTACAGGTGGTCGTATTGCTGCTGAGCGGGCGGGTTGGTTTTATAAGACGGGTAAGGAGTGGACGGAAGAAACGCGGCTGTCACGATCTGAGCAGGATCGTGCGCGTCGTGATCTGAAGGCGGTGGGTCTACTGGAAGAGAGGCTTCAGGGTCGTCCGGCCAAGATGTTTTATAGACTAAATCTTGAGCGTCTATTTGAGCTGATTTTAGAGGTTGCGCAGGGTAAGCCGGTGGCGAAAAAACCTAAGAAAAACACCAGTTTGCAGGATTCTGCAATCTTGGCGGGGTCTGAGAAAAAAGCCAATAAAATCAACAGTTTGCAGGATTCTGCAAACTACGCGCAGCCTGAACCCTCTAAAAGCCCGGATTTGCCGGAAAAACCTAATGAAATCCACAGTTTGCAGGATTCAGCATCTAGTTTGCAGAATCCTGCATCCCAGTTTGCAGAATCCTGCAAACTATATACAGAGATTACTACAGAGAATACTTCAGAGATTACTGCTGGCAGCAGCGCGCGTGTGGGCGGTGTTCAAAATGTTTTCCAAGAACCAAGCGCAGACACTCGGGAAAAATTCTCAATGCACGAAAACTGGCAGGTGTCGGAATCTTTCCAAAAGCAATGCGGCATTCGTGGGCTGATGCTGGACAAGCTTGATCCAGATCGTTTGGTGGATGAGGTTCGGGATTTTGTTGGTTACTGGGTGGCTAGGCCAGAAATCACGAATCCGCAAAGTCTTTGGGAGCACAAACTTACTCAGCATCTGCAGCGCGCTGTGCGCAGAGGTGTGTTTAACACGGGAGTGAATCATGGGTACGCAAACCAATCTAGCAATTCTGGAAAGCCTAAATCTGCAGCCCAAGTGCATGCCGAGAGCTGTGCAGGAGCGTTCGATCAATATGCCAGCGGCGGCGCAGGCTATGGCGAGGCATGGGCAGACGGCTGCGGACAAGCCGGTGCAATCGACGGCGAGTGGTCCAGCGGATCGGCCTCAGCTGAGCGTTTCGATTGATGAGCTTTTTCTCCGTATGCAGGGGATTTATGACCACTACTGGACAAGTCGTTGGCCGACGCCTGAGTCTCTTCGTGCTGCCAAGGCTGAGTGGGCTGATGGGTTGTTGGGGTGTTCTGCAGAGCGTATTCAGATTGGGATTGAGCGGGCAAGGCGTCACCACAAGAAACCACCTCATCTGCCGGAATTTATCGAGTGCTGTTTGCCGCATCTCAGGGAGTTTGGTTTGCCTGATCCTGAGGCGGCTTACCGTGAGGCTTGCCGGTGGTCTCATGCTCCTGGGGCGGCAAAGTGGTCTCATCCTGTGGTCTATCACGCTGGTCGTCAGGTGGGGTGGTTTGACATGCAGCAGGTGCTGAATGAGTCCCAGAAGCAGTTTTTCAAGATTTATCGGGCACTGTGTCGGGAGGCGATGGCGGGTAAGCAATTTGAGCTTCCGCGTTGTGATGGTCGGTCGCTTACTCAGCACAACAATGGGCAGGAGGTGCGAACGGTTCAGCAAAAACAAACCGCTCAGCATTGGCTGGGCCAAATGAAACAGGCATTGGGAGGTTGAGATGGGAGCAAGGGAAGATCTGGATGATCAAATGGTGGTGGAAGTGATTGCTAAGCGGGTTGGTCCTAAGCGGGCTGGGTTGATTCCTGTGATCGACCGCCGCTTGCAAACCTGGGGGGAGTGGCGGTTAGCAAACGACGGTCAGTGGTCAACAGAGGCTGCGGGCAGCAGCATGTTGGGTAAGCTGATCGATGGCGGTGGTCAGCTATCACGCACTACAGACCCAAGCGCTGGCAGTATGCCGGATGATGTTTTTGATACGGATCGGGCGGTATCAAAGCTGCCGGTCAAGCTGCAGATGGCTGTTGAGGTGCAGTACATGTGCTTAGATTTAACACGGGAAGAGAAGGCTGAGAAGTGTGGATGTTCGCGAGATACGTTTTACAGACGTTTGCACTCGGCTCATCAAAAAATATTAATGTTATTGAAAGCGCCGTGTAGTGGGGCTTAGGGAGGGAATTAGAGGTATTTTTTAGTATGTGTGTCAAAAAAATGTTTGACACATTTGCGACTCGACCGTTAGAGTTCAGGCATCGTCGTATTCGTGCGACCAGACAAAACCCGAGGTTAACCGCCTCGGGTTTTTTTATGCCTGAAATTCGGCGGTATTCACTATGAGGTTTAACCCGGTCAGCAATGGCCGGGTTTTTTTATGTCTGAATTTTGGGAGTGCTGAATGGCAACGGAAGTAAAGGGGGTTAGTGGTTTTGAGCGGCATCTGCAGACAAGTCTGGCTCTGGTTATTGTGGCTGTGCTGGGCTGGGGTGGTAACAAGGCATCCGAGGCTCTGGAGACGCTGGTTCGTTTTGATGAGCAGCTGAAAACAATCAAGCTGCAGTTGGAACGAATGCAGCAGGCTGATGTGGTAGGCAAGGTTAGTGCGCTGGAGTATCGAGTTCAGACTCTGGAGCGTCACATGGGGGTGAGCAATGCAAGAGCAAACTGAGTACAAGCCTGGCGGTGGTGAGCTGAGAGTGGTTCCTGATCATGCGCTAGATATGGATTGGAATGGTATCAAGTGGTTTGGGCCTAACGAGTTTCCTAAAGGCTCGCTGGAGAATATCGATGCTCAGCTGATTTATTTTCTGGACGGTTACCGTGATCTGCTGGATGAGAAGGTTATCCCGTCACCGGTTGCGGCGGGCTGGTATCGTTTCGACGGCAGTATGACCAGTCGTCACTATGCTGTGCAGCGGCTGAGCGATGCAGGTGACGTGTTTCCGCAATGTGATATCCGCAAGGCTTTACTGGTGGCTATGGGTTGCCCTTGGTGGGGTGGGATCGGTGTTTATCTGGATACTACCGGGCCAAGCGGTAAACCTGAGCCAATGCTGCATCTGGATCTACGGCCTGGTCGCGTGATGTGGATGCGCGTGAAGGAAAACGGCAAAGAGCGCTATATCAATCCGTTGCGCTCTAAGCAGGAAATGCAGGATTACATGCGTTATTTGACTGAGTGGGGTGAGGATGATGGTTAAGGCGTTGGTTGTTCGTGGTTTGATCTTTTTAGGTCGTGTTCTGTTGCGTGCGGCAATGGATAAACAGTTGCGTACTGCAGTGGTTAATGCGGTTCAGACGGTTGAGAAGGATGCTAAGGATACTGGTCTGAAAGGCAGTGACAAGATGGCAAAGGCGCTGGAGTTGGTTAAGCAGACTGGCGGTAAGTCGCTGGTTCGTGAGACTGAATCAACTCTGCGTACAAAGCTGGAACAGGCTATTGATCATTTGGGTCTGTAAGGCTCCGTAAACGAGTCAGGCGTTATCCTGGCATTGGGCATACTGGCAGTCAGCACTAAGATGAATTTGAATCGCAGTGCCAGTCACTGCCCTTTTTCTTTTTTGATTCGGCTTTCTGGCCGGATCGGCTGTAACCCTCTGAAAACAGCGGGTCCTTCTGGCGGGTTTGTAGTGTACGGGTCAGAGTACCGCGGAGTTTGTGGAGATGGATGAATTTTGGAGGGGGTTATAATAATAACTCTCTGATTGATAAGAGGTTTTTGCTTATGGCTAGCTTTGAATGTCTGGAGGCTGAAGCCACTCAGTCTGGCTTTGCTGGTCTGGTGGGGATCTCTCAGCCTGCTGTGTTTCAGCGGGTAAAGTCTGGCGTGCTTGAGGCTGGTGGTAGCTATTGGGATTGGTTGCTGGCGTATACGGAAGAGCTGCGCAAGCAGGCATCCGGGCGTAATGATCAAGAAGGTTTCCAGGCTGCTCGGGTTGATGACATGAAAGCCACGGCAGCGATGAAGCGACTGTCACTACATGAGAAAGCGGGCAATCTGATTGTTAAGCCTGAAGCCCATGCCCTGTTGGCGAATTGGGCTAGCTTTGCCGTGCGCGAATATTCAGCGGGTGTTAGCCGCATGGTTGCGGATATAGAGAGTCAATGCGGTATAACGGTTCCTCCTGAGGTCATAGAAAAGCATGCTGCCACTGCAATTAGAAGAGTTGGAGATTATGGGCGAAGCCCTGAAGTCTCTGGCGGCGGAAGTGGCGGAGATCTTTCTACCGAAGGAACATAAATCCACAATTGACTGGCTGCAGGAACATTACGAACTTCCTGATTTTGGCCTATACGATTTTTACTACACGCCCTACTTTCTGGGTGTGGCCAATGCGATAGACGATCCCAAGGTTAAAGAGATTGTCTTGATGAAAGCCGCGCAGATCGGCTGGACCTATCTGCTGCTCGGCTTGATCTTTAAGAAGATTACCGAAGCCGGTGTCTCTCCTATTGCTATTATGGTGCTGTTTGCCAAAACGGCAGATGGTAAAAACTTCCACGATGAAAAATTAAAACCTGCAGTAAAGGCCAGTGAGATTCTGGCGGCTCTGCTAGATGTGTCTCAGCGCTCTGGTAATCGCTGGGATAACAAATCATTCCCCGGCGGATTTCTAAAAATCGTCGGGTCGAATTCACCGGGTAATGTTAAGTCCACCTCTAAGGTGGGTCTGGCGATTGTGGAAGAGCCAGACGACACCACCGACAACGTGGCCGGTCAGGGTGATGCGATTGCTCTGCTGGAAGAGCGCCTTAAGCGCTTTGTCGGATCGCTGATGCTGGTGGGCGGTACGCCAGCGATTAAAGGCTTGTCCAAAACCGCTGAGCGCCTAAAGAAATCTGATAAACGCCAGTTGCCAATCATCTGCCACAACTGCGAGGCCAGTCATATTCTTGATTGGTCCAATGTGTATTGGGATCACGATGATGATCAGCAGCATGAGGTATACGGCACAGCGCTGCCCAATACCGCGATTTACCGCTGCCCTCACTGTGGTTTTGAATGGGACGATAACCAGCGGAAAACCAATATCCGCAACACCTGCTTTAACGCTCTGGAAGCTGGCGACAAAAACGCCGGTTGGGTGGCGACCAAAGAGTTTGATGGTGTCGCCGGTTTTATGGATCTGTCTGAGCTGTATGTCTGTATGGACGGGACTAGCCTGGCAGATGTAGTGAAAAGCTTTCTTGAGGCAGAAGCCAAAGCGGCCAAGGGCGATGAAAATTCCCGGCGTACATTTATCAATCAGAAGCTGGGCAAAGAGTACGAATTCAAAGGCGACCATGCCACGGCGGATCAGCTGCGGGAGCTGTGCCAAAACTATGACGAATTGGTGGTGCCTCGTGATTGCCTAATGCTAACAGCCGGTGTCGATATTCAGCGTAACCCGGCCCGTGTGGCGGTGATCATTAGGGCATGGGGGCGTAACGACTTATCACGCTGTATCTACTGGGGTGAGCTACCGGCGCACAAGTCTACCGTTGATCCGAAAGATCCCGTGTGGGATGACCTTGAGACTTTCCTTTTTCAGGAATTCAAAACAGAAGCGGGTTACCCGCTTTTCTTATCTGCGGTGTCTATCGACTCCTCAGACGGCTTTACCTCAGATGCCGTTTACAACTGGGTGCGTACCCGAAGCAAGAAATATCCAAAAACACTGGTGATGGCCATTAAGGGCTCATCAGCCAAAACGGACCCTGAAATTTTCGTCACGCCAAAAAACAAGTCTGTTGATCACAAAAAGCCAGACAAGGCGACTAAGGCGGATAAGAAAGGGGTCAAGGTCTATATCGTCGGTGTGAATAAAGCAAAAGATTGGGTTGCTGGTCAGCTCAAATTGCTGACCGAGGGGATCAAGCGTTTTCTGTATTACGAAGGCATTAGAGATGATTATTTTGATCAGATCCTGGGTGAGGTAAAAGCCCCGGATAAAAGTGGTCGTATGACATGGTTGCCAAAGTCTGGCCAGCCTCATGAAGTGCTGGATTGCGAGGTTTACGCGCTGCATGCTGCCAGAGCGCGGCGGGTGCATCTGATGAAGCCTGAGCAATGGGATGCCCTGGAGCAAGAGCTAAGTCAGGTTGATCTGTTCGCCATGCCGGAAGCTAAGCCAGAACCTGATCCTGAACCCGAACAACAACATGACCCTGAGCCAGCTGATGACTGGATGGGTGGTTACTCAGATGGAGATAGTTGGTTATGACCGAGTTACAGCAAGCCAGAGAGATGCTGCAGTTTTATATTGATGCTGAAAAGGCTGTGCTGAAAGGGCAGTCTATGACCAAAGACGGGCGCACCTGGGTACGGGCGGATCTGGTAGAGATTCGCAAGGGCCGGAAAGAATGGCAGCGGGCGGTGAATCGTCTGGCTACTCCGTCACACCGGCAAGGCCCGGCGCTGGCTGATTTTGGATAGGGTTTGTTATGAATCTTATAGATAAAGCAATTTCGGTATTCTCTCCAAGCTGGGCGTTGTCGCGGGTGCGGTCTCGCGCAGGTATGGCGGCTTATCAGGCGGCTATGCCCTCGCGCACTCATAAGGTGGAGCGGTCGCGGGGTGATGCTAACGCCAGTATCTCACGGGCCGGTGAATCCATTCGTGATCAGGCCCGGAATCTGGAAGAAAACAACGACCTGGCTGACGGCCTGCTGACCACTATGGTCAATGGTATTGTCGGTAAGGACGGGATCGGCGTAGAGCCTATGCCGCTGGATCATGTCGGGCAGGTGCATGATGAATTTGCCAAAGAGTTGGCTGAAGGCTTTGCCGAGTGGTCCCTTAAAATGGAGTCCACCGGCCAATGGTGCCGCTCAGAGGTAGAGCGTCTGGTCTGTCGTACCTGGCTGCGAGATGGTGAGTGCCTGGGTGAGCAGCTGATCGGTGGAATTCCCGGTTTTAATCATCCTAATGCTCTGGTGCCATTTACCCTGCAGGTGATGGAGCCGGACTTTTTGCCGATGGGTAAAACTGAACCGGGCAATGGGATCTATCAGGGGATACAGGTTAATCAGTGGCAGCAGCCCACTGCATACCATATTTACCTGCATCATCCGGGTGGCATGTTTGCTACCAGTTTGAAAACCCGTTCGGTTCCGGCTGATTACATGTTGCACCTAAAGCAGGTTAAGCGGTTGCACAGTCGCCGTGGCGTGAGCGTCTTTGCATCCTCGCTGCAGCGGTTTGGTGGTCTGAATAACTATGAAGAGTCTGAACAGGTCGCGGCGCGTATCAGTGCGGCGATGGCGTTCTATATCCGCAAGGGTGATACAGGGGATTATGAAGATCCCGGCGATAAAGCCGCCAAGCGCCGTACACTACCGATTTCACCGGGTACGATCTTTGATGATCTGCGCCCTGGTGAAGATGTGGGGACGATTGAATCTAACCGACCAAGCCCCATGCTGCAGTCATTCCGTGACACCATGATGCGGGCTATTTGCGCGGCAACCGGCGGGGCTAACTTTTCCACTGTCTCGAAAAAATACGAAGGTAGTTATAGCGCTCAGCGACAAGAGCTGGTGGATAGTTACATTAGTTATGGAGTGTTATCTAACGCCTTTATTAACCAATGGACGCGGCCTATTTACCGCCGTTATGTACAGATCTCGATTTTATCCGGGCGGCATGTACCGCCAGCGGATTTGGATATTCGCACTGTGATGATGGCCTACTATCAACCGCCAACTATGCCCTGGATTGATCCCGCCAAAGAAGCAACAGGTAACCGTGAATTAGTGCGAGGCGGTTTTGGTACTGAGTCTGAAGTGATCAGGGGGCAGGGTAAGAACCCGCAAGCGGTTAAACGTCAGCGGGCGCGGGAGATTGAAGAAAACAGAGAGCTTGGCCTGGTGTTTAATTCTGACTCATATCATGAGTATTACGGCAGTCGCCCACCGGAGCCGCAACCGGCTAAGTCTAATGATAAAGAAGATGAAGATCAGGCGGCCTAGGGTTTTCCCTAGTTGCCCGCTGGTTCTCATAAAGACAAACTTTACGGTTCGCTTATCGAATTGTCTGGGATGTTTTTATGATGGATCAGGAAGTGTTGATGGCCGGTGTGGCGCTGTGCGTAGTCGGTATTTTGATAGTGGTGTTTTCTGTTGGTAAAAGAAGGTCTTTGTTAAGAGAGGCTGAAGGGCTAAAGGAAAAGGCTGAGGCGATGGTGGTTGAAGCTGAGGCTGAGGCTGTCCAGATCGTAGAGGATGCTGAGAAAAAAGCGCGAGTGGCTATTGCAGGAAGTAAGGCTGAGTCAAGAGGAGTGGTTGAAGAGGCTAAAGAAGAGGCTGCTCGGCTTGTTGAGAGTGCAGATAGAAAAGCGAATGCGGCGATTGCAAGGAGTCAAGCTGAGTCTAGGTCTATCGTGGCAAAGGCTAAGGTAGAGGCTGATAGGATTCTTTCTGATGGTAGTGGTAAGGCAAAGGCCATCACAGAGGGTGCTAAGAAGGAGTTAGATCAGTGCAATGCTAGGGTAGAAAGGTTGAAAACGGCGGATCAGGAAATTGCCGCTCGTCTCAGAGAATCTAGAATTTTGCTTGATGAAATCACCGATAGAGGCGGAGCTATTGCTGCGGATATTGACTTGCTCAATGAAGAGGATTTGCTATCAAGCCAGACCTATCAAGAGGATCGTAAACAGGTCAGAGCTGAACTTAAAAAGCTGGCTGTTAATGCTATTGATGGTATTAGGGTTGGCGGTTCAGATGTCAATATAGGTAAGTTTGTTGCTATCTCTACTAAGGCTGATATGGCCGGTGCTCTGCTGTTAACTGCTGTTGAAATGCTGTGTTCTAAAACAACGGCTAATAATGGCCATCAGTCATTAGAGAAATTGGCGGAATCAATTGTAGCGACCGAGGCGTTAATTAAATGTCTGGATAGCAGAGCGTTTATTAAGCCCTTGTTTAGAGAATTGTTAGTAAAGCGTTTAGAGATTGAGATTAATTTCAAAAAGGCTAAGCAGCTTGCTAAAGAGCAGCAAAGAGAGTTGCGGGAACAGGAGCGGGAAGAGAAGAAAGCACGGCAGGAAGCTGAGCGTATTCAGAAAGAGGCTGAGAAAGAAGAGAGAATCAAGCAGGATGCCATTGCTGAAATGGAAAGGAAAATGGCTGAGCAATCAGAGGCTGATAGAGCGGGCTTTGAAGAAGAGCTTCTGAAGCTGAAGGCAGAGCTTGAAGAGGCTCATCAGCGATTAGAGCGGGCCAAGAGTCGTGCGCAGGAAACAAGGCAGGGTCATGTTTATGTGATCTCTAATATCGGTAGTTTTGGTGAGGATGTATTAAAAATCGGTATGACTCGCCGTATGGAGCCTATGGATAGGGTGAGAGAGTTGGGTGATGCCAGTGTGCCTTTTACCTTTGATGTTCATGCGTTGATTGAGTCTGATGATGCGCCTGAATTGGAATCTTCTCTGCATAAGGTGTTTGATGATCGCCGGGTGAATAAGGTGAATCGTCGCAAAGAATATTTTAATGTCACTATTGATGAGATTGAGCAAAAGTTGGAAGAGCTGGGTATTAATGCTCTGGTTAATAAAGTGGCGAGCGCAGATGAGTATTATCAGTCTATTAAGTTGTCACGGCGGTTAGATAATGATGAGCCTGTTGAGGTGTTAGCTTAGTTCTTGACATTGCATGCGCCTCAGCCCTAGTATTTGGGCTGAGGACTCAAAACCTCTTTTACAAGCGGAATATCCAGCCCCGTAAGCGTTGGTTTTTTTATGCCTGAAATTTGGCATTCCCTGCCCGAGTTGCGCCCGAAGTGTGCAGATTAGGTCGGGAGGGCGACGAATAAAATACCCTTCGGGGGAATAAGTCCGCGGTACTTGTAACCGTTTTGAGCCTCCTGACACCCATTCTCAAAGTGGGTAATTCTCAAAAAAATACAAGGAGGTCATCATGGCCGCTTCTCTCTCTATTCTTTCTAAAGATATTCGTATGCTGGATGGGTTGTTCTCTTTGAATGATCTGCATAAGGCATCTGGTGGGCTGAATAAGCATAGCCCTAGGTATTGGACTTCAAACGAGCAAACCAAAGGTCTTATTAAGGAAATTGAAAAAGACGGGATTCCGTCTATTTCAAAAAAGCCTAGACTTGGTACTTATGTTTGCAGGGAATTGGTTTATGCCTATGCCATGTGGATCAGTCCAGAATTTTACTTAAAGGTTATCCAGACATTTGATCAAGTGACTTCGGGTGGCATGCCCGAGCAAAGCCAGATGTTTGAATCGGCTGACCCGCTGGAGATCAACACCCCTGTAGAGTACCTGGGCCGTCGCTGTTTGACGGTGGGTGATATTGAGCGGATTCATAGCCGTCCGGGTTATGTGATGGATAAGTTCCGGCAGTTGTTGGGTCAAGGCCATTTTGAGTATGGTCGCCATTATTTCCTGTTGTCGATCCGGGCGGATGGTATGGATCGCATCGGTGTGGCAGATGGCCCGGCTGAATATGTGCTGACTGTAACGGGTTATCAGATGCTGATGGCCGGTGTTGATATGGCGTTGGTTGAGCGGGTGATAGCGGAATACTTCTCTGTCGGTGCGCTGGAATCCACTGAGCCTGCAGAGATTGCTTATTACGCTGAGGCGTTCCGGCTTCTGCAGGTGTGGCAGAATATCCAGCAGATTGAAGACGGTGCAGAGCGTGTAGTCCAGATTTTAGACTGGGAGGGTCAGGTAAATGGTCATCTCAGTACAGGTGTTCAAGGTGGTCGTTTTGCGCGACAAGCTGAGGCAGATGCTTTGTTAGTGCGGTTTGTCAGGTTGCTGGCGGGTGGTACAGGATCGCCGCAAGAGAATGTAAAGCAGATGGGTGATTTTCAGATGAAAGCGCTGTCTTGGTCAGAGCGGCATAGGCTGCTGCATTAATCGTTAACGGTTTCTCAAAACCCGGTCATTTGGCCGGGTTTTTTTATGCCTTCAAAAAAGTAGGGGGTGGGTATGAATCAACCGCTTTTGCGGCCTATGGCTATGGCGGTGCAACGTAATCCTGCGGGTTTGGCGCAGGCTGCAGCGGTGATGGATCTTAAAACCGCTGAAGGTGGTCAGTCTTGGTATCAGTTCACTGGTCAGGCTGCAGCTAACGGCGGTGTGGCTGATCTGTTGATTGTGGGTGATATCGGTGCCTGGGGTGTCAGTGCTCAGCAGTTTGCTCGTGATCTAGTGGAAAATGCCAAAAATGCCAGCACGATTAGGGTGCTGTTGCACTCGCTGGGTGGCGACATTATGGAAGGCTTGGCTATCTATAACATGCTGCTCAAACACTCGGCGCGGGTAGAGATCTATATCGCGGGTATCGCGGCTTCTATGGGGTCGGTGATCGCTATGGCGGGGAATGTGGTTTATATCCCTGAAAACGGCTGGATGATGGTTCATAAGCCGTGGGGCGGTCAGCTGGGTGATGCCAATGATATGCGTCGTTATGCGGATCTGCTGGATCAGTGGGAGGCTGGCTTGATGCTGGCCTACGAGAAGAAGACCGGCAAGAGCAAAGACGAGTTAACGCCGTTGTTAACGGATGAAACTTGGATGATGGGGCAGGCGGCGATTGATGCTGGCTTTGCTGATGAATTAACCGAGGCGGTCGAAATGAGCGCCCATGCAAACAATAGAGCATTGGATTTTATGAAAACTCCAGAACAAGTTAAGCCTTTAATTGATCCTCGTGCGCAGGGTAGTGCGCCTCCTGCAGCTCCGGTCCAATCGGCGGCAACGCCTCAAGCTTCGACTCCTGCAGCTCCGGCTCAGCCGGTGGCAACACCTCAGGCTGCGACTCCTGCGGCCCCGGCTCAGCCAGCGGCAACGCCTCAAGCTGCAACTCCTGCGGCTCCGGCTCAGCCGGCGGCAGATTCGGCGCAGGGTGGTTATGCTCAGTGGCAGCAGATGGAGCAAGCGCGGCGTGATGAGATCAATCTGGTGTTTAACGGTTTCTCTGCTCATGCGGAGCTTCAGCGTCAATGCCTGGATGATATGAATTGCACAGCTCAGGCGGCTAAGGATCGTCTGCTGGGTGCGCTGAATCCGACGCCACAAGCGGCAGCGGGTCAGGGTGGTGGTCAGCTAATTTATACCGGGCCTGCTCCTGCAGGTGTGGGTGCTATGGCGCATATTCATGCGGGTAATGGTCAGTTTGTCCGGCAGGGTTTAGCTAACGCGCTGGCCTCCCGTGCGGGTATTGAAAAGCTGGAAAAAGACAACAGCTATCGCGGCATGGCATTGGTTGAGATGGCCCGCATGGCGCTGTCTGAAAAGGGTATCTCTCCTTACGGTATGGATCGTATGGAGATGATTGGTATGGCCTTTACGCACTCTAGCTCAGACTTTGGCAATATCATGATGGATGTTGCCCATAAAGCACTGATGCAGGGTGTTGAAGCGGCTGCGGAGACGTTCCAGCTCTGGACCAAAAAAGGCTCTCTGTCTGACTTTAAAATCAGTAATCGCGTGGCTCTCGATAGCTTTCCGACGCTGGATGAGATCCCGGACGGCGGTAAATATCAGCAGGCCACCATCAATGATCGCTCTGAGCAGATTCAGTTAGCGACCTATGGTAAAGGCTTTGGTATTAGTCGTCAGACTGTAATCAATGATGATCTGGGGGCTTTTACTGAGATTCCATCTTTGATGGGTCGTGCGGCAATGCGCACCGTGGGTAATCTGGTGTATGCGCTGTTGATGGCTAATCCAAAAATGAAGGATGGCAAGGCGCTGTTCCATGTGGATCACGGTAATTTGGGTAGTGCTTCAGCCTTGTCTGTTGCTGCGCTGGATGCGGCAGATGTGGCAATGGCGATGCACGAAGATAGCGCAGAAACCCCTCTGAATATTGAGCCTAAATACCTGATCACAGGTCGCACCAATAAGTCTCGCGCTAATACGCTGATGACCGCTCAATACAATCCTGATGAGCAGGGTTCTACTGCACCAAACACGGCTCAGGGCATGTGTGAAGTAATCACGGATGCGCGTATTGATAAGGCGGCGAAAAAAGCGAGTGCTCCGGTGCCTTGGTTCCTGGCGGCGGATCAATCGCAGGGTACGATTGAGGTTGCTTATCTGGATGGTAATGAGCAGCCATATCTGGAACAGAAAGAAAACTGGTCCGTGGATGGTACTCAGTTCAAGGTGCGTCATGATGCGGGTGTGGCTGCACTGTCGCATCGCACTATGTATAAGAATCCGGGCGCAGCTGCAGCTTAATCTTTTCTGGTTGTTCTGATCAGGTTCTAACTCTTTCCCTTTTGTTTCTTTGTATGCACACGGCTTTAGCTGTGGGCTTTGTCGTGTGCGCTTTTTGGGGTGTGGTATGAAAAATTATCTTTCTGAAGAAAACGGTGTTGTGAATTTTACGGCACCTGCAGGCGGTGTGGTGGGTGGCTCGCCTGTGCTTATCGGTGGTCTGTTGGTGGTGCCGCATCATGATGCGCTGGAAGGCGAGCTGGCATCAGCGGTTTATCGCGGTGAGTTTGAGCTGGCTAAGGCGGTAGTAGATGCGTCGAGCCAGCTTGATGCTGCGTACTGGAATGATGCAGTTAGTGAGATTACTACTGCAGCAGATGATGGTGGTAGCCCGGCTACTACCTATAAGCCGGTGGGCTTTTTCACCCATGCGGCGATTAATGGCGACACCACTGCGCGGGTCATGCTGACCGGGCAGGTGGGCTAGTGAGTGGCTTTAATGATGCCTGGTCTGAGTGTGAACAGGCGTTAATGGATTCCTTCGGCTCATCGGCGGTGTTCTGGGCTCCGGGTTTGGATTCGTCCACTGATCCGCCGTCCGGTGAGTGTCTGGCGGATTTAAACGAAAACTATCAGGCGATGGACAGCGAGGGTTATCCCCGAGTGATCACCGTGATCGATCTGCCGGACTTGCTGTTTGGTGGGGTTAAGCCTTCGCGCAATCTAAGCGTGAAGGTCTCTGATCGTGTTTATCGTCTACTGCAGGTGATTAAGCGGGATCGGGGGCTGGAGACCTGGGAGGTGGTTTGATGACCAGTTATTTGCAGTACTACGGTATTCGCGAGCTGATGGATATGTTTGAGCCGACGCTGGTTAAAAAGGCGATGGACTCAGCATTGAGTCGGACGACAAGCAAGACGGCAACCATGATCAGTAAGGAGGTGCGTAAAAGATACACTATCTCTGCGCGTGATATCCGGGATTCTCTGACTATTCGGCGAACTCAGCGGGACAGCATGGAGCGGGCGATGCTGTATACCGGCGGTAAGCTGCCGCTGGAGATGTTTAAGGCTTCCTCTGTCATGCGTAAGGTGCCTATCAAGAATCACCCGGTTAACGGTAGTTATCGTGCTAGACGTCAGCGGGTGACGGCTCGTGTAAGGCGTGATAAAGGACGTGAGCTGGCAGAGGGGGTGTTTTTTGGTAAAGGGCAAGATAGCGGGAAAATAATTCCGTTTAAGCGCAAAAATCAAAGTGACAATAAATCTAAGCTGCATCGTCAGCGGGCGGTGTCAATACCTTTCATGGTCGGTCATCCGGCGGTGGTTGATGATATATACGACTTTGTTGAAGAGGATTTGCCGCGTCAGTTTATTGGTCGGCTTGAGAATGAGCTTTGGAAAGCGGGTTACAAGACATGATGAATCATAGTGATGAGTTGATTGGCTTGGTGCGACAGCTGTGTCCTTTTTTTGTCACGGTTGATCACCCGTGGTTTATGGAGGCTCTGGATGAACTTGACCAGGAAATCCCGGCGGCACTGATTTGGATGTCTGGCGATGAGGCGTTGGATGAGCCGAAGTCGCAGGTGGCTACTCAGCAAGTGGTGCAAAATTATGGGGTTTGGATTGTTGCGCCTCGGGATCGATTGGAACAGGCCCGAAGTGAAATAAGAGGGCTTATGTTGGGTTGGTCGCCTAATGAAATGACGGGTGATGCTTACTATCTGAAAGGCCGGGCGGAAAATATCGCGGGCGATATTGTCTGGTGGCGTGAATATTGGGCGCTGCCGGTCTGGATTCGTCAGCGTTAGAGAGGTGTGTTTATGGATGGTCAGGGTGGTCGATACATCATGATCGATGGTCAGCGTGTGCCTCGGGCGCAGGCTGAAGCAATGGTAAAGAAACTAAAACCAAAACCTGAGGAGAATGCAGATGGCCGGGCCG
Source organism: uncultured Oleiphilus sp. (assembly GCA_964342385.1). Lineage (GTDB taxonomy): Bacteria > Pseudomonadota > Gammaproteobacteria > Pseudomonadales > Halomonadaceae > Oceanospirillum. The sequence continues at coordinate 38,686 of CAYFGP010000002.1, read as the reverse complement.
ATTCTGTTCAAGAAAAAAATCCTGCTGATGAAGGATGAGGTGACATACGGTGTCGATCCTTCGCCAGATGGCAGTAATGCGGTCATTACGAAAAACCTAAGTATTAGCCCTTATGAAGGCAATCGGGTGGGTCGTGAGATTGACCGGGCAGCGCTGGGTAATGACCTTGAATTTAATACCGGTGCCTATGTCACACTGTCGTTTGATGCTGAGTTGACGGGTTCTGGTGATGTCACGGTTGCCCCGGCCTATGGTCTGCTGCTGCGAATCTGCGGTTTTTCTGAAACCGAATTTCCAGCGCCTGATCCTCAGCCGCGCTGGGAGTACAAGCCGGTTTCAGAGGGTTTTGAATCGGCAACCTTCTACTTTATTCAGGGTTCTCAGCAGCACAAAGTAACGGGCTGTCGCGGTACGGTGAAGTTTAACGGCAGCAAGGGTGCAATGCCCTCTATGAGCTTCACAATAACTGGAATCTGGAATGCGCCCACGGATATCGGTACAGCGCCTACGGCGAACTATACCGCCTGGCAAACACCGATTCCGGTTACTGCAGCCAATACGCCGGTTTATCAGATCGGGGCTTATGACTGCATTGCAGAAAGCTTTGATCTGGATATGTCTGTGAACGTGGTTTACCGCAATGTGATCGGTAGTGAGTCAGTACAGATTACTGATCGTGCGCCTAGCGGCCAGCTGACGATTGAAGCCCCGAATCTGGCAACCAAAGATTTCTTTGCGGCGGTATCCAGTCACAACGGTGTCACCACTGAAACCCTGAAGATTCAGCACGGCACAACGGATGGCGCTATTGTTGAGTTCGATGCGCCTGTGGTGCAGCTGTCTGGTATCAGCTTTTCCGATTCAGACGGGATTCTTCATTATCAAATGGATGCCCGTTTAATCCCAACCGATACCGGAAATGATGAGCTTGTTTTGACGGTTCGCTAGCTGTCGGTTGTTGTGTTGTTGTTCTGCTCAATTGTGCCCGCTGATGCGGGCTTTTTTTTAGGAAAAAATTATGTCTTTTGTTGTTCGTAAAATTGAAACCGTAACTGAATCAGTCGATGTGTATTACCCGGATCAGGATCAGCCGGTGGCTATGTCTGTCGAGGTGCGCTACATCGGTGAAAAAGAGCGTGAAGAGCTGGTTAATGCCCTGGATCGTACGCAGTGTGAAGAGAGGGGTATTGAAGTTATGACCGACGAAGAGGTCATGCTGAAGATTATTAAAGATATCCCAGGTCTGCAGACGGAGGCGGGTGAGGTGCTGGTCTTTGATAAAGATCTGCTGGATCAGTTACTGGATGTACGTTGCTACCGTGAAGCCCTGCAGCACTTGGTGCGTAGTGTCCTGTACTCCAAAGAGTTTGCGGAGAAGTTTCGCCAAAAAAACTTATTGAAATCGGGCGCTACTGGGGCGGGGTAAGATCCAGTCCGGGTAAGGATGATTTGGAGTCTGATGCTCAGTGGTTAGGGTTTGAGCTGCCAGAGCCTGCTGAAGATGATGATTTTGCAGTAATGCCAGAGAACTGGCAGGCGCTGGAAGTCTTTCTATCATGCCAGACTCAATGGAAAATTGTTGCTGGTATGGGCGGTTGTTTTTATCAGGGATTGGATTACCCTGCGCTGGAGTCTGTGCTAAACCTGCGAGTATCTAAGCGGAAGAAGCGAGCTAAGCTTTTTCGGCAGGTGCAGCTGATCGAGCGCGGTGCGTTAGAGGTGATTAATAGTAAATCGTAGCTGTTGTGTCTGAGTTTGTGGTGGTTGTTTGAGCCTGGTCGTTTGGCCGGGCTTTTTTTGTGTCTGTAGGTTTTGGTCGGGTGATGTATGAGTGATCGTAAGCATAAGATTCAGTTTGTCATTGAGGGTCATGATAAGAACGGCGCTAAGGTTACCCGTCAGAATGCGCAGGAAATCGGCAAATTTGAGGAGAGTCTAAAAAGAGCTTCCCTAGCTCAAGAGGGGCTGCGCGCGGCTCAGGCTGCAGCGTTGGCGGGTCAGCGTCAGATCTCGGATAGTGTTAGCCGTATTACTGAGAGCGTACGGGTTAATACCGAGGCGCTGGATGCCAATTCTGCTGTACTGGGTTCCTGGGCGGGTATTGCTGCGGGTGCTGGTGTGGCGGCTTCTGTCGCGTTTGGTGTGTCTCAGGCTAACGCGACTAAGCGTATTGTGGCTTTTGCAGATGCGTTGGGCATGTCCTCGGGTCAGTTGTCTGAGTTTGTATATGTAGGTAAAGATGTTGGCTTGTCATTAGAGCAATCTCTGGCAGTGGCTAAGGATGCGGCTGAGCGGGTTGGTATTGCTGTTAATGAGGGTACGGGTGAGGCAGCAGATGCTCTGGATATTCTGGGATTGTCTGCTGAAGATCTGGTGAAAAAATCACCAGTCGGCATGATTTTAGAAATTGGCGAGGCGTATAGCCACTTACGGACAGAGGCGGAAAAGTCCGCGATTCTAGAGGTGTTTGGCAATGACCTGACGTTGCTGATTCCTAAGTTGCGCGATGGTGCTGCAGGCTATCGCGAAATGGCTCAACAGGGTCGTGATCTGAATGCGGTTATGTCCGACGCGGATATGCAGTCTATCGCTGATATGTCTGATGCCGTGGGTCGTTTGGCTGATGCAGGTCTGGGTGAGTTTAATCAGACTTTGGCTACGGTAGCGCCTGCTGTAGAGGTGGCAGCAACTGCTATTGCGGACCATATTGGTGTTGTATCTGCTGCAGCGACTGGGTTGTCTATCGTTGTCGCGGGGCGTTTGACCTCTTCGTTGGCTGGTAGTGCCGCTGCCATGGTAGCGGCTGAGGCTGCGACTCAGAAAAAAGCCCTGGCGGATCTGGCTGCAGCGAAAGCGGCTGAGGCAAAAGCGCTGGCGGCCAGTCGTGCGGCGTTGTCTGAGCAGGCGGCAGCTCAGCGCGTGTTGGATAATGCCCGTGTGCAGAAATTGGCGGGTACTGCTGCGATAGATCGCAGTAAAGCACTGGGTGTGCTGGCAGCGGCTAACCAGCGTGTTATAGCGACTGAGACTGCTCTGGCTGCTGCAACGGAAAATACGGCTAAGGCGCAGGCGTTGGCGAGTCGCGGCGCGCGTGCTGCCTCTGTTGCGCTGGGTGCTCTGGGTGGCCCTGTCGGTCTGGCGGTTACGGCTGGTCTGACGGCGATGACGTTTGCTATGGGTTCTCAGGCCGATGAGGCCGAAGACCTGCGAGGTGAGCTGAATCAGCTGATGGGCAGCGTTGATGGTCTGACTAAGGCGCAGGCCCGCCAGCAGCTACAAAACCTTGGTCCCGGTTTAGAAAAAGCTAAAGATGCGGCGGCGGAATATCAGGAGGAGATTGATTCGCTAAAAGCCAAAATGGATGCTCTGGGTGATCCGTTTGAGCTATGGGGTGGTCAGGCTAAATCGTATGAGATTTGGCGTAAGGAGTTGATTAACGCTGAGGGTAATCTCGACACTGCAAAACAGGCAGTTGATGATTATATAGCGCGTCAGAAAGAGTTGCAGGGTGTGCTGAATGGCACGGCTAAAGCCACTGATAATGCGACCGGTTCTGGTGAGGATTCGTCGAAGCAAACTGCTGATCAGAAAGATAAGGTTGATGCTCTGATCGCATCGCTAAAGCAGCAAAATATTGAGCTGGGCAAGGGCTCTAAAGAGTTGCTGAAATACAAGCTTGCACAGCAGGGCGCGACTGAAAAACAGATTGAGCTGGCTCTGGCTGAGCATAATGCGGTTGAGGCGAAAAAAGCCAAAATCGCGGCGGATCAGAAAGCGTCGCAGGCTGCTAAGACCCTGGCTGGTCAGCATGAAAAGGCCGTTGAGGCGCTGGAAGCGGAGCGGATTGCGCTGGAGGAAGGTGCCGAGGCCGCGCGAATTTATCGCCTTGAGCAGGCCGGTTTTGGCCCTGATCAGATTGCCCGTCAGATGGAAATCTGGAAAGAAGTTGAGGCGCTGAAGGCTAAGAAGAAAGCGCAGGAAGAGGCGGATAAAGCTGCTGAAAAAGCTGCGGGTGATTTCAATAAAGGCGTCGGCGATTTTGAGTTAACCGTTGAATCCATTGGTGATGCGTGGACGCGGACGGGTGACAAGGCGTCTGAAGCTATCGCTAATATGTCCAAGATGTATCAAGAGTTTGCTGAAGAGAGTGTTAATGCAAAATCTGATATAGACAAGATCGATCAGAAACTGATCGAAAATGAAAAGCGTCGTAATGACGGGAGTATTACGCAAGAGCAGTTTGAGAAGAATCATGCGAAGCTGAAGGCGGATCGGGCTAAAGTTGAAGAGACTGCCGGTAAAAACCAGATCGCTCTGTATCACGGCTTGGCCGGTGCGATGTCTTCTGCGTTCGCGCAGGGGTCAAAAGAAGCGCAGGCGTTCCAGATGATTCAGCAGGGCTTAGCGCTATATGATGGTATCCGGGCAGTGGTTAATGCCTGGGCTGCGCCGTATCCGACTAATCTCGCGATGGTTCCGCTGACGATTGCTAATGTCGCTAGTTTGCTGGGCCAGATGGGTCAGTCGTTTTCCGGTGGTGGCGGTGCCTCTGTGCCGTCTATGTCGCAGGAGCAGATCGGCTTTGAAACCGGCAAGATGGACAATGAGTCCGTCGTTAACCGTCTTGATCAGCAGATTGAGCTGCTGGAGGCGATTGAGCGAAACGGTTCAGCTTCAGCGCTAAATGTTGATTTAGCGGCTGCTGAGTACCAGGGTGCGCTGTTTGAGTGGGTTGAGGATGTTTTCGATAAATCTCGAATGGGGTTTGTTGATGCGATGTTCGACGCCAGTTCAGAGTCCTGGGCAGCGATTGAAGCGCACTATCAGTCGCTGGAGATGAATAACCCGTATGAGCTGGTCGGCGACAAAATCCGTATTGATGCGGAGCAGTTTTATAGCGACGCTAATTCTCTGGTTCGTGTTATTCAGGATATTGCTAGCATTAAGCCGGGTGATGAGTTCGGCTACACAGGCCCGTTCGGCCAGAAGTTGGCTGAGGAGTACGGCTACGGTGATGATGCTCATGCGGCATTTAAAGCCGCTATGCGTAATACGTTTACTGAGCTGCAGGGTCATCTGAATGAGTGGGCTGTGGGCTCTATCGAGTCGCTTGCTGATCTGTCTGATGCGTCAGACGGCATGAAGGAGGCGTTCGACTCGATCACGGGTAGCACTCGCTATGCGACTGCAGAGCTAAATGATGCCTATGCTGCGTTTGACCGCATTTCAGGTGGTGATTACGCCGGTTATCTGGAAAAGAATATCGACGCTATCAGTCGTGCAGAAGGTTGGCTGGAACAGCTAACCGGTGCCTATGACGAGCATGGTAATCAGCTAACGAATTTTCAATTGCTGCTGTCGAAAGATGTTGATCTATTTCAGGATCAAGCGGCGGCGATGGAACAGTTTGGTGTCGTGCTGGGTGATACGTTTGAGGGCGGCGCTGAAGAGGCGCTGAATTTTATCAGCAGCATCGATCTCGTTGCTGAGTCGCTGCAAAAAACCAGAGATCTGGAAGACCAGATTTTAGAGCTGACAGATGCGCAGGCGTATCAAGCTGAGATGCGCCGTCGCGAGCTGAGTGTGTTGACTGATACTCAGAAGGCGCTGCAGAAGCGTGTTTGGGCGTTAAAAGATGAGCAGGCGGCTCAGGAGTCATTAGCGGCAATCACCAGTTTGATAGGTGGTGCGCTCAATCCTCTGTTCTCTGCTGAACAGGCGCTGATTAATGCTAATAATGCAATGGCAGCGCTGGGCCTGACGGGTATGACGTACCGGGAGGGCTTGGAATGGATGGAAGATTTTGATGCTGATCAGCTGGTTGGTCTGGCGGATCAGTTGGGTCTGAGTTTTGTTGAGATTCAGGATCTGATCAAAGAGATCATCGCGGGTAATAATGAGGTCTCTGGCGGTGGCTCGGCTGGTTCCGGTCCGTTATCGCTGGATAAAGCTGAGGCTCTTGTTGTGTCTGCCAATGTCGCTGTATTGGAATACAGCGATATTATTAATGAGTATTTCGGAGGCGTTGTACCCAGTATTGAGGAGTTTAACGCGGTATTCGATAACGTTGATCTTAGCGCGGGCAGTGGCCTTGGCGAGATTACGTCGCTATATAGTGATGTAATCGATTTTATCGGCGGCCTACCGGATGATGCCTCTGATCTGCGTGCTAAATGGCCTGGCAATTCTCAAAGCCTGAAGCTAGTCGAGCCGGTGGGTGATATTGCTGAGTCTATCAGCGATATTTACGCCGAATTTTTGGGTCGATTGCCGGATCAGTCTGGCCTGGAATACTGGCTTGAACAGTATCAAAACGGCTTGAGTCTGAGTGATATTAGCGGTGCTGTTTCAGGAGGACTTGAGGCCGCGCTGCATTCCGGTGGAGATATAAACGGCGCGTTGTTTGATGCGTTCGAACAGTATCTGGGGCGTCTGCCGACCCAGGCAGAGCTTGATCAATATTTTGCTGAAATTGTCGGCGATGTGCCGGGCGGCGTTGATATTTCTGAGTGGGTTTCCGGGCTTGATCTGAGCGGTGCGATTAGTGGCGTTGTTGCTGGTCTGGCGTCTACTGCTGAAGCGGAGATGTTTGCTGATCTGAAGGCGTTGGAGGTTGATTACAGTGACTACCAGAGCAATAAATCAAAAGACACTGGCCCGGCGGGTCTGGGGGCCGCGCTGGTCGCGCTTGATAGCGCAACAGATAAATATAACAGCGCGGTGGCTGAAAGCCAAAAGACAGTCACCGGAACGACGAATGCGGTCTCATCTGCGAATTACGCAGAGTCGCAACGTCAGTCGTTGTTGCAGCAGTGGTACACGCTGACGAATAACGAAGTTGAGCTGCGCAAAATGCAGCTTGCGGGGCTTGATGCGACAAATCACGCGCTGCAGGAGCAAATCTGGGCGTATGAGGATGCGGAAACGGCGCGTCAGGCGCTGAATGATCGTATTGCGTTTGATGATGATATAGCGGGTCAGATCGCTCGTATCGGTGCCAGCGCTGAAGATCTTGCATATATGGATCTGGATGCTCAGTTTGATGAGTGGATCAGGCAGGCTGAGGAGGTCGGCGGCGATCTCGCTGCAGTTGAGGAACTTTACGGTCTGAAACGCGCAGAGATCGCGGCTGAGTATGCAGAGCAGGCGGCTGAAGAGGCCAAAAAAGCTGCGTCGGTGTGGGTTGAAGACGCGGGTCTCAATGATTACCTGGGGTCCGTATCTGACTACGTTGAGTCGCAATCTGATCTGATCAGGGATGCGGCTCAGGAGCAGATTGATCTGCTGGAAGCGTGGCGTGATACCGCGCAGGATCTACGTGATTACGTCGAACAGTTGCGAATCAGCGAGCTGTCGCCCCTCGGTCCTGCTCAAAAATTGGCGGAGGCGCAGGAGAGCTTTGCGGCGCTGTTTGTCAGAGCGGAAGCGGGTGATATTGAAGCGGCTGGTCAGCTGTCAAGTGCTGCTGATACGTATCTAAATCTAGCTGATGGCTACTACGGTCGGTCTGATGCGTATACGTCACTGTTTTATGATGTATCGGATAGTCTGGATAGTCTGGGTATTGATCTGCTGGCGGCTAATGATGACAGCGCTATCGAGCGAATCAATCAAGCAATGGCTGCGGATATTGACGCGCTAAAGGTCTATGCACAAAGAGAACTTGCGTGGTCGGAATCTCAGGCGTATCAGTTGACCGGCATTAGTGATTCGCTTGGCGAATGGCCTGAAAAATTCGATGCGATGCTTGGCGATTTGGCGGGTGATATTGGCGCTGCCGTGGCAGCGGCTATGCCTGAAAGGCCTGCTGCCGCGTCGTCTGCTCCGTATTCTCCGGATAAAAACGGTAGCTACTGGGATCTAAAAGCGGCTCAGTCGGTGCCTGGATCTTCTTCTGTATCAATATCGTATGCGCCGGATAAAGGTCGTGATTTCTCTCATTTTAAAACTAAGCCGGTCAGTGCATCTATTGTTGATCCTAATTTGCCTGCGTTTGCTTCTGGTGGTGATCATTTGGGTGGTTGGCGTCTGGTGGGTGAACAGGGTCCGGAGATTGAGGCTACTGGTCCTAGTCGTATCTTTAATGCTCAGGATACTCGCAGGATTTTGGCTGGCTCTGGTAATTCCGGTGGTGCTGATCTTAGTCCTTTGCTGGCTGAGATTAAGGCCCTGCGTGAGTCTAACCAGCGTCTTGAAAAGATCGTTGATAAGCTGCTGTCTGAGCAGTCCGGTGCTAATGCCAGTACGGCCAGTCAGCTTGATCAAATCAAACAGGCGACAGATTCTGTTGCGCGTTCTAATCGTCAGATTCCGGCGGTGATCTAATGATCTCAGATGTTGAATATCAGCAGTGGCTGCGTAGTGCCAGTGCTCGTCGTGTGTTGCTCGTTGAGCTGTCGCATAGCGCGGGTACTGAGTATGTGTCTAATCGTCCCTATATCAGTCGTCCCGGCGATAGCTTGCCAAATCAACCGTTTGACGACCTTTTGGCGGGTGTGTTTGACGTGACCAGTCGGATTGATTCGGCGTTATCGCTGGGTGATATAGAGCTGGTAGATGATGGCTCTTTAGGTGCTTGGCGGGATTATCTATGGCGTGGTTATCCGGTTGTTATGCGGCTAGGTGATGCGGCCTGGTCGTATGATGATTTTAGGGTGATTGCGTCACAGGTTAACGGTGGACTGCGGAGTATTTCGCGGGGTCGGCTTGTGATGGGTATCTATGATGCTGCGGCGGCGCTGGAGGTGCCGCTAACAACGGGTCGTCCTGAAATTAATGGTCAGCCGGTGCCTTTGGTGCTGGGTCAGGTATTTGGTGCTCAGGCGACGCGGATTGACAGTCAGGCGCTAAATTACCGCTGCAGCTGGCTGTCTGTGGCATCGTTGGTGGTTAGAGATGGCAATGGCCCGGTAATGTCGCATACCGCTGATTATGCGAATGGAGGTTTCGCACTGTCGGCCTATACGCCTCGCACGGTGCTGTGCGGGGTGCAGGAGCAGCATGATACGGCGCAATCCATTGTTGAGTGGGTGGCTGGTCAGTATGGCCTGTCTCTCGCTGCAATGAGTTTGCCCGGCTATAGGCTTGGCCTGCGTTACGAAGGCGAAGTAACGGGTCGCCAGATTTTGGATGATGTCTGTGCGGCAATTGGTGGGCATTGGTCAGTTAATCTGGCTGGACAGCTGCAGGTGCAGGTGATGACGCTGCCGGTATCTGCTGACTTTACGCTGACGGCTGACGATATCGTTCGTGACCAAATCAGGCTGATTCGTGCTGATGAGCCGTGGAAAAGCCTGGAGCTGAAATACAGTCGCAATCATTCGCCGCTGTCTGAGGTCGCTGGCTCTATTAATGATAGTGATCCTGGTCTTGCTGATCGACTGCGGGAAGAGTGGCTGTCTGAATCCGTCAGTCAGGTGTTGTCCGGTTATCCGCTGGCACCTGATGAATCAAGAGAATCAGTGCTGGTTAATGCTGCTGATGCTCAGTCAGAGGCGGCACGGCGTATGGCGATGCGTTCTGAGCGTCGCGAGGTCTGGGAGCTGGAGGTTTTTATGGTCTGGGTTGGCGATATTGTCGGTCAGTCTGTGTCGGTTGATCATCCGAGTCTGTCGGGTCGTATCGGTCGCGTGATTAGCGCGCGTATGGCACCGACTCGGGATCGTGTCACGCTGGAGGTCTGGTATTGAGTAATCTAAGAATTCTCGCAAACAATCTGCACGACTCAGCGACCGTTACTGTCGATAAGGCGGCGGCATTGCCGGTGGAATATACGCAAGACTCTGTGCGGTCGCACGTTTGGCGCTCTGCTGATCAGCAGGTTCAGAAAATTACGGTAACGCTGGCGTCAGTGAGTTTTATCGACTGTGTGGCTCTGGCCCGCCACAATCTTGGCGCGTCTGGTGTCGTCAAAATTGAGCTGCTGATGGGTGAGGATGTGGTTCATACATCAGGCGATATATCGATGGCCATGATCGTCCCGGCGGGTGTTTGGCGAGCGGGTATCGATCCGTGGGGCGCGACATATAACGAGCGAATGCCTGGTGGTTCTGAGTTGGGTATCTATTGGTTACCTGGGCCGGTGCAGGCTGATGGGTATAGATTGACGATATCGGGCTCAAACCCTGATAGGTATTTTGAAATAGGCCGCATTTTTAGCGGCCTTTCTTTTGCGCCTTCGGTCAATATGAATTGGGGTTGTCAGGTGCGCTGGGTCGAGTCCGGCGAACACGTTAGAACCGAGGGTCAGTCCCTGCGCACAATCGGTGGTGGTGATCTGTGGCGTGAGTTCGATTTAAAGCTGGACTGGATCACTGAAGAAGACAGACAGCGTCTGGTAACTGAGGTGGTTAAGGCGGGGCTGGGTGCGGATCTGTTGGTTAGTTTGTACCCACAATCAGGTGGTCTGAGGGAGTTAGAGCACACGATGATTTGTCGGAGGGTGCAGAGTTTTTCGCATAGTCATAGCCATGTCAGGAATTGGCAGGCGTCGTTAGAGTTTAGGGAGGTGTGATGTGGTAGCAACGGTGATTAATGTTCCGGCGGCGCTGGATCTGTCGGCTAATCGTATCTCGGTGGGTGATACTGCGGAATTTGTGATCAAGTTCGATGCGACTCAGGCGGCGCTGGAGGGGTTTAGCTCGGGATTGTCGGTGATGGCTAGTGATTTTTTAGCGCTGGCAGGTGAGGTTGAGGATTTTAGGGATCAGGCTCAGGCGATTGTAGGTTTTAGTGGTGTATATAGTGAGCTGACCGGGTTGCCGGATCTGACGGTTTATCTACCGCGTACGTCGGGTACTGTTACTGATTATAGAGAGGCTACGAGCACTGATTTGACTAATGCTGTGTTGGATTTTGCGGCGGGTAATGTCGCAGTTCGAACGCTGACGGGGCCTATTGCATTTACTCTGGCTAATATTCCAACGGCAGGTAGTGCAAAGCTTGAGTTGCTGCTGACGGCGGGGGGGTATCCGGCTGATTTTACCGGGATTGCTAATCTAGTGTGGGAGCTGGGTGGGCAGCCGCCCGTGCTCAATACTATTGATCGCATCGTCTTTAGTAAGTACGACGGCGATACGAATATCTATGCCGCGCATAGTAAAGTGGTGTAGTCATGCATGAGAAAAAGCTATGTCCAGTTATTGCGGCGGCGAATGCAGGTGCCGGTTCGGCTGAGGGTGTGAGTTTTGATGGTGTGAATGACTATCTTAGTCGTAACTCAGATCTTGCAGGGAATGCTAACGGCAAGAAGTTTACGTTTAGTTGCTGGGTATACTCAAATGAGAGTCAGGAAAACTATATCTATAACAACGGCTTCTTTCTGGTTCGCCAGCAGTGGTTTGCAGATGGTAATGTTGTTTTTAGCGGAGAGGTCAGAAGTACTACAGGCTCATATTTGATCAGATTTCAAACACCTCAGTACTCGCTACCTCTGCATGTATGGAATCATTTTCTGGTCAGTATTGACGTTGCATCAGCATCGACACGAAAAATTTTCATTAATGATAATGATGTGACGTCAAGTACAAATTGGATATCGTATGCGAATAATACGTTGCAGCTGTCGGGGTATGCGCCATTTGTGGCAAGCAATGGGGGCTCTCACTGGTCGGGAAGGCTTGCGCATGTATTCCTTGACTATGCCTATCGCAATCTTTCTACCGAGGCTAATCGCCGACTCTTTATCACTGACGACCTAAAGCCTGCCGATGGTTTGGCTTCTCTGAGCCCGATCCTCTATCTGCCCATGCGTACAGCTGAAACGGCCCATATCAATGAGGGTACAGGCGGAGATTTCACCCCTAACGGAGTCCTTGATACCGCTCAGTGCGGGCCTAATCAGTGGAATTGTGTGGCAAGCACCATGCTGGATTCCCCAGCTCAGTACATAAGAGGCACTGTATCTGTTACAAGCTCTAAAGAATTCACCTTGTCGTTTGTCTGTAAAAGATTAATAAGCAATGTGACCGCCTACCCATTCACACTATACGCGTCTGCTATTCAATACATTAAAGCAGAGATCAATAATTCTCAATTTACGCTAATTGCCTACGTCAACAGTACGCCTTATAACATTGTGGTAGCCAATCTGTCGGCAATGGGAGGTCCGGGCACTGGTAAGAATTGGAGTATACAGGTCAGCGTTAATACGACTACGCAGACAGCCGAGTTCTTCGTCAACGGCAGACAGATTACTGCTGGCGTGCAGCCTATACCATTGGATTTGGTGTGGACGTTCTCAAATATGACTACGTTGAGAGTTAACGAGATTTATACGGGCTCTAGCAGAGGTGAGGGAGAGTATGGAGAGCTTTATTTCTCTGCTGATTATACAGCTTTATCGGAGGAAAACCCTTTTTGGGATAGCAATGCAAATAAGCCAAAGCCTGTTCGTCAGGTGCTGGAGGAAACAGGGGGTGCTCCTGTGATTGCTCTGCCAATTAGTGCGGATAATCCTGGAAAAAACTACGGCACGGGTGGTGATTTTACGGTTTATGGCGGCGGGCTGAAGGGTGCGCGCGGTATGAGTGAGTATATTTCTAGGAGTGTGATCATATCAGGAGGAGCAAATAACTTGTATTTGAATAGGTCGGCGAATCCTACTGCAAAAATCAGTTTTGTTTTTGCGACCAATGGGTCATCCATTCGAATGATTTGGTGGAAGGCATCAAATGTTAATTGCTCAATAGATAGCAGCAATAAGCTGCGTGTGCAGCTGTCTACGTCGACGGGGGAAAACGGTTTTAGGACAGCTCAGTCTATCGCTTCAGGCGAATGGCAGTTGGTGTTTGTCAGTATCGATACCACGACGAACACTAAGCAGGTCTACATGAATGACCAGCTGATCACGGCATTCGATCCGGTGGCAACAAGTTACAATGCTAATGGCACCGTAAGCTTTTCCGGCATTTACTTATCCGATCCGTCCTACAGTAACCATGATAACGCATTTGCTGCTTTGTATTTTGCAGAGGATTTTATCGACTTATCGCAGGAGGAGAATCGTAATTTGATCGCGGACCAGCTCAGCTATCCCAAAGACCTATCTCCAGCAATTGAATCCGGCGAGATCCCGCGCCCCATTTTTTACCTGAAGTTCGAGGATCCAGATGATCCCGGTTTGGATTCGTCTGGCAATAACAATCATTTCACGGTCAATGGCACTGTAACTCCGGGAGCTGATTTCCATGTCTGACATTTTAGTTAATAACAAAACTGGTGAAACGCGCTGGCCAGCATCGTTTAATTCGTTGCTGGCGTTTTCAGGTGTATCGATACAGAAGACGACTGTTCGTCCGGTAGCTGCTGGTAATTACACTCTGCATAGGCCTGTGCCTGTTGTGCGTCCTGATGCTGATATAGTTGAAGAGGTCATGCCTGAGCTAATTGATGGCGTTTGGCAGCAGCGCTGGTCTGGTCGTAGCTATACCGAAGATGAGCGCGCGTCGCTGATTGAGTCGGCCTGCGATTCTGTTGATCTGGCTGCAGATGCGGTTCGGCGGCGTTTTGTCAGCCCTGGCACGCTGATCGATCAGGAGTATAAGGAGGCTTATAACCAGGCTAAAGCCTGGTTGGATTCCGGTGCTGATCCTGCTGCAGTGCCTCAGTCGGTTTTAGATGAGGCGGCGGTGCGTGGTTTGAGTAATCAGGCGGCGGCTCAGCTGGTTGTTGATACAGGGGATCAATGGGCGGTGCTGCTGATGACGATTCGTAAGCTGCGAAATCAGGGTAAGGCGGCGGTTGCTTCTGTTCCGGCGGCTGATGCTCGGGCTATTGCTCAGGAGTGGATTTCTAGGCTGAATGAGATTGGGGGTGTGTAGTTATGAAGTTAGCAAGGATTCTAAGGCGAGCGGCAATAGCCGCTTTTTTTGTGTCTGCGATTTCTGGTTGCTCTGGGTTGGATGCTAAGCAGCAGTATGATCTGGCGATGGCTCAGCTGGAGAAGCGACAAGAGATGATCAAGCCGGTGCTGATGCTGGAATGCGGCGACAAGCCGTGTCAGTTTGAACGGCTTGAGGTTCATTCTGAGATAGTTCAGCAGCAGGCGGTGGCGCAGCAAGTGCAGTTACCGGAAAGCGCATGGCAGACAGCAGTTAAAGAAATGGGTCTAACAAGTCGGATGTTAGTTGGTGAGAGTAGTCGTTTAGCGGCTCAGGCTTCACCGCTGTATTTTATGGCGGATATCGCAACGGCGGGTATTCGCGGTGCGGGTGATAATGTCGTGACCGATAACACGCATGATCCGACGATTGTGCAACAGCCTGGTGTGCAGGTGGTGAGTCCGGTAGTGGTCGATCCGGTTGTGGTGCCGCAGTACCTCGCGCCAGTTGCTGATCAGTAGTATTGTTTGGGCGGGCTTGGTGGTCTGCGTGTAAAGAAAAGCCCCTGCGGAGGCATTGCAGGGGCTTTTGTTGTTTTGGCTGAGAAGTAAGAATTATCCTAAGTTTGGTGTTTTTTTGATTATTTATTTGTTTGTATTGACAATCAAAAAGGATGACGTTATATTTAAACCATGAGCTGAACGGACGGCTCACCGCCCCGGCGGAACCGGGACTAAAAGGAAAAAATCATGTCTAAATCCATTTCTATCAATGCTCTATCTCTGGCTACTGAAATCCTGAACAACAAAGATAAAGCCGGTTCTACTGACTGGGATATTTATGTTGATATGGATGGCAATATCGACTGCCGTCATAACACCTTCGACAACAGCGAGTGGTTTGAAATCGTAGATCTGTATAGCTGCTGGGATGATGAGGATACTCTATCAATGCCTGCAGACGAGTATGCGGAATGGTTGAGGTCTGACGCCATCCCCTACTTTGAAGATATTGAGCTGTGGAATGATGACTCAATGGAGTTTGAGTCTGTAAGCGTCGATTACAAATAACAGATACGGCGGGCGCTTTATGCGTCCGCTCTATAGGCTGGGTTATGAATCAAAAAAAGTTTGAAACTCTAATGGCTGCAGCTGAATCGGTTGGCGGCGACTATGCCAAAGGTTATCAGCGTGGTCTGCGCCGCCATCATCATGGTGAAAGCTTTGGCACGAAAGAGGAACATAAGCAGTGGCTTTCTCTTTCTGATCATCGGCAGGAGTTGGGCGACGGTTACCGCGATGGTTTTGCCGGTAAGCCGCCTCGGGGTTTTCATGGGAATATTGGCAACTTGAACGCTCAAGGGGATTTGCCTGCGAATAGCACGCTTCAGATGAGGCTTAACAGTCAGCTTAAGTCTAGCTATGTCAAACAGGCTCAGAAAGAAGGCCTAAAGCTAACGGAATGGGTGCTGAAAACGCTTAATGAGAAAGTGGCTGAATCAGGTGAAAAAAACAACGGATAATATGCACTTAGTGTAACTTTTATTTTGAAAGGAATTTGAACTATGAGTATTACAATTTCAGCAGCAACATTGAAAGAAATGCTGGAAATAGCAGCTCCTGACAAAGATCAGTCTGAGCAGCTAGAGACCGAGATCACGCTGTTTGTACGTGATAAAGAAGAAACTTCAGTAGAGGGTGATCCGCTGCCAGCCGGTGTCTATTTTTACATCTCAGAGTATCCGGAAGAGGGGTGTTATGGTCCATTTTGAGTAAGGATAACTGTCCGCTTCTCAAAGAGCTAGGAGGTATGGCGATGCCAACATACATGATGACAGTTGAGTCGAATACAGATGCAAAGGGCTCATATAAACCAAATTCGCCAAGCGAATCTTACAAATATGAAATGACAGGCACCATAAATATGGAGGTGCGTGTAGAAGCTAAAAATCTGCATTACGCTAAGTGCGCGGTAGAGCGAGAATTCGAAAATACATTCGGCTATCTGGTGGATCGTGACAGTATAAAAGTTCAGGATATTTCTGAAAACGACTAAGGATAACTGGGTATTAAGATTTGAGAAAAGCCGGTCGTTGAGCCGGTTTTTTTTGCGCCTGAAGGATTGGATTGGGGTTGTCGTGTGGTTTATCGCAATATTTCACCAAGTTGTTCATTTTTCATTTGGAAAAGTGTAATGTAACACCTTGATTTATATTGACGAAAAAGAGCTAAAAAACCTCGGTCTTGAGGGGTTTAAAATTTAAGTAACTATATGAAATATAAAGAAAAAGTATCTGTTTTATTCGTTTGTCTGGGCAATATCTGCCGTTCGCCGACTGCTGATGGTATTTTCCGTGGTCTGGTCGCCAAAGCGGGTCTGGAAAAGCGTATCGAAGTGGATTCAGCGGGCACTGGTGCCTGGCATGTGGGTAATCCACCGGACCCTCGTACACAAAAAGCGGCTGAAGCACGAGGTTATGATCTGAGCATGCTGCGTGCTCGTCAGGCCATTGAAGCGGATTTTCATGAATTTGATCTGATTCTGGCCATGGATCACGCCAACTACAATGAGCTGATGTCTCTGCAGCCGGTCAACAGCAAAGCCAGCCTACGTCTGTTTCTATCCTATGCGCCTGAGCTGGGTGTACAGGAAGTGCCTGATCCCTATTACGGCGGTGAAGATGGTTTTGAAAAGGTGTTGGATCTGGTGGAAACAGCCGGTGAGAACTTATTAGCCGAGCTGGTTAAGCAGCATAAGCTATGAGTTTAGACTCTGTGGCTAAATCTATCACCAAGCCTATTACTAAGCCCTCTACGAATAGTGCTGTGAGTACTCATTCAATTGATAACCTGCCTGAGTCTATCCAGGTGGGTATCAATCTGCAGGATAAAAACACCCTGGGCTTTGCGGCTCAGGCGCGTTACTTTGCTCAGCCGGAAAACCTTGAGCAGCTTCAGCAAGCGCTAGCCTTTGCCCGTCAGCAGCAACTACCGGTATTTCCGTTAGGCGGCGGTAGTAATCTGATCATGGACAGTGATCTGGATGCTTTAGTCATCCAGATGAACAACTGTGAGTTGGATTATCAGCCGTTGGATCAAGGTAAGGTGCAGCTGACCGTTGGAGCGGGTGTTAACTGGCATCAGCTGGTGATGGATAGTGTTGAGCGCGGCTACTTTGGTCTGGAAAATCTGGCATTGATCCCTGGTCATGTTGGTGCGGCTCCAGTGCAGAATATCGGTGCTTATGGTATTGAACTGGCAGATCGATTGGTTAGCCTGCAGGTTGTGCACATCGTCAGTGGCGAGGTGCAAACTCTATCTAAGGCTGAGTGTGATTTTGCCTATCGCGATAGTATTTTTAAGCAAGCGTTAAAAGGTCAGGTGATTATCACTCAGTTAACTCTGTGTCTGAGTATTCAAGCCGATGATCTGCGCTTGGGTTATGGTGATCTGGCTGCTCGTCTTGAAGGCCAGGAGCTGAGTGCTAAAAATATTGCTCAAGCGGTATGTGATATCCGACAGAGTAAGTTGCCGGATCCAGAGCTGCTGGGTAACGCCGGTAGCTTCTTTAAGAATCCCATTATAGCTAGAACTCAGGCTGATGCCTTAAAGGCTCAATACCCCAATATGCCGCTTTATCCTGTTGATGATCAGCGCAGTAAGTTAGCAGCAGGCTGGCTGATAGAGCAGTGTGGCTTGAAAGGTCATCGTAAAGGTCCTGTCGGGGTTTATGAAAAGCAGGCGTTGGTATTGGTGCATTTCGGCGAGGGCCGTGTACAGGATCTGCTGGAGCTGGCTGATGCTGTAAAGGCTAAAGTGCAGGAAAAGTTTGCTGTGACACTGGAGGTTGAACCGCCGAAGGTGAGTGCTTTGATTTAGAGGGGATCAATATCACTCTCACTCAAATATTCCTTAGGTTATCTATCAGATATTAGCTGTCTTAATAAGCCTGTATGGAGCGTACGCTAATCTTTTGCGATATACATTGCTCCTCTTATAGGCATCTTGCGGGCACTCTACCCAATCTGCACAAGCCTCACTCCGAATCTGGTTGTTGTTGCTTGTTTCCCCATTCTTTAAAAAGACATCGGGCTGAAACCCTGGTGGCTTTTCTGCGTCATTATTCTGTCCCTGTTCTGTCCTTATTTTGTCTGGATTCTGTCTTGGGGTCTTCATTGAGCTGCAACGGCATTTTCATCTGTTGAAGGCATGCTATGTTCCAGGCTGAACAACATCAAAGGTGATGTATGAATGCACGGACAAAACCGGATTTTCTGACTTCTCAACCCGCTTCAGTGGATATGAAATTTGGGCAGCAGGAACAGAACCCAGTACTTAAGCATATGGATTATTTGCAGGAGCAATTACAAGAGCAGTTGGATAGCTTGAATACAGTGGTTGAGTCCATGCAGCGGATCAGCGATATCATGGATCGTATGGCGAAGAAGAAATGTCGGTTGAATAGTGCGGGAGGTTTACCGGAAAGGGGCAAAAAGGGCGATCCTGCGGGGCATTCACCCTAACTGGTTCTTCAGTGTACCCCCCTATGCGATATAAAGAATAGAAACAAAGAAGGCCAGCAAAATGCTGGCCTTCTTTGTTTTAGCCTAAGTACCGAAGTAGTCAGGCTACACCTGAATAGCGCTGCTGTTTATTCTGATTGCTCAGCGTTATCAACAGTGGCGTTAGCCGCGCTATCGGTGCGTGCCTGGCGTGGATCGTTAGCAACACGACCGCTACGTGGACGACGAGTGCGAGGTTTCTTCGCTACAGGTTTTTTCTTCTCTGCTACCGGAGCAGCAGGCTGTGCACCACCTTCGCTAGGCTTGATGGTTGGGATCTTCAATTGAACATCACCAGCCTCAGCGGCCTGCTTCGCACGTTGCTTACGGCTTAGACGCTTAGGTTTCGCTGGCGTCTCAGCTGGGGCGCTTTCTACAGCCGCTTCTGTTGCAGTGCTTGCTACAGTTGCTTCAGGAGCTGTTGCAGGTGTTTCAGCAACTGTTTCGGCAGGAGCAGGTGTTGCAACAACTTCTTGAGCAGGTTGAGCTTGGCTTTCTTCAGCTGCTGGAGCAGCTTCGGTGTTGGCTGCTTCAGTCTGAGCTTCTTCAGTTGAAGGTTGTGCTTCTGCTTGAGTTTCTGTCGCTGCTGCTTGCTCTGCAACCTGTGCTTCTGTCGTTGTTTCAGCTGTTTCCGCTACAGGAGCTTCGCTTTCTACCGCTTGAGCTTGCGCTGGTTTTGCAGTTGCTTCAGCAACAGGTGCGCTTTCCTCAGCTATAGGCGTCGCTTCTGAAGTCGAAGCTGCTTCTACCACAGGCTCAGCAGCCGCAGGAGCAGGCGTTTCTACCGCTGATGTAGTGGCTACATCTGCAGTCGGAGCTGGAGCATTGGTTTCAGCTGTTTCAGCTGATGCTTGCTCAGCCGCTACAGGAGCTGCCTCGGCTGTTGGGGTAGGTTCTACTGGAGCCTCAGCCTCTACAGGAGCGGCTTCTGGCTGTGTAGCTTCAGCTTGCTCTGCTACCGCTTCAGTTGCAGGGCTTTCTGTTGTCACTGGCGCTTCAACAGCAGCTGGAGCTTCAGCGGTAACAGGTGCTTGAGCTTCTGTTTCTACTTGAGCGGGTGCCGCTGTTTGCTCAGTATCCGCAGTGTTTTCAGTTTCAACGGTCTTCTCAGCAATTGTCGCTTCAGCTTTTGCCCAGATCGCTTTGGTATCGACACTTGGCTGTGGCTCATTGCTTTCCTGAGCTGCTGGCGCTGGTTTGCTGGTTTCAGCTTGCACGCTTACCGGAGCTGCAGATTTAGCGGATTCAGGTTTAGGTGACTGAGGACCGGCTTTGGCTGGTTTATCAGTACGCTGTTCCTGTTTCGCTTTATTTTCTGCAGGTTTTTCGGAGCGCTGTTTTTTCTCGTTTACAGGTTTGTCAGCTGTCTTTTCTGCTGGTTTATCCTGAGCAGGCTGTTCCGCGGCTTCAGGTTTAGCTACTGCATCGCCCTGAGCTGCATTATCCTGTGTTACCTTGTCTTCGTTATTGCGGTTACGACGACGGCGACGAGGATTGTTGCGGGTGCGCTTGTTCTTCGGACGTGGCTTCTCAGCCGCTTCCTGAGCGTTATCGCTGTTTTCCTCTTCAGTCTGCTTGCCCTGAGTCTTCTCTTTCTCTTCTTTAACCTTCTTACGCTCACGGCCTTTATTCGGCTTGTCAGCGTTGCGGCCTTCTTTAGAGTCGTCGTCAGACTTTCTGTTATCGCGCTTATCATCACGTTTGTTATCGCGGTCGCGATCACGGCGTGGTTTTCTTTCGTTGCGACGACGAGAGCGTTGTGGACGATCCTGACGTTTCTCTTTTTCTTTATCGTTGCTGTCTTCTTTTTCAGCTTCTTTGTTGGCTGGCTCATTACCGGAGCCTGCAAACAGGTTGCTGATAGTTTTAATCAGTTTGCTTAAGAAGCCTTCGCTCTGTTCAGCTTGAGCCGGAGCCTCTTCAACCACAGGTGCAGGAGCGGCTGGCGCTACGCTGCGTACTGCTGCTTTAGGGCGTTCAACGGGCTTAGGTGCGGCTGTGACTTCTTCCTCTTTTTCAGGGGAAGACACATCGATCTCGAAGCTGGATTCTTCACCGCCGGCTTCCAGATGATCATCGCGCAGACGGACCACTTCGTAGTGTGGTGTTTCCATATCAGGATTTGGAATCATCACCACTTCAACGTTCTGGCGTGCTTCAATATCACTGATGGTGCTACGTTTTTCGTTCAGCAGGAAGGTGGCGACGCTAACCGGCAGAATCGCACGGATCTGAGCGGTGCGGTCCTTCATCGCTTCTTCTTCGATCAAACGCATGATCGACAGTGCCATGGACTGAACGTCACGAATGGTGCCCTGACCTTCACAGCGAGGACAAACCACACCACTGGTTTCACCCAAGGATGGACGCAGACGCTGACGGGACATCTCCATCAGGCCAAAGCGGGAGATACGACCAATCTGTACGCGGGCACGATCCACTTTCAGGGCGTCACGCATACGGTTTTCGACTTCACGCTGGTTTTTTACCGGCGTCATATCGATAAAGTCGATTACGATCAGACCACCGATATCACGCAGACGCAGCTGGCGTGCAATTTCATCGGCCGCTTCTACGTTGGTGTTCAGTGCGGTTTCTTCGATATCACTGCCGCGGGTAGCGCGGGCAGAGTTAATATCAATAGAGACCAGAGCCTCGGTGTGATCAATTACGATAGAACCGCCGGAGGGTAGTTTCACTTCACGCTGGAATGCGGTTTCGATCTGACTTTCGATCTGGAAACGGCTGAACAGCGGCACAGGATCTTCGTACAGCTTGATCTTGTTCTGGTAGGTTGGCATAACCTGCTGGATAAAGTTCATGGCTTCCACATGAACTTCCGGGTTGTCGATCAGAACTTCACCGACATCCTGACGCAGGTAGTCGCGCATCGCACGGATGATAACGTTGCTTTCCTGATACACCAGGAAAGGGGCAGGGCGTTCTTCTGCAGCACTTTTGATCGCGTCCCACAGTTGCAGCAGGTAGTCCAGATCCCATTGCAGCTCTTCAGCGCTGCGGCCAACACCTGCGGTACGAACGATCACGCCCATATCCGATGGCATGGTCAGCTGATTCATAGCATCGCGCAGTTGAGTACGGTCATCACCTTCGATACGACGGGAGATACCACCAGCACGAGGGTTGTTTGGCATCAGTACCAGGTAACGACCCGCCAGGCTAACAAATGTAGTCAGTGCGGCACCCTTGTTGCCACGCTCTTCTTTGTCGACCTGAACGATAACTTCGGTGCCTTCCTTTACCACATCCTTAATATTGATGCGGCCACTGATTTCAGAAGGTTTCTTGAAGAAGTACTCTTTGGAGATCTCTTTTAGTGGCAGAAAACCATGGCGTTCTGCACCAAAATCAACAAATGCCGCTTCCAGGCTCGGTTCGATACGGGTGATACGGCCACGGTAGATGTTGGCTTTTTTCTGCTCACGAGAGCCGGATTCAATATCCAGATCGTACAGTCTCTGGCCATCCACCAGGGCTACACGCAACTCTTCGGGTTGAGTTGCGTTGATTAGCATTCTTTTCATTGGAAGTTTACTGGGTCCTTTGGACACCCAACGTCGGTTCGTCCGACTCAACCTCTAACGGCTCGGAATCAAGATTTTTATGCGTGCATTACGCTTTTTCATTAGGGACACTTTGCCATAGGGGGCAGGAAGCGACCGGGGTCTTCTGACTGTGCTGTTACGGTTATTACTCCGTTTGCGTCATTGGCAGCAAAAGATGAAAAACATATTGGTGGCGCAAGGTACAGGACTGGATGACAACAAATGATGATACCCAACACTGACAATCGGTCAGTGCTGCAATAATCCAGTCGTTCCGCGAGTCTCACCGGACACGAAACATAAGTTGATCCGTTCGCACGTAAAGGTTGTTTGGGTGTGCTGTTAACGGAAAAGCAAGCTGAACTTTCAGCTCACATTCAATTTGTAATCTGTTACCATCTCGCGTTTTCGCTGTGGTAGTCGCCTGAATGTCCCGCCATTGAGCCCTGTTTTTCGGACGCGGGAGCTAGACGTTTATGATACTTTTTCAGGCGGTCTGCAATATAGCAGTTATCATACAAACCATCAATTTGATTTGAGGGTTCACCATCTGTTTTCTGCCTCAGGAGGCACTGTGTCTGAAGCGGCCAATTCTGTTCGATTTGTCACCATCGATGCTAACCACGAAGGTCAGAGAATCGATAATTTTCTGATCACTTTTTTAAAGGGCGTGCCGAAAAGCCTAGTCTACCGCATTATCCGCAAGGGTGAAGTGCGGGTGAATAAAAAGCGCGTGAAGGCGGTCTATCGTCTGAAGGCCGGTGATCAGGTACGGGTACCTCCGGTGCGGGTAGCGGAGAAGACAGAAGATATCCCGGTCAGTGATGGCCTGAAACAGGTACTGCAAAACAGCATCCTGCGGGAAACCGATGATTGGTTGGTGATGAATAAACCTCATGGCCTATCGGTACATGCGGGTTCGGGTATCAAGCAGGGCCTGATTGAAGCGCTGCGTCAGATCCGTCCTGATGATGGTTTTCTGGAGCTGGTACATCGCCTGGATAAAGAAACCTCCGGTTGTATCCTGATTGCGAAAAACCGTATCAGTTTGAACTTCCTGCAGGAGCAGCTGAAACAGAAACAGTTCAGCAAGAAATACCATGCCTTAGCCGTAGGGCGTTGGCCAGAAAAGACAACTCAGGTAAATAGGCCACTGCTAAAACAGGCGATCGGTGATCGTGAGCGTGTGGTGAAAATCAATGAGCAAGACGGTAAAGCCTCACTAACCCGCTTTAAAATCCTGCAGCGTTTTAAAGGTTGTACCCTGATTGAAGCGGAACCTGTGACCGGCCGTACTCATCAGATTCGTGTGCACAGTCAATTTGCCGGGCATCCTCTGGTCGGTGATGTGAAATACGGTGATGAGCGTGTGAACGAGAGTTTTAAAGCTCAGGGTTTTCGTCGTATGTTCCTGCATGCGGCCAGTCTGGAGTTTCCTGATCCGGCCACTGAGCAGCGAGTTAAGGTGCAGGCTCCCTATGAGGACAGCATGGATAAAATGATCAAGCAGCTGAAGCAAGGGAGTTGAGCGGTGAAATACCCATTAGTGATTTTTGATTGGGACGGTACTCTGATCGATTCAGAGGCGCGTATTATCTCCAGTATGCAAGCGGCAGCTGTGGATGCCCAGTGGCCCGAACCTCTGACTGATGCTGCGGTCAGAAACATTATCGGCTTAGGACTGCCAGAAGTGATTCAAACCTTGTGTCCAGGTATTGACGATCAACAGCTGCAACAGATACGTACCGGGTATTCCAGGCACTTTCTGGAAACTTCAGATCTGGAAATGCCACTGTTTGAAGGTGTCCGTGAAGGTTTGGAAGAACTGCGTCAGGCCGGTTGTGTACTAACGGTCGCAACTGGTAAAAGCCGCCGTGGCCTAAATCAGGTGTTTGAAGAAACAGGTCTGGGCGAATTGTTTGTCAATTCCCGCTGTGCCGATGAGACCCGTTCCAAACCAGATCCCTTGATGCTACATGAGTTATTAGATGAGACCGGTTATTCGGTGCATCAGGCAGTCATGGTTGGTGATACTGAGTTTGATCTGGGCATGGCTAAAAATGCCGGGATGGATTCAGTGGCAGTGAATTATGGCGCTCATCACCCGGATCGTTTGCAGGCCTATAACCCTGTATTGGCCATCGACAGCTTTGTTGAGTTGGTTGATTGGCTGTTAGAAGAAAAGTGATAGATAGAAGCCCTGTTGGTTAAAAAATAGTGGTTAAAAGATTCGTGCTTAAAAAGATGATTAATAGGTAAGAGCGGTTATGAGTGATTCTGAATGGAAGGAGCCGACATTAAAGGCGGATGCCAGCCAAAGATCAGTAGGGCAAGGGACAGTGGAGGGGCAAAAAGTGCAACCTGGTACACAGCAAAGACGTAACGCCAAACCCGGTGCGGCTCAAACCGGCCATCTGATGGAAAAATGGCTGATGGAGACGCTAAAAGAGCAGCGTCGTGCCCGTCGTTGGCAGCTGTTCTTCCGTTTTGTCCGTCTGGCCATTGTGATTGCGGTTGTTGGTCTGTTCTGGCACTCCTCGGAAAGCGTCATTGAGATGCCAAACGGTGATCATGTTGCCGTGGTGGATGTGAAAGGTCAGATTGGTGATCAGCAGTTGGCCAATGCGGATTTTCTGATTCAGGGGATTCGTGCGGCTTTTAAAGATTCTGGTACCAAGGCGGTAATCCTGAATATCAATAGCCCTGGTGGTAGCCCGGTGCACTCCGGTGAAGTTTATGATGAGTTGATCCGTTTGCGTCAGCTGCATCAGAATATTCCTGTCTATGCGGTGATTCGGGATCTGGGGGCATCTGGTGCCTACTATATTGCGGCCGGTGCTGGTGAGATCTACGCAAATAGAGCGAGTCTGGTGGGTTCTATTGGTGTGGTATCGTCCGGTTTTGGCTTTAGCAAACTGATCGACAAGATGGGCGTTGAGCGCCGTGTCTTTACCTCCGGTGATAATAAAGCCTTCCTTGATCCGTTTGTGGATATGAGTAAAGAGCAGGCTAAATTCTGGCGTTCTGTGCTGGGACAGACCCATCAGCAGTTTATTGATGCAGTCAAACAGGGGCGTGGCAATCGCTTAGCCGATGATCCTGAGATCTTTAGTGGTCTGGTGTGGAACGGTGAGCAGGCGGTTAAACTGGGACTGATTGATGGTCTGGCTAGTATGCGCCAGGTTGCGGAACAGAAAGTGGGCGTGAGTAAGTTGGTTAACTTTACCCCTGAGCCTTCACCGCTGAAGCAACTGGGGCGTGAGATTGGTGTGCAGGTTAAAGCAGTTCTGAGTAGTCAGGATCTGTATTAGCGGGTTTTATAATTCGAGCCTCGTATCCTTCTGTGGAGTGAGGCTCGTGTATCTGTCACACAAGCCTCACTCTGAATCAGCCTTTGATTAAATCTTTAAGTTTCAAATCCGGCTTAAGCTAGCGGATCCATACCCTCATTAATCAGCATTTCCGTTAGCGCGATCAAGGGTAAACCGATCAGACTATTTGGATCCCGACCTTCCAGTTGGCTAAACATAGTGATACCCAGGCCTTCCGATTTAAAACTACCGGCGCAATCCAATGGTTGTTCCAGTTCGATATAACGCTCGATCTGGTACTCCGTCAATGCCTTAAAATGTACATTAAACGGTTCAACTAAGCTTTGGTGTTCGCCGGTTTGGCTGTTGTAGAGGCACAGACCGGTCAGAAAAGTCACGGATTGTCCGCTAAACTGCATTAATTGAGATTTGGCATTGTCTTTAGTGTGCGGTTTGCCGATAATTCGCCCGCTAAAAGTGGCTACCTGATCGCTACCGATAATCAGGCTGTTAGGATGCTTGTCCACCAGGGCTTTTGCCTTGTCGACAGCCAGACGTTCAACCAGTACTGCAGCGCTTTCATCAGGCTGTGGGGTTTCGTCGATATCCGGGCTGTCCTGAGTAAAAGGGATACCTAATTTATCTAATAATTGCTTGCGGTAGCGTGATGACGAGCCTAAAACCAGTGAGAGCATCGAGTGTGTCCTTATCGTTTACGCAAATTCGATGAAAATTTGATGTTCTTTGTATTCTATCCTTTGACAGTTGCGGGTCATATCCCTATTATTGCGCGCTTATGTTTGGTGACCGACTTCCAATTACTATCGAGCCGTACAAATTAGCCCGGGATGCAGGCGTTATTGAAGGGGACATTCCCCTGGAAAAATGCCAACGGGTGCTGGATGCCTTAGCCAGTGAGCAAGGGCATTGTCATGTACGTCTTGAGTTCGATATTGATCCTCAGCGCATCCGCTTTGTGCGGGGCACGCTTAAAGGCCAACTGCAGGTCCATTGTCAGCGCTGCATGCAGCCGATGCCGTTTGAGATCGATGGCGAATTTTTGTTAGCGATTGCTTCTTCTGATGAAGCAGCGGCTAACTTACCTAAACAGTATGAACCGCTGATCGTCGAAGATGAGAAGCTTGAGCTCTTGCCGGTGATTGAGGATGAGATTCTTCTTACCCTGCCAATCACGTCATATCATGACGAAGGCGAGTGTTCTGTAACAAGTGAAATGCTGGTTTCAGGTGATGTGGAAGAAGCGCAACCTGAAACTAAACCGGAAAACCCTTTCAGCGTGCTCCAGCAGCTGAAGGAAAAACGTTAACTGCAACCTCTAGTTGTATTAGGAGTGAGTTGTCATGGCTGTTCAACAGAACCGTAAAACCCGTTCAAAGCGCGGTATGCGTCGTTCTCACGATGCGTTGACTGCGTCTACGCTGTCTGAGGATAAAACCACTGGTGAAACCCACCTGCGTCACCACGTGACTGCTGATGGTTTCTATCGTGGTAAGAAAGTTGTTGACAAAGGCGACGAATAATCTGGTCTCCTTGTGTTAATCGCTATCGATGCGATGGGCGGGGACTCTGGTCCCCGCGTCACGCTTCCCGCCTGTATTAAAGCTTTAAAACACTTTCCTCAGCTGTCTATTCTTCTGGTCGGTGATCAGCAACAGATCACGCCGTTTCTGCCTAATAAACCTGATCTACTGAAACGCATCGAGATTCTGCATTCTGATGTCAGTGTCGCGATGGATGATGATCCCAAGCATGCGTTAAGAAATCAGAAAGGTTCTTCGATTCATCTTGCCGTACAAGCTGTTGCTGAAAAACGCGCCGATGCCTGTGTCAGTGCGGGTAATACCGGGGCTCTGGCAGTGATCAGTCGCTATCTGTTAAAGACTTATCCAGGGATTAGTCGTCCGGCGATCTGTACTCAGCTACCGGCCAAAGATGGCGAATGTCTGATGCTGGATCTGGGGGCTAATCTGGGTTGCGATGCCAATGACCTGTATCAGTTTGCCTTGATGGGCAGTGCTATGGCCGAGGTGATGCAGAGCAAGTCTTCGCCCTCTGTGGGGTTGCTGAATGTCGGGGAAGAAGAGTTAAAAGGCACTGAGCTGGTGCGTCAGGCTGCTGGCATTATGACCATGAGTGATAAGATTCGTTATCGGGGCTTTGTTGAAGGCAGTGATATTTTTTCCGGTGAGGTCGATGTCATTGTCTGCGATGGTGTATCCGGTAATACGGCATTAAAAACCAGTGAAGGTGTGGTGCGCTTTTTATTTCAGCAGTTACGCCAAGGTTTTAAACAAAGTTTATACAGCCGTGTTATTAGTTTATTGGCCCGGCCGGTACTAAAGAAGATACGTCGTTCTTTAAATCCGGAGCGTTATAACGGTGCGGTTTTATTGGGGTTGCAGGGTGTAGTGGTTAAAAGTCACGGCGCGGCGGAAATAGAAGGTTTTTACCGGGCAATTGTGCATGCGCAGCGTGCGGTAAGTGCCGATTTGTGTCAAAAAGTAGGCGCAAAAATAGAGGCACAATAGTTTTACAAAATATCATTAGTGGCAGATGATATTTTTAAAATTTGACCTCGATTTTTTTTTCAGTGTGCTATAATCGCGCGCTGTTCTGGCCTGGGTGCCAGTGATCAAGGATTTATAAAAGGTTTCAGCGAGCGCTAAGTACGTGTTCTATCGGTTGAAGCCAACAAATAATAACAGTGTAAAGGGTTTGCTATGACACAGTCCCTGGCTTTCGTTTTCCCTGGGCAGGGTTCTCAGGCAGTTGGCATGTTAAGTGAGCTAGCCGATCGCTATGCGGTAGTTCGCACCACTTTTGAAGAAGCCTCTCAGATTTTAGGATACGACCTGTGGCAACTGGTCCAGGAAGGTCCCGCAGAAACGCTTAATCAAACCGATAAAACTCAACCGGCAATTCTGACCGCTAGTGTGGCACTGTGGCGTGTCTGGCAGGAGCTGGAAGGCCCGCGCCCTTCAGTTGTGTCTGGTCACAGCCTGGGTGAGTACAGCGCTCTGGTT
Source organism: uncultured Oleiphilus sp. (assembly GCA_964342385.1). Taxonomy (GTDB): domain Bacteria; phylum Pseudomonadota; class Gammaproteobacteria; order Pseudomonadales; family Halomonadaceae; genus Oceanospirillum. The sequence continues at coordinate 10,384 of CAYFGP010000002.1, read as the reverse complement.
TGCGCTGGTGCGATCAGCTTTGCTGATGCTGTGCGTCTGGTGAAACTGCGTGGCGAGTTTATGCAGGAAGCTGTGCCTGAGGGTGTGGGTGCAATGTCTGCCATTCTGGCACTGGCGGATGACAAGATTGAAGAAGCTTGTCAGCTGACCGCAGAAGACGATGTAGTGTCTCCTGTGAACTACAACTGTCCTGGCCAGGTGGTAATCGCCGGTAATAAAGCGGCGGTTGAGCGTGCTGGTGCGAAGTGTCAGGAGTTTGGTGCCAAAAAAGTGGTACCTCTGCCGGTAAGTGTACCGTCACACTGTGCTCTGATGAAGCCCGCTGCAGAACGTCTGGCAGCTGAGCTAGATAAGATTGTGATTGAAGAGCCGCGCATTCCTGTTGTACAGAATGTTGATGGCCAGCCACAGACCAATGTGGATACCATTCGTGAAAACCTGCTGGCGCAGCTGTATAGCCCGGTACGTTGGGTATCCTGCATGCAGTACATGATTGATCAGGGTGTGGATACCACAGTTGAATGTGGCCCTGGTAAGGTTCTGTCTGGTCTGAATAAAAAGATTCAGCGTAGTCTCAAGGTTCTGGCGGTCAATGACCCGGAAGCTCTGACGTCTACTATCGAACTGGTTAAAGGCGCTTAAGCCTTAACCAATTCTGGAGAAGAGAATGAGTATTGAAGGAAAAGTAGCCCTGGTAACAGGTGCTAGTCGTGGTATTGGTCGTGCAACTGCCTATGCGTTAGGCAAAATGGGCGCGATCGTTGTTGGTACAGCGACTTCTGAAGGCGGTGCTCAGCGCATCTCTGAAGGTCTTGCCGAGCAAGGTATTCAGGGTAAAGGCATGGTACTGAATGTGACCTCTCAGGAATCCGTTGATGCAGTGATCAAAGAGATCACAGCTGAATTTGGTGCGCCTCTGGTTGTTGTAAACAACGCAGGTATCACCAAAGACAACATCCTGATGCGCATGAAAGAAGATGAGTGGGATGATGTTCAGGACACCAACCTGAAGTCTGTTTTCCGCGTATCTAAGGCTGTACTGCGTGGTATGACTAAAGCACGCTGGGGCCGCATCATCAACATCAGTTCTGTTGTTGCGACGATGGGCAATGCAGGTCAAACCAACTACGCGGCAGCTAAGGCCGGTATGGAAGGTTTTACCCGTGCTATGGCTCGTGAAGTGGCTTCCCGTAATATCACAGTGAACGCCGTGGCACCTGGCTTTATTGCAACTGATATGACAGATGCACTGCCGGAAGAGCAGCACGACATGCTGAAGAAGCAGATTCCACTGGCCCGTCTGGGTCAGCCAGAAGAGATTGCCAACGCAGTCGCCTTCCTGGCGAGTGAGGGTGGGGGTTACATCACTGGTGAAACCCTGCACGTTAATGGCGGCATGAACATGCGCTAAATCAGGTTTTGAGTAATGGCTATTGCGCCACTCGACAACCCTATATAAAATACCGACCAGTTTTTTAAAGACTGTTCGGATTTGTACCCACAGGAGAATTTTGTAGTTATGAGCACTATCGAAGAGCGTGTAAAAAAGATCGTAAGCGAGCAGCTGGGTGTTAAAGAAGAAGAAATCACCAATGCATCTTCTTTCGTAGACGATCTGGGTGCAGACTCTCTGGACACTGTAGAGCTGGTTATGGCTCTGGAAGAAGAGTTTGAAACTGAAATTCCAGACGAAGAAGCTGAGAAGATTACTACCGTTCAGGAAGCAATCGACTACGTAGTTGCTAACCAGTAATTCTGGTAGCGTAATCAGTCCCTTAGACTGACTACAAAGAAGCCGCTTTCTGCGTAGCAGGGCGGCTTTTTTTTTGACGCTTTATTGTTTTACCCGTGTTAATTTTGCAGTGCTCTTGCTTAGATTAAGGGTATACTGCAGCGGTCTGGGTGTTTTTCCCAGGCTCATCTATTCTTTAAGCCGTATTTGGAGGAAGCACAATGCCTCGCAGAAGGGTCGTTGTTACTGGCCTGGGTTTGGTTACGCCCCTCGGTAATAATGTAAAAGACAGCTGGGACGGTATCCTGGCTGGTAAAAGTGGTATCGCACCGATTGAGCACTTTGATACAGCGGGTTTCAGCACCCAGTTTGGTGGCTCAGTTAAGGATTTCGATATCTCCGAATACATGTCGGCAAAAGATGCCCGTAAGATGGATACCTTTATCCAGTACGGCATGGCTGCTGCGGTTCAGGCTGTAGCAGATTCCGGTATTGAGTGTACAGAAGAGAATGCTGGCCGTATTGGTGTGGCGATTGGTTCCGGTATTGGTGGTCTGCCAATGATCGAAGCGAACCACAGCCTGCTGAACGAGAAAGGTCCGCGTCGTATCTCTCCATTCTTTGTACCGGGCAGTATTATCAATATGATTTCCGGTAACCTGGCCATTCGTTTTGGTTTCCAGGGACCGAATATTGCGATCACAACTGCATGTACTACAGGTACTCACAACATCGGTTACTCCGCCCGTACTATCGCTTATGGTGATGCGGATGTGATGCTGGCTGGTGGTGCTGAGATGGCGACTACGCCTTTGGGCCTGGGTGGCTTCGCGGCTGCGCGTGCACTGTCGACCCGTAATGATGATCCTCAGGCGGCAAGCCGTCCTTGGGATGCAGACCGTGATGGTTTTGTACTGTCTGACGGTGCTGGTGTACTGGTATTGGAAGAGTACGAACACGCCAAAGCCCGTGGTGCGACTATCTATGCCGAGCTGACTGGTTTTGGTATGAGCGATGACGCTTATCATATGACATCACCACCAGAAGATGGTCGTGGTGCGGCAGCGTCTATGGCCAATGCCATTAAAGATGCGGGTATGAACCCAGAAGATCTGGACTACATCAATGCTCACGGTACTTCTACCCCTGCGGGTGATGTGGCTGAAAGCCGTGCCGTAGAGAAGGTGATGGGCGATGCAGCCAAGTCTGTAGCGGTAAGCTCGACTAAATCTATGATCGGTCACCTGTTAGGTGCTGCGGGTGCAGTAGAAGCGGTATTCTCTGTACTGGCGATTCGTGATCAGGTTGCTCCACCAACGATCAACCTGGATAACCCGGCTGAAGGCTGTGTGCTGGACTACGTACCGCACACCGCGCGCGATATGAAGATCGATAACGCGCTGTCCAATTCCTTCGGTTTTGGTGGTACCAACGGTACACTGCTGTTCTCTCGCATTAAGTAAGCGAATTGAGAACACCGTGTGATCAGTTCGCTTAGTGTTGGATCACATGATGTGCTGTTATCAGCTTATACGCTGTATAAAAGGAGCCTGCTTGCAGGCTCCTTTGCTTTCTGTATCAGATACTTAATATCTGTAATAAGTCACTATTGAATTGCTCTAATAAGCACTTATTTGAAACCTGAATTTTTATCCTGAACTTTTTAACTTGAATATTGCTGCCCTGTAATGACGTTTCTGACACTGATTGATGGTTTACCTGAACAAAGCTGGCCGGTCACTGACCGAGGCTTAGCCTACGGTGATGGTGTGTTTGAAACCTGTAGTATCCTTCAGGGACAAGCACCGTTTTTTGATCTGCATTGGCAGCGTTTAAGTCAAAGTGTTCAGCGTTTGGGTTTTGAGCTGCCTTTTGATCAGGACGAACTAAAACAGTATCTGTCTCAAGTAGTCGTTGGCGATGGTCTGGCCAAGTTGATTGTCACTCGAGGTAGTGGTGGTCGCGGCTATTGTCCGCCTGAACCGGCTCAAGCGCGCTGGAGCTTACAGGGTATGGCGGCACCGGAAACACCACTGGAGTATTATCAGCGCGGCGTTCAGGTGCGTAGTTGTCAGCTGAAGCTCTCCAACCAGCCTGTATTAGCCGGTATGAAGCACTTGAATCGTTTGGAGCAGGTGCTGGCCAGAGCCGAATGGCAAGATAACTCGATTTTTGATGGTTTGCTGTTTGATCTACAGGATCATCTGATTGAAGCCACGGTGTGTAATGTGTTCCTGCTGAAAGATAATCAGTTGATTACCCCAATACTGGATCAATCCGGTGTATCGGGCGTGATGCGGGCAGCTATTGAACAGGCTTGCCCTACTGTGGGTCTAAGCTTTGCTGAACGTCAGATTCATCGCAGTGAGATCGCTCAGGCCGAAGCACTATTTTTATCTAATAGTGTCCGTGGCATTATTCCCGTACGCTGTTGGCTTGAGGATGGTCAGATGGCGGCGCAATGGTCGGTATTGCAGCCAGAGCTGAAACAACTGATCGCTTTATTACATCCCCGGTTGGCATTACCGGTTATTGCTTAAGGTTTTTACATGCTGGTTGCTTATAAACGTTGGCTGATTGCTGTTGTCGTACTTTTATTCATTTTGGCTGTTGCTGCGCTGGCTGGTGTACAGTATTGGAAACGTTTGTTAGCTGCGCCTTTATTACACCAGGACGACGTGGTTTATGAGTTGAAGTCTGGCCTGGGTGCTAATCAGGTGTTGCGCCAACTACATAAACAGCAGATCTTAAAAGACCGCTGGCCATTAAAAGTCTGGCTTAAACTGTATCCGCAAAATGCTCTGTTAAAGGCCGGTGAATATAATCTGCCTGCCGGTATTAACTCCTATGAGCTGATGGCTATTCTGGCTTCAGGAAAATCCATTCAATACCAGATTACTTTGCCGGAAGGTTGGAGCTTCAAGCAGGCTTTAGCACAGATTCAACAACACCCTAAGCTCAGCATCGAAACCGCAGAATTGACGAGTCAGCAGATTATGCAGAAGGTGACTGGTGTCGCCGAGACCAATCTGCATCCGGAAGGGATGTTTTTCCCGGATACTTACCAGTTCCATAAAGGTGTAACTGATCTGCAGCTGTTAAAGCGTGCCTACCAGAAACTACAAAAAGTAGTGGCGGAAGAGTGGGAAAAGGCCGATAAAAGCAAACTGCCTTATCAGTCTCCTTATGAAGCCCTGATTATGGCTTCGATTGTGGAAAAAGAGACCGGTACACCGGAAGAACGTGGTCGTATCGCCGGTGTATTTGTCACCCGTCTGCAAAAGAAGATGCGTCTACAAACTGATCCTACGGTGATTTATGGTCTGGGTGATGCCTACAAGGGCAATATTACCCGCAAACACTTGAAGCAAAAGACGGCGTATAACACTTATCGTATCCCTGCTCTGCCTCCTACGCCGATTGCGTTGCCGGGCCGTGAAGCGATTCATGCTGCATTGAATCCACAACAAGATGGTTCGCTCTATTTTGTCGCCCGTGGTGATGGTAGCCATGCCTTTAATCGTACTTTATCGGCACATAACCGAGCAGTACGTGAATTCCAAATCTATAAACGCAAAAAGAACTATCAATCTGCGCCGCAAACGACCCAGGCCCAGTAAATTTCTCAGGCTCTGTATATCAGGCCTGGTAAACGACTTAATCTCATTAGATTACTTATACCTTGTCGGCCGCTGATACTTACTAAGTCATTTGGGGCCCAGTGAACCATTACCGTTATTTGTAATAAGTTAAGGCTATATCGTGTCCGAGCAACAATCGATCGCATCTCAAGGGGTTTTTATCACACTGGAAGGTTCAGAAGGTGTGGGTAAAAGCACCAATCTGGCCTTTATTGAGCAGTGGTTAACGGAGCAGGGCCATCAACCTATCGTCACCCGTGAGCCCGGCGGTACGCCAATGGCAGAAGAGGTGCGTGAGCTGCTGCTGGCACCCCGTGAAGAAAGTGTCAGCGAAAAAGCGGAACTGTTACTGATGTTTGCGGCTCGTGCTCAGCATCTGGACAGCAAGATTAAACCTGCGCTGGCTCAGGGCCGCTGTGTGGTATCGGATCGTTTTACCGATGCGACGTATGCCTATCAAGGTTATGCCCGAGGTGTAAACCTGGACTGGATTGGTCAGTTGGAAACCCTGGTACAGGAAGATCTGCGTCCTGATCTAACTGTTCTGCTGGATGTCTCTATCGATGTGGCGATGCAGCGGGTCTCGTCTCGTGGTGAGATGGATCGTTTTGAGCAAGAAAAAGCCGAGTTTTTTGAAAAGGTGCGTCAGGGGTACCTGACCCGTGCAGCGGCTGAGCCAGAGCGTTTTGCTGTCATTGATGCCGGTCAGCCTCTGGAAGCGGTGAAAACGGATATTGCTGCAGCGTTAAGTGCATTTTTTGCTGCTTCTACTGCCCACTCTACCGAAGCCTAGTAGTCTAATCTAATCTGACTTAAGCCAAGCTCAACGGATAAAGCATTATGCAGGATTCTATTTTTGTGCCTTTTTTATGGCAGCAAGAGATGTGGCAGCAGCTGACTGAGCGCCATAGTGCGGGGCGTTTACCTCATGCGCTTTTGCTATCGGGAGGGGATGGTATTGGAAAACACCATCTGGCCAAAGCCCTGGCGGCTTATCTGTTATGTCGTCAACCGGGGGAAACCGCTTGTGGTAGCTGTAGTTCCTGTCAGTTGTTTGCAGCGGGTACGCACCCTGATCTGTTAGAGATTTTGCCAGAGTCAGAAGGCAAGCAGATCAAAATTGAACAAGTACGTGCGCTACAAGCGTATGCGGCCAAAACTGCTCAGCAAGGTGGCTTTAGGGTCGTTATTCTGCGTCCTGCCGATGTCATGAATCAAAACTCAGCCAATGCTTTGCTGAAAAACCTGGAAGAGCCGGGGCAGAATGTCCTCTTTGTTCTGCTGACTCATCGCAACAGTGCTGTGTTACCTACGATTAAAAGTCGTTGTCAGCAAATTACTCTACCGGTGCCGGATACCGAATTAGCACTGGACTGGCTACGAGGTCATCTTGAAAGTCATGCGGCTTTGCATGCAGAAAAGCTGTTGAAGATGGCCAATGGTAATCCATTGACGGCTCAGACTTTGGCATCTGATGAGATGCATCAGCAAAGGGATAAACTGTTCCTGACGATGGAAAGCCTGACCCGTGGTGCTGAGCCGGTTGAGTTAGCGCCGTCATTTCTGGAGGGCGATATTCACTGGACACTGTTATGGATGCAGCAATGGCTGGCGGATTGGTCCAACTGGTGTGTGTTGCAACAGGATGAGCAAGTCCGCTTTCCTGAGATGCTACCGCTGTATAAACATTGGCATAAAACTGCTTCTTTGAGTGCAGCTCAAAGTCTGTTTCAAACCATTGGCGAGCTGCGTTCTCAATTAGCCTCGGGTGCTAATCCTAATATTCAGCTGGCGATGGAGTCCTTACTTATCCGCTGGGTGGATAAGATGCTAGTATGATCTTATCGGTAAGATAAGTTAAAGCGTCTAAAGTGATTGGCAATTAAGAGGCCAAATAGTAATGAACTCCCCTCAAAAGCAGAAAGTAACCCTCAGCTTTAAGAGCAAGGATGAGCTCTATGAGGCCTATATGCCATTTATTCATAATGGTGGTCTTTTTGTTAAAGCCCGTGGGGAATTTAAGCTGAGTCAGGAGATCTCTTTACTACTGAAACTGTTAGATGAGCCTGATGTTATCCCTTTTAAAGGGCGGGTGGTCTGGGTGACTCCTCAGGGAGCTCAGGGGCGTCGGGTTGCGGGTATTGGTTTACAATTCGGCGATGAATACCTGTTCCTGCGAGATAAAATTGAAACTTATTTAGCTGGGCGATTAAATGCTCAGCACCCAACTCATACGCTGTAAAATTAGTTAGTTGAATACTCAAAACAAACTTGTAAGACGTGACTATCCTATCCGGTCATAAGCTGGAGAGTGTGGGGGGCGTCTTTATGTTGCGTGTTTTAGTTCAGAATAAACAGACAGGATATTTATGTACTTAATTGACTCTCACTGCCATCTTGATCGTTTGGATCTATCCCCCTATCAGGGAGATCTTGCGAGTGCTCTGGATGCGGCCCATGACAGAGGCATCAGCCACTTCTTAGCTGTGAGTGTCACTCTGGATGATGTGGCGGAGTTAAAAGATCTGGCCAGACAATATACCTCTGTTTTTGCTTCAGCAGGTGTGCATCCGTTGCAGGATCTTCCCCATGAACCGACCGTTGATGAAATTGTCAAAGAAGCCAAAGATGATCTGATTGTTGCGGTTGGGGAGACGGGGCTGGATTATCATTATGCCCCGGAAACCCATGAGATTCAGCGAGAACGTTTTCGCAGCCATTTAATTGCCGCTCAGCAGGTAGAGAAACCGGTGATTATCCACACCCGAGAAGCAAAAGAAGATACTTTAGCGATTTTGCAAGAGCATGGCCCAGATGCTAAAGGTGTGCTTCATTGTTTTACTGAAGATTTAAGTATGGCCCGTGAAGCCATAAGAATGGGTTATTACGTTTCTATCTCAGGTATTGTCACGTTCCGTAATGCAGACCAGGTACGTGAAGTGGCTAAGACAATTCCGCTGGATTCTTTACTGGTAGAAACTGATGCTCCTTATCTGGCGCCAGTGCCTCATCGTGGCAAAAAGTGTGAGCCACAACATGTTAGAGATGTGGCTGAGTTTATTGCTGAGTTAAGAGGCATATCTTATGAAGAGCTCGCAATGCAAACGACAGCTAATTTCTTCCGATTGTTTAAAGGTGCAGCTAAGGCTAAGAGTGAATAAAGCACTTTTCTGATAGCACTGTAGCCTTTTTATCGAGATGTTTTTTGTAAAAATGCCCAATGTTTTAAAGTGATCCCAATGATGGGCACTTGGTAAGCATCGGGCATTTTTATTACGGCTCATTTATTACGGCTTAGTCGTCTAATAAGCTTTGCCACTGCGAGGCGATTCATAAAAATCGGCATCGGTCTGGGCAGAAGGGATATAGCCACTGGGTTCTTTGTGATCAGGTAGATCATGGCTATTAATCGTCCCTTGAGAGTGGATTGGAGTCTCTTCATCAGGGTAGATATACATGCTTTCCTCTTCGGTATTCAGAATACCTTTACCATGCCAAGGTAATAACCGGTAATCAGAATGATCGGAAAAGTCCATAAATGGGTATTTGATAATCTCAAAGTAAGGTGAGTAGTCGAAATCTCTGGGGGTGCAGAGTTTAGGGTTACGACGGAACAGTTGCACATCCTGATCGTCGCCTTTTTTTACCAGCGGTAAAATAGGGAACTGAATAAAGCCAAAAGCTTCTGCAATCATGGTTGAACAGACTGTGCGAGTTGCTGTGCCAGGGTTATGTTCAAACAAAGTGGAGCGCCAACGGCGAGGCATGATCCACCAGGGAAATAGAAAACGAGCCAAATCAAGTATTTGGCGCACATCGTACTCTTTGCCTAGCTGACTTACCGCGTAATGCACCATCTGCTGACTGTCTCTGTGAGTCAGACCTCTGGGGCGACAAATACGTATATGATCCTGCTGATAACTGGCCAAGTCGCGGATAACGGTACCCAGGCCCAGTTCCGATTCCACAATCAGTTGAGTATCTGGTGGGTAAGGGAAGAGTTCAGCGATGGTTTCCCGCAGTTCGGGATCTTCAATATCATGCAGGCGACCAAGATAAAGCGCGGCATGGGACCAAGAGCTTTGGGTAATCATCTTGATCACATCACTGACTCGGGTTCTACCTTCAACCAGTAAGACATCGCAGGGGCGTATCTCATACTTGATACGCTCGTAATCACATAAAGGAAACTCGGGGGCAGGCCGTTGCCCAGTTAACCAGTTAACGAGAGGACGAGTAATTCGAGTGATTTTCATCTTAGCCTCCTCACGCCTAGCGTTACTCAATGAAAATAAATACTACATCTCTAGCCCTGTTTTTATGCTCTCTGGCTTTAAGCATAAGTGATTTAATCCGAACTGGACAGCTAGCAGAAAAATTGATGTTTATCAGATTTTTGCCCTAACCGTTTCTAAATTCACATAAGTGTCATACTTTTGGGGGGCGAGAAGAGTACACTGAGTTTGTGACATGAGAATTACTAGAATATTTAAGTGTTGGAGGGATTCGCCATGAAAACTTACCATGTCGAGCAATTTGAAGTTATCGCCCGCCCTGACTTTAACCGCGTTTTATTGCCGAAAGTGGCTCCGGATTTTGATCTGAAACATGCCCGTGTTTATGTGATGCCTAATGGTTCTCTGAGCATCCAGAATCAGGATTGTGAGTTGCGCTTTGATAATATCAGCGAGAAAAGTATCCAGTTTATTCGTGATGCCGGTGGTGTTTCTGTTATGAACCCAAAATGCACTGAGCATCCTAAATTGGCCCACATCCCTCTACATCACTAAGGGCAAAGGTAGGCTTGGCAATCTCCTCTCAGGCCTACCTGGTTCAGTGTTATAAAGCCTTTGCTTCCTCTTTTCTTCTCTATCTTGTCTGCTGGAAACAGCAGGTTTGCCTATTCTATCCAAGAGCTATTCCACTACTTTTTGTGTCCGGTATTGACCACTAAACTCTTTACCTGAATCCGTGACTTCAAGACCTGCTCACAGGACGGCAGACCTGCAAT
>CAYFGP010000001.1:0-166812 GCA_964342385.1 uncultured Oleiphilus sp. | reverse complement strand
TGGCCGCCCGTCGCGAGCAGGGCGTTGCGTTCCCAAATACTTTCCGTCGTGATGCGCTGGCCTCTGAGCTGCAGGCTGAACTGGGCGATAAGGATAAGGAAGAACTGGAGCAGCTGGATCGTAAAGCGTCTGTTGCCGGTCGTATCATGCGTATGCGTGGTCCATTTATTGTTATTCAGGACATGAGCAGCCAGATCCAACTGTATGTGGATAAAAAAGCGCTGCCGGAAGAAGTTCGTGCCGATATCAAGAGCTGGGATTTCGGTGATATCGTCGGTGCCAGCGGTCCTGTACACAAATCCGGTAAAGGTGATCTGTACATCTATATCGAAGAGTGTGAGCTGCTGACTAAAGCACTGCGTCCACTACCGGATAAGTTCCACGGTCTGAGTGATCAGGAGATGCGTTACCGTCAGCGTTACGTTGACCTGATCATGAATGAAGAGTCGCGTAATACCTTTAAGGTACGTTCTCAAGTGGTGAGCGGTATCCGTAACTACCTGAGCGAGCGTGGTTATATCGAAGCTGAAACGCCAATGCTACAGGTGATCCCGGGTGGCGCAACCGCACGTCCATTTATCACCCATCACAATGCGCTGGACCGTGATATGTATCTGCGTATCGCGCCAGAGCTGTACCTGAAGCGTCTGGTTGTGGGTGGTTTCGAAAAAGTATTTGAGATTAACCGTAATTTCCGTAACGAAGGTCTGTCCACTCGTCACAATCCTGAGTTCACCATGCTGGAGTTCTACCAGGCTTACGCGGACTACAAGGATCTGATGGATCTGACCGAAGATATGCTGCGTACCGTGACTCAGAATGTGCTGGGTACCAATGTCGTGGAATATCAGGGTGATACCTATGACTTTGGTCAGCCGTTTATCCGTATGACACTGGTAGACTCTATCCTGAAATACGGTGAAGGTATTGAGCTGTCTGACGTGGATACGTTGGAAGCAGCCACGGCTACCGCCGAGAAATTGGGCATCCAGGTGAAACCGATCTGGGGTCTGGGCAAGATCCAAACCGAGATTTTCGAGGAAGTGGCCGAGCACCGTCTGATGCAGCCAACCTTTATCACCGAGTACCCGGCTGAAGTATCACCTCTGGCCCGTCGTAACGATGACAACCCATTTGTCACCGATCGTTTTGAGTTCTTTGTTGGTGGTCGTGAGATCGCAAATGGTTTCTCGGAGCTGAATGACGCGGAAGATCAGGCTGAGCGTTTTGAGCAGCAAGTGGCTGAGAAAGACGCCGGTGATGATGAAGCCATGTACTACGATCAAGATTATATCCGTGCACTGGAATACGGCCTGCCACCGACCGCCGGTGAAGGTATCGGTATTGACCGCCTGGTGATGCTGTTTACCAACGCCCCTTCTATTCGCGATGTGCTGCTGTTCCCGCACATGCGTCCTGAAGGCGAAAGCAAATAAGCGGTTAGCCTGACTTTTAAACCCCGGATCTCCTTGATTTCCGGGGTTTTATTTATCATGCTAAGCAAAATTGCGATTCTGTAAGGATCGCTTGAGATAGTTGTAGTTCATAATGAACTTGTTGGAGAAGCACCATGAAGATGCTGAATCGTTCTGCCATCACTGTAAAGCTGAGTCAGGATTTTGTTGATTGGATCAATAATCTGGATGACGACAGTGAAACCCTGACGCTGCAGGATGTTAACGAAGAAGCAACCGTGTACCTGATCCCGGAGATTGAGGATGAGGAACAACTGAATGAGATGGTGCAGGAGTTCTATCTGAATATTCTGGAAAATGAGCTGAAATCCTGGGAAGAGGATGAAAAGCAGTGGCCAGCAGAACTCAGCATGGAACTGTTTGAACGCTTCCTGACCGTTGATCCTGCGGTGATGGTGTTTGATCTGGATTTTAGTAATCGTCTGCAGGCCGCCAGCGTCGACGATCTGGAAGATCAGGCTTAACAACTCTCTGCTTCAGCATCGCCTATCTGGTGCTTAGTACAAGTGCCAGACTGGCTTGTGTTTATAATCGGGCATTGTTTCCAGAACACACGGCTATTCACCGTTTTTCTATACGCTTTAATCTCCCCTTATTCATCTCCCTCTAAGGAGCCTTCAGTATGTCGAATGGAACTCTGCTGGGGGTTGTGCTCCCTATCGCACTGTTTGTCATTATGCTGGGAATGGGCATGACCCTTACCCTGAAAGATTTTGCTCGTGTCTTTCGTTTACCTAAAGCGGTACTGACCGGTTTAAGTGGCCAGATGCTTTTGGTGCCCCTGTTAGCGTTTGTTGTCGTCTCTCTATTTACGTTACCCCCAGAGTTGGCGGTTGGTCTGATGGTGCTCTCCTTTGCCCCTGGTGGTGCCACTTCCAATATGATGACCTTCCTCAGTCGTGGTGATGTGGCGCTGTCCATTACCCTGACTGCGTTTGCCAGTCTGCTAACCCCTTTTACTATTCCAGTGCTGACTCAATTCGCATTGGAGCATTGGATGGGAGAGGCTCAGGCCATAGAGTTACCGGTCGTGCAGACGATGATGAAACTGGTGGTGATTACCGTAGTACCAGTGTCATTGGGCATGTGGTTGCATCATAAGAAACCAGAGCTAACCGCTCGCTTAGGTAAGATCGTAAAACCTCTATCGATCGGTTTCCTGCTGTTTATCATTGTTGGTATCGTGGTGAAACATTGGCAGCAGATGCCTGAGTTTCTGGCTCAAGTGGGCCCTGCCGCGATCTGCTTAAATCTATTGGCATTATCCTCAGGTTATTTTTATGCCCGTTTGATGGGTTTAAGTGTGCCGCAGCAGATTACTACCGGTATTGAGGTGGGGGTACAGAACGGCGGTACTGCCTTACTGGTAACCGGTGCGATTCTGGGCAATAGCCAGATGTCGGTTTCACCTGTGATCTACGGCATTCTGATGTTAGGCCCTAGCCTAGTATTTGGTCTGTGGTGGGGCAAGCGTCTGCGTCAATCCGAAGCTGAGCTAGAGTCATCCCAGGCGTCATAGTTAAATCGATGGGTTAAGACGAACGAGATCTAAATGATCAGCAGGGAATAGACAAAGCCCATGGGTAATCTTATACACGCATCATCGTTGGGACATCTGGTAGGACTGGCAGGTGTCGATCCCAGTGAAAACCCGACGGCTCAACGTTGGGGGCGGCGTCTGGAGTGGCCGATGCTGTTTCTGGCATTGTGGATGCTGATCAGCTGGTATCCCAGCTTTACCGGCTACCTGGATCAGGAGCTGCATCATATTACCGATATATTGGTATGGCTGTTTTTTGTTATTGAGACGCTGGTTCTGGCAATACTGGTTGACGATACCCGCCGTTACTTGAGACAGAATTGGATGAACCTGTTGATTATTCTGTTGGGTTTACCTGTTCTGTGGGGGAATGTCGCTTTTTCTGGTGTGCTGCGTATGTTGAGGGTAGTGCTGCTGCTTGGCCTGCTTGCGCCTCTGGGGAAAACCGTACGTGCTATTCTGGCGCGCAACCATCTGGGTACAACCTTGTTAATCAGTGCCATCTTTATCGGTCTATCTGGCACTTTCATCTCCACTATTGACCCGGCCATCAATACACCATGGGAAGGCATCTGGTGGGCTCTGGTGACCATTACTACAGTGGGTTATGGCGATATTGTCCCGGTATCACCTGCGGGAAAAGTATTTGGCAGTGTCCTGATTTTGGTGGGGATAGGACTGTTTTCTCTACTGACGGCCAGCTTTTCAGTCTTCTTTCTGGAGCGTGAAGAGGAAGAGGTGATTGATAAAGAATCTGAGTTGCTGGAGCGAATGGATCAGCTAGAGCAGAAAATGTCCCGTCTGGAAGAGAATATGTCTCAGATGCTGGAGAATCAGCACAAGATTATCAGTCAGCAGGGGCAAGGTGGTGATCAGGCGAAGTGAAACGTTGAGACAAAAAAGGCTGCACAAAGGGCAGCCTTTTGCGTTTGTCGATACAAGACAGTAGATAAAACGCTTTTGAGCTTTCGCTTAGTTGTCGTCGTCTAAATCAAAGTCATCGTAATCATCATAAAGATCTTTTTCTAAACGACGTTCTTCCAAGCGGTCTTCGATCAAGCGACGTTTATCCATCGCCTTCCCTTTTTTGACCTCTTTTTCTTCTTCTTCCGCTGAAATATTGTCCTGACCATCATCAAGAAGGTCGTCATCAGAATCAAAGGATACGCTCTCACGGCCCATTGATAAATCTCTCCAGAAAAAAGTTGATAAAGCAGCGAAACAAAAGCTTCCTTAACAAGATGTGTTTACTCTCCGGCATTCCAGTTTAGAGAATGCTGATTAGCTTTTGTTTTGCGATGTACTCGTTTGCTTATATAGATCTATTTTTTTCTCTGGTAAAGAAAAAAATGACATTAGCATTTAAATTTTTTTCTGTTTCAACTTTATTTCTGTTTATTTATTAATGAGTTACAACATATTGTATCTTAGAGTGACAACGGCACTACAGCATTGAGAAAAAGCTATTCCACGATAAAGGCGTTTTCAATATCTTTGGCTTCATACTCTTGAGGAACCTGAAACGCATTCTCCGGTAGTTGAAGTTCCTGAATATCTACCAAGTGATACTCGTCCTTTACGGTTGTCGGTAATAGGCGTTGGATAGAAACCGGCAATTGCTCCTCACTGTTCATAATAAATAGCAATTCAGTCGCATCGCCAGGGTTAAGTTGTTGGTGAACGCTATTGGAGAAGTGGTGGAAAGATCTTAGAGTGGACATCACTTCTGCGGAGATTTTAGCTTGCTTAGCATCAATGACACACAAGGTGGCATAGATATCATTTTTGACCAATGCCTGGACCAGCTGGCACTGATAACCGTTGATCGTTTGAGTTTTATCCATTGGTACGTAGCGAACAAGCTGTTGTGATGGTGCCAGAGCCAGTTCTTTCAGCTGTTGTAGAATTTCAGCCATTTGGCTCTTTTCTTCTGGCGCGGCTGTTTTCATGCCGGCTTTTAACTCGGCAATAATCGCTTGGCGAGTCACTTCGATTTGTTCTGACAGACTCTCCAGGCTTTCTTTATCCAGGCTGGTGTAACTGCGATGGTAGCTGTCCACTAGGGTCATACGTTGACGTTTAACGTCATACAGCATGAAGAAGTCGGGCGTCATAGGGTTTTCAAAACGAATATAGTTTTGATTTACCAGCACTGTACTTTTATGTTCAGGTGTAGCGACAGATTGGTAGGTTAAACTGATATCACCCAAAGCTGTAACAGGTAGCGTACTGAGTACAAAGGAAAACAGAGCAGTAAATAGAGTACGAATTTTCATAAACTGATGCAGCAATATCTTTAAATAGGTCGTAAATTTGGCCCTATGTTACTGCAAATGGTATTCGTACATAAGGGTATCAGTGCAATTACCCTAGCTTA
This sequence comes from uncultured Oleiphilus sp., assembly GCA_964342385.1. Classification (GTDB taxonomy): domain Bacteria; phylum Pseudomonadota; class Gammaproteobacteria; order Pseudomonadales; family Halomonadaceae; genus Oceanospirillum. The sequence continues at coordinate 161,420 of CAYFGP010000001.1, read as the reverse complement.
ATGAGAAGTAGTTCAAACAAGAGTACAGACAACAGGATTTTGCCGTGCAAATCAGTGATACACATTCCATCGGTTTATTGGCTATTGCACTCTCTCTCGGATTGCTGATTGGCGTTGAGCGAGGTTGGAAATATCGGGACTTGAAGGAGGGCTCCCGTATTGCGGGTTTACGCACCTATGGCCTGATTTCATTATTAGGCGCTGTTTCTGCCATGCTAGCCCAAAGCTTGGGCGGTTATCTCTTAGGGATCTTCTTTATTGCACTGGCTATCGCTTTAACAGCCTCTTACGTGGTGAATCGCAGCAAGAAAAATATCTCTCTCACCTCGTTGATTTCAGCGCTGTTGGCCTTTTGTTATGGTGCTATGGTGATGGTTGGCTTTGCAGTGGAAGCCTCTGCGATGGCGGTGGTAACCACCTTGCTGTTGAGCTTAAAAGGTGAGCTGCATCGCTGGCTGTGGTTGCTAGAGAAAAAAGAGCTGTGGGCGGCGCTTGAGTTACTTATTATCTCTGTGGTCGTATTGCCTATATTACCTGATGAGGATATGGGGCCCTGGCAAGCACTGAACCCCTATGAGATCTGGTGGATGGTGGTGCTGATCTCCAGTATCTCCTTTGTCGGTTACTTTGCAATGAAGATTGCTGGTGCTAAAAAGGGCATTATGCTGACGGCTTTTTTTGCCGGTTTTGTATCTTCCACTGCGCTGACACTGCAGTTTTCCCGGATGGCAAAACAAGCACCACAAGCCTCCCCTTTGTTGGCTGCAGGGGTGTTATTTGCCTGCGGCACCATGTATCCCAGAATCTTACTGGTTGCCAGTGTGATTAATCCTGAATTACTGCCTTTATTAGCACCTTCGGCTTTGTTGATGGCTGCGGTGGTTTATCTGCCCGCACTCTGGTTCTGGTATCAGGGATACCAAAGTGTTCCCGAGGATATGAAACATCCATCCTCTCCTATTTCTCTCCTATCGGCCTTGGGTTTTGGTGTGCTTCTGGCTGCGATTCTGTTGTTAAGCAGTGCGTTGCAGGCCACCTTGGGAGAGACTGGAATTCTGTTATTGGCTGCGGCCTCGGGTATCGCGGATGTCGATCCCATAAATCTGTCTCTTTCTGGTATGAGTCGTGAGGGGCTGGCAAAAGAAACGGCTGTTTTAGGCATAGTGATAGCTGCAACCGTGAATACTCTGTTAAAAGCAGGGATGTCAGGCACTTTGGGTGGGCGTGCCCTCATTTTTAAGACCAGTGCACCTTTAGTGCTGGCCGGAGTCCTTGGTGTATTAGTGGCTTTTGTGCTGCCGACGTCTTAATGGTGTTAGAAAAGTGGATGTTATAGGGAGAGGGAATGACTATGACACGTCTGTAGTTATCTATAGCTGTCATGGTACGAAGGGTATTATTTTGGTCACAAACGACCAATCAAAAACTATTATCAACATAATTCGCTCAGGTTATTTGTGACCCAGTAACAGCTTCTCTATAATGCCCGACTAACCCTAGGCACCCAAACAAAGCTATCTCCACAAAAAATACAGGTCTATTTGGCCGTAGGCCGAATAATATCGAAAGGCTTGTTTCGGTGTGTATAAGATAATTACAGGTAAGCATGGCATTACCTGTCAGCTGGCTGGACTCCGGTATGAACCCAGATTTAAACCGTTTACAACCTTATCCCTTTGAAAAACTGACCGCGCTAAAAGCTCAGGTAACTGCACCTGAAGAGCTACAGCATATCCCGTTATCCATCGGTGAACCGCGCCATCCTGCGCCTCAGTTTGTTCTGGACTGTCTGACCAGCAATATTAATCGCATCAGCAACTACCCAACCACCAAGGGTATGCCAGAGCTGCGCGAAGCCATCGCCAACTGGTGTCAGCGTCGTTTTCAGCTGAATGAAAACACCCTGACCGCAGAAGACAACGTGCTGCCGGTAAATGGCACCCGTGAAGCGATCTTTGCTTTTACCCAGGCGCTGATCGAACGCAAGCCTGACGCCCTGATCGCATCACCTAACCCGTTTTATCAGATCTATGAAGGTGCAGCTTACCTGGCCGGTGCTGAGCCATATTTTATGCCATGTCGTGCAGAAAATGGCTTTATTCCTGATTTTGATGCGGTTCCAGAAGAAGTTTGGCACAACACTCAGTTGTTGTTCCTGTGCAGTCCAGGTAACCCAACCGGTGCGGTGATAGGTCTGGATGTGCTGAAAAAACTGATTGCGCTATCTGATCAGTACGATTTTGTTATTGCCTCTGACGAGTGTTACTCAGAGATCTACTTCGATGAGCAGAACCCACCGGCAGGCCTGCTACAAGCCTGTGCTGAGCTGGGTCGTGACGACTATAAAAACTGCGTTGTTTTCCACAGCCTGTCTAAGCGCTCTAACCTACCAGGTCTGCGTTCTGGCTTTATCGCTGGTGAAGCGGAGCTGATGCAAAAATTCCTGCTGTACCGTACATACCACGGTTGCTCCATGCCGATTCAGCACCAGCTGGCCAGCATAGAAGCCTGGAACGATGAAGAGCACACCATCGCCAACCGCGCGGTTTATACTGAGAAGTTTGCCCGTGTGGGTGAGATTCTGTCACCGGTACTGAACTTCCAACAGCCGGAAGCCAGCTTCTACCTATGGCCGGAAACACCGATTCAGGAAGAAGCTTTTGCTCAGCAGCTGTTTGCCCAGCAACATGTTACCGTACTGCCGGGCAGTTATCTGTCTCGCACTATCGACGGTGAAAACCCAGGTCGCAATCGTGTGCGTATGGCTCTGGTAGCAACACTGGACGAGTGTGTTGAAGCAGCACAGCGTATCCGTACTTTTGTTGAATCTCTGTAAGCCAGAGCCAACAAATACTCTTTTACTCTTTTTACTTAGCTGTGATGAGCTAAAGCCATCACAGCTGACTTGATTGTTAATCAGGCTCCATGAGCCCGAACAGAGCAGGTAGTTATGGCCCTTACCCTCTACGGCATTCCAAATTGCGATACGGTGAAAAAAGCCAAGAAGTGGCTGGAAGCCAATCAGCAGGATTATCAGTTCCACGATTTCCGCAAAGACGGCTTAACTGAACAGCAGGTGACCACCTGGTGTGAAGCGCTGGGTTGGGAAAACGTGTTGAATAAGCGCAGCACCAGCTGGCGCAACCTAACCGACGAACAAAAAGCAGATCTGGATCAGGCTAAAGCGGTAGCTCTGATGACAGAACTGCCAACCCTGGTACGTCGCCCGGTCTTAGACCGTGACAGCGCGTTTAAAGTGGGCTTTAAAGACGCTGACTACCAGGCATTTTTTGCCGAATAATTTCACTATTTAACCTTTAATCATGGCAGCGGTGCTGCCTCTATCTCATTGGGAGCGATTATGACTGCATCACCCTTTTTCAGCTTTGGCTTTGGCGTAGGTACTCAAAACAGCAAAGGCGAGTGGCTGGAAGTGTTTTATCCTCAGCCACTGCTGGCCCCTGCCGTTAGCCTGGTAGACACGGTTGCACAGGTTCTGGATTACCAGGGCGGCAACCAAGTTGTGGCTTTTGGTACTGATAAAGTTGAAGCTCTGGTTAATGCACTGAAAGAAGCCGGTGAAGCGGCTCAAGCTGAGCTGGTTGCCAGCTTTGCTGATAGCAAGCGTCCTCTGGTAGCGACTTTCATCGAAGAAGATACCGATCCTAAAGCGGTTGCTGAGGTTTACCTGAAGCTGCACCTGCTGTCTCACCGTCTGGTTAAGCCACATGGTACTAACCTGAACGGTATGTTTGGCGCTCTGCCTAACGTAGCCTGGACCAACCAAGGCGCGATTGACCTGGAAGAACTGCCACAGCGTCAGCTGCAGGCACGCCTGAACGGTGAAGCGCTGTCCGTAGATTGCGTAGACAAGTTCCCTAAAATGGTCGACTACGTGGTGCCTGCAGGTACTCGTATCGCTGATACTGCACGTGTTCGTCTGGGTGCTTACCTGGGTGAAGGCACGACCATCATGCACGAAGGTTTTGTTAACTTTAATGCGGGCACCGAAGGTCCTGGCATGATCGAAGGCCGTATCTCTGCGGGTGTATTCGTCGGTAAAGGTAGTGACCTAGGTGGTGGTTGTTCCACTATGGGTACGCTGTCTGGCGGCGGCAACATCATCATTTCTGTTGGTGATGAGTGTCTGATCGGTGCAAACGCTGGTATCGGTATCCCTCTGGGTGACCGCTGCATCGTTGAAGCGGGTCTGTACATCACTGCGGGTTCTAAAGTAAACGTTCTGGACGACAACCGTGAACTGGTTGAAGTAGCCCGCGCCCGTGATCTGGCAGGCAAAGATGATCTACTGTTCCGTCGCAACTCTCAGAACGGTGCGATTGAGTGCCTGACGAACAAATCTGCGATCGAACTGAACGAAGCGCTGCACGCTAATAACTAAGCGTATGCGTATATAGTCACAGGGTAGCGCCATAAGGTCGTACCTAGGCTATAAGCTTCGATAAAGACCATTAGAGATAACTTCTGGTGGTCTTTTTTTGGTCTATAAGAAATCAGTGGTAGCCAAAACGGCTCCTTAACCCAGCCTCACAACGACTAACACCAAACGACCAATACACAATGAATAGCACTCAGCATCAAAAAACTGCCACACTCCTGAAATAAAACCGCCTTAGAATACTTTCCAGACTGTGTTTACAAATGTCATCAAACTATAATATTAGTGAAGTCTAAATGTCATTCAACGGTCATATTTAGCCCTTAGCTTGAGTCATACCTCACACCCGGTATGACATATTTGGCAAGGGAGCTGACATGTCGATTCAACGACGCTTTATCGTATTAATTCTGGCAAGTGCCATCGGACTTTTTTCAATTCTTATCCTGATCTATGACAGCCTAAATCAGCTGGAAAACCTGAAACATATCGATAATGGCTTGGCCACCAGTCATATACATCTGTTGGAGATGGCCCAAACAGAACAAAATTTTTCGTTGGATAATCAGCCCGAAGCTGCAGAACATTTTCATACCCTCGCCAAACAACTGACACAGACCCTGCAACAACTCGAACCTGCGTTTATCAACCAGGATTTAGCTACTACAGAGCTACAAGATGTATTAAAAGCCACGCACAGTTATCAGACGGCTTTCCAGCAGTTAGAAGAGAAAAAAAGTGCCCTGGGGCTAACCCCCACAACAGGTATGTACGGTCAGCTGCGTAAAGCAGTACATAATGCGGAACATGAGATCAATGCCAGTAATCAGGTTGAGTTAAAAGCCTTAATGCTGATGCTTAGACGTCATGAAAAAGACTTTATGCTGCGTCATAAGCTCAAGTATCTGGATAAATTTGAACGCTCTGTTGCAAACTTTGACCAGCAGCTAAAACAATCTGATCTGTCAGTGCAGAAGCAACTGCAGATTGCGCAATATATGCAGGAGTACCAACAAACCTTTCGTCGTTTTGTTGATGTCTCCAAGCAAGTTGGCCTGACACCGCAACAGGGTGCTTTGGGAGAGATGAAGCAGCAGGAGCTGCAACTGATCGAACAGCTGGAGCAGATTCATCAACAAACTGGTGCTCAGATTCAAAGCCTGATCAGCGAAAAGCGCCTAACGACACTAACCGTCACGCTTCTTCTGTGCTTGCTACTTTGTGCCGGTAGCACCTGGCTGGCTTATCGCGTCGTAAGCCGTATTAATCGCCTGCTACAACATATGAAAGAGATTGCTGATGGCGAAGGCGATCTATCGGCTCGCTTGATCAGCAATAGTCCCGATGAACTGGGTGAGCTGGCGCGTGCCTTTAATCGCTTTATCGAAAAAATTCGCAATAGCGTAGAGCATGCTGCTAATACCGCGCTTAGCCTGCAAAACAGTGCTGGGCAATTGAAAAACACGGCGGATAAAACCCTTGAGACCTGTACCCTGCAGGATCAACGTCTGGCAGAGTTACAGCAGGCTCTTATTGAAACCGCTAATCATGCTCAAGCCGTAGAAGAGAGGGTTGATAATGCTCGCCTGATGACAGAGCAGGTTAATGCCCAATCAGAAGAGATCACCCATCTGGCACAACAAAACCAGATTGCCAGCCAGCAGTTGATTCAGGATGTAGGTAGCGCAGTAGAAGAGATCGAACAGCTGGAACAGGACAGTGAAAAGATCAGCGAGGTAATGACCAGTATTGCGGAGATTGCCGCTCAAACCAACCTACTGGCACTCAACGCGGCTATTGAGGCTGCCCGTGCAGGAGAGCAAGGTCGTGGTTTTGCTGTGGTTGCTGATGAAGTACGCAGTCTGTCACTGAAAACCCAATCTTCCGCTGAGCAGATTAATCATCAGATCGATCAACTGCAGAGTAAAACACAGCAGGCGACTCAGGTGATTCGTAATACACAGACCCGCACCTCAGAACGCTTGCAGCAAAGCGCACGTATTAACGAAATTTTTGCCACCATAGAGCAACAGATTAATGCATTGAACCAGCAGAATAAGGATATTCTCTCGATCAGCCAGCAACAGATTGATACGGTGGACTACGCCGGGCAACAGTTACAGCAAGCTCAGTCGGCGATGGAAGCCAATCTCAGCGCCGCAACCAGCAATAATCAGATCAGTGATGAGCTATCGAAGTTATCCAGCCATTTGCAGCAGGAGATGAGTAAGTTTTCCTATCAGAAGCAAGGCTGAGCCCCTTCTCTGAAGAAAGCATTTGCGACTCTATCACTGTAAATAAAAAAGCGGTGCATAAAAAAAGGCACACTGAATACTGATACAAAGCTCAGCTCAGTGTGCCTCCCGACCCCGCCCCCGCTGCCCCGGAGAACGGAGAAAACCGTTAATCGTTCCAGCCACTTATCCCTCAGGAAAAACGCAGCAAACGATCAAAAGAGATCCCAGTGTAAAGAGATCCCAGTGTAAGGAGTACAAAGTCTGCTTTAGGCGCTTAAACGCTCCAGCAGTTGCAGTTTGCCGTTTGGATCTTTGACGGTGATAAACTCACCATCTTTTGGAAATAGCTTGTCACGCAGACGAGACAACCAGAAGCGCAGTGCTGCAACCTTCTGCATCTCAGGCAGACATTGCTGCTCCAGCTCATTCAGCGGACGTACCGTGTTGTAGCTAGCCAACAAAGCTTCTGATTTAGCGTTGTCGTACTCTTGCGCGGATTCGTCATAACACCAGGCATTCAGGCTGACTGCCAGATCGTACAGATAAGGCGTTGAGCAAGCGTGGTAGAAGTCGATCAAACCAGACAGCTCATCACCATCAAACAGCGCATTATCCGGGAATAGATCGGCATGGACTGGACCTGTAGGTAACTCTGCCCATGGCAGTTTACCGGCGGCTTGTACTGCCTGTTGCAGCTTGGCTTGCTCATGATCGGATAACTTAGGCCAAACACGATCACGCACTTCGCAGCTCCAATCATAAATATTCTGGTAAGCATCCGCCGGTAACTGGTCGGCGGCTTGGTGACTGGCCGCAAGCGTGCGACCAATCACCGAGCACTGAGTCTGTGTCGGAATATCCAGCGGTGCGCCGGAAAGACGACGCATAAATACCGCAGGTCTCTGATTCAGTTCACCAAAAAGCTGACCGGCACGATTAACAATGGGTTGAGCCACATCCACTTGAGAGTCAGACAGATGAGCCACAAAGCCAAGAATAAATGGCAGCTTTTCGGCGGACACGGACTCAACCAGAGTCAGTACGTATTCACCGGCGCTGGTGGTGACAAAATAGTTCGTATTTTCCACCCCGGCTTCAATGCCTTTGAAGCTCACCAGAGTACCGATGTCATATTGGGTCAGATACTCTTCCAACTCGGAATGAGTGACTAGGGTATAGATCGACATAACTTCCTACTTTCTATCTTCTACGCTTCTATTTTTGCAACAGTCACCAGCAGCAAGGCCTGGTATTTGAGAATGGTACTTGAATACCAGACCTTAAGGTTTGTACGCTAAGGTTAAGGGTATTGAGACTTCACTCTTAACCAGAGATTATTAACCGTTAACCACCTGCTGGCTTTCCTGATGGCTCATCCACTGCCAAAGGTGTTCAGCACATAGATCACGCACCAGGATGTCGTATTCTTGCTGATCGGAAGGCGACTGAATAATCACCCCTTCATCCAGCAGACGTTGATGACTGGCCATACGACGGTCCGCTGCTTCATTGTGACCGTCTTGAGTATTTTCACTTTCCAGCAGATAACGCACCGCAGCTTCAGTCAGCTCCGCGTGCATCTGCTCGTCTTCGGTATTAAAACGAATATCCTGACCAAAGGTATCGGTCAACGCCTGATGCACCGACAGATGACTGCCCGTTGGTGGCAGTACCAGCCAGCGGTTTACGTCCAACCACAGAATCGCCAGACGACCGATGCAGGAGATACGGCTTACCGCCAGCGGTTGTGCAGCTCCTGTAACATCGCCTACAGCAATCAGAAACGACAGATTGTCCGGATCGATATCCAGGTTCAACTCACCGACAAAGGGACGTTCGCGCATCATAATGGCACCGACATCACCGGCATTATCAACCTGTAGAGAAAGGTTAATATGCACCAGGCGGTTATTGATGGTTTGTACTGTACTTGCCATATTCATACCTTAAACCTCAACGCCCAGATCTTTACCGACACGCTCGCCGCTGGCTTGCAGATCCGCATGGTAAGAGGAGCGCACCATAGGACCACTGGCCACGTTGGTGAAGCCCAGCTCCATGCCGATCTCTTCGTATTCTTTAAACTCTTCCGGCGTGACATAACGCTCAACCGCCAGATGGTATTTAGTTGGCTGCAGATACTGACCGATAGTCAGCATATCCACCTTGTTCGCTCTCAGGTCTTTCATCACCTGAATCATCTCTTCCTTGGTCTCACCCAAACCGACCATCAGGCCAGATTTAGTGGTAACTTCAGGATGCAGACGCTTAAATTGGTACAGCAGGTTCAATGACCAGTGGTAATCCGCCCCAGGACGCACAGACTTATACAGTGACGGTACGGTTTCCAGATTGTGGTTCAGTACATCTGGCAGGTGCTCACCCAGTTTCTCCAAGGCGATTTCCATACGACCACGGAAGTCCGGTACCAGAATCTCAACAGTCAGTTCCGGGTTTAATGCACGGGCTTCACGCACCACCTGAGCAAAGTGCTCCGCACCACCATCACGCAGATCATCACGATCCACCGAGGTAATTACGGCATAGCGCAGGTTCATCTTTTGAATCGATTCTGCAACATGACGGGGTTCTTCTGGGTCCAGAGCCATAGGACGGCCATGGGCCACATCACAGAACGGACAGCGACGGGTACAGATTGCGCCCATCACCATAAAGGTGGCGGTACGCTTGCTGAAACACTCCGCCAGATTAGGACAGGAGGCTTCTTCACACACCGTGTGTAAATTCAGGTCACGCAGCTGCTTTTTGACTTTATTCACATTGCCATTACTGCGCGGATCAATACGAATCCACTCAGGTTTTCTCAGGCGTTTGCGTTCAGGGTCAGGCTTATGACGCAGACGCGCCATCTTGGATTCGCCTTTAAGCTCGGTTAAAGGAATCAATTCCATACGTCACCTCACGGGTGTAATTGTTTTTATGCTTAGGGCCGGTAAAGGTCGGACAAACCTTTACCGGTTTTACAGATAGGAAGCAGAGTTATCCAGGGGGATTAGCCGCGGTAGTAACGCTGTTCAATGAAAGGCATGCGGGATACGGTCATTGGCAGTTTCTTGCCACGTACTTCAGCGTAAACAACGGTTTCCAGCGCACTGAATTCAGTGGCTACGTAACCCATTGCAACAGGCTTACCGACAGTCGGACCAAAAGTACCACTGGTTACGACACCGATCTTGTTACCGGCTTCGTCAAACAGCTCAACACCTTCACGTACCGGTGCACGACCTTCGCCCAGCAGACCTACACGCTTACGAGTCCAGTCTTTGTTAGCAATTTGAGACAGTACTTTCTCAGCACCTGGGAAACCACCAGCACGCTCACCATCTGCACGACGACACTTAGAGATCGCCCAGATCAGGCTGCCTTCCAGAGGAGTAGTCGTGGTATCGATGTCGTGGCCATACAGGCACAGACCAGATTCCAGACGCAGAGAGTCACGGGCACCCAGGCCAATGGCTTCAATCTCAGGCTGCTCCAGGAACAGGCGACACAGACGATCAGCCTCAGCAGATGGGATAGAGATCTCAAAACCATCTTCACCGGTGTAACCCGAACGAGATACCAGGCAGTCTACGCCGTCGATCTGCATCTGACGGGAATCCATAAACACCATTTCATTAACTTCCGGTGCCAGACGCGCCACGGCCTGAGCGGCTTCAGGACCTTGAATCGCAACCAGAGCGCGGTCGTCCAGCACTTCCAGTTTAACGTCATCACCCAGGTTGGCCTGCATGTGTGCGACATCTTGCTCTTTACATGCGGCATTTACTACCACATAGATCCAGTCGCCGTAGTTGGTTACCATCAGGTCATCCATTACGCCGCCATCTTCATTAGTGAACAGCGCGTAACGTTGTTTGCCTGCTGGCAGATCAATAATGTCTACCGGTACCAGTTTTTCTAAAGCTGCAGCGGCATTAGCACCGGTCAGCTTTACCTGGCCCATATGGGAAACATCAAACAGACCCGCTTTTTCACGAGTTTGCAGGTGTTCCTTTTTAACACCCAGCGGGTACTGCACAGGCATTTCATAACCGGCAAAAGGTACCATTTTACCGCCCAGCTCTACGTGAAGATCAAACAAAGGCGTTTTCTTCAGAGCACCCTGTGTTTCAGCCATATCGAACCTCTTTGAATTTTTATTGGTTGGGAAAATATGTACTCAGTGTGCTGTTTTATGCTGAACCAGACTTTCTACCCTAATCTGATCAGCCGTCGCTAAACCCAAACAGCCCCGACCTCCTGAAAACACCCCTGGCCGGTAACACTGGAATACACATCCCCTTGTGAATGAAAACATCAAGTCGATGGTAAAGATCTGCACAGATCTTAAGTTTCCAATAGGAAACAAATTAGACCAATAGAAAACCTGATGCAAGATTTTTTTCCAATCAAGGTCGCATTATGCCATGGGTAAGATAACAAACTTGTTTATTTTCAATGGGTTAATAAAACCAAGCAAAATCATCAGGTGTTGTAAAAATCCCGAAACACCGGCTTATCCACAGCGATAAAAGCCACTTTTAGGTTTCTCAAAGGAAAATAATGTGTGGAAAAGAGTCTCCGATTGGAAATTCTGAGCAATAAAACAAATATAGGCTCAGGGATGAATCTCTCTAAAGCTGATTCAGCGTGAGGCTTGTGTAGGTTGGGCTGAGCGTAAACACGGTATTATCTTTCACTAAGATCTTGATAATCGCGAACCCCAACACTTTCTAGCCATACCATCAAAAGTCTCTAATTTATTGAATATTTCCAACCCGACAGCCTCTTGGTGACCGAAAAAATGTTGGGGTTCGCGGCTTCAATTTATGTGCGATTTCAAGATGTTAAGATGCCGCTCAGCCCAACCTACACAAGCCTCACTTCGAAGATAGGCCAAGGGGAATATCAAGCTAAGTAATCAATTTGATAATGAGATGGGAGAGTCAGAAAAGACAGAACAGCAGAGAAAGGAAAAGAAAAGCGGGGAACGGCGCTTACGCCGTCACCCAGATCACTACCGCATCATTCTCACTGGTGGACACCAGTGCATGACCCATAGCGCAATCATAATAGGCAGAATCACCAGCCATCAGCTCAATTGGCTCATAGAATTCTGTATAGAGCAGCACTGACCCGCTTTCTACATACAGAAACTCTTCACCATCATGACGTACCCACTCAGGGTATTCTTCAAAAGAGCGTGCCCGCACCCCTGTACGGTAAGGAATCATCTTCTTCTTGGTCAGCTGAGTTGCCAACAATTCATGTTCATAGGTTGGCGTTGGATGCGGTGCACCTTCACCTTTACGGGTAATATCTCGACGACCTACAGCCCCCATGCCACGAGTTGGCTCGCTGAACAGCTGTGGAATATCGATGCCCAAACCTTTTACCAGCTTATTCACTACAGAAAAGGTTGGTGAGATCTGCTCGTTCTCAATCTTAGACAGGGTGGAACGGGCAAGGCCGGTCAGCTTGCTGGCTTCTTCCAGAGTCAGGTTCTGGCTCAAACGAATCTCACGCACCCGTTGCCCTAACTGCAGGGGCTCAACGTGAGCGTCAGCGTCCACTTCAGCACGATTAATTTGGACTTTTTCTTCTTTTAAGAAATGTGGCTCGTCAGACATTTATCTTCTACTCCTCCGCTCCCGGCGTGGCGCCAAGATGCTATTAGCAAAAATGGTACACAAGCGCAGGTATCTTTTAAAGAAACAATATAGTCCTAACATCAACAAAATATAAATAAGTTTCCGATAGGAAATTTTTGTTGCCAATTATGAAATCTATTGCTAGTCTGAGTCTAAATGGTACACACCACTGCTTTTCATGAGGTAACGGGTCATGCTAAGCGGCCCACGATAGGGGTGTCGTCTCTGAGACGAAAAGCAGTGGTTTTTAAGTTTGCGGGTTGCGTTAAACAAGCACTTAACTCAGCAACTCTTAATGAAAGGTACCAGCGTGATATTTAGCGATAGAAATAAGTCTGGCAATAAATAAGCCCGACATGTCTCCCAGTAATCAAACAATAAAAGTCGGAGGCCTGAGCAATGGCTCTCAGCATCTTTGATCTGTTCAAGGTGGGCATCGGCCCATCCAGCTCTCACACCGTTGGTCCTATGGTAGCGGCCAACCGTTTTCTTGATGAGCTGCGTGAAAAAGACCTGTTAACGGGCACCGCTCGTGTCAAGGTCGATCTATATGGCTCTCTGGCCATGACAGGTGAAGGACACGCCACTGATATCGCTGTATTACTGGGCTTACTGGGCGAACAGCCTGATCTGGTTAACCCAGATAAAGTGCCTGAATATATTCAACAGATTGATGAGCAAGGTGAACTGAATCTGGCCGGTGAGCGCATGATTCCTTTTACCCGCAAAAGCGATCTGCCTTTCAACTTTGGCGAGTCTCTGCCAAAACATCCAAACGGTATGCGTTTCTATGCCTTTGATGCGGCAGGCATGGTGACTCTGGACAGCATCTACTATTCCGTAGGTGGTGGTTTTGTCCTGAGCGATGCTGAAGTGGATCAACAAGGCCAACCGGTTTCCGGTCAGACTTTTCCTTACCTATTTAATAACGGCGTAGAGCTACTAGAAATTGGCAAACAGGAAAACCTGAGTATTGCCGATATCGTGCTGGCGAACGAAAAAGCACGCCTGGGTACAGAAGAAAAGGTTAATGAAGCAGTACTGAATATCTGGCAAGTGATGGATAACTGTATCCGTCGCGGTTGTCAGCAAACCGGTACTCTACCAGGTGGTCTGAATGTTAGACGTCGTGCCAATGAGCTATTCCGTGAACTGATGGAAAAGCCAGAAAACGCGCTGAAAGATCAACTCACCGTAATGGATTGGGTCAACCTGTACGCCATCGCCGTTAATGAAGAAAATGCCGCTGGTGGTCGTGTGGTTACTGCACCGACTAATGGTGCAGCGGGTGTGATTCCTGCAGTATTGGCTTACTACGACCGTTTTGTTCCGGGTTCTAACGAAGAAGGCATCGTACGCTTCCTGGCGACAGCCGCTGCTATCGGCATGCTGTATAAAAAGAACGCTTCTATCTCTGCAGCTGAAGTGGGCTGTCAGGGTGAGATCGGCGTAGCCTGTTCTATGGCTGCTGGTGCGCTGTGTGCAGTACTGGGTGGTAACAATGAACAGGTTGAGAACGCTGCCGAAATCGGTATGGAACATAATCTTGGCCTGACCTGTGACCCTGTGGGTGGTCTGGTACAGGTACCCTGTATCGAACGTAACACCATGGGTGCTGTAAAAGCGATCAACGCGGCTCGTCTGGCTCTGCGTGGCGACGGTCAGCACCATGTTTCTCTGGATTCGGTGATTGAGACCATGCGTCAAACCGGTCTGGATATGCAGGATAAATACAAAGAAACCTCTACTGGTGGTTTAGCGGTAAACGCGGTGGCTTGTTAATACAGCCGCAAAGCTTTACGCCCCTGTGGATAGTTTTTTGAGCAATACCCAAACAGTGTAATGGCAACCAGTTCGATTGATTTACTAGCTAACTGATTAGCTCAACCGAGTCATTGAACTGACCGCTTTTAAAAAGTGGCTTGTTTAAGCCATACAAACGCTGCAGTCACATCCCCTCAGGTTGCTGCAGCCTTTTTTAAAACAAGAAACCGAGATAGACACCATGAGCATGAGTGAACTGTACAGAAACGACGCGGTGAGCGAAAAGTTCTTTACCAGTAATCTGGCTGATAGCGATGCGGCAATCAAAGCGGCAATTGAGCGTGAATTCCACCGCCAGGAAGATGGTATCGAGCTGATCGCTTCTGAGAACATCGTCTCTAAAGCGGTAATGCAGGCCCAGGGTACCGAGCTGACCAATAAGTACGCAGAAGGTTACGTAGGTCGTCGTTACTACGGTGGTTGTGAATATGTCGATGAAGTTGAAGCGCTGGCCGTTGAACGTGCCAAACAGCTGTTCAATTGCGAATATGTGAACGTACAGCCTCACTCAGGTGCACAGGCAAACGGTGCTGTATTTATGGCCCTGCTGCAGCCTGGTGACACTATTCTGGGTATGTCTCTGGATGCGGGTGGTCACCTGACTCATGGTGCACGTCCAGCTCAATCCGGTAAGTGGTTCAATGCTGAGCAATACGGTGTAGACCGTGAAACTCAGCGTATCGACTACGATGCGGTTGAAGCACAAGCGGTTGAGTGTCAGCCAAAACTAATCATCGCCGGTGGTTCTGCTATTCCTCGTGAACTTGATTTTGCTCGTTTCCGTGAGATCGCTGACAAAGTGGGCGCATACCTGATGGTGGATATGGCGCACATCGCAGGTCTGATTGCGACGGGTCAGCACCCAAGCCCACTGCCACACGCTCATGTTTGTACTACGACTACACACAAAACACTGCGTGGTCCTCGTGGCGGTATGATCCTGTCCAACGATCTGGATCTGGGTAAGAAGATCAACTCTGCAGTATTCCCAGGTCTGCAAGGTGGCCCACTGATGCACGTAATCGCTTCTAAAGCGGTTGCTTTCGGTGAAGCTCTGCAGCCTGAGTTCACAGACTACATCAAGCAGGTTGTTAAGAATGCAGCAGTACTGGCTGAGACGCTGGTTGAGCGTGGTTGCGATATCGTAACCGGTGGTACTGATACGCACCTGATGCTGGTTGATCTACGTCCTAAAGGTCTGAAAGGTAACGCCACAGAAGAATCTCTGGAGCGTGCCGGTATCACTTGTAACAAAAACGGCATCCCATTCGATCCTGAGAAGCCAATGGTGACTTCCGGTATCCGTCTGGGTACTCCTGCGGGCACCAGCCGTGGTTTCGGTGAAGAAGAGTTCCGTCTGATCGGTAATCTGATCGGTGATGTACTGGATGGCCTGGCGGCTAACCCAGAAGATAACAGTGCAGCAGAAGCGAAAGTACATGAGCAAGTTAAAGCTCTGTGCGAACGTTTCCCACTGTACCGTTAATTGACGCTATCGCTCTTAACGCACAGTTTTTTACAAATAAACCGTTAGCAGTACGGTAATAGTGAAAAAAAAGCATTATTGCTCATTGAGTACTGCTAAGTTTTGAAGATAATCACTGGCGGCAGCCGTCCCTTAATTTTTGGCTGCCATCATATAAGTATTAAACACCGAGGATTTAGACATGAGCAACGTACCTAGCAATCTGAAATTTGCCGCTTCTCACGAGTGGGTTCTGGACAATGGTGACGGTACTGTAACCGTAGGTATTTCTGACCACGCTCAAGAGCAGCTGGGTGACGTAGTATTCGTTGAGCTGCCAGAAGTAGGCCGTGAAGTTGAAGCGGGTGAAGAATTCTCTCTGGTTGAGTCTGTAAAAGCAGCTTCTGACATCTACTCTCCAGTATCTGGTGAAATCGTAGCGGTTAACGAAGAGCTGGATGACGCTCCTGAAACTGTAAACGAAGAAGCTTTCGAAGGTGGTTGGATCGCTAAGATCAAACTGTCTGACAGCGCTGAGCTGAACAACCTGCTGGATGCTACTGCATACGAAGCTAAGGTTGCTGAAGAAGAGTAATCGGTTCTCCGGAGGCACTGCAGCTAAAAGCCCTCTGGTATGAAGAGCTCAGATTTAAAGCCCTATGGCACTGAGCTCTCACTATAGATAGCCCTTCTCTTTTTAAAATCTGAAACCAGCCCTGTCTCAGGGCCGGGCTGAATAAGATAAACAAGGATCAGTGTCAGTCACTGAGACTGATCCGATTGAAACAGGTTGGTAAAAATGGCAGTTGATACGCGCGCACTGAGTGAACTGGAACAACACAACGAATTTACTCATCGTCACGTGGGCCCGGATGCAGTAGAGCAACAGGCGATGCTGGACTCACTGGGTGTCAGCACCCTGCAGGAACTGATTGAGCAAACTGTACCAGACTCTATTCGTCTGGACGACGCTCTGGACATGGATCTGGGTATCACTGAAGTTGAAGCCCTGGCTGAGCTGAAAGCTCTGGCAGACCAAAACAAAGTTAACAAATCCTATATCGGTATGGGTTACCACAATACCTACGTACCGAATGTGATCCTACGTAACGTTCTGGAGAATCCTGGCTGGTACACTGCCTACACTCCATACCAACCTGAAATCTCTCAGGGTCGTCTGGAAGCCCTGCTGAACTACCAGCAGATGGTGATGGACCTGACCGGCATGGATCTGGCAAACGCCTCTCTGCTGGACGAAGCGACTGCTGCGGCAGAAGCGATGACCCTGTGTAAGCGTTCTAACCGCAAGAAGAGCGATCAGTTCTTCGTGGCGAGCGACGTACACCCACAGACTCTGGATGTAATCAAAACCCGTGCAGAATACTTCGGCTACGAAGTGGTTGTAGACTCTGCAGACAAGCTGGGTGAATACGATCCGTTTGGTGTTCTGCTGCAATACCCTGGCACTTTCGGTGATATCACGGATATCGCTGCAGTAGTTGCTGAAGCGAAAGCTCAGAAAGCCATGGTTGCTGTCGCTGCTGACATCATGTCTCTGGTACTGCTGAAATCACCTGGCGAACTGGGTGCCGACATTGTTCTGGGTTCTTCTCAGCGCTTTGGTGTACCTATGGGCTTTGGTGGTCCACACGCGGCTTTCTTCGCGGCTAGCGAAAAACTGAAGCGTTCCGTACCAGGCCGTATCATTGGTGTATCCGTTGATGTGAACGGTAACCAAGCCCTGCGTATGGCGATGCAGACTCGTGAGCAGCATATCCGTCGTGAGAAAGCGACTTCTAACATCTGTACAGCACAGGCACTGCTGGCCAACATGGCAAGCTTCTACACCGTATACCACGGTCCAGATGGCCTGAAGCGTATCGCTGAGCGTGTTCACCGTCTGACAGCTATTCTAGCGCTGGGTCTGAAAGAGAAAGGTGTTGCCACTAACGACACTTACTTCGATACCCTGACTTTTGCGGCTGATGAAGCGGTTTACCAGAAAGCACTGGATAACGGTTGTAACTTCCGTCAGATCGAAGGTGGCAAACTGGGTGTAAGCCTGGACGAAACCACGACTGCAGCAGACGTTGCACAACTGTTCGACATCATTCTGGGCGAAGGCCACGGTCTGGATGTTTCTGCCATTGATGCAAGCATCACTGCAGGTGCAGAAACCGGTATTAAAGCAGCGATGCGTCGTGAAGATGCCATCCTGACTCACCCAGTATTCAACACGCACCACTCAGAAACTGAGATGCTGCGTTATATGAAAGCGCTGGAAAACAAAGATTACTCTCTGGTTCATGGCATGATCCCACTGGGCTCTTGCACCATGAAACTGAATGCTACCGCACAGATGATCCCTGTGACTTGGCCTGAGTTTGCAAACATCCACCCGTTTGCACCTAAAGATCAGACTGTGGGTTACCACAAGATGCTGAGCCAGCTGGAAGAGCAGCTGGTAGAGATCACCGGTTACGACGAAATGTCTCTGCAGCCTAACTCAGGTGCATCCGGTGAGTACGCAGGTCTGCTGGCGATCCGTAAGTATCAGGAATCCATCGGTGAAGGTCACCGTAATGTATGTCTGATTCCATCTTCTGCGCACGGTACTAACCCTGCGACTGCAGCCATGATGGGTATGAAGATCATCGTAACCGCTTGTGATGAAAATGGTAACGTTGATGTCGCTGACCTGGCTGAAAAAGCTCAAGAGCATGCCGACAACCTGTCTGCACTGATGGTGACTTACCCATCCACGCACGGTGTTTACGAAGAAGATATCGTAGAAATCTGTAAAACCATTCATAAGTTTGGTGGTCAGGTTTATATGGACGGTGCGAACATGAACGCACAGGTTGGTATCTCCAAGCCAGGCGCGATCGGTTCTGACGTATCTCACCTGAACCTGCATAAAACCTTCGCTATTCCACACGGTGGTGGTGGTCCTGGTATGGGTCCTATCGGTGTTAAGAAACACCTGGCACCTTTCCTGGCTAGCCATAAAGTAAGCCCGGTTGAAGGTCTGAACCCAGAGAACGGCGCAGTATCTGCGGCACCTTACGGTTCTGCTGCGATTCTGCCGATCACCTGGATGTACAACCGTATGCTGGGTAAAGACGGTCTGACTCACTCTACAGAAGTAGCGATTCTGAACGCTAACTACCTGACTGAGCAGCTGGCTGACCACTACCCGGTACTGTACCGTGGCCGTAACGATAAAGTTGCTCACGAGTGTATCGTTGACATCCGTCCGCTGAAAGAAGCGTCTGGTGTAAGCGAAGAAGATATCGCTAAGCGTCTGATGGACTACGGTTTCCACGCGCCGACCATGTCTTTCCCAGTAGCGGGTACGCTGATGATCGAGCCAACTGAATCTGAGTCTAAGGCTGAGCTGGATCGCTTTATCGAAGCGATGGTTAAGATCCGTGCCGAAGTTGAGAAAGTTCAAAGCGGTGAGTGGCCAGCAGACAACAACCCTCTGGTGAATGCGCCACACACCATGGCTGACCTGACTAATGCCTGGGAGCGTCCTTACTCGCAAGAAGAAGCCGTATTCCCAACAGCACACACCCGTGCCAGTAAGTACTGGCCAACGGCTAACCGTGTCGACAACGTATACGGTGACCGTAACTTTATTTGCTCCTGCCCAAGCATCGAAGCTTACCAGGACTAATCGCAAACCATTGTCGTCAAGTACTCTCTGTTACCGGCCCTGCACGCCACAAGGCAGGTGCCCGGTACAGAAGTTCTTATTTGCCCCGCCCCCTCAGCGGGGCTTTTTTGTTTCTGCGGGAGCATAAATCTTCCAATGCCTAGGTTGAAAACAGGTCCTTGCCTATTTAACCAACGTCTTTTTATATCTGGAAAATATAGCTAGGCATGAAAAAGCCGACACAAGGTCGGCAGTTTCATTGATGATAAAGGTTACAAAGCTAGACAGAGCAGTGTCTGAACATTATCTTCAGGATTTACTGACGATTCATTTGACTCTTCAGTATCCTATCTTTTGACTCAGTAGGCATCACCAGTTATAGCTGGCAGTTGCCATCACTTTGCGACGTTCCCCTGCATAACAATCTCTGTTATCACAAGTGGTCAGATAGTCTTTATCCGCTAGGTTGCGGATATTCAGTGATAGCTGCCATTGCTCCAGCTCATAGCCCAACATGGCATCCAGCAAGGTATAGCCTGGTACGTTTACAGGCGCTTTCTCACCTGAGCCCTGATTACTGCCGGTGTAACGTGCCCCTAAACCGAACTTAAGGCCGGACTGAAGACGGTAGTCAGCCCAAATGGACGCCTGATGCTCAGACACTGCTTTATCCTGTTTACCCACTTCAGCGGGGTTCACACTGGAGGTGACATCTGCTTCTGGAATCCAGGTGTAACTTACGTTCAGGTTCATATTTTCTACAGGCTGGGTATAGGCTTCAAACTCCATACCTCGCACCACGACTTCACCAGTTTGCTTAGGCCCAGGGTTTTCACCGCTCCAGATCCAGGTAACGTAGTCTTTTCGTTGCAGATCAAAAGCGGCCACACTATAGAGCGTATCGCCCTGCTCCGGCTGATAACGTACACCTGCTTCATACTGTCGGCCTTTTTCTGGGCTGAACATCTCGCCTGTCGCTGGATTCAGTGTCGTACTGGGCTGGAAAGATTCGGAATAACTCAGGTAAGGAGATAGGCCGTTGTCCATACGATAGACTAGGCCTGCTCGTGCGGTGAACTCATCATCTTTCTGTACGGAGTTCTGACCACTCAAACGATCTTTATTTTCAACCCGAGACCAGTCGTAGCGGCCACCCAGAGTGGCAATCAACTGAGGCGTCAGACGCATCTGATCCTGCACATATAGACCGCTCTGTTGCAGCTCGGTTTTACCGTCAATAAAAGCGGGGTTCAGTGTTGGCGTAGCGCCATAAACCGGGTTAAACAGATCAATTGCATCCAGATTGCCGCCATAGAAAGCATTCACATCCAGATCTGATAATTGATAATCCATACCTGCCAGTAAGGTGTGTTGCACCTGACCAGTGTTAAAACGCGCGATCGCACGGTTATCCACCGTGAAAGAGCTGACTTTCTCATTACTGCGGAACGGTGTGCGGTTAAAAGTGCGGAAGTTAGCTGGATTATCCGGGTTCTCGGTGTCTGGTTTCGCCAGCTTGCCCCAAACCACGCGATAGTCCAGATCGAACTCGCCATATCTCAGATTTTGCTGCAGCGACCAAGTGTCATTCAGTTGATGCTCAAACACATAGCCCAGCATCCACTGATCCTGATGATAGCGGTTAAAATCGGACTCTCCCAGAAAGAAGGATTCGGCCAGCTCACCGTTTGGGTTATCGACCAGAGTACCTTCCACTGGATAACCGTGCCATACGGCACCACTGCGGTGTTTGATAAACTGAGACAGCAGCGTCAATCGGGTATCATCGGATGGTTGCCAGGTCAGTGACGGGGCGATAAACAGACGATCATTTTCCAGATCGGCCGTCGACAACTCAGCATCTTTCAGCAAGCCCGTGACACGGTACAGCCACTCGCCTGACGCATCTGTTGGTCCGGTCAGATCCAGTGCCACCTGCTTATGATTATTACTGCCCACGC
This sequence comes from uncultured Oleiphilus sp., assembly GCA_964342385.1. GTDB lineage: Bacteria > Pseudomonadota > Gammaproteobacteria > Pseudomonadales > Halomonadaceae > Oceanospirillum. The sequence continues at coordinate 140,222 of CAYFGP010000001.1, read as the reverse complement.
TCAGTTCCAGTTGACGTTTGGCTTCAGGTTGAGGCGTCTTGCTCACCACGTTCACTACACCGCCTGGGCCATTTTGTCCGTACAGTACAGAAGACGGGCCGCGCAGGACTTCAATACGCTCCTGACCATAACTTTCGGTCTGCCACATGCCCCAGTTGCCGTTATTGCGCATCTGCATACCGTCCATGTAGAAACCTGGGCTATAGGCATCAAAACCGCGAATATACAGCCAGTCATACTGCACCATATCGCCCCAAGGGGCGGTATTTACACCGGGAGTATAAGCCAGTGCTTCTTTCAAACGTGTCGCACCAATTGCACGCACTTTATCGGCGGTAATCACCGACAGCGATTGCGGAGTTTCCGCCAACAGGGTATCCGTTTTAGTACCTGTGGCACTGAGACGCGCTAAATGACCTTTTACAGGACCGGTTGCAGTTTCAGATAAGGCTCTGACCGTCAACTGGTCCAATTCTACTTTTTGCGCCTGAGGCCGCTTTTTCAGCAGATAACTGCCATCCTGTTGACGCTCGACAGTCAGTTGGCTGTCCTTCAGTAAACGCTGAAAACCTTCCAGCAGACTGAAATCACCTTTTAAGCCTTGGCTTTGCAGTTCCCGTGTCAGTTCGGCATCAAATGACAGCGTTACACCCGCCTGAGCGGCCAGATGACTCAACGCATCGCCCAGCTGACCGGCAGGTACAGAAAAGTGGTGTACTGGCTTATCTGCCGCCTGTACGGTCTGCATTGAAATACCTGTCAGGGCAACACTAAGTGCCAGAGCCTTTAACGATAGCTTTTTCATCGTAAAGCTTTTCATGGCCAAGCGCTGCATAGAAAAAGCCAGTGGTGTTAATGAAAAAGCTGGGGTCTTATGTGCTAAGACCGCTTGTGAATGGTCAAGCCCCGTAGCGGATGGAGTAAAACGATTGCTGTACATGTGTATCTCTTTGTCATGATTTTCGAAAGTGCCTGTATAGAGGTCGAGTGAAAATCAAAAAGGGATAAAGCAAGCTGAAAAAAGTAAAAATTATTTTTAAGCCCCATGCACACTGACCCAGAAAGGTGTGACACTTTGAATGGTGACAGGCAGCGCCCGGGCAATTGCTGCTAACGCCCTATCTGTATCTGTGACGGGATACGCACCGGAAATTTTTAGGCCTGCCACTTCTGGGGAACAACGCAGAACACCAGAACGATAACGTCCCAACTCTTGAATCAAACGCTCTAGTCGCCAATCGGATACCACCAGCATACCTTCAGGCCAATGTAGGTTAATACCGGTATCGTCCGATAGAGCCTCAATAGCTGTCGCCGTCATTTGAGCGCTTTGCCCCTGCTGGAGCTTAAAAGACTGATTCGACTGGACAGGGTTCAAACGCACACTATGCTCCAGTACGCTGACACGGGTCCAGTGATCAAACTGACGCACCATAAAGCGTGTGCCCAGCGGAGTAATCTGACCATGGGGTGTTTCGACCACCAGAGTTTTCACCGAGGATAAGGTTTGTGCAGAAGATAAAGTAGGCGTAGAGAGATCTGATGCCACCTGACCTGCTTGCTTATCAGCATGAGTTCCAGTGGAGACCTGAATTTCACCCCTTCTGAGCCGGATACGCAATACTTGCCCCACTGGCTCAATATCCACCGCAGTATCGGTATTCAGAATCAGCTCAGAGCCATCCGATAAACGCTGTGTTAGTTGTTCTCCCTTGCCTGTGCGATAGGTCGCTGTTAAATCCTGCAAAGGGGTATATTGCCAACCTGACCACGCTAGCACACCGCCACCTGAGACCAGTGCGAGGATAGACAGTACCTGACGACGATCCAGCTGATATTCCCGGCCCAGCTGTAATGCCTGATGCGCATGTTGCCCTGGCAAGCCGCCCATCTGTTGCTGCAAACGACCAATCTGTTGCCATGCCTGCTGATTCGCAGTACTGGCCTCTAACCAGCATTCATGATTCTGGCGTTCCTGATCCGACACTTCATCCGCACATAACACCGCATACCAACCAGCGGCTTCACGAATGGCCTGTTTTTTTTCTGACAGTTGTGTCATCAGTCCATCTCTTCCAACATAAACAACAAACAATGCTCCGTGGCTCGGGCCATATACTTCTTCACCGAACTGACTGACACATCCAATGCCTGAGCAATTTCCGCGTACTTCATCCCTTCCAATTGTGACATCAGAAATGCCTGACGCACCTTATCACCCAGATCTTCCAGCATGTCATCAATACGACACAGGGTTTCCAGAATTAGGGTTTGCTCTTCGGCTGAGATTGCTAACGGCTCAGGTTTAGCTGCCAGCTGTTCCAACCAAGCCTGTTCCAGGGATTTACGACGAAAATGATCAATTAGCACCCGACGAGCCACAGTTGCCAGGAAACTTCTCGGTTGATTCAATTGCTGAATTTGAGACTGACAGGCTGAAGAGGTCATCAAACGGACAAAGGTATCCTGCGCCATATCCGCCGACTGCCAGGAACAATCCAGCTTCTTATACAACCACTGCAATAACCAGGGATGATGCTCTCGATACAGCTCAGTCAGGGCTGTATCTGAAGCAGATGTTCTTGTCGGCATGGCGATACCCTATACAAATGAGAATCAATATCAGCGCATACTATATACCGACACTTACAGACGGATCTAGTCAAAACAGTAGTAACCCTTATCTCTTTCCCCATGAAATCAATCATCGAGCTGGAGAACAAAAATATGGTTATTTCTCACTGAATAACCAATTGCGATAGAGAGGAAGTGGGAAACAAGCTGTTTGAGTCAGAGTTCGTACATTAATATTGGTATGAACCCAACTCTTTCCTAATCCGAAACATTTATTGCTTTAAACTTGCGTGTGACGATATTAGCCACATAGATAGTTAGTACCTCTTCCATGGAACGGAAGCTGAGTGCACGCATGGGTTCACGAGCGATAAAGATATGCTGGTTATGACGAGGGGCATGCAGTACCAGATTCCAACCTGGAATCAGGTTATCCCAGTTGTTCTGTAATTCTAAGATGGACAGACCAAAGTTTTCGGCATAAGAACTGACCAGAAAATCGGCATCAATCGCTTGTACTTGTTCGGGGCTTAAATCCAAACGATCACCCTTGATATTGTCGATGATCTCAGGGCTCGAAAAACCCAATTCATTAAGGATAAAACTCATCGCACCATAGTTTTTATAAACCCGGAAGCGTTTACCCCGCACTTCGGCAATGGCGACAGATACTTTGGCTGGATCGCCCAACATCTTTTTGGTTAGAGCCTGGGCACTTTGCAAACGAAAATCAAAGGTAGCTTGTAAGCGTTCAAACTCTGGTAATAACCCGGCAGCATCTGCTACACGTTGGTAGCGCTCACGGGCATTATTTGACCAGATATTGATGACCACGGTTGGAGCAACGGCAGACAGTTGCTGATAATTGTCTGAAGCAAAATCAGGTACCAGAATCAGGTCAGGCTTCAGTGCTGCAATGGCTTCAATATCCGGTTGAGCGGGAGCACCAACAAAGCGGATACTCGTGTTCTCAAAGGTGGTATGAAACAGATCATAGGCACCACGTATAAAGGGTTTGCCGTTATTAATGCCTTCTTTAATCAATCCGGTTGATCCCACTACAGAAGCACCCAGTTCAACAAGGGGGGTTGTAAACTGTTCTCCACGCAGCGAGACAATGCGCTTGGCTTTTACAGGGATCTGCACATGATGTCTCTGCCCATCAATAAACAGCCTCGTGGGTTGAGTTTGTGTTTGTGTAGAGCTTTGGGCTTGTGTTGCGTTTTTGGTTTGGGCTTGAGCTTGTGCCGAACCCGCAAACACCAACCAAGTCATCACTAATATCAGATATTTCATAATCTTATTCTCTTAAATAAGCCCTTAACTGATTGCTATTAGCACAGTTTTTATCTGTTGTAGCCTGTTAGAAAATTTCAGGTCATTAAAATTGCTTAGGGCCAGTGCCTCTAAAGATCAGGGCAATAAATACAGGCGCTCCGATAGCTGCAGAAACTAAACCTGCGGGGAGTTGAATCGGAGCAAACACAGTTCGACCGACAAGGTCAGCCAGTGCTACCAGACAACCGCCGACTAGAGCTGTCAGTAGTAAATGAGAGCCAACACCTACCCGTAAAACCCGATGTACCAATTGTGCGGCAATCAGACCGATAAAACCCAAAGGCCCGGTCATTGAAACTGCCAGGGCTGCTAAGGCTACGGCTAAAGCAATGACTAAAAATCGGTCTCTGCGCTGATTGACGCCTAAACCGATGGCCACCTCAGGGCCAAAACGCAGGCCCGTTAAAGGGCGTATAGACCAAACTAAACAGGGTAAACAGAGTAACAAACCCAGTATTAATACCAGGCACTCTCCCCAGGATGCGGTATGCACCGACCCTGCTAACCAAGACAGTGCTGCTGCTGCCTGATTGACCTGGCCGTAAGTCAAAATAGCGTTTGTACAGGCGCTGATACTGGCTGAAATGCCCACGCCCACCAGAATAAAACGTAAAGAAGCCGAAGAGGATTTACCCGCCGCTATCCACTGCACCAAACCTGCAGCAGTAATCGCGCCCATAAATCCGATCAAAGGACGCAACTCTAATGGGGCGGCAGGCCATAATACAATCAAGGCAACCACGGCCAGACTGGCTCCTTGAGAGACGCCGACTAAGGAAGGATCAGCGAGAGGGTTGCGCGTCACAGTTTGCAGAATGGCACCAGACAGCCCCAGCATCATCCCCACCAAACAAGCCGCGAGAAAACGTGGCAGACGTAACTCCCAAATCACCGTGGTCGCGGTTTCGCCGGGTTGAGCACTGATCAAGGTATGCCAAACCTGAGCCAAATCGAGGTGATAACTGCCCAAACTCAGGCTACTTAATAACAGACCGCCAAGTCCGAACAGTAAAACCAGCAGGGCCACGGGCACATTCGAAGTGACTCGAAAGCTGATAGCTTCATGTTTGCTGCGGTAAATAAAATGGCTCATAACACTCTCCGCACCAGTAATACAAAGAGGGGCGCACCCAAGAGCGTTGTCACGACGCCGGTTGCCACTTCAACAGGAGCCATCACGATTCGCGCTGCCAGATCCACCAGCAGTAAAAACAGTGCACCGACCAGAGCTGAGCAGGGAATAATCCAGCGATAATCGGAACCCACTAACAAACGAGTCGCATGGGGCACCACTAAGCCAACAAAGCCCAAAGGCCCGACCATAGCTACCGCAGCTGCCGTTAATACCACGGTACAGATCAGCAAGCGTATGCTTAAAGCCGTGGCATTAACGCCCAATCCGGTAGCAGCTTCGTGGCCCATAGACAGCACCGTTACCTGACGGGCGGATACCAAGGCCAATACTAAACCGCCCACCAGCCAGGGGGCGGCATAAGGCAACATCTGGATCGCATCGGCAGTAATTGAACCGGATAACCAAACACGAAAGGTCGAGAAGCTTTCTTCATTCAGGATATTAATGCCAGATACAAAGGCACTCAAAAATGCAGTGACTGCGGCACCGGCCAGTAATAACACCGCAGGCGAACGCCCTGAAGGGGCCAGTAGAACGATCAAAGCCACCAAAACGGCAGCCGCTAAAGCACCGGCGGCGGCTAACACTGGCATCCAGATATCCGCTTCTATGGCAAAAAAGCTAGCACCGATCACCACACCAAAGGCGGCACCACTCATCAGTGCTAATAAGCCCGGATCGGCCAGGGGATTACGGGTGACACCTTGCATCAGGGCTCCGGCAACCGATAAAGCGGCACCGACGGATATCGCAGTGATCATACGAGGAATACGCATCTGGCGGATAACAATATGATCAAAGTTCTGGGCATCAAAATTGATAAAGGCATTCAGTGTTGTCATCAAGGAGATCTGTTTGGCACCAAACCCCAGATGCAATAAAACAGCCAGGATCAACAGCACCAGAATAAGCGGTAGCGCTTGCATGGGATTGGAAAACAGCCGCATTTAAATGCTTCCTGCCAGTAACCGAGCACATTGAGGCGCACAGATGGGACGCCCTGTACTGGGATCAGTCAGAATTACGCTGTCTAGATCAAACACTGCTTTCAGATTCTCGGCATTAAATACCTGATTCACTGGACCTTGCGCCAGTACACTACCGGCTCGCATCATCACCATATGATCGGCAAAACTAGCGGCTACATTGAGATCATGCAGCACGACGACAACTGTGCGTTGTTCATCATGAGCGATTTGATGCAGTAGGGATAACAGGTCGACCTGTACCTTAAGGTCAAGAAAAGCGGTAGGCTCATCCAGTAGAATCACTGGCGTATCCTGAGTTAATACCATCGCAATCCAAGCTCTTTGCCCTTGCCCACCGGATAGATCGGTTAACGGACGTTCCGCTAATTCACAGAGATGAGTTTGTGCCAGGGCTTTATCGATAATACGGGCATCGTCACGGGACCATTGACGTAACAGGCTTTGATGAGGAAAACGCCCCTGAGCGACCAGTTCACGTACGGTTAAGCCTTCCGGGGCGATAGGGCCCTGAGGCAAAAATGCCAGTGTCTGCGCCATCTTTTTAGTTGGTGTATGGTGAACATCCTGATCCCCCAGCATCACCTTACCGGCTTGCAAAGGCAATACACGCGCCAGTGATTTAAGCAGCGTCGACTTGCCACAGCCATTTGGGCCAATAAGTACCGTCAGTTCACCTGCTGCTGCCTGAAAGTTTAAATCACGCAGAATCAGCTGGCGCTCGTAGCCGACGGAAAGATTGTCTGCATTGATCGCAATACAGGGCTTCACAATATATTCCTCATAAATAACGCGCTCGTTTTAGGCCCATATGTCTGGCGCATACAGGTTTGAGACAATATTTGTTTTAGGTGCTATATGTCTTTAGAAAATAAGCAGAAAAAGGATCAGGCCATAAGCCTGATCCTAAGGGTGATCCTTTAGCTGCGAATGGCTTAGAAAGCATAACCCAGGGTCATAGAAATCTTTCTCGGATCACCAGCGTAGAGATTGGTGTCTCTTCTACCGGCGTAGAAGTAATCTTCATCAAACAGATTGGATACACCCAGTGACGCATTCCAGTCGTTCTTCTCGAAATGCACACCGATATCGGTCACTGTGTAATCCGGTAGGGTAACATTGCTGGATTCCGAGATACTGGTTTTCACTTTGTCACGGTAGGTCATACCCAGAGTGAAGCCCAGCTCACCGCCCCAAACCTCTTGCGGATGATTGTAGCGAGTAAACAGAAACAGGGTATTTTCCGGTGCATGAGCGGGTGTTAAACCTTTATCAGAACCTTCAGTCGCCTGACTTTCGTTGTAAGCGTAACCGGCTTTAATCTGCCAGTTCTGGGTCGGCAACCATTGAATATCCAGCTCTACACCTTTGCTCTCAACTTCACCGATGGTCTCGTATTTACCACCGCCTAATGATTCAGAGACATTATCTTTAACGATCTTGTAGCTGGAGAGACTGATATTCATATCGCCACCCAGTTGATAACGCACACCACCTTCAATTTGCAGGGACTCTTCTGCATCCAGCGCCTTGCCATTCACATCCACACGCTCTGCAGTGTAAGGGTCAAAGCTTTGCGCCACACTGGCAAAGGCAGTCCAGCTATCATTCAGGGAATAAACAGCGCCCAGAGAGCCGACCAGATCAGAGGTATTGGTTGAGTTATCATCGTTACAGGAACCGCGTAGACAGCTGTAATCGATTTCGGTGCTATTGTGTCGGGCAGAAGCCACAACGGTCAGCGCATCGGTCAGCTCAACCTTATCCTGAACATAAACACCGACACTGCGGTATTCTGTTTCGCGACGGTTACCTTCTTTGGCCGTTGCTGTGCCACCCAGTACAGGCTTCAACACGTCCACAGTGCCATCAAAACCACCCCAGATCACACGATCAAAATCGGTCAGACGATATTCACCGGCCAGGCCAACGGTCAGATCATGATTGATTGACCCCGTTGCTGTGTTATGGGTGACATACGCATCAACACCGTGCCAATCACGGGTGTTTTGCTGATGACGTAAACGACGACGTAGAGTACCAGGCTCATCATTCACCCGGTTGTTTTCATACAGTTTGCGCTCATCCTTATGGAAAGCGCTACGCCAGTTAATATTGAACTGACTGTTTGCCAGATCTTTCTGATAACCGATGGTCAGCGCCTGACCTTCATCATTGTCGTAGTCACCATCGTTCTGATAAATAGTATCGAGGGAGGCGATCTGATTGATGTCGTTGTTAAGCGCAACAAGACCGGCATCGGCGTCGCCAATCTGTTTACCTACTTCAAGACCCAGAGACAGGTGGGATGTGTTATCGATCTGCCATAACAGGTCGCCATAGGCATAATATTCTTCATTTACGACATCGCCACGGAAGGATTCTGTGCCATTACCGGTCAAAATAAAGCGGTAGAACAGATCATCACGACCTTTAACTGGACCTGTGACATCCAGTGTCGTAGTCAGGCCGTTATCTTCACCAAAGTCAGAGTGGTCGGAAGCGAAGGTCTCAAAGGTGGTGGTAATGCTGGCAGAGAACGTCTCTTCCGGTTTTTTGGTCACCATATTGACCATACCACCGGTTTCCATATTGCCGTAGAGTACCGATGCGGGGCCTTTCAGTACTTCCACCTTCTCGATATTGGCCAGCGATGGAGAACCAAAGCGGGTTGTCAGACCGGACATGCCATCAACCTTGATATTGTTCAGATCAATATCAAAACCACGGACAACAAAACCATCAGCGCCATTGGATGCACGATTAACCCCCACGGTATAGCTAAAAACATCTTCCATGTTTTGAGCACGAATATCCTTCATAAAGGTTTCGTTGGTGGATGACACCACAAAAGGGGTATCACTGTCGTCTGCATCGACCTTTAATGCAGTGGTGTTGGTGTCTTCAAAGTAGGTGTACTGCTTACCAACCACAATCACAGAATCGAGTTCAACCTCAGTTTCCTGTGCCTGTGCCGTATGACTGATAAAAGCAGCTGGAAGGCTGACCATACACGTCGCCATTAATTGACGACGGGTTAGTTTTGTATATTTTCCGGACATGGGTATCTCTGCGCTCCGATGTAAATTTCGCTGGAGCAGAAGCCATAACTGTGCACGGTTCTTTCAGTAGGAATCCACGGCCAAAATCCATCGCGACCATGCTGCTGTTTACGGCTTTTGCTCTATAACTCTCACTAGGACATCCATCATAATCGGCACCGCTCAGGTCTCTGACTTGTCGCTGTATGGTGCCGATCACTACGAATCGCCCCTATGGTCAATTTTCGAATGTAGTAGTCAAACTTTTGTCATTACACAGGACCTGAAAGTAAGCCTGAAACACGGCTAAAAACGGGAAAAATCGGGTTTTTTCGGATTTAAATCTTATTTGATTAATAATTATTCTCAGAAAAATGGCAGTAAAAAGTATGACTACTACAGAGGAACGGGGGGTTAAAAGAGCGAGCAAAAACACGGAATAAAAATGATAAAAGCACAGCAATAGCGGTATTCGTCAAGATAGCCGTGCTTTTATCAGAGAGAAAATGCTAACGTGAAAAGGGGCGAATGCTTTTACGCATAGTGACAAGACGATCCAGTGAAGCAACACTACGTTCTGGTACTAACGTAGATACGCCCAGATGTAGAGCTTCCAGAGCAAACAGTGTTTTAGAGTGCAAAGAAACACTATCCGTTTTCAATCTGGGTAATACAATACTGGCAGCAGCCTGTGGCCGTAATGGTGCATCAGTACGACCGAGGATCATAATGATAGGGATATTGAGTCGCTTGGCTTCTGTCAAAGTGGTCGTCGCTTCCCGATGCGCACGACCATTCATCAACATGATTAAAACATCACCTTCACTCATCTGCAGTAAGCTTTCGGCAAGCGTTACACCTGTCTTGTTATACACCTTGCCCGGTATGCCTGAACGAGTGAAGAGACGAGCACCATATTCGGCAAGAATACCGCCCGCAGCAATGCCAAACAGCCCAACGGCTTTAGCTTCTGATATCAGCTGAATAGCCTTGGCTGTATTTTCCCGATTCTCTTCAGTGCCTAAAGCATCCAGTGCGGCTTTCTGGCTCTCAATGGTAAAGTCAATGGCGGCGTTAGCATCAGCTCCCAAACGCTGGGAGGTGTTGGCCATCTTTTCAACTGGAGATTCCACCTGTCCTAACCAAACGGTAAGCGTGTCTTTTAAATCTCGTAGACCGGTGAAGCCCAGAGATTGAATGGCGCGAATAACCGTCGCATCAGACATTCCTGTTTCCATACCGATCTCTAATGCAGAGAGCCCCAGAACGGTATGTCGGTTTACGTCAATAAAATCAGCAACGGCTGCTGCCCCAGGCGACAACTGCTTTTTTCTCTTGGCGAGTTGTTCACCAAAGCGATCTTTCACATGTTTGGTTTCTTGAGACAAAGTGAGCGTCCTAAATATTCAATAAATATCCGCACAGCAGCAAGATCACACTTACAGTTGGAAGCATGCCGCGTTACCCCAGAGATCATACTGGCGGCATGATGAACTGGCTAGTGAGAATTATTATCATTTTAGGCAATCACTGTTATTCAGTCTCATGACGTATTGTCGTGAATCTGTCATGAGTCAGATTTTATGCTCGGAGACAGGAAAACAGAATGAATTGAGAAGGGAGAAAAATCCGAAGAGGGAGGCCCTCTTCGGAGAGATTGTGTCAGACAGAAAGTTTAGCCTATAAAGCATTTTCGTTTGGAGCTTTGTTATAGGCATGATCCGGGTTTTCTTCTGCCCATTCCTCCGGATCAAAACCCTCAACAGCGAATGTAAAATTTGGAGGAATGACATCCGTACGTAGGTGTTTTACGGCCTGATACTCATCGGACTTCCAGAAACCCTGAAGTGCTTCCATAGAAGGAAAGCGAAAGAGTGTAAAACGTGCATTGTCTTTCCACTCGCCTTCAAAGTGATCCATAAATTGATCTGTCGATCCTGCGATCAGTAACTCCCCACCCCATTGATCCATCAGCGGATGCACGGCTTTACCATAAGGATCAAGTGAACCATGACCTTCGGCCATAAATGAACTGGCAATTAAATATGCTGGTTTTGACATTTATCTTCTCCCCTATATTGAAAGAATCAAATCGAGATAGCTCTATCGAGCTTATGAATTTCGGTATCAATAGCTTCTACCCACTCATCCCTGGTCACCTCTTTGACTCCAACCTCACCAACAAAACCACTGCTAATCACCACATCCGGATTAAGGCTACGGAGCTTGAGTAGACTCTTGGCAAGAGCCGCCTCACTTCCACCTGTACTGGCTAAAACCAATGTTGCCCAACGGTCTTGCCATTGGAAAAAAGTGTCGCCGGTAAACAGATAGCTTTTGCCATGAGGGGATTGGTAGAAGAAGCAGACGCTGCCACCGGTATGCCCCGGAGTGTGCAGCACATCAATATCACCAAGCTTGTGGTCATCAACTTCAAAATAACGATCAGCCAGAGCATGCTCGCCAATAGCGTCTCTTTCATATTCACTGAACATAAGCATTGAGCCAAAACGTTGCTGGATACGCTGCAGTGATGGCCCAGCCTCATCCCTATGTGTCAGTAGCTGATATTTGATTCCGCCTAACTGCTCAATATGATCAAGCTCTGCATTGTTCCCTGTGCTGTAAAACAGGATATTGCCCGCCGGATGTAGGAGAAAATAAGCATGGCTGCTCAGCTCACCGGAGCGATAGATCGATGTCTGCCAAAGGTCTGGGTATAGCTGCTTCATAGTGATACCTCTTTATCAACACGTTATGGTTTCTGGCCGCCTGTCCCCATGAAGGTGTCTATCATTTCACAGGCAGCTCCCAAGCAAATCCGTGCTAGACATCTGCATGATATCTGAGGTAGTGATGGATGAAAGTCGATAGTCATCAGGTTTACTTATATGTATAACTTAGAGCAGCTCCGTATGTTTGTTGAAACGGCTAACTCGGGATCATTCTCGGCATGCGCCCGTAAATTGGGAAAGGCACAATCGGCCATCAGCCAGGGAATCGCTAATCTCGAAATTGATCTGGGAGTGGAAATCTTTGATCGTTCAACACGTCGAGCCACACTGACTCCAGATGGTGAAAGGTTACTGAACTATGCCCGAGTGATACTTCAGCAAACCGAAGAGTTAAACGCTGCGGCACAAGCGGTAGTTAGACAGGAAGAAGCCATTATTAGGATAGGGATTGAGACTTCACTTCAAATGCCATCCTTTGGACAGCTGCTTTATGAATTTGGTCAGCACTTCCATGCAACGGCGATTGAAGTCTTATCAATCGCCAGTACGGATGTTGTTGCTCTGGTCGAGAGCGGGCGTGTTGATATAGGCTTGATGCTATCCGACATGTCCTTCAGTCGAGAAGTAGACCTATCTTTTGTTGGTCACATTCAGCTCTGTGCTGTTTGTAGTCCTAATCATCCGTTAACACAATTAGACAGCATCGAAATCTCACATGTCACGGCCCACACCCAAATGGTTATTCGTGGTGAAGACAGCAGGGGGCTTGATCATGAACCCGCAATCTCAGCGATGCAGTGGTCCTCTAATAATGTGCACTGTGTGATAGAGATGATTATGCAGGGCAATGGTTAGGGCTACTTACCACTTCATTTGGTTCAGGATTATATTGACAGCGGGAGGCTGTATAAAATGCCGATGCGTCTGGATGATAAACCTTGGAGTCCACCTGTTGATCAGGTTACGCAAAAAAACCAAGCCATGGGACCAGCTTTAGGCTGGCTGTCTAGCAATTTAAAACGTATTTTTGAGTGAGTTTAAGAGGAAAGGGATAGAAAAAATCCGAAGAGGAAGGCCCTCTTCGGAAAGATTACGCCAAACGGAAGGTTCAGGCTCCGTCTGACGTAAACACTGGATCTAGCGAGAAAATACCAGTAGAAAGAATGATTTCAAGCAATCTGTCTCAGGAATAAAGTAGCCTCAGGAGATAATCAACTCCAGAAAGGTTGAAGCGCGTTATGCCACCTCAACCTCTTCAGCATTTTCGGTTTCAAGCTCAGCAATCGAGGTACGAATCAGGTAATCAAATGCACCCAGTGCCGCGTTAGCACCATCACCCATAGCGATAATAATCTGCTTGTAAGGTGAGTCAGTCACATCACCGGCAGCAAAAACACCAGGGATATTGGTTTCACCACGACGGCCCACCACAATCTCACCACGTGGGGTCAACTCAACTCCCTCATCACCCTCTACTTTCAGAAACTCGGTATTCGGTACCAGACCGATCTGCACAAAGATACCGGCCAGCTTAACCTGTTTATTCTCACCGCTGACACGGTCGGTGTAGTTCAGGCCTGTGACACGTTGACCATCACCGACTACCTCTGTGGTTTGTGCCTGCATAATAATGTCGATATTGCCCATAGAGCGTGCTTTCTGCTGCAACACTTCATCGGCGCGCAGTACATCGCTGAACTCCAGTACAGTGACATGTTCTACAATACCGGCCAGATCAATCGCTGCTTCAATACCTGAGTTACCACCACCGATGACCGCCACACGCTTGCCTTTAAACAGTGGGCCATCACAGTGTGGGCAGTAGGCAACCCCTTTACCTCGGTATTCCTGCTCGCCAGGTACATTCATCTCTCTCCAGCGGGCACCGGTAGCCAGCAGCACGCTGCGGCTTTTCAGTGTGGCACCATTTTCCAGTTCCACTTCGATCAGACCACCCACTTGTTTGGCACCTGTAACAGCGGAAACCGCTTGGTTTTGCATAATATCCACATCGTAATCGCGCACATGCTCTTCCAGCTGGGCCACTAAACGTGGACCTTCGGTGGCTTTTACGGAGATAAAGTTTTCAATACCTACTGTATCCGCGACCTGACCACCAAAACGGCTGGTTACCAGACCAGTACGCAGACCTTTACGGGCGGTATACACAGCAGCGGCAGAACCTGCAGGACCGGCACCCACCACCAACATATCGTAGGCTTGTTTGGCACTCAGGGTCTCGGCTTGACGCTTAGAAGCACCGGTATCCAGCTTGGCCAGAATCTCGGCTAGTGTGGTACGGCCCTGGCTGAAGTTTTCACCATTCAGGTAAACCGATGGTACTGCCATGACATTGCGTTCGTTAACTTCATCCTGATTCAGCGCACCATCAATCATCACGTGGCGAATATTCGGATTGATCACAGCCATCATATTCAGCGCTTGTACGACATCCGGACAGTTCTGACAGCTCAGAGAGATATAGGTCTCAAAATTGTATTTGCCGTCCAGATTACGAACCTGCTCAACCACCTCTTCATCCAGCTTCATTGGATGACCACCGCTGTGCAGTAGCGCCAGTACCAGAGAGGTAAATTCATGGCCCATTGGGATACCGGCAAAACGCAGCTCACTGCCTTTTTCTACAGAGCGCACAATCAGTGTCGGTTTACGCTCATCCGCGTATTGCCCGTTGTCATCCACCAGGCTGACTTTGTCGGACAGCGTCGCAATATCTGCCGCCAAAGCTGTTAATTCTTTTGCTTTTGCACTGTCATCGGATACGGTGATCAGCTCAACCGGGGTTTTCAGATGCTGCAGGTAAGTTTGCAGCTGTTGTTTCATGGCATTGTCTAACATGGAAACTCTCCTGTTTGCTTGGTGAATCACTGGAGGTTGACCGCCGGTAGTTTTCAAGATAGTGGGTCAAACAGGCGCACCAGTGCTTAACGCTGATCAGTACGAATATTGATAGAAGTAACCGAATCAGGCCCTGCTATCAGCAGATATCAAATCAGTAGTAATCAAATAAACAGCCATCAAAAGAGGAGATGGCAATTGAAAGTGATCAGTACAACCTGATCGGTGACGGGATCAGACACCCCGTATCCGTCGCTGGAGTTATGAAGCCAGCTTATTACCTATGGAGTACCTCCCAGCGGGAGGCCTCCACAAGAGCACAAGGATGGTCAGGTTTAGATTTTGCCAACCAGATCCAGAGAAGGAGCCAGAGTCGCTTCGCCTTCTTTCCACTTAGCCGGGCATACTTCACCTGGGTGAGCTGCCACGTACTGAGCCGCTTTGATCTTACGCAGCAGATCGTCTGCATCACGGCCGATACCTTCAGCAGTGATTTCCATCGCCTGGATCACACCTTCTGGATCGATTACGAAAGTAGCGCGGTCTGCCAGACCCATACCTTCACGCATTACACCGAAGTTGTTGGTGATGTTGCCGGACTGGTCGCCTACCATGTAGTAGTTGATCTTGCCGATCGTTTCAGAGCTGTCGTGCCATGCTTTGTGAGTGAAGTGAGTGTCGGTAGATACAGAAAACACTTCTACGCCCATCTCTTGCAGCTCCGCGTACTTGTCTGCCACGTCGCCCAACTCAGTTGGACATACAAAAGTGAAGTCTGCTGGGTAGAAGAAGAATACAGACCATTTGCCTTTTACATCGGCTTCAGTGATTTCTACGAACTCACCTTGTTTGAAAGCGGTGGCTGCAAATGGCTTGATTTCAGTGTTGATTGCTTGTGGCATGGTAGTGCTCCTATCTCTTTAACGTTCAGCATTTCGCTGTTTTAACTTCAGGGTTAGTCCGTTAACCAACCCTGTTTCGTTGAGTTCGAGATAAGTTTAGCCAGTCACCTAAAAAAGATTAAATCGATTGTATTTATTTTATTGATAGTCAAAGCCTATCAAAGCCAAAACCTCTCAAAAGCTAACTGATCAGATTAGATCGCACTCTTTCAGGATATCTTTTAGCAGCTCAGGATCTGTTCGCTTAAGCTGCTTCAGATCTGTTTTGACTCTATGTTCCAGTTTGTAGCGTTGCTCATATTTAGCCTCGTCGATCTGCTCAACCAGGTTTTCCAGCTTAGCAATAGCTTCGCCCTTTTCACCATTTGCCAGTTCTAACACTGCCTTAGAGAGCATACCCAGCTGTTTACCGTAGCTGGCAACTTCAGCAACGACCTTCTTTTCTACCTGCTGATCACCGGCAAAGTTAAACTCCACCTGCGGCGATAACCAATTAGTATCTGGAGAGATAGCCTGAGTGACATTGCCGCTTAATGGGTATTTGTAACTGTTAAAACCGGGAAGAAACCATGGATACATCAGAGAACTCCTTTAATTAAGAAACGCTAACATAGGATTAATAGCGGCATTCAGCAAAGGGTTTGGAGGTGTTTTGGTGGGTTTGAAAGTAAATGAAGGCATTAACTGACCTTTCACAAAAACCTATCGTTATGATCGTTTTTTTGCAGATGACTTCATTGCCTGCAAACGCCTACACTAAGCTTTTCCATGATTCGGTTTAGAATATGTCCGATAAAAAGCCCTCTACGGATACTGTCCGCTCGCCAGAATTTCAGCTCAACTTTGTCAACGAGAAATCCTTTCTGGCAACTCCGGGAGAAACCTTGCTGTGCCAGGCGCTGAAAAATGAGATCCAGCATGTGCATGAATGCGGTGGCCAAGGCCGGTGTTCAACCTGTCGGGTTGTAGTGGAAGAGGGGTTGGAGAATCTGGCACCAGAGACCGAAGCCGAGCAACGTATTAAGAAGCGTAAACATCTGCCACCGTATGTGCGTTTATCTTGTCAGACCGTAGCGAATGGCCCCGCCAGTGTACGCCGCCTGGTACGGGATAATTTTGATATCACCGAAGCGTTGGAAAACGGTTTAAAACCCAGTGCCGAGCGAAAAGAGATTGCGGTGATGTTTTCCGATATCCGCAACTTTACCGAGTTTAGTCAGCAACACTTACCTTACGATGTCACTCATATGCTGAACCGCTATTTTGCTGCCATGATAGATGTAGTGCAGGCTTATGGCGGTTATGTGGATAAGCTTCTGGGTGACGGCATTATGGTGCTGTTTGGCTTAGATGCTAATCGGGATACTCATCCCTGTGACGATGCGTTAAAAGCCGCTGAACAGATGCAACTGGAGCTGGTTAATCTCAACCAGTACTTCCTGGAAGCCTTTGATTACTGCTTTAAAATGGGCATAGGTATCGACTATGGCCCATCGCTGACCGGTTACTTTGGCAGTAAAGATCAACAAAGCTTTACTGCTTTAGGGCCACGGGTCAATCGTGCTTCACGTATTGAAGCCCTGTGTAAAACCTATCAATGTACGCTTTTGGTGTCCGATGAGGTTAAAGCGACTGCTCAGGCAGAGTATTCCTATACTGAGTGTTACGATGTGCATCTGAAAGGCATTCAGGAGGCGACACGAATCTGGCGTTTGCCACCACCCATACCTGAGCACCAGAACCAATCCCGCTATGAAGAGGAGTCACAAATGGATATTGAAGTGGATAACCTGCCCCATGTGATCGGTAGCCCGGCCATTGCGGTTGCAGCCAGTTATCAGGGGGATCAATTGGCGCTCTATATTGGTCAGGTACAACTCTACTCTGATAATAGTTTGAGCTTTTATGTGCCCAATGGTCACCAGCTGCAGGCCGGTGATTATCTAACCTTGCATCTGGATAACCGTACCGGTGTTGATGAGTTTGATGCCGAGCTGCGAGTGTTTCGTACCTCTTATAAAGGCTTGGTCACCGAGGTTGAAGATAAATTCAACTTGCGTCTGGGCGTTAGGGATTTCAGTCTGGTTTATGGTGTTAGCGAAGTACTGGCAGACAGACAAGTGGGTTATCAATTCCCACCGGATGGCCGCCCACTACAGGCGCTGCCTGAGACACCGTTAACCGATATGCCGGAACTGAACAATGAGGAGCACGACAATAAAATCGGTGTATTGGTGACTCGTACACCGGAGCAACCTCACACTACGGCAATGGCATTTTTATCCACCAAGGAAGACGATATCTTTATTATCTCTTTCCCTTCCACCTTCAAGGTGCAACAGCTACAGAAAGATAATCGCTGCTGTTTTGCCATTGATGAGCGCGCCAACTTTACCTTTGAAAACGCTATCGATTGGAACTACGTGCTAATTGATGCTGAGGCTTATGAAGTGCCAGTGGATCATCCGATCTATCAACCGGTGAAGTCTGCATTTATCGATAAAAACCCGTGGGAGATTGGCTTTTTTGCCGATCCTAATGTGCGTCTGTATCACCTGAAATGTTTAAGTACGGTCTGTCCAATAAGAAACAACTAAACCAAGTATAAACTCTATAAAATAGAGCATAAAAAAGCCCTAACCCAAAGATTTTATTACTATATTAGTATTGTCGTAAGAGAGGCCACTGCATAATATTGACAGAAATATGACAAGACCTGCATTTTGTTTTTGCAAAGGGAGAAGCATATGAGACTTAACGCCAGCTGTATCAGATCTGTCCTGCTTATATGCTTCGTTTTATTGCTATTTGTTAGCCTGCCATCTCAGGCTCAGACACTCCGTTTGGGTACCATTACCAACACCCCTGTTGATGAAATTCGTACCTACCACCATCTGGCAAATTATCTCCAAACGCAATTAGCCTCTCAGGGTATCAAGCGTGTTGAAGTCAAAATGGCTTCCAGTATTGAGCAGATGATCACCTACCTACAGCAGCAGGAAATCGATCTCTATATTGATAGCTCTATGGTTGCGCTGTTAGTGAATCAAAAGGCTGACTCACAATTTCTATTAAGACGCTGGAAAAAAGGGCGGGCGTCTTACCACAGCGTCATTGCTGTAGTGAATGGCGGCGTTGTACGCAATCTAAGTGATCTGCATGGTCAGAACATTGCTTTCGAAGAACCTTTCTCAACCTCAGGTTTTATTCTGCCTTATCTCAGTTTAAGTGTTCAGGGTATTCAACATGCCAAAGGGCAGGCCAATGCTAACGCCCTGGGTTATCAATTTGCCTATGACAATGAGAGCCAAATCACCTGGCTGGAAAGAGGCAAAGTGCAAGCAGCAGCCATGTCTGGCAAGGACTTCCAGGAGCTTACCGCCACAGCCCTAAAGCCTTTATGGGTTCTGCATCAAACCCCAGAAGTGCCCTATCACGTGGTGGTGCATCGCTCAGGTTTAGATCCCCAGCTGATCAACACAGTTAAAACCATATTGATGCAGGCAGAGCAGTCAGAAGCGGGACGTTTAATGTTGCAACAATTTGAACGTACCACACGTTTTGATGAGATTCCCCTGCCGCTGCTCAATAATATGCAGCCACTGGCTCAGCACTTTTCTTCCCTGCCGCTATGACCACAACAAGACCGATAAGAAGCAGATAGCATGAAGCCTAATAGTCTAGGGGGCAAAATAGCCCTGTATACCTCGAGTTTAATTGTGTTGATCTCTCTGGCGCTGTTTGCTTCGACTATCTATCAGCACAAAGTCATTGCTCATGATCTGCGTATGCAGCAGTTAATGGTTTCACTCAAGACGCTGTCAGCGAAGATTGAAAACCCTCTGTACAACTATGATATTCGCCAGCTCAGACGCCTGAGTAAGCAGTTGAAGGATGCTGCTGACGCCCAGTTTGTTTGGATTCTGGATGCTAAAGGACGTTTAATCACGGATGGTACTTTACGCCCTGAACAGCGTAATCAGATCCCTCAAGATTTTTTTGTCCATCAACTGGTTAAGAAAAAAGCATCATCAACCTATATGGATGGCAATTACCATTGGCTGGGGAACCCTGTTCAGCTGAATCAAAATGACCTATTAGGTTATGTGGTTCTGACTACCCCACAACAACTGATCAGTGATCAACTCAGAAATACCATCATCAGCCATAGCCAGGTTTTATTGCTTGCCTTAGTTGTCGGCATTATCGGGGCCTTTTGGTTGGGTAAGACACTGACACATCGCTTACGTAATTTATCTCAAGTGGCGGAAAAGGTTGGGCAGGGAGAATGGCAGTTAACATTAAACACTGATAACAAGGATGAAATAGGTCTACTGGCTAAAAGCCTAAACAATATGGCGCAAAGCCTGAGTCAAACAGCGATTACCCGGGATCAGCTACAACAGCAGGTTGAGGCACAAACCCGAGAGCTGCAATGGCATAAAGATAATCTGGAAATACTGGTTGAAAAGCGCACTCAGGAGTTACTGGAAGCTCAAAATACCGTTGAGTCTGCTAACCGAGTTAAATCAGAATTTATCGCGTCCATGAGCCATGAGCTGCGTACACCGTTAAATATCATTCTGGGCTTTACCCAGGTGCTTGAGCTGGATGAATCCCGAAACCCCGAAGAAGCAGAAGCCATCGCCCTTATCCACAAGAATGGAGAGAACCTATTAGCTCTGGTCAATGATATTCTGGATCTTTCCCCTATTCATAATCAGGCGCTCAAACTCAGTATCGAGCCCACCAATATCAGTGAGATTGTCCAGGACTGTTACAACACCCTGCAGATCATGGCAGACAAACGTCAGATCAGCATGAGTATTACCAATTCTGAGAGTTACTATATTTGGGCTGATCCGGGCAAACTAAAACAGGTACTACTCAACCTGCTGTCTAACGCGGTTAAATTTAACCACAAGGGCGGGCAGATCCAGCTTTCCTATAAAGCCAGTACAGATGGCCATCTGCGTCTGTCTGTATCTGATACCGGTATCGGAATCCCACCGGATCAGATAGAAACACTGTTTAAACCTTATACGCGACCCGATCAGGAAAACGCAGCCACAACGGGTACAGGTATCGGGTTGGCTATCAGCCTACAGTTGATTGAAGAGATGAATGGCCGTATTGGCTATCACCCTCAGGAAACAGGATCTGAGTTCTGGATTGAACTGCCGCTTCTACACAATGAAGTCCAACTGCAAGATACCACGCCTGATAAGCTGTTCTAGCGATCAAAGGGTCTTTGGTCAACAAAGGGAAGCGTGTCAGCCGATTAATCTGGAAAATACAAGTGGTATCAATGATAGGTTAATAGAACTCAACAACAGGGCAAGAGCATTTAATGCGCTCTTTTGCGTGCCTGCCCAGGTGTATGCCCAAAGTGTTTTTTATAGGCGCGGGATAAGCTGGAGGCGTCAGCAAAGCCCAGCTCTTCGGCGATCGCTAATTGGGATAAGGGTGTCGTTTGCAGTAGCTCTCGGGCTTTATTGATACGTCGTTGTGCCACATATTGTTGTGGAGCCATGGCAAACTGGCGATTAAACAGCGTATAAAAATGACTTTGACTGAGATAGAAGTGATCTGCCAGTTGTTGATTATCCAGCGGCTCTGACAGATGGCGATCAATCAAGCGGTTAAGTTGCCACTCATCAATACGGGATTTACCGCTACCGCTTGAAGTCAGAATATCTTGCTCACTCACCTCACCGGGCATACGCAACTGCAGCAGTAATAATGGCAATAGCTGACAGCTTAATGCGGCGGATACCTTGTCGCTACGTTGTTGCAGCCGTGTAGAAGCAAATTCCAATAACGGCGCTGTCTCAGTTGTGATCTGTGCAAAACGCGGCGTCTGTAACCAATCCTGATACAGAGAGATATCGGAACTTTGCTCGATGGCACTGACCAGTGGATCTGCGTTAGGAATATCCAGCACCAGCAACTCACAATCGTCACTCAGGCCATGAAACAGGTGAGATTCCTGCCCCGGCACCACAGCAAAGGAACCCTGTGTCAGATAATCCCCACCGGCATGCAGCAGCTCACAGGCCATGCGTCCCTTCCATCCAATCAGGATCTGAGAAAAGTCATGGCAGTGTTGTCCGCTCTGATGAGCAATCAGGTTACGTCGAATCAGGCTATGCATGGATTTCGGGATACATTATTCACAGGTAAATCAGGTGATGGAATAAGCTGAGAGTTCAGCTTCAATATGTCTTGTCACGCTACTGAAATCTGCTTTTTAGCCTAACACCATCCTCCGAGAAACGTCTATATGGGTTTCAAGCTTATGGGTCTATATGGGCGTTAAGGCTAGGGTTATGCATCAATATGGGTTTTCAGCCTACACAAGAAACATGAAACTGACAGAAACAGAGTCTGAGTCAAAAACAGCATAGAACCGGTCAAAGACCTGCCCGGTCAGCTTGCTAACATGCCGACAATAAAAATGCAGAACAATAAAACAGAGAGTTCAAGATGCAAATTGATGCACAAGACGTTTGTCGTTTACTGCCCTGGCATGAGCTGATTCAGGCACTGGAAGGTGTCTTTACCCGTGAAGTCGGCGCGCCTGTTCGTCACCATCACACCATGCCAGTTCCAGGTGATCCCGATGCGACCCTGTTGCTGATGCCTGCGTGGTTAGAGGGGGAGTATCTGGGTGTGAAACAAGTGAACGTCTTTCCCGGCAATAACAGCCGTGGTCTGCCGGGCCTGACTAGTCATTACACCCTTAGCTGCGGTCAAAGCGGTCGGCCACTGGCTCAACTGGATGGTAATGAGGTTACTGCTCGTCGTACCGCAGCAGCTTCTGCTATGGCCTCTCGTTATCTGTCCCGTGAGGATACTCACAGCATGCTGATGGTCGGTGCCGGTCGTATGGGGCAGCGTTTGATTCCAGCCCATATGAGTGTGCGTCCTATCACTAAAGTTTGGGTGTGGGATCGCTCAGAACAGGCTTCACAAGCCTTAGTGGATCAGCTGGTTGAGCAAGATATTGATGCTCAGGTTTGCCCTGTTGCTGATCTGGCCAATGTCGCCGGTCAGGTGGATCTGATCAGCTGTGCCACCATGGCAACCGAACCATTAATTCAAGGTGATTGGCTCAAACCCGGTACACATCTGGATCTGGTCGGCAGCTTTACCCCTGAGATGCGTGAAGCGGATAACTGTGTCATGCAACGAGGGGAAATCTTTGTGGATACCCGTGCCGGAGCTCTATCTGAAACAGGAGATCTAATCAGCCCTATTCAGCAAGGCGCTATCACAGCACAAGATATTCAGGCGGAATTTACCGAGCTGTGTTCCGGCCAACATCAGGGCCGGGCTCAACTGGATGATCCGACACAAAGCATCACGGTCTTTAAATCAGTTGGTGATTCCAGAGAAGATCTGGCTGCCGCCATTCTCGCCTATCAGCGTTCTCAATAAACGATCTGGATATATAGACGGTATTAAGTCCACCACAATACGGACTTTCTAGCCGATACCGCAGATAACAATACAGATAACAGTACAGATAACAATAAAGCATTCCCGGTCTGCTCCGTTTTGGGGCAGATCACCCACTCCAAAAAAACATAACACACGGACTTCAGTCCCTGGAGCATTAACAATGACGAATAATAAGTCTCCTGATCTCCCTATGCCGTCGGTCAGTATCGCGCTGATCCCGATTATCTCTACCATCGTGTTGCTGGGTATCCAGATTTTCTATTACGATGACTTTACCCCGCATATAGCACTGGCCCTGGGCTTTGCCATTACCGCCATTGTCGGTTGGGCACAAGGTTATCGCTGGCAAGATATCGAAAAAGGCGCGTTTCATGTGATTCATGTGGCAATGCCTTCTATTGCCACCCTGATTGTCGTGGGTATGCTACTGAGCACCTGGATCGCCAGTGGCACGGTACCCACTCTGATCTATTACGGTCTGGAGGTGATCGACCCCGCCTGGTTCCTGGCCGCGACGATGCTGCTGTGTTCTGTAGTTTCTCTGTCTATCGGCTCCAGCTGGACCACTGTCGGCACCGTGGGTTTAGCCCTGGTGGGTATCGGTACCGCTTTTGATGTACCGCTGTACTGGACTGCTGGTGCTGTTGTATCCGGTGCTTTTTTTGGCGATAAGGTTTCCCCTCTGTCAGATACCACAAACCTGGCTGCAGCGGTGACCGAGACCAATGTGTTCGACCATATCCGCAATATGATGCCGACCACGGTTCCTGCCATGGTGATCGCTTTTGTCATCTATCTGTTGGTGGGTGGTACCAGTGCTGATAACAGCCAGTTGGGGCAGATCAATGCGTTTCAAAATGGTCTGGCAGAGCACTTCGCTCTGGGCTTTCTGCCCTTGCTGCCATTGATCATCGTCATGTCACTGGCCTTTTTTAAGGTCGCTCCGATTCCTGCGCTGTTTATCGGTTTTGTTTCCGGTGCCTTGGTCGCCTGGGCAAACTACGACTACAACCTGAATCAGTTGCTGAGCTTTGCCCACGGTGGTTTTAGTATCGAAACCAATAATGATGCGTTAAACAGCTTGCTGAATCGTGGTGGTGTTTCCTCCATGACCTGGGTAGTAACGCTGATGATGTTTGCTCTTGCTTATGGTGGTGCTCTGGAACGTACCCGCTGTCTGGAAGCCATTGTCAATAAACTGTCGCACCTGACCCGCAGCTACCGTGGTCTGCAGACCAATGCCATTCTGACTTCAGTCACCACCAATGCAGTATCCGGTGATGTTTATCTGTCCATCGCACTGCCTGGTCGTATGTATGGTCCTGAGTATGATCGTATCGGTTACAGCCGCCTGAATTTGTCCCGCGCCATTGAAGAGGGCGGCACTCTGGTATCACCCTTGATCCCTTGGAATGCGGGTGGAGCGTTTGTCATCGGTGCACTGGGTCTGACCGTAGCCTCCGGTGATTACAGTAATCTGCTCTATGCTCCACTGGCGTTTGCTTGCTGGCTGTCGCCTGCAATCGGTATCTTCTATGCGCAAACCGGTTTGTTTTCTCCTAAAGCCGATGAGGTGACCACAAGCGGCAGCAAACAGAAGAGTGCAAAAGAGCCATCAGCAAAAGAAGCGGCTAAGAAAATAGATAAGGAAACGGCAGAGGCCTGATCATAAGCTCAGCCCTGTTATGCCCTAGCTAGCTCAAGCGACTATTTAAATTGCTTAAACAGCAATCCAAATAGTCGCACTGCAAGACAATCACCCTAGGCAATGATGAATCAGTCAGGACAAATTATGACGATAACTACTTCTCTATCATCTATGGATTCAGCTTCATCTCAGCATGAGGCGATAGGCTCAAATCCAACGACAGAGAAAACACTGGCGATTATCGGTGCCGGAGTGGTGGGTTTATGCTGCGCACTGCAGGCGCAGGCTAAGGGTTATCAGGTCACTCTGTTTGATCGTGATTTACCGGGTAAGGGTGCATCTTTTGGTAATGCCGGTTATCTGGCCACTGAACTGATTGATCCCCTATCCACTGTGGATACCTTAAAACAGGCACCGCGCTTATGGCTCAACCCCAAAGGTCCGGTTTGCCTGCCCTGGAATCACCTGCTGAAGGCCTTACCCTGGTTAGGACGTTTTATTAAAGCGGCCCACCCGAACAATGCCAGTCATAGCCGGGAAGCACTGACTCAGCTTAATCGTGAGTCCGTACCCGCATGGCAGCGTCTACTAGGCTCTATTGATGCACAGGATGAGATCGTACCCGCCGGTTATCTGCTGGTGTGGGAATCGGAGCAGAACAAACCCGCGGCTCAACAGCATATGCGTTATATGCACTCGGCGGATATTCCCTGTGAATACGTAGAAGGGGAAGCCCTAGCCAAACTGGAACCCGAACTGGCCCAACAGCTGAGTCATGGGGTGTTTTTTCCACAGGCTTGCCGGGTAAAAGATCCTTATCAACTGTGTGAAAAGTTGTTCCAGGCGTTTATTGATCAAGGCGGGCACTTTATTCAGGCTGAGGTAAAACGGCTTGAGCCTGAAACAACGCAGAATAATGGCGTTGAAAAAAAACAGATGCAGGTTAAAACCGATGTTGTCCAGACGAAAACAAATAAGCCATTAAACAATGAACGGTTTCCTGACTATCGCTTTGATAAAGCCGTACTCTGCACCGGAGCCTGGGGTAAAAAGTTACTGGCTGATTTGAATCTCAAGGTGCCGTTGGAAGCAGAAAGGGGCTATCACATCACCCTGCCCAAACAGCAACATAAGCTACAACACGCCATAGGTTCAGCGGAACGTCGTTTTGTACTGACACCTTTGGAGTCTGGCTTAAGAGCGGTGGGTATGACAGAGCTGGGAGGGTTAAAAAGAGGCCCGATTCAACGTCGTTTTGATGTGTTGAAACACCATACTCAGCAGTTGCTGCCGACCTTGAAGCCCACAATAGAAAAGGATTGCGAACAGTGGATGGGCCATCGTCCAACACTGCCGGATTCTTTACCCGTAATTGATCAACACCCTGAACATAACCAACTGCTGTTTGCCTTTGGTAATCAACACCTTGGCTTAACGCAAGCGGCTGTCACGGCAGAGCTGATGTTGGCGATCTCTGAGCACGAGAATCCTTTTATGCCCACTCACTACTTTTCGGTATCCCGGTTTTAATCCTCCCTTTAATACACCCCGTGTTATCGGATGAATCAATCGTTTACCTAAAGTGCAGCTCTGCCGTTTTCGCCGGGCACTGCCCGGCTTTTTTGCCTTGGTTATGGACAACATGGCTTAGTCAATGGATTAACCTTTTCTGTTTATTCCGCTTATCTTTATACAGGCTTTTTTTAAATAGTGTTTCAAACAGCAGCAATAAGATCATCCATATCCAATTGCAGAACATCTGCCAAGGCTTTAATCACCTTAACTGAACCAGTCTTTTTGCCCGTTTCAATCTGAGAAATATAGGATTTACCCACATTAGCCGCTTGAGCCAACTCATCCTGAGTTAAACCGCGATATTCACGCCATACCTTAAGTGGATTTTCCTGTTCAAGAAACAGACGGTTTACAATTTCGGCTGGGATTGTCTCTTCTTCTCCCTCCGAAATGCTTTGCTTGGCTTGTTTCGCTTCCGAGATATCTTGTGCCCTTTCGGCTAACTCTAATAACTGTTTATATTCCGCAAAGGGAATAACAGCCCACTCGGGTTGGCCATCTTTTTCAATAATCTGAGCATTCATTTATAAACATCCCCCCTGGCACCTATTTTTACCACCAGTAGTACCAGTTCTCCTTGCTGGATATCGCAGATAACTCGCCATTTTCCTACCCTTAAACGCCAAAATTCGGAGCCTTGTAGTGGTTTCCAATCACCTGAATATTGGAAAGGGTCTAGTGCAATCTGGTTAAGCTCTTGTAGTAGTTTTTGCCGAACGGCAATCGGCATGCTCTGGAGAACCTTAAGCGCTGATTTGCGGTAATGCAGTTGATACATCTCAGTCTACACTCCATGTTTACTGATAGACAACAAAGTAGATTCACTAATAGAAAACTTATTCGCAAAAAGTTAGCTTTCACTACTTGCTTTGGTTTACTAATAATCTAGCGGCTTTCCCTGATAAAGCCTGTTGGATAAGTCAGCTAAAAGACACTTTCCACAGAGATACTGCATCGGCTTGTGGATAAGTTGCTGATAACTTTTCCAACGCTAATAACCATAGGCCTGAGCCAATACTGGTTAAATTTTGTACAGGACTATAACCCTGCTTTCCGGTATGATAATGCGCCTTGATTTACCAGTCATTTGACCTGCATGTCACCAGGAGGATATCAACCCTATGTCCGCAGACAACACCCTTACTCCTACTCTGGAACTGGCTTTTGATCTGATCAGCCGCCGTTCAGTTACCCCGGAAGATGCCGGTTGTCAGGAGCTGATGATTCAGCGCTTGGAAGCCATCGGTTTTACCGTGGAACGTCTGCGTTTTGGTGAGGTAGATAACTTCTGGGCCCGCCGTGGTACCGAAGCTCCTGTCCTAGCCCTGGCTGGTCACACCGATGTGGTGCCCACCGGCCCTGAAGCTCGCTGGGATCACCCTCCATTTGAGCCGTGCATTGGCGAAGATGGCATGCTGTATGGCCGTGGTGCCGCCGATATGAAAGGCAGTCTGGCCTCTATGGTTGTAGCCTGTGAAGAATTTATCGCTGAACATCCGGATCACAAGGGCTCTATCGCGTTTCTGATCACCTCTGATGAGGAAGGCCCTGCCGTTAACGGTACGGTAAAAGTGGTTGAGCATCTTGAAGCCCGTGGCGAAAAGATGACCTGGTGTATTGTCGGTGAGCCATCCAGTACCAATCAAACCGGTGACATTATCAAAAACGGTCGTCGCGGTTCTCTGGGCTGTAAACTGAAAGTACACGGTGTACAGGGACACGTGGCTTATCCACATCTGGCCCGTAACCCGATCCACGAAGTAGCCCCGGCACTGGCAGAACTGTCTGCGGAACACTGGGATCATGGTAATGACTATTTCCCAGCGACTAGCTTCCAGATCTCCAATATCAATGGCGGTACAGGCGCAACCAATGTAATCCCGGGTGATGTGGAAATTGTGTTTAACTTTCGCTTCTCTACCGAGCAGACCGTTGATAGCCTGAAGATGCGTGCTGAAGGTATTCTGGACAAGCACGGTATTGATTATGAAGCCAACTGGACGGTGAACGGTCTGCCGTTTTTAACGCCAGAAGGCACTCTGGTTAGCGCTTGTCGTGAGTCGATTAAAGATGCTACGGGTATTGATACCGAACTGTCCACCTCAGGCGGTACCTCTGATGGTCGCTTTATTGCTCCAACCGGTACTCAGGTAGTGGAATTAGGCCCTTGTAATGCCACCATCCACAAAGTGAATGAGCATATTCTGGCCGATGATCTGAATAAACTGACCGGTATCTATCGTGGTATTCTGGAGCACTTGTTGGTTTAAGGCCCTGCTAGTTTAAGGTCTGGATGGTTTTAGGCCGGTATGGTTTAAAGCATGGTTAATTTAAGAGTGATTAACCAGACACCTGACATACGGATTAATACGCACTTGCTATGAAGCTAAAACAGCGCCTGTATAAAATGGCTGATAATGCCCCGCAGAACTTCCGTCGTGTTGTCGTGGGCATGATGATCTTTTTTGCCGGGGCCATATTGCTAATGTGGTCTGAGGGCGCAACTCACCTGCCGCCATTGCGGCAGGAGCTGATTGCTCTGTTGGCTCTGATCGTGATGGGCATAGGGAGCTTGTTTGCTCTGGTGGGCTATTTAGCACTCAGCGTATTTCGCATCATAAAATTTCTGGATGATAAAGATGACAACGGCGTTTCCTGATATCGAGATTTACGTCAATTCTCCTGAGCTGGAGCAGATTGAACAATGGTTACAAGAAGTGTTTGCCAGCCTGGGTGAGCCTAAGCGTCTGGATAAACGCACCTTACTGTATATCGCGACCCGTGAAGATGGTGTTGAAGTACCGGTCAATGTGGTCGAGAAGGCAGCGGGTAAATATTGGAGCATCTGGTTTGATAGCC
Source organism: uncultured Oleiphilus sp. (assembly GCA_964342385.1). Lineage (GTDB taxonomy): Bacteria > Pseudomonadota > Gammaproteobacteria > Pseudomonadales > Halomonadaceae > Oceanospirillum. The sequence continues at coordinate 111,106 of CAYFGP010000001.1, read as the reverse complement.
CGGAAAGCCCTTGGGATACGGATATCGACTGTGCCCGTGCGGCTTTTGCTTATTTTGATACCACCATCCGTTGTTCCATCGGTTCCTGGGAACCAGATCAGCCGATGGATCTGTGGTGGCAGATCAGCAAAAAAGGTGAAGGTGAGATTAGCTGGCCTGATTAATCATCAGGGATACTGATTGCATCATTAAGCAGATTACCAATGAAAGTGGTAACAGACTTAAACTAAAAATGCCCGGAACAAGCCGGGCATTTTTATTGGAGCGCTCAAACAAAAGCACTTGTTTGAGCTTTAGATAACGCTAGGACTAACTAATTACGGTAACATCCTCGGCTTGTAAGCCTTTATCACTTTCAATAGTGGCAAAACGTACACGTTGCCCCTCTGCTAATGATCGATGTCCTGTGCCCCTGATTGAACGAAAATGTACAAAGACATCACCACCAGAATCACGGGTAATAAAGCCAAAGCCTTTTGACACGTTAAACCACTTCACCGTGCCCATTTCCCGATCATCATTTTCATCATTGGCGATATTGGCCAGCTGAGGTGTCATATAGTTCAACAGCGATGTGCTGATAAGGGTTGTCAGAAAAAATACCCCAGCGGCTTTTGCAAAGTGACCACTTGCCAGTAGTCCCTGATCTCCTGCTTGAGTTATCGCATCCAAAACAAATGGCCCAACAACGGCCATAACCACACTAATTAAAATACAACGAACAAAGGAATTTTTGCTCATACTTACTCTCTCAGATTCGTTTAGTTATTATTAAATATCGTCCTAAAAACAAAGAGATAGATACCCAAACCTCCTATTCGGGCGATGGAAACACCAGGGTTGCCATAAGAGACAAAGAAAAATGGCGCTACTTGGAACAAAACCCAGTCTCTAAACAAGTCCTGTATAGGCTATTATACAGAGCGTATGCTCCACTTGAAGAGCCTGAAACCTTATAAATTATCAGGAGTTAAATCTATGCCAGAACAGCGCATAACAGAATTGGAAATTAAAGTAGCGTTTCTGGAAGACACTATAGAGTCACTGAATCAGGTGATTACCGAGCAAGATCAGCGCATTTTACGTTTGGAAGATTCTATTAAGCTGCTTTATGCCGAGCTTAAGGAACAGCAAAGTAGAACGGATGATGATATCCAGCCATTTGATCCAATGAATGAGATCCCGCCTCACTATTAAGCGATAGATCAGTTGGTAGATATTTTTTATCGACTAATGTCTTAGTGGAATGGCGGATAAATCAACAGAGTTGCTTTGGTTTCATTTTGTGATAAATGCCGGACCGGCGAACAAACATCGGATCTAAGCACTCACACAGACGTTTCTCTGTAGCAAAGAGTTTTATTCTCTAGCTATCGATCAAAGAATGTCGAAACACTTTTGTACCATTGTGCAATAAATATCGGATCAGTAACGGTGGCCGACTTAAGCCCGCCACCGTTAAGTACTTAACCCAAATCGTGTTTGCTACCACCTAAGCAGGTTGGTGAGGCCGGTACTTCACCATGACGCTGCTGCCACTCTTCTACAGTGAATGGATGAATAGCCAGGGCATGAACACCTGCAGCCAACTCATCCGCCAGAATGCCATAAACTTTCTGGTGACGTTGTACCGGACGTAAGCCTGCAAATTGTTCAGACACCATAGTCAATTTGAAGTGAGAGTCTTCGCCACGGCTGTGCATATGGCTCTCGTTTTCAACACTCAGGTATTCCGGGGCCAATTGCTCACTCAGTTTCTGTTCAATGGTTTGTTGTACTGTCATCACTATCACTCTGGATCAATAGAAAAAGAAAAGCCTGCGGGTACTGTACCTGCAGGCTCACTTTACTCGGTCTGGCAAAGATTGCAATTCCGACTGATTCAGTCAGTTTTAATCTTCACCTCTCTATCTAGGCCTATCAGCACCCATGAGGGACTTTAACCGTATCAAATATCTGGCTCTGATTTACTGGCATTCATAATGGCTTTTTTAATCCTATGAGTCACCCACCAAACAAAGGCCACGACAACAGGTACCGATAGGCCCGTTATCAGATCCTTATCCATAGGATAACCTGCACTGTAGATAGCATTGAGGATAATCTTCACCAGGCTGACCAGATAGTAACTGATCGCGGCGATAGACAGACCTTCTACTGTTTCCTGCAAGCGCATCTGCAGACGACCACGACGGTCCATCGAAGCTAACAGGCTTTGATTTTGTGCTTCAATGGTCAAATCCACTCGGGTCTGCAGTAGATCACCCGCACGTTCAATACGTCGTGCTAGATCTTCCAGGCGTTCACTGACCGATTCACAGGTGTGGTAGGCGGGTGTTAAACGTCTTTCCAAAAAAGAACCGATGGTAAAGTAGTTTTCCACCTGCGTTTCTTTTAACTCATCCATACGTTTCATCACCAGAGCATAGTAAGCGCGCATGGCGGAGAAACGAGAATTGGTATCCGTACGCCAATGTTCGACCTGAGCCGCCAGGTGAGACAGTTTAGTCAGCATCTCGCGTTCATCTTCATGGTCTTCAATCTCGGTGACACTGCCAATAATCGCCGCTAACTTCTTATCAGCCTGTTGAATCTCAGGGCTCAAACTACGGGCTTCAGGCAGTGCCAACAGCGCCATCAGACGATAGGTTTCCAACTCCAGCAGACGCTGTAACAAACGGCCGGTCTGGTTATTGTTCAGCCCATGGTTATGTACCAGGAAGCGACCAAAACCATCACCGTGTAAACGGAAAGCACTCCATACCGAGGCTTCACCATCCATCAGGTGACCATAAACCAGACGCTGACCTTCGAAGCAGGTTTTCAGCTGTTCACGATTCAGCTCTGGCTGCACGCGGTCCCGCATCTCTACGTGGAAGGCGGCCACCACTTGACCGGGGATTTGTTGTAACCAATCCTGCGGCACCAATTCTAAGGCCGTACTGGTAAAGGGCTGTTCACCGCTTTCCGGACGGATAAAGGTATAGGTGACAAACTCCATATGACGACCACAGCGGAACTGAAAACCGCCAAAATCGGCCTGATAGAAGTTACTGTTTTCAGCAGGCATATTCGCGCCATAACGCTGACACAGGTTTTGCAGGTGAGCAAACTCCTGTTCACGCTGGCCCTCAGGAATAAGTACCGCCAGACGAGATACCCGTGCCGGTGTCTGAACCACGGGAAAAGGACGAGCGTGTAGTTCGTGATAGAGCTCATCACGCTTAGGGTGAACATTAAACGGCAGAATAGAATCTGCTTCTGTCTTAACCTCGGCATTCATTGAGTGGTTTATCCTTATTATTTTGATTTCTAAATCTGTGCTCTTGCGGGTTGGAAATCACTAGACTCAGGGAGAACCAGATTAGCCCCTCAGATTGCCCCCTGCCTCAGGATCGTTTTTATCGCTGTTTGTCAGCAGCCTAAACAGATCCCGGCTTCCAACACCTGGATTCTTAACTGTCTTACTACGCCATCGGCTCTTTTTCTCAAAACAGATTTCTTAACAGCAGAGAAAAAAGAACCCGAACAGGTAATGACCTATTCGGGTCTGTTCACTATCAATCAGGTCATATGGCTAGCCTGTTCTGACTTTGGGTTTGTCTTGCTCTGGGCTTGTTCTTGATTTAGCCAACAACGAACAACTTTAAGTCATGCAAGAATAAGCCCAGCCTAGACCGGAATCTATTAACCTAGCCGGAGCGTAATACCTGTAACGGTGGTTGCAGGATCACCTGTCGTGTACCCCACATACCCGCTGCGGTAATAATGACGCCACCGGATAACGGCAGTAGTAACCAGTGAGTAAAACTTAGACTATAGTCCAAGTCAAATAGGTTGCTGTAGAGCAAGAACGCTGTTAGCTCGGACCCCATCAGCGCCAATACCCCTGCCAGCACACCCAACAGGATAAATTCTGTGCACTGAATCTGACGAATTAAACGCCCGGATGCACCCAATGTGCGATACAGCGCGCCTTCACGCAATCGGTCATCCAGACTATTTTTCACCGCCGCAAGCAGCAATACCAAGCCGCACAGCAGGGTAAAGCCCAGCATAACCTCAATCGCCAAGGTGACTTGCTGCAGAATCTGACGTACCTGTGCCAGAATCTGACCAATATCTAACAGAGATACCGCAGGGAAAACTCCCACCAGTTTCGGCACCAGTTGCTGTTGATCCGCAGGCAGATAGAAACTGGCCAGCGAGGTCTGTGGCAGATTATCCAGCGCTCCCGGTGGTGCGATGACATAGAAGTTAGGTTGGAAGTTATCCCAATTCACCGTGCGAACGTTATCGATATAACCCTCGATTTTTTGTCCCGCTAAGGTAAAGGTCAACTGGTCCCCCAGTTTTAAACCCAGGTGTTCTACCATCTCGGATTCAAGGGACAGCGGCATCAGTTTTTGCTGAGGTATAGTTGTATCTTGGCCTGCACTTTTACCTATAACTTTCTCTGTACTATTTGTATTGTCAGAGCCTGCTGAGCCATTAACCTCCGTCGGTGTCCAATGCAGATTTTCAGGCCACCAGCGCCCATCAATGACTTTGTTGTCATCTGGTAATGTACTACGCCAGGTCAGATTCAGTTCACGATGCAGAGCGTTATATTCACGGCCTTTCTCTGGCACCATCTCAATGGCCGGTTGCTGGTTAATTAGGGTTAAACGTGCACGCACCATAGGGTATAGCGGTGAACGTTGAATACCCGCTTCATCCAGAGTTTGAGCAAACTCTTCCTGCTCATAGGGCTGAATATTAATGGCAAAATAGTTAGGTGCATTGCTCGGTAACTGCTGTTGCCAGCTAACCAATAGATCACTGCGAATCAGGGCTACCAGAGCCACCACCATCAGTACCAGACCAAAGGCCAGCACCTGTGGCAATGCAGTTTGACGATGGCTGTATAAACTACGAATCGCCAGACGTGGGCGTGTGGATAAACCGGGGCCAACCACTTTTAATACCCGAAATAGACCCAATGTGATTACCGCTGCTAGCGACAAGACTAGCGCTAAGCCCAGTGTTAGCCAGAAGGTGAGTTTTAAATCACTACTGTACCAATACACCAGCACGACCAAAGCCAGCACAGCCAAGCCATAAACCATTAGAGTAGAGGGCGTCGCCATATCCAGATCTCGACGGAAGACTCTCAATGGCGAGACATTTTTCAGCTGCAGCAGCGGTGCACTGGCAAAGCCCATTAATAGCAGTACACCGGTACCGACGGCTAATACCCAAGGCTGCCAACTGGCCGCAGGTAGATAGACGGGTAACAGCTCTGCGACTAGACTGACCGCTACAGACTGAATCAGATAGCCCAGCCCTGCGCCCACTAAGGCTGCTAATACGCCTAGCACCAGCAACATACGCTGATAGATTGAACTCATAATCCGAGGGGCATGCCCCAGGCTGGCCATTACCGCAACAGTGTCCTGACGACGACGGGCAAAGCGGCCGGCGGCCATGGCAACGGCGACACCGGATAAGATCACTGCACCAATACTGGTCAGCTGCAGATAACGCTGAGCACGATCCAGTGCAGAGCCCACAGAAGGACGGTCTTCACGCACATCCAACAGACGATGAGCGGCTTCCAGTTGAGGTTTCAGCCACTGCTTATAAGCATCAATCTGTTCAGGGGCACCGCCAAACAAAACCCGATAATTCACTCGGCTACCGGGCTGGACCACACCAGTGGCTGCGACATCATCAAAGTTAATCAGGGCACGAGGGTTAAAGCTTAAAAAACCGCCGCCACGATCCGGCTCTTTAACGATCATCTCACGGATATTAAATAGCTTCTGACCGATCTCCACTTCATCGCCCACAGCCACGCCTAATGCGGCTAACAGACGATTATCCATCCACACTTCACCACCGGCCGGTAAGCGTCCCGCACTGCTGGTTGGCGTAAAGTCTTTAGTGCTAGCCGCCAGTGCCAGCTCACCTTTTAATGGATAGCCTGACTGGACTGCTTTCACTGCTGAGAGTTGAAAGCCTTCATCGGAGGCCACCATACTGGCAAACTCCATGGTGCGCACCACGGTCAGCTGTTGCTGCTCTGCTTGCTGCAGCCATTCTTCTGGTACGGCTCTGGGGCTACTGAGCACCAGATCACCGCCCATCAGCTGAGCCGCCTGCTGTTCCATACCACCTTGCAGACGATCCGCAATAAAAGCGGTCAGAGCCACCGTCATGACGGCCAGGATTAATGCCGAGGCCAGTAGATTGAGATCACCGGAACGCCATTCTCTGAGCAGTAAACGCCAGGCCATCTGCCAATGGCTTGGCTTACTTTGCTCAGGCTTAGCCTTTTGCCCAGTCTTAGTGTTGCTGGCTTGAGTCGAGGTTCCCTCGGTCTCAATCGCCGTTACTTTCTGGTTCACGACCTTTCCTCCAGTTTGCCCTGCTGCAGATAAAAGCGGCGCTGACAGCGTTGCGCCAGTACTTCATCGTGAGTCACCAAAACCAAAGTCGTGCCCTGATCTTTGTTTAGGCTAAACAGCAGCTCGATAATGGAGTGCCCAGTGACACTATCCAGATTCCCAGTAGGCTCATCGGCAAACAGCACAAGAGGTTCACCGGCAAAGGCTCGGGCGATAGCCACACGTTGTTGCTCACCGCCAGACAATTGACGTGGGTAGTGCTTTAAGCGATGAGATAATCCCACACGATCTAACCATTGCTTGGCTTTGGCTTCGTAATCCTTCTCTCCAGCCAGCTCCAGCGGCAGCATCACATTTTCAAGGGCGGTCAGGTGTTCAAGCAGTTGAAAGGATTGGAAAACAAAGCCGACTTGCTGGCGTACAGCCGCTCGTTCTTCCTCAGAGAGTTTATTCAGCGGCTGTTGATTCAGATAGACCTCACCAGAGCTGGATTGATCCAGACCTGCCAGCAAACCTAACAGAGTTGATTTACCGGCACCGGAACTTCCCAGAATTGCCGCACTCTCAGCTGCATTGATTTGTAAATCGATGCCGTTCAGGATATGAAGGGCCTGGTTGTCCGCATCCATTACCGTGCGACACAGGTTTTCTGTGCGGATAACAGATTGTGGCTGAAGATCAGAAACAGGAGAACTCATGGTTAATCAACGTCCTTTCATCTCGGTACAGTGGCTGGTGTTAGCACTGCTAGTCACCTTATTTGCCCTATCGGCTCAATCGGTGCAGGCAGCGCAAACGGCCCGATTACTGGTTTTAGGGGATAGCATCAGCGCCGGTTATGGTATGAAGCCAGAACAAGGCTGGGTCACCTTGCTACAAGATAAGCTTAGGCAAGGGGGCTACGATTATCAGGTGATCAACGCCAGTATCAGCGGTGAAACCAGTCAGGGTGGCTTAACTCGTCTGCCCGCACTACTCAATCAACATCAGCCGGAGCTGGTATTAATTGAACTGGGAGGCAATGACGGCCTCAGAGGCTTACCGCTCAAACTGTTGCAAAACAATCTGTCGAAGATGATTCAGCTGAGTCAGCAACAACAGGCTCAACCCGTGCTGCTGGGTATTCAACTGCCACCCAACTACGGTCGCCGTTATACCCAGGCATTTGCCAATATTTATCCTACGCTGGCCGATCAATATCAGATTCCAGTGATGCCTTTTATTCTGGAAGGCATAGGTACAGATCCTGACAAGATGCAGTCTGACGGTATTCATCCGAAAGCCGACGCTCAGCAACAGTTGTTGAATAATATCTGGCCCGTGCTACAGCCTTTGCTAAGCAAAAGCTAAGCCTTGCTGCTAATCTGGCTGCCCTCGCATACCACTCTCATACCAAGGCTAACTATCAAATAGGGTTAGGCTAGCACCAGGAAAGTAAAGAGCAGGTTAACCCTATCGCTCTTACCATACTGATAGCCCTTACTCCTCTACCTCTACTGCTTGTTTGCATAATAAAAGGCCCGGCTCACAAAGTGAGCCGGGCCAAAATAAGCTACCGAAGCACCTAAGCAAAAGTTTATCCGCCAGAAGTTGGCATATTTTCTAGCTGTTGGCTGGAAAATATCGAAATGCTTTTGTTTAGATAGGTATAAACAACAATCTCGGCAAAAGGTTTATACGCGGATAAGAGAGAAAATGATCAGATACCCGGTTTCTCTTCCTTAAGGGCAAAACGCGGTTTCAATTCACCCTCATGTTCGACCTGCTCAACGAACATAGACAAAGGACGAAGCCATAGACCCTGCTCACCATAAAGCGCACGATACACTACATGCTCTTCTTCAGTTTCACTGTGTTTTGCAACACCCAATACCTGATATTCAGGACCTTTATAGTGTTGATAGATCCCCGGTTTTAACTCACTCATACAGTTACCTTGTTCTGTAAATCCAATAAGTTTTTATCTTGCTTTGTTTTGATGCCCACTACTTTGGGAAAAACTCACCAAACCTGGTTTTTAAAGACCTTCGCTTAGACCGAAGACTTTTTCTGCTGCAGTAAAATACCACCTAAAATCATCGCTAAGCCCAATAGCGTCGACACAAAGATCGGTTCATCCAGAATGGTGTAGATCAACACCAAAGAGACAAAAGGCGATAGGAATATCAGATTACTGATTCTGGCAGTATGTTTAGTTAACCGCATACCCTGTAGCCAACAGACAAAGGCCAGCCCCATCTCAAAAGCCCCGATATAGACCGAACTGGCGAGCCCCTGCCATTGCGGGATATGAAGACCGCCTTGCCATAGATTGACTGCTATCAGCAGGGGGATAGCAAAGGCAAAGTTTAGCATTAGGCCCACAACAGGTTCGCGTTGATCCCGGGTATTTAAGATCCAGTAACTGGCCCAAACCAATGTACTCAGTAGCGCCAGCGTGACACCAAATAGGTTGCCAAACTGCAGCGAAAGCACCTCACCCCGAGTGGCAATCACCAGCACACCACCGTAACAGATCAAACCAGCCCAGATATCCTGTCGACGCAGCTTCTGTCCCAAAAAAGGCACCGACAAAAAAGCTAAGGTCAGTGCCCAGGTGTAGTTCAACGCCTGTGCTTCCTGAGCGGGTAACAGATCATAGGCTTCAAACAACAGTAGATAATACAGTCCAGGATTGAGCGCACCATAGAACAGAGAAGCCCGCCACTGTCGTGCTGATAACTGGCTTAACAGAGACCACTTTTTCTGCATCGTGACAACGGCAGCCAATACCAATAACGAAAACAGAGAAGCCCATAACAACAATTGCGCCGGAGGTAGATACTCCAGCGCAATTTTAAAAGCGGTAGCGACAGTGGACCACATGACTACCGCAAATAACGCGTAAGTGACTGCCGCACGCTCATTATGAGGCGCTTGAATATCAGTCATAACAACTCCAGAAAATTAACAAACAGGCCAATGCTCGAATGAGCATCACCTTGTACAAATAAGCCCAGCAGATGAAGCGTGATCCCTGCTGTATCAAAATCCATTTTCGGCGTATGCTTATTCGTTCAATCGAGTGAAGATAAATTGCCGAGGATAAAGAATGTCACTGAGTCTTAGCGAAGTTCAGGCGGAACAACACGAGTTTCGTAGCCAATGCCAAAGCCTGATTTTGGCAACGCTGAATGAAGACCTGTGGCCTGAATCCAGCTATGCGCCCTTTATCGAAGATGCCGAAGGCAACCACTACATCTTTGTCAGCGAACTGGCCGCTCATACCCGCCATATGCTGGATAACAGCAAAGCCTCCTGGATGCTGATCGCCGATGAGCAAGACACACGACAAATGTTTGCCCGCCGCCGCTTTGTCTGCGTCGGTCAATCCCAACTAATCGAGCGGGATAACAAAGAGTTTGAACTACGTTTGGAGCAGATGCAGGAACGCTTCGGTGAAATTATTGAGCTGCTAAAAAGCCTGGATGATTTCCATCTCCTACGTCTGGTTCCCGAACGCGCCACCTATGTGCGCGGCTTTGGTCAGGCCTATTCCTTGTCCGGCGAAGGTTTAAACCAGATCGAACACCTCAAGCGTACTTGATCTTGATACGTATCTATTCGCATTAATGCTATCAGCCTTATCAAAAGCCTATAACCGGTTTGGCTCTGCTTGATTTTGTAAGTGGCCTTAACGCCGAACCGGTGAATCGGAATGGCCCAGTGAGCGCTCAGGGGCAATCTGATCACGAATACGCTGTTTAATCTCTTTCGCTTCTGGAAAACCGCCATCGGCTTTACGACACCAGATCTTCTCTTCATTCAGATAGATCTCGTATAAGCCACCGGTAGCTGGAATCAGTGCCACTTCCCGTACATCATCACTAAAGGTGTGCAGGATTTCCTGAGCGATCCAGGCGGCTCTTAGCATCCAGTTGCATTGGGTGCAGTAATGGATCGCAATTCTTGGTTTGTGGCTGTTATCGGCTGTATTGCTCACAGCTCACTCCTTTATATCTCATTTCTAAATAATCTAACTGGAAAAGGTAGGCTTTTAATGTCTTGCGAATAGGTATCCAGAAAGACAAAGCCCCGGCATCAGCCAGGGCTTTTAATAATGCATCTCGCATCCGATCTTGGTTATGTTTGAGCTAACAAGCCATAACCCGTCAGACAGTGCTAGCCGTCTGCGTTGATCTTAGCAATAACAGCTTGCAGAGACTCATCCACTTTGTCGTTGTCGATTTGACAAGTACCTGCATTCAGGTGACCGCCACCGCCATACTGCAGACATAGCTCACCGACATTGGTGTTGGATGAACGGTTTAGAATGGATTTACCAACTGCAAAAACAGTGTTCTGTTTTTTCAGGCCCCACATCTGGTGGATCGAGATATTACACTCTGGGAACATCGCGTAGATCATAAAGCGGTTTGTCGCCCAGATCGTCTCTTCTTCACGCAGATCCAGTACGATCAGATTGGCATATACCGTGCTGCAGCGCTTAATCTGTTCAACCGCTTTGGCTTCTTGTTCGAAGTACAGGTCAACACGCTCTTTTACGTCTTCCAGTTGCAGGATATCGTCGATATCGTGGTTCGCACAGTAATCAATCAGCTGCATCATCAGCTGGTAGTTAGAAATGCGGAAGTCACGGAAACGACCCAGACCGGTACGAGCGTCCATCAGGAAGTTCATCAGAACCCAGCCATCCGGCTTCAGGATCTCTTCACGGTTAAACTGGGCAGAGTCGCCCTTATCAACCGCTTCCATCATATCATCCCAGGATGCTGGGAACTTATCTGCACCACCGTAGTAGTCATAAACAACACGGGCAGCAGATGGCGCTTCTGGATCAATAATATGGTTATCGATATCGCCGTCGTTACGCAGCGTCTCACTCAGGTGGTGGTCAAACGCCAGGTGACAGCCTTTTACGTATGGCAGGTTGGTGGTGATATCCGTACCTGCAATTTCAATCTTACCATCCTGCATGTCTTTTGGATGCACAAACAGAATGTCATCAATCATATCCAGGTGCTTCAGTAGCACCGCACAAACCAGACCGTCAAAATCACTGCGGGTAACCAGTCGGAACTTTTGACCTGACATCAGTCTCTCCTGTAAATACGCCGGGCGCATGCACTTACTTATCATGCACCACCCCTATTAATTCCTGAGGCTAAACATACCATTTATCTGCACCTCAGAGAACCGAAAGCTTCGATTATTACGCAGTACACAAACAAAAAAGCTCTCTAAAAAGACTCTTTAATACTCTAGTTGATCAGTATCAAAATATTTTTATTTGAGTCTGTATTCTCTGAAGTCTTTTCTGGAAAACCTAGCAGAGTAAACTTTCTGGCTCAGGTGTTTTTTCTTAAGTGTACACCAGATCAAACAGGCTCTGTTTTGTTATCTGGTGTTTTGTCGCCTTTTAACCATAGTAGTGCTAAAAACATTATGAATAATAAAGGTATAGGCAACAGATTGACCCATTGCCAATCTAAACCGTGGATTACTGGTCCGGCAGATAACGACGCCATAGCCTGTAAGCTGAAGATGGCAAAATCATTAATAGCCTGAGCGCGAAAACGTTCGTGATTATGGTAATGCTGTGTCAGTAATGTTGTTGAGCCGACAAACAGGAAGTTCCAACCGACACCCAGTAAAACTAACGCCCACCAGTAATGCATCAAAGCCTGACCATTTAAGGCAATGACACTACAACCTAATAACAGCAGGGTGCCTAATAGCATCACCCGGGATACGCCCAATGAAACGATGATCATGCCTGTAACTAATGAAGGCAAATACATCGCGACGACATGGCTCTGGATAACTCTGGCGGTATCTTGCAGTGCATGACCTTCCATTACATGCATGCTGATTGGGGTGGCGGTCATAATAAAACTCATGACACCATAGGCCACTATTCCACCAACAACTGCGACCAGAAAACCTCTGCGAGTGAATAGCTCGGTTATTGATGTCTGAGCAGGCAGTTGTTCCTCATCGTGTTGGGTTTGATTTGTTGTGATTCCTAGTAGTGCCGCTAGCGCTAACAGTACGACTACAGATAAAGCAATAAAGGAACCCATAAAACGTTGTTCGAACCAATCCGCGCCTTGTTGTGCGAGTTCAGGGCCAATAAAAGCAGCTGCGACTCCGCCTAATAATACAAATGAGATCGCTTTGCCTGCATATTCAGGTTCAACGCTTTCTGCGGCGGCGAAACGATACTGTTGTACAAACGCGAGATGGAAACCGACCATGGCTGAGGCAAAAACAAATAAATAAAATGATTGAATAGACAGTGCGAGTGCGGCAATCAGGTTGGCACTGACACCGCCCCAAGCTCCTAATAAAAAACCGACCTTACGACCAAATTTTTGCATGATCATGGCTGCAGGTACGGTGCTTAATGCCGTGCCTATGATCATGAATGCGACAGGAAGTGTCGATATGTCTGCTCTGGGAGCCAGTTCTGTGCCAATAATGCCTCCAATAAAAATTAATGCAGGAGCAACAGACATTGCTAGTGCAGAGGCGATTGTTAGAAACAAAATGTTACGTAATTTCACATCTCTTCCTTTTGTGAACTGGGTTAGAGTTTTTATCCTTGATTCTGTTAAACTTTTGCACAACTTGCGGGTCAAGTTGTACATAAAAAGCAGCATTTACTTGCAAAAGGTATACAATTTAAGCAGCAATACCTGTGTTAGTATGAAATTAACTTGAAGCCCAACAGGAAGTCCTAGGGTTTCAGCACAGGATTAAACAGGAATAAAAGGGGGTCGTACACTATGCAACTCACCCGTCAAACAGACTACGCCATACGTGTACTTATGTTCCTAGGAGTGCAGCAGTCTGATGAGCTGGTAACAATCAGTGATATTGCGCATCACTTTGAGATTTCGCGCAACCACCTGATGAAGATTGTCCACAAACTGGGTCAACTGGGTTATATCCAGACTGTACGAGGTAAGTACGGCGGCATGCGTATCAATATGGAGCCGTCTGAAATATCCATCGGTAAGATGGTACGGGATTTTGAAACATCTTTGGAAATTGTGGATTGTGACAAACTGATCTGTCCATTGACAGGTGCTTGTGACATGAAGCCTATGCTGAAAAAAGCGCGTGATGCCTTTTTGTCCGTAGTGGACGAATACACTTTGAAAGATCTGTTGAAAAACCCAGCGGATATCCGCAACTTGCTGGGTCTGGATCTGAAAGAGGGTGAGTTACCTATTCAGGTCATGGCTGCTTCTTAAGCTTTAACTTGGCCCCCACAGCTATTTAGTCAGACAGAGCTGCGTTGAGTCTTAGACTTAACGCAGCTTTTTTGTAGCTAGTTATAAAAGAGGGGGAGAGCTGATATTACCAGTTAGAGAGAGTTGGTCAGGAGTTACTGGCCTTTAGTCACCTGCTCATCCAGTTCACTGCAGATACGGTCTTGCAGTTGGCGGCACAGTTCTGGATCGCTGATCGGTTTAAGATCCCGGTCTGTTATCACAAAAATATCTTCCACCCGTTCACCTAGGGTGACAATCTTAGAGTTCAGTAGATTGATATCCATCTCTACGAAGATACGGCCGATACGGGCTAACAGGCCTGGGCGGTCTGGAGTCAGTACTTCCAACAGCGTACGCTGAATTTGAGGATCTGTGCTGATGGTGACCTGAGTTGGCATGGTAAAATGCTTCATTTGGCGCGGTGTACGACGTTGCACGATATCGCTATAGTCCGCTGGATCATCTAATTCCTCGATCAAGATCTCTTTGATCTGTTTGATGCGCTCTGGATCACGAATCGGCTCGCCGTTATGTTCCAGTACGATATAGGTATCCAGGCTGTAATTATCACTGGAACTACTGATGCGGGCATCATGAATGTTTAGATTCAACTGTTCCATGGCTGCAACTGTCGCTGCAAAAAGATGAGGCTCTTCCTGGGTGTAAATAAACACCTTGGTGCCGCCAACCTGTTCGACCTTATTGGGATTGGTCACTAGTACCAACGGCAAATTAGGCTCTTTGTGTTGCAGAATCTGTTCTGTCTGAAAGGCGATCTCGCGCGCGGTATCCTGCAGGAAGTAATCTTCACCCAGTGTATTCCATAGCGGCCAGATCTTGGTTTCTTCTACGCCCCATTTATGCAGCAGCGCTAAGGCATCCTGTTGTGTTTCTTCAATCCACTCCTGGCGTTCCATTGGGTTTTCCAAACCACGACGCAGGGCACGCTTGGTTTCGACATACAGTTGCTGTAATAAGGTTGCACGCCAGCTGTTCCACAAGTTGGGGTTGGTCGCATTAATATCTGCTACAGTCAGCACATACAAGTAATTCAGACGAGCTTCGTCGCGAACAATTAGGGCAAACTCCTGAATGATCTCAGGATCAGAAATATCTTTCTTCTGTGCAGTGACAGACATTAATAGGTGATGCTCCACCAGCCAGCTGACCAGGCGGGCGTCGTGTTTACTCAGGTGATGGCGTTCACAGAATACCAGAGCATCTTTAGCTCCTAATTCTGAGTGATCGCCACCTCGGCCCTTACCAATATCGTGATATAACCCGGCAATAATCGCGAGTTCTGGTTTAGGTAGACGGTGAATAATTTGGGAGGCAAAAGGAAATTCTTCTCGTGATTCCTCTTTTTGGAACTTATAGAGGAATTTCAGTAGCAGCAGCGTATGAGCATCTACGGTATAGATATGGAACAGGTCGTGCTGCATCAGGCCGATTGCGTAACCAAATTCCGGCAAATATTTGCCTAAAATACCGTAGCGACTCATACGGCGTAGCTGTCGTGCGACATTATTTGGGCTGCGCAGCAGTTCCATAAACAGCGATGAGTGACGGATATCCTGACGGAAACTTTCGTCGATCAGATGGCGACAGTCTCGTAACAAGCGGATGGTTGATGCGCGTACGCTTTCGATCTGTGGGTTTTCTGCCATCAACAGGAAAATTTCCAGCAGGGCAAAAGGGGTTTGTTCAAACACCCGGCTATGGGTCGCTTCGATCTTGCGGTTAACGATCTGGAAGCGCTTGTTGAGCGGGACAATTTCGGCTTCATGCTGAGATTGCAGGATGGCATCATCAAAGTGCTGCATCAATACGTCGTTCAGCTCGGTCAGTGACATTACAACCCGGTAATAGCGACGCATAAACTGCTCAACTGCCAGGCGTTCGTCGTTGTCCACATAGCCAAATAAGTCAGCCAGAGTGCGTTGATGATCAAACAATAGACGATCTTCTGCTCTTTTGGCTGTCATATGCAGGGCATAACGCACTTGCCATAGGAAGGCCTGACCCTGCTCCATAATGCGTACTTCAGATTCGGTCAGAAAACCCTCTTTCATCAGACCTTCTAGGGTATGGGTACCAAAATGACGTTTGGCCACCCAGCCGATCATCTGAATATCCCTTAAACCGCCGGGGGAGCTTTTGATATTGGGCTCAAGATTGTACTCATTATTGTTGTACTTGTAGTGGCGTGTGATCTGTTCCTGCCATTTGGCTTCGAAGAACTCACTGGTACTCCACATCTTGTCCGTATCTAAACGGTGCACCATCTCTTCTCGTAGGCTATCAGGCCCGATAATAGTGCGATTTTCCAATAAGTTAGTGGCAACTGTGATGTCAGCTTTGGCTTCGCGTTCACAATCGCTCAATGAGCGTACGCTGTGGCCAATATCCAGACTGATATCCCACAGAAAGGTGACAAAGTGCTGCAGGTTCTCCCGGTAAGGGGTATCGTCATCGTCACGTAACAGTATCAGAAGGTCGATATCAGAGTGAGGGTGCAGTTCGCCGCGACCATAACCACCAACGGCTAACAGACTGACATTGTTATCAGGCCATTCATACTGCTCCCAGGCAACACTGAGTAGCTGATCGATAAACCAGGCGCGCCCATGCACCAGATCCCTAATATCAGCACCATCCATAAATCTCAGGTTGAGCTTTTCCTGAACGGTCTGAATGGCTTGTTTGAATAAGGTGATCGCGGACCGGGCGTTGTTGAGCTCCTGGCGAAAGGAGTGCTTGTTAAACAGCGATGGATCCGGTTCAAACTCATAGGGTGTCAAAGGCATGGGCTATTTAATCCGTTACAGATCAGTTTCTTCTTGGCGCTTGGTCAGGATCTCGCAGCCATCTGCGGTCACCAGGATGGTGTGCTCATACTGAGCTGACAGACTGCGATCTTTAGTGACAACCGTCCACTCATCCTTCAGGGTTTTACAGTGACGTTTTCCCGCATTGATCATAGGTTCAATGGTAAAGGTCATCCCTTCTTTTAAGGCAAGACCTGTACCAGCTTTACCATAATGTACGACTTGAGGTTCTTCATGGAAGCCCTTGCCGATACCGTGACCGCAATACTCTCGTACTACAGAGAAGCCAAAGGATTCGGCATGTTGCTGAATGACAGCGCCAATATCACCCAGTGTGGTGCCTGGACGCACAATGGCCAGAGCCTTGTACAGACACTCCTGAGTGACCTGGCACAAGCGGCGGGCCTGGATCTTGGGTTCACCAATCAGGAACATTTTACTGGTATCACCGTGGTAGCCGTCTTTAATCACAGTAATATCGACGTTCACGATATCGCCATTTTTCAAAATCTTGCTTTCGCTGGGAATACCGTGGCAGATCACCTGGTTAACCGAGGTACAGATGGATTTCGGAAAACCGTGGTAGTTCAGTGGTGCAGGAATCGCGTCCTGTTTATTGACAATATAGTCGTGACAGATGCGGTTCAGTTCTTCGGTGCTGACACCCGCTTTAACGTGCGGTTCTATCATCTCCAGAACCTCTGCGGCCAGGCGGCCAGCCACACGCATCTTTTCTATTTCTTCGGGTGTTTTGATAATTACTGTCATATCGTTTCGGGTATTTGAAAATTATTTTTAATGCTTGGTGAAACAAAAGTCTTTTGAAATTTCTGCTTAGCCTATTTAAGGCGTACACACTTACACAAAAGTATTTCGATGTTTTTCAGCCAGAAGCTGAAGTATGAAGCCATCTGCTAAAGAGAAACTTTTGTGTGAGTGCTTACGTTATTTCTGAATATGGAAATTATTCCTTAGCAGCTTAGCTTCACACTTTACTTTTGTTTCACAGCTTTTGACTGATAATCAGCATCACTGGATATCTGTGCTGCTCTGATTACGGGTATCAATAGCGCCAGATTGCGCTTGCAGTGTTCAAACTTTACAAAATAACTCATGATGTTAACGCTTATTGCGTTGCGGTGGGAGGGGCAGAGGGGATTTATTGATAAAATGACGCCAATTCGCTGGAATTTTTTTCATCCAGTGATTGGTTTTTGCGCTTATTTTATCTCTATCGGGTCCGTTTCTTTATATTATATTAAATCTATGGTATAAAGCCGCCCGCCTGTGTGATTCGACGAACTGCTCTTTCTGAGTAGTCGTGTCTTTTCATAGGTCAAACTTAAATTAAACGACACACATATACCGGCACGTAGTTCTGGGTGCCTGGGGGAAGTTTTTTCGCCGGGTTGGGCTATGGGGTGTATGGAGGTTTAACCCTAATTAGGAGTCAAAATGTCTCAAGTTTCTATGCGTGATCTGCTGAAAGCAGGTGCTCACTTTGGTCACCAAACCCGTTACTGGAACCCAAAAATGTCCAAGTTCATTTTTGGTGCTCGTAACAAGATTCATATCATCAACCTGGAGCACACTGTTCCTGCGATGAATGAAGCCCTGAGCTTTGTAGAAAAGCTGGCTGCAGGCAAAAACAAGGTACTGTTCGTTGGTACTAAACGCGCTGCAAGCAAAGTGATCAAAGAAGAAGCTTCTCGCGCTGGCATGCCATACGTTAACCACCGCTGGTTAGGTGGTATGCTGACTAACTACAAGACTATCCGTCAGTCTATCCGTCGCCTGCGCGATCTGGAAGCTATGCAGAACGATGGTACGTTCGACAAGCTGACCAAGAAAGAAGTTCTGATGAACACTCGCGAAATGGCCAAGCTGGAGCGTTCTATCGGTGGTATCAAAGACATGGGTGGTCTGCCAGACGCTCTGTTTGTTATCGACGTAGATCACGAGCGTATCGCGATCAACGAAGCAAACAAGCTGGGTATCCCTGTAATTGGTATCGTTGATACTAACAGCAACCCAGATGGCGTTGATTTCGTTGTTCCTGGTAACGACGATGCGATTCGCGCGATCCAGATTTACGCTCAAGGTGTTGCTAACGCATGCCTGCAGGGTAAAGAAGGCGCTGTTAGCGAAGACGAATTCGTAGAAGTTAGCGAAGAGTCTGCAGAGTAATTTCTGCTGTCATACTCCGCTGTTATTGTTTTAGCAGCGACAGTTAACTCTGCATAAGGGGGCATTAGCCCCCTTTTGCAAATCCAGTTTATTTATATTCAGATCAAGAGGTTATAGTCATGGCTGCAATCAGCGCATCTATGGTAAAAGAACTGCGTGAGCGTACAGGCCTGGGCATGCTGGAGTGCAAAAGCGCTCTGAGAGAAACAGACGGCGATATCGAGCTGGCAATTGAAAACCTGCGTAAGTCCAGTGGCATGAAAGCGGCTAAAAAAGCTAGCCGTGTTGCAGCTGACGGTGCAGTAGCCACTAAAGTAGCTGAAGATGGCAGCTACGGTATCGTTCTGGAAGTGAACTCCGAGACTGACTTCGTTGCTCGTGATGACAACTTCAAAGGTTTTGTTGAGTCTGTTGCTGCTAAAGTATTCGAGACTAAAGAAACTGATATCGCTAAGCTGATGGAAGGCGATCTGGAAGCAGCGCGTGAAGCTCTGGTTCAGAAGATCGGTGAAAACATCTCTGTACGTCGTGCAGCAGTTGTTGAAGCTCCAGAAGGTGGTCTGGTAGGTGCATACGTACACGGTGGTCGTATCGGTGTACTGTCTGTCCTGACTGGCGGTAACGACGAAGTGGCTAAAGACGTTGCAATGCACACTGCAGCGGTTAACCCACGTGTTGCTCGTCCTGAAGATATGCCTGAAGCTGAGCTGCAGAAAGAAAAAGAGATCATCATGGCGCAGCCGGATATGGAAGGCAAGCCAGAAGAGATCAAAGAGAAAATGGCAGTTGGCCGTGTGAAGAAATTCCTGGCAGAAAACAGCCTGGTAGAGCAAGCTTTCGTTAAAGACCCTGCTCAAACTGTTGGCGCATACGTTAAAGCTAACGGTGGTGAAGTACTCTCTTTCACTCGTTTCGAAGTGGGTGAAGGTATCGAGAAAGTTGAAGAAGACTTTGCTGAGGAAGTACGCAAGCAGGCTGGCCTAGCTTAATTCGTTCTTTCTGAAAGTTAACAATGGCGTGTGCGGCGGAAGTTGCACGCGCCATTGTTGCGATATACCCCTGCTTTTTTTGACCCCTTTAATTTTTGCTTGCCGGAGACAGCTAATATGCCTGTAAATGACAAATCATCTCAATACAAACGTATTCTTTTGAAACTCAGTGGCGAAGCCCTGATGGGTGAGCAAAATTTTGGTATCGATTCCGCTGTACTGAACCGTATGGCGCTGGAGATCGGTCAGTTAGTGGGGATCGGTGTACAGGTTGGTCTGGTTATCGGTGGTGGTAACCTGTTTCGTGGTGCAACCCTGAGTGAAGCGGGTCTGGATCGTGTGACTGGTGACCATATGGGCATGCTGGCCACTGTAATGAACGGTCTGGCAATGCGTGATGCACTGGAGCGTGCCAATATCCGTACTCGTGTGATGTCTGCGATTCCGATGAGTGGTGTAGTGGAACATTACGATCGTCGTACAGCAATTCGTTATATGACATCCGGAGATGTGGTAATCTTTAGCGCCGGTACTGGTAATCCGTTCTTTACCACAGACTCTGCCGCCTGTTTGCGTGGTATTGAAGTTGACTGCGACGTGGTGATTAAAGCCACTAAGGTTGACGGGGTTTATGATAAAGATCCGGTAAAATATGCAGACGCTGTGAAATATGATCGTCTGAGTTATGACAGTGCGCTGGAGCAGAAGCTGGAAGTGATGGATCTGACAGCGATCTGTCTGGTACGTGATCATGACATGCCGGTGCGTGTATTTGATATGAATAAGCCAGGCGCGTTGCTGAACCTGGTGGTTGGTGGCGACGAAGGCACATTAATTGATAGAGGGTAATTCTGTGATCAATGAGATTCAAAGCGATGCAGAACAACGGATGAAAAAGAGCGTGGAAGCTCTGAGTAGTGCATTTGCTAAAATCCGTACGGGCCGTGCGCATCCAAGTATTCTGGAAAGTGTGACTGTTGATTACTACGGTGCTCAGACGCCTCTGAGTCAGGTAGCCAATATCAACATCGAAGATGCTCGTACCCTGAGCATTCAGCCTTGGGAGCAGCAGCTGGTTCCTGCCATTGAGAAGGCGATTATGAAGTCTGATCTGGGCCTGAACCCGAACTCTGCCGGTGCGGTGATTCGTGTACCTATGCCGCCTCTGACAGAAGAGACCCGTAAAGGTTATATCCGTCAGGCGCGTCAGGAAGCCGAGAACGGTAAAATTGCTATCCGCAACATCCGTCGTGATGCTAACAGCTCAGTTAAAGATCTGCTGAAAGAGAAGGAGATCACTGAGGATGAAGAGCGTCGCGCTGAGGACGCCATCCAGAAACTGACCGACAAGTTTGTCGCAGAAGTGGATGTTGTTCTTGCTGCAAAAGAAAAAGACCTGATGCAGGTCTAATGTCTCCCGCGCCCATCCTTTGATGGGCGCCTTTGTGTTGCCTTTTCATGGATTCCAAAAAAATTACAAATATGCCACGGCATATTGCCATCATAATGGATGGTAATAACCGATGGGCAAAAAAACGTTTTCTTCCAGGTGTCGCAGGCCACAAAGCAGGAGCGGATGCTGTTCGCGCTGTGATTCGTGCCTGTATGCAGCAGGGTGTTGAAGCATTAACCCTATTTGCTTTCAGCAGTGAAAACTGGCAACGACCGGCTCAAGAGGTGAACGCCTTGATGGAGCTGTTTCTGTTGTCCCTGCGCCGGGAGATTAAACAATTACACAAGCATAATATTCGCTTGCGGATTATTGGTGAAAAGTCAGGCTTTAGCAGTGATATTCAGCAGGCCATCGCTGATGCTGAAACTCTGACGCAAGATAATACCGCCTTACAGTTAAATATTGCGGCCAACTATGGTGGGCGCTGGGATATAGCCCAGGCAGCACGTCAGTTGGCTCAGCAGGTCGCAGATGGGACGCTGCAGCCTGATGAGATTACCGAAGAGCGACTGAACCAGATGGTTTCGTTGCATGATTTACCTGCTCCCGATCTCTGTATCCGTACCGCAGGAGAACAGAGAATCAGTAACTTCCTCTTATGGCAGTTTGCGTACACCGAGTTTTATTACAGCGATTTGCTGTGGCCTGATTTTCGTGAACAGGCTCTGGTGGCAGCCATAGAGGATTACAGTGGTCGTCAAAGACGCTTTGGCAAGACCAGTGAGCAGGTTGAAGGAAAAGTTGATGCTTAAACAAAGAATTATAACTGCGTCTATTTTAGCTCCTTTAGCCCTATGGGGGCTGTTTGGTCTAGGTGATAGTTACTATATTTTATTCGTTTCGGCCATTGTATTGGTGGCCAGTTGGGAGTGGGGGAACCTGTCGGGGGCTGATAGTACCGGGCGCCTGCTCTACCCTGTTGCAGTAGGAGGTCTGCTGCTTGGCTTAAATGAGATCCGCACGGGTACGCTGGATCTGGTTATTCTCTCCATCGCCGCTATTGGCTGGTTCCTGGCCTTTCGTTTTGTGCGGCAATACCCTGATAAAAAACACTGGGCTGGTGTCCAAGCGCGCTTGTTAATGGGTTTAGCGGTACTGGTACCTTGCTGGGTTGCCTTTGTCGAACTAAGAACCAGCGATTGGTTAGGCAAAGAAGCCCTGCTCTATATCCTGTTACTGGTTTGGTGTGCTGATATTGGTGCTTACTTCGCCGGTAAAAACTTTGGCAAGCAAAAGCTGGCACCGAATGTAAGTCCTGGTAAAACCCGTGAAGGGGTTTACGGTGGCATGTTGGCCACTGGTGCGCTGGCGGTACTGGCTGGACTTTATTGGCAGCTGACGGCGGGGCAGATTTTTGTCCTAGTGTTGGTGACTCTGATTGTTACTGCGGTATCCGTACTGGGTGATCTGCTGGAAAGTATGGTGAAACGTTTTCGTGGCATCAAAGACAGCAGTAATCTGTTGCCGGGTCATGGTGGCGTGATGGATCGTATCGATAGCCTGACTGCAGCGGCGCCTATCTTTGTTTTAAGTCTGAAATTAACCGGTTTGAGTTTATGAGTGCTGTCAGACAAATCTGCCTGCTTGGTGGTACAGGTTCCATTGGGCAGAGCACCCTGGATATTATCGCCCGTCATCCCGGGCGTTATCAGTTGTTTGCGGTGTCAGGCTTTAGCCGTGTGGAGCGTCTGGCTGAGATTTGTCACAATTTTAAACCGGTTTATGCCGTGGTACCCGATGATCAGGCGCAAGCTGCTTTAGCGGCTCAAATTACCGGTTTGGATACTCAGATCTTAGTGGGTGCTGAGGCGCTGGAGGATATCTCCCGTGCACCGGAAGTAGATACCGTGGTAGCGGCTATTGTCGGTGCGGCGGGTTTGTTGCCGGCATTGGCAGCAGTTAAAGCCGGTAAGCGCATTCTACTGGCTAACAAAGAAGCCCTGGTGATGTCCGGTCAGCTGTTTATGGATGCGGTAGAAGCCTCTGGTGCTGAGCTGCTACCCATTGATAGCGAGCATAATGCCATCTTCCAGTGTCTGCCTGAACTGGGCACTCACTTTGGGGCTGATAGCCTGCCGGACCGAGGCGTGCGTCAGATCCTATTGACCGCTTCCGGTGGCCCTTTCCGCACTTTCTCAGCCGATGCGCTCAAGCAGGTGACTCCTGAGCAAGCGGTGGCTCACCCAAACTGGTCTATGGGGCAAAAGATCTCTGTTGACTCCGCCACTTTGATGAATAAAGGTTTGGAGCTGATCGAAGCTTGCTGGTTGTTTGCAGTACAGCCACAGCAAGTTCAGGTGGTGGTTCATCCGCAAAGTATTATTCACTCCATGGTGTCCTATAACGACGGCTCAGTGCTGGCACAGATGGGCAATCCTGATATGCGCACGCCTATCGCTTATGGTCTGGCTTGGCCTGAGCGTATCGATGCGGGTGTTGAGCCGTTAGATCTGTTTCAAGTGGCGCAGTTAGATTTTGAACCGGCTGATGAGTCCCGTTTCGCTTGTCTTCGTCTGGCAAAAGAGAGTTTTTGTCAGGGCGGAACAGCACCGACGATTTTAAACGCTGCAAATGAAGTTGCTGTTGAGGCTTTTCTGCAGCGTCGTATCAGTTTTACCCAGATCGCTCAGCTGTGTGAGCAGGCCTTGCAAGACCTTGAGTCTCATTCAGCAGATTCTCTTGAGCAGATTCTGGCTGATGATCGCCGTGCTCGTGAGTTTGGTCAGCGCTGGCTGGAACGTTTAGCGCAATCCGGTATCAAAGCGCAGTAATAAGAATTTAAGGGCTGAAATATGAGCGTTTTGCATACGGTTCTCTCCCTGATTGTCACCCTGGGCATTCTGGTCACCGTGCATGAATATGGTCACTTCTGGGTTGCACGCCGTTGTGGTGTCAAGGTGCTGCGCTTTTCTGTGGGCTTTGGTAAGCCTCTGTTTAGCTGGCGTGATAAGCAGGATACCGAGTATGTGGTAGCCTGGATTCCACTGGGTGGCTACGTCAGCATGCTGGATGAGCGCGAAGCAGACGTCGATGAGCGAGATCTGCATCGTGCCTTTAATCGCCAATCTGTCTGGAAGCGTATCGCCATTGTGGCTGCAGGTCCTCTGGCTAACTTTCTGTTAGCCATCGCAACCTACTGGGTATTATTTGTTTCCGGCACTACGGCTCTGGCACCTGTAGTCGGTTCTGTTGAGCCGGGCTCTGTTGCTGAACGTGCCGGGCTGCAGCCGCAATATGAGATTATTTCCGTTGATAACGAGCCGGTACGCAGTTGGCAAGAAGTCGGTTTGGGTATGCTGGCCCGTGTCGGTGATACCGGTCAGGTGTCTCTGGGTGTACAGGAGTGGCAGGGTTACCGTCAGGAAGAGGTGCGTATTCCTGTTGAACGTTGGTTAACCGGCGAGCAGGAGCCTAATCCGCTATCTGATCTGGGTATTACCCCTTATCGTCCCGGTATACCTGCGGTGATTGGTCGGGTGCTGGATGGTGGTGCTGCAAAAGCCGCAGGCCTGCAGGTGGGTGACAGGATTGTCAGTGCTAACGGTGTTGCGGTTGAGGATTGGTCTCATTGGGTCAAACTGGTGCAGGGTTCTGCAGATACAGCACTGGAGTTACGTTTGGAGCGTGATGGTCGATCCGAGCGTTTGGTATTAACTCCGCGGGGCAAAGCCCAGAGTGATGACCGTGTCATCGGTTATATCGGTGCGGCAGCCCAGCCAGGCCAGTGGCCGGAAGGTATGGTACGTACTATCGATTACGGTGTTATTGAGTCTATCGGTCAAGCCGTGGTGAAAACCTGGGACATGATTGGCTTGACCTTAGACTCGATTCGGAAAATGATTGTCGGTCTTATTTCGGTGGATAATCTGAGTGGTCCCATTACCATTGCTAAGGTTGCCAGTGATTCCGCCAAAAGTGGTTTGGAGAGTTTCTTAACTTTTCTGGCTTATATCAGTATCAGTTTAGGCGTCCTTAACCTATTGCCTATCCCTATTTTGGATGGCGGTCACCTGTTGTTTTATCTTGTGGAAGCGGTTACGGGGCGTGCGGTACCGGAAAAGGCACAGCAGTTGGGATTACGCATCGGTATGGTTCTGCTGGGCAGTCTGATGTTAATTGCTTTTTATAATGATTTGATGCGCCTGTAACAGGCGCTTTATGGATAAGTTAGCCATGAAGTCTTGGAAAAAACGATTGTTGCCGGTGTGTGTTTCGGCCGTTTTAGCAGGCCTGCCGGTATCAGCGTATTCGGCCAATTATGTATTTGATGATCTTCGAGTAGAAGGTCTGCAGCGTGTGACTGCTGCCCGTGTATTCAGTGCTTTCCCAATTCAGCTACATGAATCGGTTACTCAGGATGATCTGGTTGAAGCTAGTAAACAGCTGTTTGCAACTGGATTATTTGATGATGTGCGCATTGAGCGTGAGGACTCTCTGTTATTGCTGGTGGTGAAAGAGCGACCTTCGATTGATAAGATCCGCATCACCGGTAATGACAAGATTAAGAAAGAAGAGCTGGAAGCGGGACTCGCTCAATCCGGTCTAAAGGCAGGAAAAATTTTCCAACGTGTGACGTTGGAACAGGTTGAACTGGAACTGGAACGTATGTACCACGGCTTGGGTCGTTACAGTGCCAACATCAATACTGAGATCGAAACCCTACCGGATAACCGTGTTGTATTGAACGTCAAGATCAATGAAGGGGATGTGGCAACCATTCGTCATATTAACTTCACCGGTAATGATCGTTTTGACAATGAAGAATTAATGAAGCGCTTTGAGCTGGAGCCTAAACAACCGTGGTCTCTGTTCTCATCTGCCAGTCAATACTCTCGCCCTAAACTACAGGGTGATCTGGAACGTCTACGCAACTGGTATCTGGATCAGGGCTATCTGAAATTTAATACTGACTCGACGCAGGTTTCGGTGAGTCCGGATCGTCTGGATGTTTATGTCACCGTCAATGTGACCGAAGGGGATATCTACAATATCCGCGATATTAAGCTCAGCGGTGAGTTGGTTGTTGATCCTGAAGAGATTTTGGATCTGGTTGAGCTGGAGCCTGGCCAACCTTTCTCTCGTACCAAGTTGGTTAATACCACCGAGGCAATTCGTAAGCGCATGGGTAAAGAGGGTTTTACCTTTGCTAACGTCAATGCTAATCCTGAACTGCATGATGATCAGACCGTGTCGATCACCTTGTCTGTTGCGCCGGGTAAGCGAACCTATGTGCGTCGTATCAACTTTACCGGTAACGTGACGACTAAAGATGAGGTACTGCGTAGGGAAATCACCCAGATGGAGGCCGGTTCTGCTTCCACTGATGCGATTAAAAACTCCAAGGTGCGACTGGAACGTCTGGGTTACTTTAAAAACGTTCAGGTGGATACACCACGAGTGCCAGGCGTCGATGATCTGATCGATGTTAACTTTACGGTAGAGGAGCAGCCATCGGGTAGCTTAAATGCTTCGGTGGGTTACTCTGAAAATAGCGGTATTATTTTTGGTGCGGGTGTAAAGCAGAATAACTTCCTGGGTACCGGTAATAATGTTTCCTTTTCGGTGAATAAGAGTGATTCGGTACAGAAGTTGGATATATCTGTTCTGGACCCTTATTTCACGCTGGACGGGGTGAGTCGCGGTATCAGTGTCTTCTATCAGGAAAGTGATCTGGAAGAAGAAGATATCAGTGGTTTCTCTACCGATTCCTATGGTACTAAGATGACCTTTGGCTATCCTATTTCGGAAACTGCCCGTTTAGGTATGACGATTGGTGTAGAGAATATCAAGGTGCATACGGGTGATGAGCCTGTTGCGGAAGTACTTGATTTTATCGCTACGGAAGGTGATCAGCATACGGCGTTTAAGGTTGGTGGTTTTATGACCGATAACCGCCTTAACAGAGGTGTGCTGGCGACAGAGGGAAGCTATCAGCGCTTATCCGCTGAAGCGACGATTCCCGGTAGTGACATGAGCTTCTATAAGATTGATTATAAGGGCCGTTATCTGCATGCGTTTAATGATGACTTCTCTTTGAAGTTCCGCACAGATCTTGCTTATGCCAACTCTTTTGGCAATAGTAATCAACTGCCGTTTTATGAGCACTACTTCTCCGGTGGCTTGGGTTCTGTACGTGGTTTTGAGGCCAACTCTCTGGGGCCGCTGAGTACGCCGACCGTTGAAGGGGATGAACCCAGTGCATTTGGTGGTAATGTTCTGATTGAAGCAGGTGTAGAGTTACTCTATCCACTGTGGTTTATTGAGGATCGCAGCTCGTTACAAACCAGTGTCTTTTTTGACGCCGGTAATGTTTTTGCAACCGAATGTAGCTCTGTGTCTGAAAACTGCGCTAAAGGTATCGAATTGGATGAGTTAAGAATGTCTGCTGGTGTGGGCTTAACCTGGCTGTCTCCGATTGGACCTCTTGATTTTAGTATTGCAAAACCGATAAATGATAAATCTGGGGATGATACTCAGTTCTTCCAGTTTAGTATTGGACAAACCTTCTGATAACCAAGGATTAACATGATGTTTTTAAAGCTGTTTTTAAAACGTTATATCGGGGTTTTACTGCTGAGTCTATTGCCTGGGTTTGCAATGGCTGCTGATCAGACAATTGCGGTGTTAGATTGGCGTGCTGCACTTTTGGGCACGGAGCAAGCTAAAGGTGAGTTTGAGAAAATTCGAAAATCTCTGAGTGCTGATGAAAAAGAGATTAGGGAATTGGCTGAACAGGCTCGCAAGCTGCAGGAACGCCTGAAGAAAGAAGCTGATAAGTTGAGTGATGATGAGAAGCGTCAGCTCAGTAAGGAGATCCAGGAAAAAGCGGAAGAGTATCAGTTTCTGGGGCAACGTCTGAAAAAAGAACAACGCCAACAACAAGAAGCCTATATTCGTAATGCTCGCCTGATGTTGGACGATGCTGTACGTGCAGTGATTGAAAAGGCAAAGATTGACCTGTTATTGGACCGCCAGGCAGTGACTTTTGTTAAGCCTGAACTGGATGTGACTCAGGCAGTGATCAAAGAACTGAACGTACTACAGAAAAAGGGTAAGTAAGCGTGCCAAACGCCTATAGCCTGCAGGAGCTGGCTGATCTGTTAAATGCAGAACTTTCCGGTGACCCAGACTATCTGATTACAGGTCTGGGTACACTGGAAACGGGTCAGTCAGCTCAATTAAGCTTTTTAGCCAATAACAACTATCTAAAATACCTGTCGACGACCCAGGCTGGTGCTGTGCTGTTAAAAGCAGAGCAGGCAGAGCTGTGTCCAGGTCATTGTTTGATCGTAAATAACCCCTATGTGGCATTTGCCAGAGCCAGTCAGTTATTTGACCCCATGTCTGATGTTGATATTGGTATTCATGACTCGGCGTTGATTCACCCTTCTGCTCAAATTGCTGAAGGCGTGACGATTGAAGCAGGGGTTGTTATTGAGGCGGGTGTTGTACTGGAAAAAGGCTGTGTCATCGGTGCTAACACCGTCATTGGTCGTGATTGCCAATTGGGTGAAGGTTGCCGCTTACATCCCAATGTGACGCTCTATCATGGCGTTACTTTGGGTAATCAGGTAAGAATACACAGTAGTGCCGTTATCGGTGGCGATGGTTTTGGTTTTGCTAATGAAAATGGCAATTGGGTCAAGATTGCTCAGCTAGGTAGTGTTATCATAGGCGACCATGTTGAGATTGGTGCTAATACCAATATTGATCGTGGCGCTTTGGATGATACTGTGATCGGCAATCAGGTGATTATCGATAGTCAGGTGCAGATTGCGCACAATGTTAAAATTGGCGATGGTACGGCCATTGCCGGTTGTGTGGGTATAGCTGGTAGTGCCCGAATTGGACGTTATTGTTTGATTGGTGGTGCGGCTAATATTGCAGGGCATATTTCTATCTGTGATGGTGTGACGGTCACTATGGCAACCAGTGTGACCGGTAATATTTCCCGGAAAGGGAGCTATTCATCAGGTACGACGGCTGTCTCAACCCCGCAATGGCGCAAAAATACAGTGCGTTTTGCTCAACTGGATCAGTTAGCTAAGTCTGTGCGTAAGCTCGAAAAACAGACTGGTTTGAAAAAAGCTTCTGAATAAGCATTTAATAAGAGAATTATATACGCCTGCGACCGATAAGGTGCGCAGGCTTTTTTGAGGTTGAATAAATGGTAATGGACATTAACGAAATTAAAGAATATTTACCCCATCGCTACCCTTTCCTATTAGTGGATCGTGTTGTAGAGCTGGAGCTTGGCGAGTCCATTGTCGCCTATAAAAATGTCACCGTTAATGAACCCTTTTTTAATGGCCACTTTCCTCATCACCCGGTAATGCCAGGTGTGCTGATTATTGAAGCTATGGCGCAGGCCGCAGGTGTACTGGGCTTTAAAACTATGGATAAGAAGCCTGCTGATGGCAGCATCTATTACTTTGTGGGCAGTGATAAGGTGCGCTTTAAGCGCCCTGTAATCCCAGGAGACCAGCTGAAGCTGGAAGCCAGTGTGATTGGTAAACCCCGTCGTGGCATCTGGCGCTTTGAATGCCGTGCGACAGTAGACGGTGAGCTGGCCTGCGAAGGTACAATTCTGTGTGCAGAGAGAGCCCTGTGAGTTTAATTCACCCCACAGCCATTATTGATCCATCGGCGATTATTGCCGATGACGTTGAGATTGGGCCCTATTCTATTATCGGGCCCGATGTTGAAATCGGTTCCGGTACCTGGATAGGACCTCATGTGGTGATCACACGTCTGACCACCATTGGCAAGGGGAATAAGATTTACCAATTTTCATCCGTAGGTGAAGATTGCCAGGATAAAAAATATGCGGGTGAGCCAACGCGTCTGATTATTGGTGATAATAACGTCATCCGTGAAGGCTGCTCTCTGCATCGTGGTACGGTGCAGGATAACGGCGTGACTATTATCGGTAATAATAATCTGCTGATGACCTGTGTGCATATCGCTCACGATTGTGTCATCGGTGATAACACCATTATCGCATCCGATGCCGCTATTGCCGGCCATGTGAAGATCGATGATTGGGCAATTGTGGGTGGTGCTTCTGCAGTACATCAGTTTTGTCATATTGGTGCCCATGCTATGTGTGGTGGCAGCACTTATGTGTCAAAAGATGTTCCTGCTTACCTGATGGTCACCGGCAATCCTGCGCAAGCTCATGGTATGAATGTTGAAGGCTTGAAGCGTCGTGATTTTAGCTCAGAGAGTATCAGTGATCTGCGTAAGGCTTATAAAACGGTTTATCGCAAAGGTCTGCGTCTAGACACTGCGGTAGCTGAGATTGAATCTGATGATCTATCTCCTGAGCTACAAGTGTTTGTTGATTCCCTAAAAGCATCAACCCGAGGCATTGTCCGCTAAGCCGTCCTATGATGAAGTCGCCAGAAGCCTCTGTTAATCATGCCTTGTCTACATCAGATATCAATATGCCGATCTCCGGTAAACCGCTGCGCATTGCTATTGTTGCTGGTGAACTATCGGGGGATATTCTGGGTGCAGGTTTGATCAAAGCCTTTAAACAGAAATACCCGGATGCGGAGTTTTTTGGTATTGGTGGTCCGCGTATGCAGGCGGAAGGTTTTGTCAGTCACTGGCCGATGGATCGCCTTTCTGTGATGGGGTTGGTGGAAGTTCTGGGGCGACTGCGTGAGCTGTTAGGTATCCGCAAAGAGGTCCGTGACCTGTGCCTACAGGAAAAGCCGGATCTGTTTATCGGTATCGATGCACCAGATTTTAATTTAACACTTGAAGGTTGGGTGCGTGAGGCGGGGATTCCCGTGGTGCACTATGTGTCTCCATCGGTATGGGCATGGAAGCAGGGGCGACTGAAAAAGATTGCTCGTTGTGTCGATCATATGCTGACACTATTGCCGTTTGAACCAGAGTATTACCATCGATTTAATATTCCTGTGACCTTTGTTGGCCATCCTCTGGCGGATGAAATTTCACTGGATATCGATCAGCAGGTGGCTCGTCAGCAACTGGATTTACCTGAAGATATTCCCGTGTTGGCTTTGTTGCCCGGTAGTCGCAGCAGCGAAGTAAAATACCTGGCTGAGCCCTTTATTCAGTCTGCTGTCATGTGTTGCCAGCAACTGAATGATCTGCAAGTCGCAGTGCCTTGTGCCAATGCCAAGCGCAGAGAGCAGATTGAGCAACAGCTGGAACAGGTGCCTGCCGATATTCGCAGCCGTATTCGTCTTTATGATGGTCAATCCCGCGAGATTATGACGGCTGCCAATGCAGTATTGCTGGCGTCAGGTACGGCGGCATTGGAAGCGATGTTGATGAAGAAGCCTGTGGTTGTGGCTTATAAGATGGCGGCTCTTAGTCATGCGATTATCAGTCGTATGCTGAAAGTGGATTATGTTTCTCTGCCTAATCTGATCGCCAATGAGGCATTGATTCCTGAGTTGATTCAGGATCAGGTGACGCCGGAAAACCTCAGTCGAGAGATGCTTGATCGATTGACACAACCTGAGAAATATCAGCCGTTGGTGGATCGTTTCTACCAGATGCATCAGGATCTACGTCGGGATGCCAGTACTAAAGCCGCCGATGCGATTGAATCCGTTATTCAGGAGGTTGCAGTTAGAAATCCCACACCGGCAGGTTAATGTAGTCTCGTTGGCTCAAGCGTTAATCAAACAGCTTCTTTTATTTCCCCAGGTTTAATGGCAGATCAAATCCGCTATGGCAAAGACAAAAGCACAAACTGACTCCCAGTCAAAAGCAAGCGCCAAATCCAAAACAAGTGCGAAGTCTAAAACAAGCACCAAGGCAAAAACTGATTTCCCACCTTTGGAAATCCCGTATCAGGGTGTTCTTCTGGCCGGTGTCGATGAGGTGGGCCGTGGTCCTTTGGTAGGTTCTGTGGTGACCGCTGCGGTAATCCTGGATCCCGAACAGCCTATTGAAGGTCTGGCTGATTCTAAAAAGCTATCCGAAAAACGCCGTGAAGCCTTGTTTGATGAGATTCAGCAAAAAGCCCTCGCTTGGCATATTGCCGAAGGCACGGTAGAAGAGATTGATCGTATCAATATTCTCCATGCCACTATGCTGGCGATGCAGCGTGCAGTGGAAGGTTTAAAGCCAGCGGCTGAGTTTGTTTTGGTCGATGGTAACCGTTGTCCTGAACTACCCTGTCCTTCTATGCCAGTTGTGAAAGGGGATGCCAGGCATGAGGCTATTAGCGCCGCCTCTATTCTGGCTAAGGTGTATCGGGATCGTCAGATGGCTGAGTTGGAAAAAGAATACCCAGGTTATGGTTTTGCCAAGCATAAGGGCTATCCTACTAAGCAACATTTTGCGGCCTTGCAGGAGTTAGGACCCACCCCGTATCATCGTCGCTCCTTTAAGCCGGTACAGATGCAGCTGCTGTAATTAGCGTTTTAATTAATCGGCTTTTTATTGGTTTTTGATAGTCGCAGCTAAGCTATTTTTTACATCACTTTTTAATTGATTTATCACTCCGAGACTAGTGTCATGGCTCCCTCATTTATCCACCTGCGTGTGCATACCGAATACTCCCTGGTTGATGGCTTGGTGCGTATTAAAAAGCTTCCGGCTAAGTTAGAAGCGTTGCAGATGCCTGCCATCGCGATCACCGACGAATCCAATATGTTTGCGTTGGTGAAGTTCTACAAAACCATGCAGGGCAATGGTATTAAGCCGATCTCAGGCGCGGATATCTGGGTAGAAAACCCGGAAGATCCTCAGACTCCATATCGTATGACTCTGCTGGCCATGAATGATGAGGGTTACCGCAATCTGACGGAGCTGATCTCTCTGGGCTATCTGGAAGGACAGCATCAGGGCCGTAATATCATGAAGATGGCCTGGATTGAGGAGAAGGCACCTGGTCTTCTGGCACTATCGGGAGCGAAAGAGGGGGATATCGGTCGTCACCTGTTGGGAGAACATCACGATCTGGCCCGAGAAGCGCTGGAAAAGTGGATGGGGATTTTCCCTGGCCGTTTTTATCTTGAGCTGCAGCGTACCTATCGTGCTGGCGATGAGGAGTGTCTGCACGCCTCCATGCAACTGGCGGAGCAGTATCAATGTCCAGTAGTAGCCACCAACGATGTGCGTTTTATCGAGAAGGATGATTTCTGGGCTCATGAAACCCGAGTCAGTATCGGTGAAGGTCGTGCGCTGGATGATCCTCACCGTAATAAGGGCCACTCCGAAGAACAGTATCTAAAATCTGCAGAAGAGATGGCGGAGCTGTTTTCTGATATCCCGGAAGCCCTACAAAACAGTGTTGAGATCGCCAAGCGTTGTACGATCAATGTCCAGTTGGGCAAATACTTCCTGCCGGATTACCCAATCCCGGAAGGTATGACCATGGATGAGTTCTTCCGCAAGGTGTCTCACGATGGCCTGACGGAGCGTCTGAAAACCCTGTTTGATGTCAATGCGCCGGATTTCCCCGAGACAGAAAAGATCTATCGTGAGCGACTGGATTTTGAGCTGGAAACCATTCTGTCCATGGGATTCCCAGGCTACTTCCTGATCGTAATGGACTTTATCCAGTGGGCGAAAAATAACGGTGTGCCGGTTGGGCCAGGCCGGGGCTCCGGTGCCGGTTCTCTGGTGGCCTATGCCCAGAAGATTACCGATCTTGATCCGCTGGAGTACGATCTGCTGTTCGAACGTTTTCTGAACCCGGAACGTGTTTCCATGCCCGATTTCGATATCGATTTCTGTATGGATGGCCGGGATAAGGTGATCGACTATGTTGCGGATCACTATGGCCGTGACGCGGTATCTCAGATCGCGACCTTTGGTACTATGGCGGCAAAAGCGGTAGTGCGTGATGTAGCTCGTGCTCAGGGTAAGCCCTACGGCCTGGCGGATAAGCTGTCCAAGATGATCCCATTTGAAGTGGGCATGACGCTATCCAAGGCGATTGAGCAGGAAGAGGTGCTGAAAGAGTTTATCGCCAACGATGAAGACGGTGCCGAGATCTGGGAGATGGCGCTGCGTCTGGAAGGTACGGTGCGGGGTACGGGTAAACACGCCGGTGGTGTAGTAATTTCACCTACCACGCTGACCGACTTCTCTCCGGTATTCTGTGAAGAGGGCGGCGGTGGCCTGGTGGCTCAGTTCGATAAGGATGACGTAGAAGCCGCTGGTCTGGTTAAGTTTGACTTCCTGGGTCTGAGGACCCTGACCATTATCGACTGGGCGGTGAAGATGATTCACCAGCAGGTGGGTAATAACGAGTTTAATATCGATTTTATCCCGTTGGACGATAAGCCGACCTTTGATCTGCTGCAACGTGCGGAAACCACCGCGGTATTCCAGCTGGAATCCCGCGGTATGAAGGATCTGATTAAACGTCTGCTGCCCAGCTGTTTTGAAGATATCGTCGCACTGGTGGCCCTGTTCCGTCCAGGGCCGCTGCAGTCGGGCATGGTAGATGACTTTATCGACCGTAAGCACGGTCGTGCCGAAATGTCTTACCCGCACCCGGATTACCAGCTGGAAAGTCTTGAGCCGGTACTGAAACCTACCTACGGCGTTATTCTGTATCAGGAGCAGGTGATGCAGATTGCCCAGGTGATGGGGGGCTACAGTCTGGGTGGTGCGGATTTGCTGCGTCGAGCCATGGGTAAGAAAAAACCCGAAGAGATGGCCAAGCAGCGTACGGTCTTTTTAGAAGGCTGTGAAAAGGGCGGTATCGATCTAGACCTGGCAGGTAATATTTTTGATCTGGTAGAAAAATTCGCCGGTTATGGTTTTAACAAATCCCACTCGGCGGCTTATGCGCTGGTGTCTTACCAGACTGCTTATTTGAAAGAACACTACCCAGCGCCCTTTATGGCAGCGGTACTGTCTACCGAGATGCAGAACACCGATAAGGTGGTAACCCTGGTAGAAGAGTGTCGCAACATGAAGTTGCCGCTGACACCGCCCGATGTGAATACCGGTGACTTTAAGTTCTCGGTCAATGATGACGGTGAGATCGTTTACGGCCTGGGTGCGATTAAAGGTGTGGGTGAAGGCCCTATTGAAGCCATTGTGGAAGCCCGTAGTCAGGGCGGCCCTTTTGTTGACCTGTTCGATTTCTGTGAGCGTACCGATTCTCGTAAGCTGAATAAGCGTACCCTTGAAGCGCTGATTCGCTGTGGTGCACTGGATAAGCTGGGACCTAATGTAGAGTCGTGGGGCTCTAAGCGGGCCATTATGATGGCCAGTCTGGAAGACGCTCTGAAAGCTGCAGTACAGAGTAGCCGTAATGCTGATATCGGCATGATGGATATGTTTGGTGAGTTGGAAGCGGAAGCCGATACCGATCCTTATGCTGATCACCTCAATGTTAGGGAGTGGACCGATAAGGAGCGCCTGAAAGGCGAGCGGGATACCTTGGGCTTGTATCTGACCGGTCACCCGTTTGATGAATACGAAAAAGAGGTACGTCGTTTTGCTCGTCAGAAACTGAGTGAGCTGGCAGCCAGTCGTGAAGTGCAGAAGCTGGCAGGTTTGATTATCGATATCCGCACCATGAA
The DNA here is from genome assembly GCA_964342385.1 of uncultured Oleiphilus sp. Classification (GTDB taxonomy): domain Bacteria; phylum Pseudomonadota; class Gammaproteobacteria; order Pseudomonadales; family Halomonadaceae; genus Oceanospirillum. Next base: position 75,446 of record CAYFGP010000001.1, on the reverse strand, counting down.
GAGTAAAAAGGGCGATACCATTGCCTTTGTCACTCTGGATGATCGCTCCGGTCGTACTGAAGTTTCTGTCTTTGGTGAGTTGTACGAAGCCAACCGTAACTACCTGCAGAAGGATCAGCTGGTGGTGATTGAAGGCGAGGTGAGCTTTGATGACTATTCCGGCAGTTTGCGCGTGCGAGCAAAGGGTGTGACTGGTCTGTTAGAGTCACGGATTCGTTACAGTAAAGGCCTGCGCCTGAGTTGGCGTCAGCAGGAGCTGAACAGTAAGAGCTTAGACCTGCTGAAGAGCAAGCTGCAGCCGTTTACCGTTCCCGAACCGGATCAGGGGGTGCCGGTTGAAATCGACTATTACCGACCCGATGTTGAGGGCAGGGTAAAACTTTCTCAGCAATGGCATGTCATACCCAGCGATGAGTTGATTTACAGCTTATACGATGGCTTTGGCCTGAAAAATGTTCGCCTAAGCTATGGTGATTAATAACGTTAACCCTGGTAAAGGCCAATAGGCGGATCAGCTGGGCTGTTCCGTCACAGGCAGAGGTTTTTTTTACCCTGTCTTTGCCGTACTATTACCGGCTTAAAATATTTCTGGCTCAAAAAGGTTTGCTGTTTGAAACGGTGGACGGCAGAGCCTGACTTTACCTGATTTCATTTGTGGACGTGGACGCATCCCGATCACACGGCCATAAGATGCACATTCGCTGCCAGAGCAAAGTTTTGGCAGGTATTGATTAAAAGCGTGGACCTATGAACCCCAATTATCTGGACTTTGAACAGCCAATTGCTGAGCTAGAAGCAAAAATTAATGAACTGCGTCTGGTTGGTAACGATAATCAGCTGAACATCACAGAAGAGATCACCCGTCTGCAGGATAAAAGCATCAAGCTGATGGAAGAGATCTTTGCCAAACTGACTCCGGCTCAGGTGGTTCAACTGTCTCGTCACCCTCTGCGTCCTTATACTCTGGATTATATCGAGCACATCTTTACTGATTTTGATGAGCTGCACGGTGATCGCAACTTTGCTGATGATCCGGCAATTGTGGGTGGTATTGCGCGTCTGGATGACAAACCGGTAATGGTAATCGGTCATCAGAAAGGTCGCGATGTAAAAGAGAAGGTACGTCGCAACTTCGGTATGCCGCGTCCGGAAGGTTACCGTAAGGCCTGTCGTCTGATGGAGATGGCTGAGCGTTTTAATATGCCTATCCTGACCTTTATTGATACCCCTGGGGCATATCCAGGTATCGATGCGGAAGAGCGCGGTCAGAGTGAAGCGATTGCTTACAACCTGGCAGTGATGTCTCGTTTGAAAACTCCAATTATCTCTACCGTAATCGGTGAAGGTGGTTCCGGCGGTGCACTGGCAATCGGCGTATGTGATGAGCTGATTATGCTGGAGAACTCTATCTACTCCGTAATCTCTCCAGAAGGCTGTGCGTCTATTCTGTGGAAGAGTGCTGAGCGTGCGGCAGATGCAGCAGAAGCGATGGGTGTAACTGCTGGTCGCCTGTACGAGCTGGGTCTAGTTGATCGTCTGATCAGCGAGCCTCTGGGTGGTGCACACCGTAACCCTGAAAGCGTTGCAGCGGCGATGAAAAATAACCTGCTGGAAACTCTGGATCGCCTGTCTGGTTTGGACGGAGACCAGCTGGTTGAGCGTCGTTACGAGCGCCTGATGTCTTACTACGCGGGTAATGAAGCGCTGGGTAATAGCTAATTCGTTACTGTAGGTTCCGGCTCTGAAATTCAAGAGCGAGCTTGCCAAATGCGTGTTGAGATCAATAACCCTGAGGGCTTAAGCTTTCAGGGTTATTTTTTATCCGCTGTTTAAGATAGAAACCTCAAATAATCCAATCAATATATAGATTTCAAATGCCTCCTCTCTCTGAGCCCAATATTGTTCTCGCACCATTTCCAAAATACCGACAGCTTTGGCTGGCGTTGAGTGGTGGCTTGGATTCCGTGGTGTTATTGGATCTAGTGGTACGTTATTGCCAGCAGCAGAATCAAGATCTGAAGGTCATTCATATCCACCATGGCCTAAGCGCGAATGCGGATCAGTGGGCACTGCATTGCCAACAGCTATGTGAGAATTACCAAACACGCTTTGGTATCAATATCGAGTGTCAGGTACATAGGGTTCAGTTGGATACAAGCGGCAATATTGAAGCTCAGGCCCGTCAGGCTAGGTATCAGGTCTTTAGCGACGCTTTGCAGCAGGATGACCTGATACTGATGGCCCATCATAGTGATGATCAAGCTGAAACGCTGTTGCTGCGTTTAATGCGTGGGGCTGGTAGTCAGGGCTTGGCGGGTATGCCGCAACAAAGGGGGCTGGGCCAAGGTCAGCTATTTCGTCCTTTATTGAATTACAGTCGTCAACAGCTGGAAGCGTATGCCCATCAGCAACAGTTAAGTTGGGTTGAGGATGAATCTAACGCCAGTCTGGAGTTTGATCGTAATTATCTGCGTCACCAAGTGATGCCGTTACTCAAACAGCGCTGGCCTTCGACTAATCGAGTGCTCAGTCGTGTCGGGCAGAATCTATCGGATGCGGCAGAACTTAATAGTGATCTGGCGGAGTTGGACTTGGAAAAGGTTTGTCAGGGTGACAAGAGTTTATGTTGTCAGGCTCTGACTGAATTAACACAGGTACGCCAAACCAATCTGCTACGTCATTGGTTACAGCAAGGTGGTATGCCTGAGCTGGAGCAAAAACAGTGGCAGGTGATCTTTGCTGAGATTGTTGCTTCTAGAGAGGATGCTGAGCCATGTTTTGACTGGGGTGGCTATCAACTCCGACGTTTCCGTAATCGGCTTTATCTAGTAAAGCCTTCTCGACCAAAAAGTGATCAATTAACGTCATCGCAGGATCACGTTTTTCTGAATCAATCGTCAACATGTATTGATATCAGTAAGGGCTATCGTCTCTCCGGCTTGCCCTTGAGCACTGTATCGATTCAGCTAACACTTCCTGGTGGTGAATGGTCATTGCAGTCTTTATCTCAACAATTACCTCAACAGCGGGATAAAGAAGAATTCGAACTAGGAGCAAACAGTTCTAATAAGGTGAGATTAAAACTACCGGATAGCGGGCATCTGGAGCTGCGTTATCGCCAGGGTGGTGAAAAAATTTGTTTGCCTAAGCGCGGCACCAAGGTATTAAAAAAGCTGTTACAGGAAGCGGATATTCCACCATGGCAAAGACAGCAGTTGCCATTGTTATGGTGGATGAGCACTGATGGTAAAGAACACCTGATCGCAGTTGCTGATTTATGGTTTGATCGAGGTTTTGTTATGCCAGATATTTCGCCAGAATTTTCCCTTGATATTGCACAAGGTATTTCACAAGAGTATGGCCAATATTGGCAGGTGTGTTGGCAGGCGGATTGATACTTCAGTTGCCCTCCTTCAGCAATAAAATCGAATGCCCTACATTCTTTAGGCGATTCCACTTTTCTGCTGGAAAAATGTGCACTTGAATTGAGCTGTAGTAAGGCTTCTGGTATCCTGCACTCCCATCTGGTAATACCCCCCTTCTTTTTATTTTTTACAGCATAACGTTAACAGGTTCTCCATGACGCGATATATCTTCGTCACAGGCGGTGTTGTTTCTTCTTTAGGTAAAGGCATCGCCTCTGCATCTCTGGCCGCTATTCTTGAAGCTCGTGGCCTGAAGGTCACCATGCTGAAACTGGATCCGTATATCAACGTTGATCCAGGTACTATGAGCCCATTCCAGCACGGTGAAGTATTTGTGACGGAAGATGGCGCTGAAACTGATCTGGATCTGGGTCACTATGAGCGTTTTATCCGTACCAAGATGACTCAGCGTAATAACTTCACCACTGGTCGTGTTTACGAGCACGTACTGCGCAAAGAGCGTCGTGGTGATTACCTGGGCGGTACCGTTCAGGTCATTCCTCATATCACTGATGAGATCAAAAACCGTGTAATCGCCGGTGCTGAAGGTTATGACGTAGCCCTGGTTGAGATCGGTGGTACCGTAGGTGATATCGAATCCCAGCCATTCCTGGAAGCTGTACGTCAGCTGAAAGTTGAAGTGGGCTCTGACCGCGCTATGTTTATGCACCTGACGCTGGTGCCTTACATCAAGACTGCTGGTGAGACTAAGACCAAGCCAACTCAGCACTCGGTTAAAGAGCTGCGTTCTATCGGGATTCAGCCAGACATTCTGGTATGTCGTTCCGAAGTAACCATCGAAGCCAATGAGCGTCGTAAGATCTCTCTGTTTACCAACGTAGACGAGAAAGCGGTTATCTCACTGGAAGATGCGGATACCATCTATCGTATTCCTGGCATGCTGCACGAGCAAAATCTGGATGAGATCGTAGTGAAGCGTTTCGGTCTGGATTGCAAACCTGCCGATCTGTCTGAGTGGGTTGCGGTAGCCGATGCTAAGCTGAACCCGCTGAAGAGCATCAACATCGCCATGGTCGGTAAGTACATGGAACTGCTGGATGCCTATAAGTCTCTGATCGAAGCGATTGATCACGCCGGTATCAGCAACCGTACCAAGGTGAACATCGAATATATCGACTCTGAAGAGATCGAGCGTAACGGTACAGAGCGTCTGAAAGATAAAGATGCCATTCTGGTTCCGGGCGGCTTTGGTGAGCGTGGTGTAGAAGGCAAGATCGCGACGGCTCAGTTTGCTCGTGAAAATAATATTCCTTATCTGGGTATCTGTCTGGGTATGCAGGTTGCGGTGATTGAATACGCGCGTAATGTGGCGGGTATGGCCGATGCACACTCAACCGAATTCACTCATGATACCACTCACCCGGTTATCGGTCTGATTACCGAATGGGTTAATGCGGAAGGTAAGATCGAGCTGCGTGATAAGAGCTCTGACCTGGGCGGTACCATGCGTCTGGGCGGTCAGGACTGTAAACTGAAGCGTGGCTCTAAGGCTCGTGAAGTGTACGGTAAAGATGTGATCGTTGAGCGTCACCGTCACCGCTTCGAGGTGAACGATCAGTTTGTGAAAGATCTGGAAAAAGCCGGTCTGATCTTCTCTGGCCGTTCCACCGACAACTCTCTGGTAGAAATGGTTGAGCTGAAAGACCACCCTTGGTTTATCGCTTGTCAGTTCCACCCGGAATTTACTTCGACACCTCGTGACGGCCATCCGCTGTTCTCAGGTTTTGTTCAGGCTGGTCTGGCGCAAAAAGCCGCTAAGTCTGAAGCCTGATAGGCTCGAAATAGTATAAACAATGGCCCGGTTATCCGGGCCATTGTGTCTGTAGTCATAAGTAGTCGTAAATAGTGTCTCTATTGTTATCAATAGAATCACCACTGTCATTCTGCGGGTTTAACAACCCGGTAAAAGCCTTATGACAGCCATCATTGAATAGCCTGCCGATCAAAAAGTAGGCGTATGCAGGACAGTAGGAATATGCCGGATAAAGTGATTGAGGTTGCGGATCTTAAACTGGGCAACTCGCTGCCTTTCGTATTACTGGGTGGTATGAATGTACTGGAATCCCGTGATCTGGCGATGGAAATCGCTGAGCATTATGTGGAAGTCACCTCCCGCCTGAATATCCCTTACGTATTTAAAGCCTCTTTTGATAAGGCCAATCGCTCTTCGATCCATTCCTTCCGTGGACCAGGTCTGGAAGAGGGCCTGAAAATTCTGGCGGAAGTGAAAGAGCAGTTTAATGTGCCTGTGATCACTGATTTGCATGAACCGTATCAAGCACAACCGGTTTCTGAGGTCGCTGATATTATCCAGCTACCGGCCTTCCTGGCTCGCCAAACTGATCTGGTGCAGGCGATGGCGCAGACCGGTGCAGTCATCAATATCAAAAAGCCTCAGTTCACCAGCCCTGCTCAGATGGGCAATATGGTGGAGAAGTTTGCCGAGTGCGGTAACGATCAGATCATGGTATGTGAGCGCGGCAGCTGCTTTGGTTATGACAACCTGGTGGTCGATATGCTGGGCTTCGATGTGATGAAAAAAGCCTGTAACGGTGCCCCAGTGATTTTTGATGTCACCCATGCGCTGCAATGCCGTGATCCTATGGGCGCAGCGTCCGGCGGTCGTCGTGGTCAGGTGGCTCAACTGGGCCGTGCCGGTATGGCTCAGCGTCTGGCCGGTCTGTTCCTGGAAGCGCATCCAAATCCTGATCAAGCCAAGTGCGATGGCCCTTCTGCTCTGCCATTGGCAATGCTGGAGCCTTTCCTGCAGCAGATGAAAGCGGTCGACGATGTGGTGAAAAGCTTTGATGAGCTGGATATCGATTAATTGACGCGTGAATTGGTCCATTAATTCATTCGATATCTGATAGAATAGCGCTCCCGCCAGCGAGCATCAGCCAAAAATGACCCGATACCAACCTGAGGGGGGCGGTATTTGAGAGGTCAACGCTGAACTCTGGCGAGAGCTGACAAGATTACACTGTAACTGAAAGACGGCTGTGTGCAGCCTAACCTTCTGGAGTAAAACCCAAATGACAGCAATTGTTGATATCAAGGCACTTGAAGTACTTGATTCCCGTGGTAACCCTACCGTTCAAGCCGAAGTTGTTCTGGAATCCGGTGTTCGCGCCAGCGCATGTGCGCCTTCCGGTGCATCTACAGGTTCCCGTGAAGCACTGGAACTGCGTGACGGTGACAAAGGTCGTTACCTGGGTAAAGGTGTCCTGAAAGCGGTTGAAGCGGTAAACACTTCTATCCGTGCTGCTCTGGTAGGTATGGATGCAGCAGACCAGCGTGCTCTGGACAACAAAATGCTGGAGCTGGATGGTACTGAAAACAAAGCCACTCTGGGTGCTAACGCTATTCTGGCAGTATCTCTGGCAGCAGCTAAAGCAGCAGCGGCTGATAAAGGTCTGCCTCTGTACGCACACATCGCTGAAATCAATGGTACTGCGGGTCAGTTCTCCATGCCTGTACCTATGATGAACATCATCAACGGTGGTGAGCACGCAGACAACAACGTTGATATTCAGGAGTTTATGGTTCAACCAGTAAACTTCACTTCTTTCGGTGAAGCGCTGCGTTGTGGTGCAGAAATCTTCCACGCCCTGAAAGCAGTACTTAAAGGCAAAGGCCTGAACACTGCGGTAGGTGATGAAGGTGGTTTTGCACCTAACCTGGCGTCTAACGAAGAAGCGCTGGTAGTGATCAAAGAAGCAGTAGAAAAAGCAGGCTACGAGCTGGGTAAAGATGTAACTCTGGCGCTGGACTGTGCTTCTTCCGAATTCTACAAAGATGGCAAATACGATCTAGCCGGTGAAGGTCAGGTATTTGACGCAGACGGTTTTGGTGATTACCTGGCCAAGTTGACTGAAACTTACCCTATCGTGTCTATCGAAGACGGTATGGATGAGTCCGATTGGGACGGTTGGGCGAGCCTGACTAAGAAGATCGGTGACAAGGTTCAGCTGGTAGGTGACGATCTGTTCGTAACCAACACTAAGATCCTGTCTCGCGGTATCGAAGAGAGCATCGGTAACTCTATTCTGATCAAGTTTAACCAGATCGGTTCTCTGTCTGAAACTCTGGATGCGATCCAGATGGCTAAAGACGCAGGCTTCACTGCTGTGATCTCTCACCGTTCCGGTGAAACTGAAGACACCACCATTGCTGATCTGGCAGTGGGTACTGCAGCGGGTCAGATCAAGACCGGTTCTCTGTGTCGTTCTGACCGTGTTGCTAAGTACAACCGTCTGCTGGAAATTGCAGCAGAGCTGGGCGACAAAGCGGTATACAATGGTCTGAAAGAGATCAAAGGTCAGGCATAAGATTAAAATCCATGTGATTTAATCGCGCTTAGATCGAAAAGGGGGGCCAAGTGGCTCCCCTTTTTTGTTAGACTCTCTTCTTTTCGCGGCTTGGGCTAAACAGGGTACACGATGTTTCGTTTTCTAAATCTGGTATTGGTGCTGATCATCACCTTATTGCAGGTTCGTCTCTGGGCCGGAGAGGGCAGTTTGCCGGAGAATTGGCAGCTGGAAAGCCAGATTAAGCAGCAGAAAGTAATCACAGAAGAGCTGGCTGCCCGTAATGCTGAGCTGGCGGCCGAGGTAAAAGATCTGCGCAGTGGTCTGGATACCATTGAAGAGCGTGCCCGTTATGAACTGGGCATGGTGCGCCAGAATGAAACCTTCTTTCTGTTGATCGATCCGAATACATCCAGTCACGTTCCTACCACGGCGACGTCGATTGAGTCAGGGCCTGCGTTGGGTAACTCTCAGACAGCTCAATAAATCACCTCTGTTTTCTATTATCTCGGCATGTTATCTCGACATGTCAGTACGGCATTTCAGGTAAACGCGCGTCATGAATAAAATCTGGTTATTGGTGCCTGCCGCCGGTGTGGGCTCTCGCATGCAGGCCGATCGTCCCAAACAATACCTTTCTCTGTTAGGCCAACCGATTATTCAGCTTACATTACAGCGTTTGCAGCAGGCTTTACCGCAGGCAAAAATTGTTCTGTGCTTAAACCCTGATGATCCCTATTGGCCCGAGTATTGTGATCAGATTTCAGGCCATCAGGCATTTATTTTTGCCGAGGGTGGCAAAGAGCGCTGTGATACCGTGTTAAATGGCTTGGCTGCGATTGCTGAACAGGCAGATGATGATGACTGGGTACTGGTACACGACGTGGCCCGCCCCTGTGTCCGTGCTGAAGATATTCAAAAGTTGGTCAGTGAACTGAGTGATGATGACGTGGGCGGTATTTTAGCTCTACCTGTTGCGGATACCATGAAGCGGGCACAACCTGCACCTGATGATAGCAATCTAAGACGGATTTCTGGGACAGTGGATCGCAATCGTCTGTGGCATGCACTAACCCCGCAGATGTTCCGTTATGGTTTACTGCGTCAGAGTTTGAACCAAGCGCTGGAACAAGGTGCTGTGGTTACTGATGAAGCTTCGGCTATTGAATGGGCCGGTTATCAACCGGCACTGGTCGCTGGGCAAAGAGACAATATTAAAGTCACTCACCCTGATGACCTTTATTTTGCTGAACTGTTTTTAACTGCTCAGGGTACTTATACAAGCTAAAACTTCTACAAGCCAAAGTTTCGAACAGATCCCTGATTGTAGTTCGAGCTGATTTTTGATTGTAGAAAGGTGCATGTAGCTGGTTGTCTCAATATATAGTGGCAGAACAAAATAATCAGGGTCGATAGCGCGCTTTTGTGATCTCAAATAGGCTCTGCTAGCTTTGTAATCGCTAAGAAAGAAATAGAAGACATAGGAAAGAAGAATGCGAATTGGCCACGGTTTTGACGTGCATAAATTTGGCCCCGGCGACCATATCGTTATTGGTGGGGTGAGTATCCCTTATGAGCAGGGACTGGTGGCTCATTCCGACGGTGATGTGCTGATCCATGCTCTGTGTGATGCGCTATTAGGTGCCGCAGGTCTGGGAGATATTGGTAAACACTTCCCGGATACCGATCCTGAATATGCCGGTGCGGATAGTCGTGCCTTGCTGCGTCATGTGGTCAACCTGTTGAGTCAACAGGGCTGGCAAGTGGGCAATATTGATAGCACCATTGTTGCCCAGGCCCCTAAGATGGCACCTCATATTGACCAGATGCGTGATCTGCTGGCGCAGGATCTTCAGGTCGAAGTGGGCGCGGTTAATGTGAAAGCGACCACAACGGAAAAACTGGGCTATACAGGGCGCAAAGAAGGTATCGCAGCCCATGCGGTGGCCTTACTGTTAGCAAAGAGTTAAGTCAGGATTATTGGCAAAGTGCTAAAGCGTGCGATCTACTACATCTAAGCTAGCGATTACTTGAATCCAAGACTCTATATATTTTTACCCCAAACCATTTTGGAAAATTGAATGAACCACACCGATACTGATCAAGCTTGTCCGCTTTCTCTGGATTTTCCTTATGCCTGGGGTGGCCCCTTGGCTGAAGCCGGTCTGCGCACCGAACCTGAAGATTTTCTGGTTGAGGAACTGATGGGCTTTGAGCCGGAAGGTGAAGGCGAACATCATTTTCTTTGGGTACGTAAGCGCGGCAATAATACGGATTGGGTCGCGCGTCAGTTGGCACGCTTTGCCAATGTCAGTTACTCCGCCGTGTCCTACTCTGGGCTGAAAGACCGCCATGCGGTGACGCTGCAGTGGTTCAGTGTCCATATTCCGGGTTTGGACTCCCCTGATTGGGATAGCTTCTGTGTTGAAGGCGTGGAGATTCTAAAGGCCGTACGCCATCGCAAAAAGTTAAAGCGTGGTGTACACCGTGCCAATAAATTCACCATTCGCCTGCGTAACTATCAGGCTGATCATACCGAAGCAGAGCAGCGCCTGGATAAGATCGCGACTCAAGGTGTACCAAACTATTTCGGTGAACAGCGTTTTGGCCGTAATGGTAATAACCTGACCAAAGCCGTTGCTCGGGTTGAAGCCGGTCAAAGTCTGAAGCTCAGTAAACGGGATAAAGACAACAAAGCAATGTTGCTGTCTTCTCTACGTAGCTGGGTGTTTAATCAGATACTGGCAGAGCGTGTGCGGCAGAACAGTTGGCAGCAGTGGTTAAGTGGTGATATTGCGACCTTCTCTGGTAGCCGCAGCCAGTTTGCTATTGAGCTGGATGATGAGGATGTTCATAGCCGTCTAGCAGAAGGTGTAATTCATCCAACCGGCCCTATGTGGGGCGATGGTGATTATCCTCTGTCCGGAGATGTGGCTGAGCTGGAACAAAAGGTTGCGACAGAATTCCCACAAGTGATTACCGGTATCGCCAGTGCTGGTCTACGCCATGAACGCCGGGCCCTGCGGCTGATCCCACAAAACCTGAATTGGGATTGGCAAGATGATGATCTGGTAGTGTCTTTTGCATTACCGGTCGGTACCTTTGCCACCTCTATTCTGCGTGAGCTGGCCAACTGGCAGTCACCGACTTCGGATATGATCGAATAAGGTTACTGCCAAGAAGCACTGTAACAAACGCTTCAATAAGAGCTGCAAGATAGCTTTAAGAAAAGCTGATAGTAAAAACGGTTGATAGCAGGAAAGGTGATGAGACTTCTATTATCCAACGATGATGGTGTGCGTGCGGAAGGTCTTAAGGTTTTGGCGGAACGCTTAAGCCAGGTGACAGACAGGGTTACTGTAGTGGCTCCTGATCGAGACTGCAGTGGTGCCAGTAACTCTTTAACCCTGAAGCGTCCTCTGTGTCCGGAAACCATGGACAATGGTTTTATCAGTATTGATGGTACCCCGACAGATTGTGTCTATATGGGGCTGTCCTCACTGTTTAATGCGCAAGCGGAACTGGTGATCTCTGGTATCAACCATGGTGCTAACCTGGGCGATGATGTGCTCTACTCGGGCACAGTAGCCGCAGCAACTGAAGGGCGCTTTTTAGGCGTGCCTTCGATTGCGGTCTCTTTAGTGGGCAAAAAGCATTTTGTTTCCGCCGCTGAGTTTATCGCTCGTTTACTACCGGCCTTTAAGCAGCTGCGACTACCAGCGGGCAGTATTATCAATATCAATGTACCGGATCTGCCTTACGAGGAGATCAAGGGTATTCGCTTAACTCGCCTGGGTCATCGTCATCAAGCGGGTGAGCCCGTGGCGACAAAAGATCCCCGGGGCAAACAGCGTTACTGGATTCCTGGTGTCGGGCCGACAAAAGATGCGGGGCCGGATACGGATTTCTATGCTGTCGAGCAGGGTTATATCAGCATAACCCCGTTGCATGTGGATATGACCCAGCATTCTGCTCAGGAAGATCTGCAGGCTTGGCTATCAGGTCTGGAGGACTTGTTGGAGTCTGGTCGTGACTGAGCGCTGGAATCTGCAAGGGATCGGTATGACCTCCCAGCGGACCCGGGATCGTATGGTGCAGCGTCTAAGAGAACAGGGCATCTGTAACGAAGAGCTGCTCCAACAGATGTCGACACTACCACGACATATTTTTGTCGACGAAGCGATCTCCCATCGTGTTTATGACGACATCGCCTTGCCTATCGGTTTTAGCCAGACCCTATCTCAGCCATTGATGGCGGCGATGATGACAGAATGCTTGTTAGCACTGCCTGAACGACCAAAGAAAATGCTGGAGATAGGTACCGGCTCTGGTTATCAAACCGCACTGCTAGCCAAATTATTTGATCAAATTTTCACACTGGAACGGATAGGCTCCTTCCAGTGCAAGGTACGGGAACGTTTTGATGCCCTGGCGCTGGATAATGTCCAGTTACGTCATGGCGATGGTTTTCTGGGGTGGCCGGAGCAAGCCCCTTTTGATGCTATTTTGGTAACAGCTGCCCCTGTGGAGATTCCACAGCCTTTGATTGAACAACTTAAGCCTGATGGTTGTCTGATATTGCCTGTAGGGGAAGAGGGCAAACAACAGCTGATACAGGTACAACGTACCGCTAATGGCCTGAAAACCGAGGTGTTGGCCGATGTACGTTTTGTCCCCTTATTGGAAGGAAAAGTCTGACTATGAGAAGCCAGCAACATCTGGAGATTTTTTTTAAAGGTATGGCAATGGGGGCGGCAGATGCCGTCCCTGGTGTTTCCGGTGGTACCGTAGCCTTTATCACAGGCATCTATGAACGCCTGTTAGGTGCCATCCGTAGCGTTAACCCCACCTTGTTTGGTCTGTGGCGTCAGCAAGGCATTAAAGCGGTCTGGCAAAAGGTCGATGGAGGGTTTCTATTAACACTGCTGGGCGGTATCTTAAGCAGTCTGCTGTTACTGGCTCATCTGATCAGCTATCTGCTGGAATTTCATCCTATCCTGCTGTCGGCTTTTTTCTTTGGCTTGATCACAGCGTCTGTGTTTGTCATCTATCGCCAGATTGAAGGCAGAACCATAGCGACCTCATTGGGCTTGCTGCTTGGAATGATTTTGATGAGCCTGATTAATCATGTGGTACCCAGCCTGAGTGTTGATAACCCGATGCAGGTGTTTATCGCGGGGGCAATTGCCATCTGTGCCATGATCTTACCCGGAGTTTCAGGCAGCTTCTTGTTACTGGTAATGGGAATCTATGGTGGCATTATTCAAGCAGTGAAGGGACTGGAGCTGATTACACTATCCTGGTTTGCCCTGGGTTGTGGTGCGGGCTTGCTCAGTTTCTCTCATGTACTGGGTTGGTTGTTTAATCGTTTCCGCTCGATGACCCTGGCAGTACTGACCGGTGTGCTGGTGGGTTCTCTGCAACAGATCTGGCCCTGGAAGCAGCTGCTGGCCTACAAGCTGGATAGTCATGGCAAGGTGGTCCCTATTACTCAGGAAAACCTGCTGCCAACGGAGTTTGAGCTATTAACCGGTGTCGATCCTCAGTTAGTCCCTGTTGTTATCTTGATGATAACCGGGTTTTTATTAGTGATTTTCTTTGATTCTCAAGGAAAAAATAAAAATTAATCGATCGAATATTTAGTGTTCTACGCTATCTCTATGATTACTAAGGCTGTTTTTACGTTTTGTAACAGACAGCCTCTCTTCTTGAATCCTTTTCAATCATGTCTTTCTAATAAATTTTTTAAAAAAAGGTTGCATTTGGTCATACCAAAGTTGTAGCTTGATAGTACGCAAGACGAACCGGTCACGGAAAAACGACTTGTGTGTTGTGAAGTGTCTATGAAGGCTTTTTGATAAAAACATAATAAAATCAATAAGCTGAGGCTGTCTTCGCAAAAGACCTAGAAGTATATGTGTATGCGGAAAAACTTAGAAATGAATCAGAAACAAAAAAAGGCCAATACCTTGGTCGTTGTGATCTGAAGTACTACAAGGGATGTAAGCGTTCACAACTCCCCCAATGACAGGCCTGTATTAATAAAAATAATGAGCTCCATGTTATGCACAAAACATGTGGGCACAGGACAATGGGAATGCTGTTATGACGACTTTACAACGCGAGTATAACAACGAATTTGATGTTGATTTCAGTGGCACCTCTGGAAACAGCACCACCTCTGAAACCGATAGCGTAGACTCTGATTTTGAGCGTGCTCTGGCCCGTGAAGATAAATCAGAAAAGAGTCTCGATGCCACTCAGCTATATTTGAATGAGATTGGTTTTTCTCCTCTACTGAGCCCCGAAGAAGAAGTTTACTATGGCCGTTTAGCCCGTAAGGGTGATGAAGCTGGCCGTCGTCGTATGATCGAAAGTAATCTTCGTCTGGTGGTTAAAATTGCCCGCCGTTATCTGAATCGTGGTTTGACCCTGCTGGATCTGATTGAAGAAGGCAACTTGGGTTTGATCCGCGCGGTGGAAAAATTTGACCCTGAGCGTGGCTTCCGCTTCTCCACTTATGCCACTTGGTGGATCCGTCAGACCATTGAGCGGGCCCTGATGAATCAGACCCGTACGATTCGCCTACCAATCCATGTGGTCAAAGAGCTGAATGTTTATCTGCGTGCGGCTCGTGAGCTGACGCAGAAGCTGGATCACGAGGCTACTCCGGAAGAGATTGCCGATGCACTGGATCGTCCGGTTGAAACCGTTGAGAAGATGCTGGGCCTGAATGAGCGTGTAACTTCCATGGACTACCCGGTGGGTGGTGATATGGATAAACCGCTGATTGATACCATCGCTGATACTGAAGAAATGGACCCTGCACAAACCCTGCAGAAAAATGATTTCAGTGCCCATATCGATCTATGGCTGGAAGAGCTGACCGAGAAGCAATCTGAAGTGGTGGTTCGCCGTTTTGGTCTGCACGGTTATGAGCCTTCTACTCTGGAACAGGTGGGTGAAGAGATTGGCCTGACCCGTGAGCGTGTGCGTCAGATCCAGGTTGAAGCGCTGCGTCGCTTACGACGGATTATGGAGAAGCAAGGTCTGTCCATGGAGTCGATCTTCGATGAGTAGAGGTGACACTCTTACTTGATCTATCTCTACTTAATTGATGTATCAATCGCACTTCAGAAAAAGCCGCATATGAGAATATGCGGCTTTTTTTATGGTTTTTTCCTGACTTTTTAACGAGTTAGCTAAAACAGCTCTTATAGCAGTAATGTAGATATGTCATAGATAGCTTCATGGCTTGTAGGAAATATCTTACAAGGGCATAAGAGATATGGCTTATGTCTAGCAAGTAATTGTGAGGAAAAAGTGAAGACACCAGAAAAAATCCTTATCTATCATGGTGTTATAAAAATGGTTCTTATTAGACTTTTTCTTATAACCAGTTGAGTGACTTTTTTCTTATCAGGGATTTGCTAAAGTTAAGTTGTGGTTAGGGACAAGCCACACAGCAACCAAACAAGGATAAGCATGGATTAAGCAGTTTGGTTGTAGGGACGCGTTAGGAACGCACAGACAAGGTGTCTGACAGGAATTAGGAACTTACTGGATGGATCCAGTAACTGAGAGGGAAGTGTAACAGGAAGTTCATAGGGAGCCTATAGGATTTAGGCATAACAGGATGTAATGCTGAACAGGGAGTTTGGCAGACAGGATGTCAAAGGATTTGGAGAGGATGAAGTGGCAGACAGGAAAGGCATGAGGCCATAGTCAGGATAGGCCACAAGGATGACTCAGGATTGAGTCGGCAGTCGAAGGATATGACAGCAAGAGGGACTAAGGGCGGCCAGGCCGCCCTTCTCTTTTTCCAGTGAAAAATTTCTACCGTAAATTTCCCACCACAGCGTTTTATCGCACTTTCTGTTATTTTGATCTTCAGCTTTATTGTAAAAACACCTTAAACAATACTTATTGATAAAATATTTCTATTTTATTAACTATTTGTTTTTAAAGAATATTTTTATTTTAGATAGTGGGTTTTGATGCTGTTAGCTCAGTATATAAACGTTCTAGCGACCTTCCAGATTAGGTAACTTATTTTCTACGCCATCCCATTCTTTAGCATCGGGTAAAGGGTCAATACGTTCACTGATGTTGGGCCATTTTTGGGAGAGCTCTTCATTCAAGTCGAAAAAGTGTTCCATCTCACCAGGTAGCTCATCTTCAGAGAAAATAGCTTCTGCTGGGCATACCGGCTCACATAAGCCACAATCGATACACTCATCAGGGTTGATGACCAGGAAATTAGGGCCTTCGTAAAAACAGTCCACAGGGCAAACTTCCACACAATCGGTGTATTTGCACTGAATGCAGTTATCGGTCACGACAAAGGCCATAATGCTCTCTCCTGATCTCTGTTTTTAGCCTAGAATTAGTTCCGGTTTTTGCTTCCGGTCTGGAACTAACTCTGAGTTTTATTCCAGGCCGGATCTTGAGATTAACCTTTAGACAGCTGTTTTAACTGATAAATCAAATCCAGTGCCTGGCGTGGTGTCAGATCATCGGGATCGATACTGGCCAGTTTTTCAACTGCTGGATCAGGTTCGGCAGCAAATAGGTCACTTTGCATTGGTGAGGCTGTAGTAGCAGAAGCCGCTGTCATATTGGGCTGACTTTCCTGCTGTTCCAGCAATACCAATTTCTCTTTGGCATTATTCACTACATTCAGTGGAATACCCGCCAGTTTAGCCACCTGCAGACCATAACTCTGACTAGCAGGACCTTCCTGAACCTTATGCATAAAGATAATATTGTCATTATGCTCAGTGGCGTTCAGGTGCAGGTTAATTACACCTTCCATCTGCTCAGGCAGGCCTGTGAGTTCAAAATAGTGAGTGGCAAACAGGGTATAGGCTTTGAGCTGTTGTGCCAGATGTGCCGCACAAGCCCAGGCCAATGACAGACCATCAAAGGTACTGGTACCGCGACCAATCTCATCCATCAATACTAGTGAGCAAGGAGTGGCGTTATGCAGAATATTGGCGGTTTCTGTCATCTCCACCATAAAAGTAGAACGACCACTGGCCAGATCATCCGACGAGCCGATACGGGTAAAGATCCGATCAATCGGCCCTAACGTTGCTGCCGCTGCAGGAACATAACTACCGGTATGAGCCAACAGTACAATCAGGGCAATCTGACGCATATAGGTCGATTTACCACCCATATTCGGACCGGTAATAATCGCCATACGAGAGTCGTTATCAAAGTTCAGATCGTTAGGTACAAAAGGCTGATCACTGACCTGTTCCACTACAGGGTGACGACCCGCATCGATATGCACGCCATTTTCACGGTTCAGGGTTGGGCGGCAGAAATTCAGGCTTTCGGCACGCTCAGCAAAGTTATTCAGTACATCTAGCTCAGACAGACAGATCGCCAGATTCTGCAGGGCAGAGAGGTTTTCATTCAGCTGCTCAATCAGGGCTTCATACAGGGCTTTTTCACGAGCCAGAGCACGGGAGCGACTGCTCAGTACCTTATCTTCAAATTCTTTCAGCTCTGGCGTAATAAAACGCTCGGCATTTTTCAGGGTTTGACGACGAATATAGTCCGCTGGCGCCTGATCGGACTGAGCACGACTGATCTCGATGTAATAGCCGTGTACCCGGTTATAACCCACCTTCAGAGTGGATAGACCGGTGCGTGCTTTCTCCTGCTCTTCCAGACGGATCAGATAATCACCGGCATGTTCACTTAACTGGCGCAGTTCGTCCAGTTCTGCATCGTAGCCATCGGCAATCACACCACCGTCACGAATCACAACTGGAGGGTTTTCAATGACCGCCCGTTGCAGTAGGTCTGCTTCATGAGGGAAGGGCACAATGGCGTTACGCAGGTGATCCAGTGCGTCTTCATTAATGCTATGCAGTAAATCAGACAGGGCAGGCATCTCCTGCAGGGCATCGCGCAGGCGGGCCAAGTCACGAGGGCGGGCACTACGCAGTGCCACACGGGCCAGAATACGTTCGATATCACCAATGGCTTTCAGATGATCATAGATAAACTGCCATTGGAAGCTCTCCTGGATCGCTTGTACACAGGATTGACGCAGATGCAGTTGATCATGGCAGCGAATGGGACGATTTAACCAGCGACGCAGCTGACGGCTACCCATAGCGGTTGCCGTATTATCCATCACCTCGGCCAGGGTATTTTCCGTGCCACCGGACAGATTGATATCGATCTCCAGATTACGACGGCTGGCAGCATCAATCTGAATACACTCTTCGCGGGATTCCGCTTGCAGTGAGCGCACATGAGGTAGACCGGTACGCTGAGTATCGCGTACGTATTCCAGTAGGCAACCTGCCGCACTGATCGCAATCTCCAGATGCTGACAACCAAAACCGGCCAGGTCACGAGTTTCAAACTGACGACACAGCTGAGTCGTAGCACTGTCCAGATCATACTGCCAAGGGGGTTGTAAACGTACACCTTTGCGCTGGCTGATGGCAGGCTCAAACTCTTCGCCTTCATCCAGCAGCAGTTCAGCAGGATCAAGACGTTGCAGCTCCGCTTGCAGGGCGCTGGGCTCGTTGATCTCTTGTACGGTAAAGCGACCACTGGTCACATCCAGCACCGCAAGACCAAAGACACCGTCTTTAACGGTCAATGCTGCCAGCAGGTTATCCCGACGCTCATCCAGTAGTGCTTCATCACTCACGGTACCTGGCGTTAGAACCCGCATCACCTTACGTTCAACCGGTCCCTTACTGGTCGCTGGATCGCCCACCTGTTCACAGATTGCCACTGAGTGACCACCGCGTACCAGACGGGCCAGATAATTTTCCGCAGAATGGAACGGAATACCCGCCATCGGAATCGGATTACCACCGGTTTTGCCTCGGGTGGTCAGCGTAATATCCAACAGTTGAGCTGCCTTTTTGGCATCGTCAAAAAACAGCTCATAGAAGTCACCCATACGATAAAAAACGAGTTCATTGGGATGATCTTTCTTGATGCTGAAATATTGCTGCATCATCGGAGTGTGCTTTTCGCTGGCCACGGGAATACCTGTTCTTCTGTCTGGAATCTGGGTTGAAATCGGACCGGGTATTCTACTCAAAGCGATGGGGAGGTTATAGCCAAAATTTGCACAAATTTTTTAATCCAATACAAAGGCCTGATACGTAGAGTATGTATTTTTTGCGGTATAACAGGGGGAAGTTAAAGGCTCTACTAAAAGCGTAGAGAGGGCTTTGCTAAAACGGCCAAAGCCAGCTAATTATTAGCTATTTACTTCCCCTAAGTAACAAACAATTATTGATTATCCAGAATCTCAAAAATATCAGCGACATTGGTTAATACGTGATCAGCATGTTCGCACAGTTGTTCGCGATTGCTGGTGCCTGTGAGAACCCCAATGGTCAAGCCTGCTCCGGCACTGCGGCCCATCTCGATATCATGAAGGTTATCACCGATGACAATGACCTGATTATGCTCAAGACCCGTATGTTGACAGAACGCATTCACCATACCTGGACCGGGTTTGTAGCCATGGCCACTGTCATAACCGCAGATAAAATCCAGTTGATCGAGAATGCCAAAAGGAGAGAGAGATTGTTCTGCACCTTGTTGACTATCGCTGGTTGCAATGCCCAGCTTGATACTCCGTTGCTTGAGGGAGTGGAAAAGGGTTCCAAGATCAGTCACTGGAACGCCATTTTCAGCACCTTGCTGACGAAAAATCGCATCCATTCCTGATACTAGATCAGCAGGCGGCTCATCTGTCAGTAAAGAACTCCAGCATTCCGCAATCTCTGTTGTATTGCCAGCGGCTAGCAGTGAACCGCTGGTGATAATATCCAGTTCCGGGTCGTAGCCGCTGGCGATAATCATACGTTCGGCCAGAGCGGTATCGTCATTGGAAGCCCATTGGGCGGCTTTGCGTATGCCCGGCATCCAGGTCGCCATGAAGTCCAGCAGTGTGCCGTCTTTATCAAATAGAATGCCTTTAAATTGAGTCATAAGGACGCCCTTTGAGTAATGTTGTTAAGAGGGAGGAACGCAGTTTTATCTTTCATATTCATCCTATTTCGCCAGAAGGTTGCGTCTGAGAGTGTTGGCGTAAACGGCTTGAGCGCAGTTCTCCTGCCTGATCAAGAATGGGATAGGCGACTGATGCCAGGTGAGAATTGATTCTTTTTAAATCGCGAAGAATATCTTGGAACAGTGCGCTGTCTTTGTGGCACATTGATGGCTGCTCTTGTAGGAGACGCTGGTGAGCATCGATCGCCTGACGCTCATTTTCACGAATGGCCATCTTTTGCTCTAGCAACAGACGAGCATCACCAAGATTGCCACTCATCAGTACGCTAAAGGCGAGTTTCATATTGCTTTGGGTAGCTTTGTGTAATTGTTCTATCTGACTGAGGTCAGAGTGAGAGAACTGAATGTGGTTATCCACCGTTCTTTTAATGAGGTCCGCTAGGCTGGTTTCGACAATATCGCCGATATGTTCCAGATTGGTTGTGAAATTAAGAATCTGCTGACAGCGTTGGCGCTCGTTCTGATCCAGTGATTCCCGACTCAGCTCCGTCAGATAGAGTTTGATCTTTTCATGGTACTCATCGACCAGATCATCGGTCTGGCAGATTTTACTCATAGGTGCACTATTGTTTTGATTCAGGGCTTCAAAACTCTTACTCACCATGGTTTCAAGGAGGTCGCCCATGCGAAGTACTTCGCGTAGGGCATTGGAAAGTGCGATGCTCGGCGTATTCAGCGCGGAACGGTCCAGATAGCGAGGTTTAAGGCTTATTTCTTCCTCGTCGCGGTCTGGTACAAGCATGTTGATAAATTGCCCAGCGTAGTGAACTAAGGGGAGAAATAGCAGAGCGACTCCGAAGTTGAACAGTAAGTGGAAATTAACCAGTTGTCGGGCTGGTTCTGCTTCAACCAGTGGCAGCCAGGCTGTTATCTGTGTCAGCCAGGGCAATACCAGAGCTACACCGACTAGACGAAATAGGAAATTACCCAGAGGTGGACGACGCACAGCTGCTGCAGAGCCAAGGCTGGCTAATAAAGGCGGTAGCGCACCCCCTAGATTGGCGCCAAGGATCAGAATAAAGCCCACACTGAGAGGTAATGACTGGGATGCGGCTAAAGAGATAACCAGCAGTACTGTGGCCAGGCTGGAGTGGGCCAGTAAACTGATCATGGCTCCGATCAGCAGTGCGAGAATGGGTTCACCGGTCAGAGAGTTCAGCAGAAATTGTATGGTCGAGGATTCACGCATCGGTGTCGAAGCAGACACGATAAGTTGCAGTGCCAGCAACATCAGGCCTAATCCCAGGGTTATACGGCCAAGATGTTTTTGTTTTTCGCTACGTGCGCTGAGAAACAAACAAACACCAGCAAACAGTAGTATGGGTTTAAGCAATGAGAGATCGAAAGAGAGCGCTTGGGCCACTAATGTAGTACCAATATCAGCACCCAATAGCAGAGCCAGTGTTGGAGCAAGAGCGATAGCCCCTTGGCCGGCAAATGAACTGGCCAGCATGGAAGTAGCCGTACTGCTCTGTAACAGACAGGTGATTGCAACACCGGCACTAAAGGCCTTGTACCGATTGGATAGGCTACGTCCCAACTGACGGCGTAATCGACCACCATAGGCGCGTGTTACGCCGGTGCGCACCATACGCAGTCCCCACAATAGCAGAGCGATGCCACCTAGTAGGTTGATCAGAACTGTTGTTCCCACTGCCATTTGCATTGTTGTTTCTCCGTTCGGATCTCAATTTGCGAGTTGGTTGGCTTTTAATAGGCACAACTTACCCGCTACCCATCTGTTTCAGACGGGCAAAAGTGTGTTGTCTCGTTGTTTGGGAGTAGGCTGACCCGACTGTATTAGCCGGGCTTCATTCAGCTTTTAGTTGCCAGCAGATGCCATCCTTCGGGTGCTTAACACCCTATCCAGCCAGTCCAGTTCCATTTCAGGTACGGAAGAGAGTAATAGGTCGGTATAGTCATCATAGGGGGGCGTCAGTACGTCAGATTTACTGCCAAAGCGCACCAGTTCGCCAAGGTACATTACGGCAATACTGTCTGAGATAGCCCGGACTGTGGCGATATCATGGGTGATAAATAAATAAGCCACCTGATGTTGCTCCTGTAACCTCAGCAGCAGTTTCAGAATCTCATCTGCCACTAATGGATCAAGGGCTGACGTCACCTCGTCACAGATAATTAGGTCTGGTTTTGCCGCCAGGGCGCGGGCGATGCAGACTCGCTGTTTCTGTCCGCCAGAAAGTTCGGCTGGGTAACGGTCAATGTATTTCTCGCCTAGCTCTATCTGTTCCAGAAGTTCGATCACTTTTTGGCGCTGTTTCTTACCACGAATACCGAAATAAAGTTCCAACGGCCGCCCAATAATCTGACCTATGGTCTGTCGAGGGTTCATGGCTACGTCGGCCATCTGATAAATCATTTGCAGGCGGCGCAACTGTTCCTTATTACGTTGCTTTAATTCAGTTGGAAGTGGTGCACCGTCAAAGGTTATCTGCCCTTGCAGTTGTGGCAATAGGCCTGTGATCACCCGTGCCAGGGTGGATTTTCCTGAGCCGGATTCCCCTACGATGGACAAGGTCTGCCCGGCATGAAGGTGCAGCGATACATCCTTAAGAATCAGGTTGGCGCCGCTATAAGCTGCAGAGATGTTTTCCACTGTCAGCAGGGGAGGACTATCTGTGGGTAGTGCTTCCTGCTTCTGGATAGCACGAGCAGATACCAGCTCTTTGGTGTATACCTGCCGAGGACTACGGATAATCTGTTCGGTGGTGCCGTATTCAACGGTTTGGCCGTTTTTCAGTACCATAATCTCATCAGAGATCTGAGCAACAACGGCCAGGTCGTGGGTAATGTAAAGCGCCGCAGTGTGAGTCTCTCGGATTGCATGTTTGATTGCCGCCAATACGTCAATCTGGGTGGTAACATCCAAAGCGGTAGTAGGCTCGTCAAATATGATCAGATCTGGTTTTGAACACAGGGCCATGGCGGTCATCGCCCGTTGCAGCTGACCACCGGATACCTGATGGGGATAGCGTTTACCAAAGTTTTCAGGATCGGGAAGTCCCAGTTTGGCAAACAGTTCATCGGCATAGGCCATCGCTTCAGACCGTGACATCAGACCATGTTCCAGAGCTGACTCGATCACCTGATCGCCTAAACGATGGGCCGGGTTAAAGCTGGCAGCAGCAGACTGAGCAACGTAGGCAACTTGGACGCCCCGGCTCTGGCGGATCTGCTTATGGGAGTATTTGAGGATATCCTCACCATTGAGAATGATCTCGCCACCGGTAATTTCGCAGCCACCGCGACCATAAGCCATGGTAGACAGGCCTATGGTTGACTTACCGGCACCAGATTCGCCGATTAACCCTAGTACGTGGCCTTTTTCTAGCTGGAAAGAGACATCATCTACGATCACCATATGGCGGCTTTCTTCACCAGGGAAGATGATATTTGCACCGATACGCAGGTTTCTGACATCCAGCAAAGGCCTATCGCCCATTAGGTTGTTATCCCTGGTTGCTTGCATCGAGTTACTCATTAACCTCGTCCTCCTTTAAGGCTGGTCGTCCGGCTAAGAATGGAATCCACAACAAGGTTGATACTGATGGTTAGGATTGCGATTGCAGCAGCAGGAATCAGTGCCGCAGGAATACCAAAGACAATACCGT
Organism: uncultured Oleiphilus sp.; assembly: GCA_964342385.1. Classification (GTDB taxonomy): domain Bacteria; phylum Pseudomonadota; class Gammaproteobacteria; order Pseudomonadales; family Halomonadaceae; genus Oceanospirillum. The sequence continues at coordinate 51,995 of CAYFGP010000001.1, read as the reverse complement.
CTTTATTCTCTTTAACGATACTGCCCCAGTCCGCTTCAGGAGGTTGAATACCCAGGCCGAGGAAGCTCAGAGTGCTGAGGAAAAGTACTGCAAACGCAAAACGCAGGCCGAACTCGGCAAATAGAGGTGTCAGTGCATTAGGCAGAATCTCTCGGAAGATGATCCACAGCGTCTTTTCACCGCGCAGCTTGGCCGCTTCAACAAAATCGAGCACCGCGATATCGACAGCGACAGCTCTGGAGAGTCGGAAGACCCGGGTGGAATCCAGAATTCCCATCACCAGAATCAAGGTGATCATATTGGTAGGGAGTACAGAGAGTACGACTAGAGCAAAGATCAGCGTTGGAATCGCCATCATCATATCATTGAAACGGCTTAATACCTGATCGATCCAGCCCCCTTGAACCGCAGCCAGAAAGCCGAGGAAGCTGCCCATGGAGAAGGCTAATAGGGTTGCGGCTCCGGCCACAAAAAAGGTGTTTTGGGCGCCATAGATCAGTCGGGTTAAAAGATCACGTCCGATTTGATCTGTGCCCAGCCAGAATTGAGACGAGATGGGTTCCCAGACATCTCCGACAATCTCATCAGGCCCATAAGGTGCTACCCAGGGCGCAAACATTGCGGCTCCGGCAAAGATTAGCAGGCCCAGTAGACCAATGCGTGCTCCCCATGAAAGATTATCCAGCATGACACTTTTCTTCTTCAGAGTTTTGGACATTAATGCCATGACACCTGCCCACAAAAAACCATTTTCTTCTTTTGCTAGCATGGTATACCTCATTTAGGGTGTCGAAGGCGGGGATTAGCGATAATCGCCATGATGTCCGCAAACATATTCAGGAAAATATAGATCGACGCGAAGATTAGGCCTGCGGCCTGTACGACAGGCACATCCCGTTTGGTTACATGATCAACCAGTAACTGGCCCATACCGGGATAGACAAAGATAATCTCCACCACTACGACCCCCACGACTAGATAAGCGAGGTTCAGCACGACAACGGTGATGATAGGGGATATGGCATTAGGGAAGGCGTGGTGAAAGATGATTTTAAATGGGCTCAGGCCTTTTAACTCTGCCGTTTCAACGTAAGGACTGGACATCACATTCAATATAGCGGCTCGGGTCATACGCATCATATGGGCGAGCACAACCAGCGTAAGTGTTGCACAGGGCAGTGCGATGGCGGTTATTTTGTCCCCGAAGGACATGCCGTCATAGATAATCGAGGTTGACGGAAGCACGTTCCAGGTCACGGCAAAAAACATGATCAGCAGATAGCCGATAAAAAACTCTGGTAGAGAGATCGCTGCTAGCGTTGTCATGGAGATAAATTTATCCACGAAACCGTTACGGTAGTGAACGGCAATCATACCAAGCAATACTGCCAGTGGTACGGCGATCAGTGCGGACCAGCCCGCTAGAAACAGAGTATTGCTCAGGCGTTCGGCGATCATTTCACTGATGTTTGCGCCACTGCTCAGGGACGTGCCCAGATCACCTTGTAGTATTCCGGCAAGCCAATTGATATAGCGGGTATGAGCGGGATCATTCAGCCCCATTTCTGCTCTTAAATTGGCTACGGCCTCTGGAGTGGCGGACTGGCCCAGTATACTCTCGGCCACATCACCGGGAAGCATCTCAGTACCGGCAAAGATGACAATGGATATGGCTAGAAGGAGAGTCAGGCCAAGCGCTGCGCGCTTGGCTATCATCATTACTAGCGGGTTGGAAATGGATGCCATCATAATTACGCCAACCAGCAGCGAAGCAGAGAGAAGCCGTTGGACAGTTCGCCAATGGGATCCTTCACGTAACCCTGTACCTGGCTGGAGTGACCATCGATGTAGTCGTTGAACATTGGTACGATCAGACCGCCATCATCACGCAGCATCATTGCCATGTCCTGATACAAGGCTTTGCGTTTGTTCTGATCCAGTTCGACTCGGGCTTGTACCAATAGTTGGTCAAATTCTGGGCGGTACCATTTGGTGTCGTTCCAGTCCGCATCGGACTTGTAGAACACTGAATATTGCTGGTCTTGGGTCGGGCGACCGCCGGTGTAGGAGGCGGAGAACGGCTCTTTATTCCAGACATTGGACCAGTAGCCGTCGGACGGCTCACGCTTAACGTTAATCTTGATGCCCGCTTTGGCGGCTTGTTGTTGATACAGTACTGCGGCATCGACTGCGCCTGGGAAAGCCACATCGGATACTTTTAGTTCCAGTGGACCATCGTGACCAGATTTCTTGAAGTAATGGGCGGCTTTATCTGGATCGTAGACGCGCTGTTCGATCTCATCTGGGAAAAGACCATAGGCGGCGTTGATCGGGAAGTCATTACCAACCGTACCGTAACCATTGAGGATACGTTTCACCATCTCTTCCCGGTCGATACAGAGTTTCATTGCCATACGCAGGTCGGCATTGTCGAACGGTTTTTTGTCGCAGTGCATCAGGAACGGATAGTGTCCGCGCCCAGGAGTATTGGCGATCTTAATGTTCGGCAAACGCTCCATCAGTTTCGCTGTTTTCGGATCTACCAGATTGATCAGGTGTACCCGGCCGGAACGTAGTGCGGACATACGTGCGGTTTGATCATTGAGCACCAGAATTTCGACAGAATCTGCATGACCTACTTCAGGATTCCAGTGATTGGCGAAACGGGTTCCGGCGTAGCGTACCCCATGCTCGGCCACTTCTACCTTATAGGCACCGGTACCAATCCCCGCATTGGGGTCATCATAACCGCCACCCGGTTGGATAATCAGGTGGTAGTCGGTCATCAGGTAAGGTAGATCGGCGTTTCCGGATTTCAGCTCAATAATCACGCGGTACTTGCCGTCGGCTTTGACGCTTTCGATACCACGCATAATTCCCAGAGCACCAGACTTGGTATCCTCACCGGAGTGGCGTTGCAGAGTTTTCACTACGTCATCGGCCACCATCTCTTTACCGTTGTGGAACTCAACTCCCTTACGCAGGTTGAAAATCCAGGTCTTGGCTCCGGGTTCGGATTCGAAGGATTCTGCCAGCATCGGCACAGCGGAACTGTCGGTTGGAGAAATCTGTACCAGAGTGTCACCCCAGGTACGGACGAAGTTAAACGGCACTTTGGAGGTATTGAGCGCTGGATCAAGGCTGTCGGTTGCGCTGCCCCCTGCCAGACCTGCGACCAGGTGGCCACCTTTCTTCGGTGTTGCCGCCTGCACGCTCTCACTTAAGAAGGTACTGGCAAAAGGTAAAGCAAGGCCCAGAACCGCAGCCCGATTAAGAAAATCGCGGCGGCTCATCTGTCCTTTAGTGACTTCTTTACTAAGATTTTTTAGTTCTTCCGACATGTTTAACCTCGTGCTTCCATTTTATTATTTGGCTGATCAGTCATCGGTGACTGGTCACTTGATTGGTGTATGACACTGGTTTCTTGTACGTAATTTATCGCTATCAATACAGGCTTGTGGTTTGTAATAGCCTAACTGCGATGATGTTCTGGTAACTCCTGAGCGTTTAACGCTATCTTCTAAGCGTTTAACATCATCTCCCCTAAATATTCCTCCTTAGCCGTCAGGGCATCAGGGAGTCAGGAAAATAGGCTCCTGAAATATAAAGGGATGTTACTCTCAACAGCTATATAGAGATCGCTCGTTCCCTTTAGTTGTTGTTCTCAGGGACGCTTTAGCGACGTTACCGAATCATCATGGCAAATATACTTGGAATTAAGAATTCAGTATTTCGATGTACTGCGTTTAGAATATCTAATGCCTTTGTCTAAAGGCGCTTTTGCTGTAAAACTTCTTGCAAACAATATGTTTTTAAGATGTTGATAGTATTGATGAAAAAGCATGGTTCACTGCGAGATGATACTTTGCTGATAGGAATACTAATGGTGTCTTTACCGTGATGAGCTGATAGGAGTGATCGATAATGCCTAGACCTAAAAAAACATTGCCGCCACTGAATGCTTTGCGGGCTTTCGAATCCGCAGCCCGTTTGCAGAATTTAACCCGAGCGGCGGAAGAGTTGCACGTGACCCAAGGGGCTGTGAGTCAGCAGATCAAGCTATTGGAGGATTATCTGGGCACCTCTCTATTTTTACGTCATGCCCGGGGGCTTGAACTCAGTGATAGCGCTAAAGCTTACCTGCCAGTATTGACTGAAGCTTTTGGCAATGTCCAGGCGAGTACCAATGAGCTGTTTATGACGGATTATAAACCGATCGTTAGGGTGAAGTGCGGAACGTCCTTTGCGCAGCGTTGGTTAATCAAAAAAATGCCACAATTTCTTGAGCAATATCCTGAATATCGCTTAAGGCTACTGACCGCTGTATGGCCGACGGGAGGTAGTGATGATGAAGCTGATTTGGAAATTTGCCATGGTTCTGGTCAGTATGCAGGGCTGAAGGTCCAACGTATCATAAAAGAGCAGTGGATGGTGGTGGCGAGCCCGGCATTTGTTGCACGTCATCCTGACTTGGGCGATGCCGAAGTAATCAAGGACAAACCGTTGATATCTACCCTTGGTTACAAAGTGGGATGGCATAGTTGGTTTTCTGAGCTTGGGTTGCCAGAATTTCAGCCTTCACCCTTGTTTGAAATTGATAATACAGCAATGGCTTTAGATCTGGCGATTGCCGGTCAGGGATTGTTTTTGGGGCTCTCGTCTAACTTACGAGGTGCATTGGATGATGGCCTGATAGTGCAGGCGCATGCCCATACGATAGTAGAGGAAGGTGGTCAGTATCTGGTGCTGCCGAATCGCCCCATCACACCTAAAGTGAACGCTTTCTGTGGTTGGTTAATGGAGCAGTTAGCTGAGCACCCTGATAAGGATTGTTTGGATTGGTAGATCAGGCATTATTTTAAAAAAGTGGAGCGCCATCCGACACGGATTATTCTTATCGAAAGGCGCCTTGCCACTTTTCTGAGCAGTTAATAATGTATTGGGATTAGTATCAGTTAACAACTGGGAAGAGAGGTTGACTTACCCAGTCCGTTGGCACATCCATCAGTGCTGCTAAGGTAGGTGCTACTTGATCTGTTGTACCAAAGGGAACCTTGCTTTGAGGCACCCTGGGGCCGGAGAAAATACAGAAACGGTAATCCGCTTTTGTGCCGGGACGCATACCATGATTGGAGTGGTATTTTGATTGTCCAAGGATCTTACCTGTACCTTTACTGTCTTTTTCAAAACAGAAAATCGTATCTTCTGGATGGGAGAACGTAAGCAATTGGCTACGCAACTCTTTAGGTAAGAAATCGTTATTCCATTCTTCAACGCCGATTTCTGTTAATAGGGTTCTCACTTGTTGCGCTTCATCCTCAGAGCGGGGAGCAACAAGCAGCATTCCACCTTCACTGGACCACTGGATGCCTTCGGGTAAAACTTGATCACAGTAGATCGCTTCTGGCATAGGCGCGTGGCCGTGGTCGCTCAAGATGGCAAAATTGTAGTCGTCAAGTGTGCCATGCTGGCGTAAGCGCTCCATCAGTGTCGCGACTTGAGAATCAGCAGTACGGATCGACCATTCTGTCAGTGGATGATCAATGCCATAAGCATGAAGGTAGTAATCTGTAATACCTATCTCCAGCAAAATCAGGTCTGGTGCCTGTTCTGAATTGGCAAGACCGGCAGCAATCTCTAATAACTGCTGATCGGCGAGCATACCTAGAGATAGCTTAGTTGTATTATCTGAATCGGGATTAATGACTTTAATATCGATATTACGGTCGGAAAGGGCTGCAATACGGTTGTCAGGGTCCAGGTTTTTTCCCTCCATTGTCCACTGTTGATCCGTTGGATGTGGGGCTTCATCACGAGCCCTGTTCATCACATCGTCCACCCACCAAGGATTACAGTAAACGTTGCAGTCCTCAGGGCGTACCATACCGTAGCCAATACTGGCGACATCACGGCCCTTTTCTTTTGCAAAGGTAGCGATAGTGGGGGTTCGAACATCATACGGTGTCGACCAGCGAAACTCATTTCCATCCCAGATTTTATTACCGTAAATCCCATGTACTGAAGAAGGCTGACCCACAACTATTGATGTCCGTCCTGGAAAGGAGGTGCCACACACTTCGGGAGTCAGGGCTTGGATCTGTGTGCCCTGTTCTGCCAGGGCATGTAGATGGGGCATCCAGGATTTACGCTGCTCAAAAAGTTCAGCGCTGATACCGTCGATCATGATCAGTATGAGTTTGTTCATAGATATTTCTCTCTGGCCATCGCCGATTATTTTATGGAAGAGGTTTGATTTTAGAGGGAGCTCGATGGCAATTCATTAGGCATTAGAATGGCTGAAAAGATGCAGTTGGAGAATATAGAATTTCAATCGTTTGATGATAGATTATCTGATGATATCAGGCCGAGATAATTTGTGAATGAGGCTGATATCTGGAAATTTCCATGCGATAAATTTTAACTACACCTCAAGGTTTACCTTTTCTTTACCTCGTTAACCCTAGACTGAATGTTTCTATTATCTGACGGTTTACCGTGCTTTTGATCCGGCCATTTAATCCAATCGCGGAGAGAAGAGTGATGAAGGGAGTATTCAGTGCTGCAGTTGCAGGTCTTTTCTTAGGACTGGCTCTGGTGTTATCCGGTTGTACCGCAACAGCTGAAGTCGCTCAGCCAAGAGAGCAGGTGGTATTGCTGCATGGTTTAGGACGCAGCAAAACCGCGATGTGGCGATTAGCATCCCGCCTGGAAGAAGCGGGTTATCAGGTGCATTCTATCGATTATGATTCCTTCCGCACTTCCCCTGAGCAGATTATCGCTTCCGTTGAGCAGGATATTGCTGAATGTTGCAATCAGACACAGCGCCCTATTCATTTTGTTGGCCACTCCTTAGGTGGGCTGGTGATTCGAGCTTATCTGGAGCGACAACGTCCAGATAATCTGGGCCAGGTAGTACTCATCGGTACACCAAACCATGGCACTGATCTGGTTGATCAATACAAGGATCGTTGGTGGATGAAGTTCGCCGGTGAAACTGCGCTTTCTCTGGGAACCGATGCGAATAGTTTTCCGAACTCTTTACCTGAACCGGATTACTCTCTGGGAGTGATTGCAGGGATTAAAGAGGATAGTGTGGAAGATGATGATCCTATCCCTGGTGCTGATGATGGTTTGGTTCCGGTAGCTTCGACGCGTTTAACCGGTATGCGGGATTTTATCCTGTTACCAGTGGGGCATTCCGCTATGCGTTACGACAGTACCGTAGCAGAGCAAACCATTTACTATCTGCAGCATGGTCAGTTTGAGTCAAAAAGAACCCTGTTGTGATTATCTAATCCTGAGTCGTGAGGAAGATCGAATACGGCTTCGATCTTCCTTAACGGGTATTCTCTTTGATCAGGTGGTCGCGTTTGTCTGTTGATTGCGTTGTATTAATCGCAGTACTAATCAAGCACCAATCAAAGCGCCTGATCCAATAGTTCAATCCAATGTTTCACTGGTACTTTAGCCTGACTTTCCAGATGCAGTTGGCAGCCGATATTGGCGGTGACAATCTGTTCGGGTTGCTCCAGTGTCAGGGCTTCCAATTTGTTCGTTAACAGCTTTTGGCTGAGTTCGGGTTGCAGGATGGAATACGTACCTGCAGAGCCACAACACAGATGTTTGTCTTTCGTTTTGGTTAACGGGATCCCTGCTTTTTGCAGGATCTGTTCAACACTGTCGTTTTGCTTTAAACCGTGCTGTAAAGAGCAAGGGCAGTGTACAGCGGTTCTTGGGGACGAGGTTGTGTCTGTAGAAGAATTAAGCTGACTAAGATCTTCCTCTAGTAATACTTCACTTAGATCCTTGCATAGTTCGCTCACCAAACGGGCTTTTTCCGCATATTGAGGATCATCTTTTAGCAGATGACCATACTCCTGCACGGTCACACCACAACCCGATGCGGTCATCACGATGGCTTCGATACCCTCTTCAATCGCAGGCCACCAGGCATCAATATTATTGCGCATAAAATTCAGTGCTTCGTCATCGGCCGACAGGTGCTGACTGACCGCACCACAACAACTGGCTTTGGGAACTTCGACCAGAGTAATACCGAGGCGATCCAATACCCGTGCGGCAGCTGCATTAGTATGGGGTGCTGTTGAGGGTTGCACACAGCCTGCGAGTGTCAGCATCACTCTTTTATGATTATTGCCATTTTGCTTTGGCCAAGGTGAAGCATGCCGTTTCGGGGGAATCTTTTGTTGTAGCTTTTCCGGTAGCAAAGGCTGAAAGCCACGCCCTAGCGCCAATAAGGTTTTAAAACGTGTGGGATGGGGAATCACCTGCCGTAAGCCCCAGCGCAGCAGTCGCTTGCCCAGTGAGCGAGGCAGTTGTTGCTCTGCCAGGCTACGGCCGATATCCAGCAAGCGAGAGTACTGCACGCCTGATGGACAGGTGGTCTCACAGCTACGGCAACTCAGGCAGCGATCCAGATGTTTACGGGAGGCTTCTGTTAGTGTGCCGGTTTCCAGAAACTGTTTGATCAGATAGATACGGCCTCTGGGGCCGTCCCTTTCATCACACAGTTCCTGATAGGTCGGGCAGGTAGCAGTACAGAAACCACAGTGTACACAGGCACGCAGAATACTTTCGGCTTCTTCTACCACAGGGATCGCATTAAATTTCTGATGAATACGGGTTTGCATGGCGATCTCCTTACATCCAGCTGTATAGACGACCGGGATTAAAAATACCGGTAGGGTCCATGGCTTGTTTTACGTTTTGCTGCAGGCGTTTTAGAACGGGATTGGGTTCATGATTAACCTCAAGGCTACGATCACCACCGCGCCATAATGTCACTGTGCCACCGGCAGTTTCAGCTTGTTGCTGCAGCTGTGCCTGTAATGTTGATTGAAGCTGTGGCTGGATATGACGTTGATCCGTTGATGAAAGGCTCGGCGTTTTAAGCCAGCGTTGATTACCGCACCAATCGATTAATAGATGTTCATCGGGATCTACCGGGTTGTTAATTTTTTCTGATCCAGGCTCTTCTGATCCACCTGCTCTTGAGGACAAATCTTTTGAGGACAAAGAGTTTGAAGCAGATAGGCTTGAGGACAAAGCCTCTGAAGGAAGCAGAGAGGTTTCTAAAGGTGCTGTGCTCTTCACCGAGAAACGCCATAAAGATGCATCATCAGTAAAGAATGGCAGTTGGTAATGCTGCAGCTGATGCCAAAACTCCGCCCCTTGATCGTTAATACTCAAACCATGCCGCTGTGACCATAGGGTGACAGTATTATCCACAGCACTGGCCGCACCAGATAAGCGAATCTGTAGCTTGCCCTGATACCAGCAGGCCCCGGTAATGGGTTTAGGTTGACCTGCGAGTTGATTCATCAAGGTAATCGCTTGTTGGGCGGGAATCTCCACTTGTAGATAAGCCGTGCTTTCCGGTTTAGGTAATACCTTAAAGCTGACCTCGGTAATCACACCTAGCGTGCCCAATGCTCCAGCCTGCATTCTTGATAGATCATAACCGGCGACATTTTTCATCACCTGACCACCAAACCTAAGGTGCTCACCTTGACCATTGATCAAACGAGTCCCTAACACTGCATCTCGAATAGAACCAGCCCAGGGGCGGGCTGGGCCTGATAGGTTGGCTGCCAGTGTTCCGGCGATGGTGGCTTGGCCGTTAAAGAAAGGGCTTTCAAATGCCAACATCTGCTGGTGCTCATCCAGGGCCGCCTGGAGTTCAGCCAGAGTTGTGCCTGCTCTGGCGGTCATGACTAACTCCACCGGTTGATAGCTGATAATACCGGTATGGGCGGCCGTAGATAGCGTGCTCGCTCGGGGGGAATCGGTTTGATTACTGGTGACTGAACGACCTAAAAATGCCTTGCTGTTATTGCCTTGAATAAACAGTGGTGACTGGTGCTGATAGGCTTCTTTGACCTGTTCGATTAATTGCTGGCTTAGATCGCTCATTGCTTTATCTCCTTTTTAGCTATCTCCTTATTGGTCATCTCCTCATTAGCGACCTCTCTGTTTGCTACCTCTGTATTTGGTAACGAGTGATCTAAAGGTGTTACGGAGTGCTCATTGGGTGGTAGTGAGCGATATTCCTGACAATGCTTCAGTACGGGAATACCCTTGCCTGGGTTTAAGGTACCCAGGGGATCAAAGGCCTGTTTAACCCGATGGAACTGGACAATCTCCTGTTCGCTGAATTGCGTTGTCATCTGGCGGATTTTTTCCATACCCACGCCGTGTTCGCCGGTAATACAACCACCCACTTCCACACACAGTTCCAGAATGCGACCACCAAATTCTTCGGTTTTTTCAAACTCGCCGGGTACGTTGGCATCAAACAGAATCAATGGGTGCAGGTTGCCATCACCGGCATGGAAAACATTGGCGACACGCAGATCATACTCCTGAGACATCTTCTGCATCTCGGTCAGAACATAGGCCAGCTGACTGCGGGGAATGGTGCCGTCCATACAGTAGTAATCTGGTGAGATACGACCCACTGCCGGGAAGGCAGATTTGCGTCCTTTCCACAGTGCCGCTCTTTCCTGTTCATTTTGCGAGACCTTGATTGAGCTGGCCCCTTGTTGCAGAAAGACCTGTTCAACCCGTTGGATATACTGATCCACTTCTTCCACGGTGCCATCTAACTCACACAGCAACAGGGCTTCTGCATCCAGAGGATAACCGGCCTTGGCAAAGGCCTCAGCGGCTTGGATGGCATGGGTATCCATCATCTCCAAACCAGCGGGAATAATCCCTTCCGCGATTACTGAGCCTACAGCATCACCAGCAGCCTGTACCGTAGGGAAGCCGGCCATCACCACCTGTGCTTTTTCCGGGATAGGTAGCAGGCGTACGGTAATCTCGGTCACAACACCTAACAGGCCTTCGGAGCCGTTGATCAAGGCCATCAGATCCAGACCCGCAGTGTCGAGTCCCTCAGAACCTAGAGTGACCAACTCACCTTCGACGGTAACCAGTTGTACGCTTAAAGCGTTATGCACCGTCAGGCCGTATTTCAGACAGTGCACACCACCTGAGTTTTCCGCGATATTGCCGCCAATGGTACATGCAATCTGAGAGGAGGGATCAGGGCCGTAATACAATCCGTGTTCAGCAGCCGCTTCACTGATCGCCAGGTTACGCACACCCGGTTGTAGGCGAGCGGTACGGGCCAAGGGATCAATGGCGAGGATACGATTAAACTTGGCCAGGGACAGCACCACGCCCTCTTTGTGGGGCATGGCACCGGCGCACAGACCCGTGCCGGCACCACGGGCCACTACCGGAATCTGGTACTGATAACAAAGGCGCATCACCTGTTGTACCTGTTCCAGAGTTTCCGGCAGGACTACGATCAGTGGCATCTCGCAGTACATCGACAAGCCATCACATTCGTAAGGCTTCTGAGTTTCCTCATCCGAAATGACATATTCAGGGTCAATAAATTCTGACAAAAGACGGGCCAGGGTCTGGCGGTCAGGTTTCTTCGTTTGAACGCTTGTCATGGTTACATCCTGTGAGGCTTATTGTTTTTATTAAGGTGGTTTAAAGACCTATCACGTCGATCTTGTTGGCGTTTATTCAGCGGCTTCCAGTGCTTGTTTTAACTCTTTCAGGTTACTGATCTGGACTGTGGGTTCGATCCCCCATGGATCAAATACCGCATCCGGTGAGCGTTTTACCCAGGCGGCACGCATACCTGCAGAAATCGCTCCAATTACATCAAAAGGGTTGCTGGAGATCAGCCAGGTATTTTGTCCGCCGACGTGTGTTTCTTGTCCATCACCTTGGCTCTCAAGTTGGGCTTTGGCTTGACGCAGAAAGTGGCTATAGACACCGGGATTAGGCTTAAAGGATTTCATATCGTCGACGCTGAAGACGCCATCGAAGTAATCGCGAATACCCGCATGTTGCAGCAAGGTTTCTACTGCATCGGCGCTGCCATTGGAGAAACCAAACATAGCAATGCCGGAATCTTTCAGAGCTTGCAGAGTAGGCTCAACGTCATCAAAAGCCGGTAGCGTGCAGTAGGTATCCAGCAGTTGCTGTTTCTGCTGTGCGCTAAGATCCTGTTTTAACAACTGGCAGGTGTATTTCAGGGCGTCATGGGTGCAAACGGCAAAGTTAGCGTAGTTCTGCATCAGGCCACGACGAAAGGCATATTCCAGCTGTTTATCACGCCAGGTTTGGGAAAATAACACTGCTTGATCACCGACCATGCTTTGCAGCTGTTCAACCACTCCTTGTACATTGATCAGGGTGCCATAGATATCAAAAGCCAGGACAGGTTTACTCATAAGAGGGATAACTCCTTTTTGCCTTGGTTTATCAGCGGTTTTAAAAAAATCACTGCAGATAAAAATAGTTGATATAGGTTTGTATACTCCGACCTTTTTGTTTTTTCTATGTACATCATGTCGAGAGAAGCGTGCCAACGTCCAGACTTTGCTCTACTGGTCGGACCAGTTTTTAGTACCGTGGAACTGGACTCAGTGCTAGAAAAAACTGATAGTTATCAGGTGGTTTTAAATCCTCTCAGCCCATATGAGAACTGTATCTGTGTCAGTTAAATCATCAGTATCAAAGCCAGAATCACCAAAAAAAGTGCCACCAAAACAAGCACCATCAAAATCAGTAGCATCAAAAACTAATGACTTGGCTACCAACCAATCCACAGCGCAGTCGGTGGCTTATCAAATCGAGCAGATGATTCTGGATGGAGCACTGGCACCGGGTGATAAGATTCCTTCCGAGCGACAGTTGATGGCTCGCTTACAGGTATCGCGTTCTATTGTGCGTGAAGCATTAAAAGCACTGCAGGGTCGAGGGTTGATAGAAACCCGCCACGGTCAGGGGTCTTTTGTCTGTGATACTCTGGCTGAACCAGAAAATGATGGCCCGTTAATGCAGCTGTTTTTTGATCATACTCGCACTCTGTATGACTTGTATGAGGTGCGGGAAACATTGGAAGGGCAGGCGGCGAGTCTCGCGGCAGAAAGAGGCACGGAGCAGGATCTGTACTGGATCACCAAAGCTTTTAACGCCATGGTGGAGGAAGAGGATGCCAGCAAGATGGCCGAGCGGGATCATGCCTTTCACAAGGCGATTGTGGAAGCTTCCCACAATGGTGTTCTAATGCATACGTTAAGTAGTTTGAAGGGCTTGGTGCTGCATTCGGTGGCGGCTTCGGTGAGTAATCTTAGTCACAGGGACAGCTTTAAGCAGCAGATTGATAAACATCACCGCCAGATCCATCAGGCGATTATCAAACGTCAGCCGCACAAGGCTCAGAAAGCCGCGATGGCCCATGTGCGCCATGTCAGTGATAGCTTAAGAGCCATTGAACAGCAGGAGCAGGGGATTATTCGGGCCGACCTTCTACAAAAAGAACCCCCATAAAGACTGATCATAAAAAAACCTTCTTAATCAGACTCCAAATAGCCCTTTAAATCCATCCAGCAAAACACTGCAGGCTGCTAAAACACTAAGAGTAATAATCAGCTTTTTTACCGTCGCTTCCTGAAAGCGTCCAGCCAGAAACTCTGCCAGTAGATAACCTAATGCCACCCCCGGTATTAACGGTAGGGTGAGGTAGACGGTATGCAGGGTAAACCAGCCGTTTAGTGCCAGCATAATGATGGAAACTGGGGTGCTGAGCAGAAAAAACAGCGCCAGATCATTGCGTGTTGTGACACGATCCTTGTGTTGATACACCAGTGCCATGGGTGGTCCGCCGACAGAAGTGGCTGTGCCCAGTACTCCGGAGAAAAAACCGGCAGTGGTTAACGACAGCGGTGTGGTTTGTAGCTGGATATGTCGGGTGCTGATCCAGATTGCTAGTAGTAGAGCGCTGCCTAGTACGATGCTTAAAATATGCTGGGGCATGGCGGCTAATAATACAGCACCGATCCAGGCTCCGGGAATACGCGCTAGCGTTGCTGGTAAAGTGCGGGTCCAGTTGACCTGCTGGCTGTTTTTAACAATCACCATGGCCGACAGAATAAAACCCAGCATAAGAATCGGACCGGGCACATAATCTGGTGAGATCAGATAAAGCAGCGGTGCGGATAGCAGGCCAAAACCCAGTCCCATCCAGGCTTGTACACCGATGCCTAGTGTCACGGCAGCAATGGCTAATAGGTTGATCTGATCCATAGGGCAACGGCTCCACTTGTTAACATATCTGATAGTTCTTCTGGCTCATTTTGCTTTGTGGCGCTTGGCCTTATTGCGCCTGTTTTATGGTGCCGGATTGGAAAGTAAAAAAGCCCTCGATCTGAGACAACAGATGAGGGCAAGGGATTCACTTTACACTTTACACTTTACATCGAGGTGGCTTGCCTTGCTTAAGACTCCTGTCTGAAAGCAAGCCAGACATGGCATAGCATAGGAGCTTATTGATTCAGGTTGGTACTTATCAATTTACTCCCTAAGGGACGTCCAATGTTCTGGTGAGACAGAGGCGGTTCACCTCCGTCTCTTGTAGGTTGTAATAAGTTAATTCGCAGTGATTAACTGACTGCTATCAATCCAGGGCTATTTAACCTGCACCCTGGCGAGATTGTTCGCTGTTTTCAACCAGTACGCCGGTACCAATGCTGTTGATCTCAGCCCACAGTTCCTCATCAATTTCGATACCGTAATCGATGCTGTGCTCTTTGTTCTGCTCAACTTGTTGAGCACTCACGTACTGAACGTGGTGGTTGCCCAGAGATTGCTGCAGAGAGGTGGTTAGATCCACACGGGAGCTACAGATAATGGTCAGCGCCTGCTTGTCGTCGGCATTGGCTTCCAGATTGGTGATCGCTTCTGCGTAGCTTGGGTAGCGCTCACCAGCCTTAATCGCAGCGGTATGCTCAGTCACAGACTGGCTGCCGTTACGCCAGTAAGCGGCGACACTGATGCCGCGACGACCACAGTCGGTCAGAGCTTTCAGGATAAATTTACGGTTATGGCAGTTATGTACAGTGACAGTTGCAATACCGCTTTCTAGTGCTTTCGCGTGTGCCAGATCCACCGATGCCGCGATACAGTTCAGAGCACTGCGACCGTTACTGTCGATAATCGCTGAAGTGCTGTCCTCATAAACCACCTTGCTCAGCGGCTTATCGCGATCCGCCGTGATATAAGGCAGGGCACGCTTTAGCTCTTCCAGACCATCCAGACCGTGTTTCTCTAGCCACAGAATCATATTGGCCGCGTCTTCGTAGTTGCCGACAAAGTAACCGCTGGCTTCGTAACAGCGACGCAGGGCAGCTTTTAGTTCGTTCATTGAAATTTTCATGGTTAACGCTCCTCTATGCTGCCTGATTAGTCGTTGTTTTCGGTGGTCGGTGCCAGTGGCATAAACCAATCATCGTTGAATGGCTTGCCGATATCTTCTAACAGAGGTGCGCCCTGGAACATGGTATTACGCACCCACAGTTTGGATTTTGGATCAAATTTGCTCACGCCGAAGAAGGCCAGTTTGGCGCGCAGCAGGTGCATCGGCAGAATGTCACGATCCAGCAGGTTGGCTTGAATATCACCATAGATGCAGCGGTTCATGCTCTGAATACGACGTACAATGCCACGCAGTTTAGGACGTGCCACCATAAAGCGAGCAGTAGTGTGCTCCGGGTGCAGTTGGACATATTCGCTCAGCTGGTCGTAACATTTGCGTACCGCATAACCTACGCCCAGTGCCATCTGCTTCTCTTTACCATGGTCACAGGCGGAGTGACCCAGACGCGGTTCCATCTTCTCTTCTGAACGGTACCAGAAGATTTCACGGGAGCCTTCAGCACCAAAATCGATATCCAGTGCCCAGCGGTAGCGATCTTCGATCACGGCTTTCAATGCTTGAACCGGCATCAGCGGATCAAGATCCAGAAACTCTTCAGCGGCCTGGTAATCATCCAGATCTTCGACCAGCTCTGGGTAGAGTTCCAGCATGATAGACACCAGCATCTCCTGACCCTGGACAGAGCAGTTGGCTTCGCTCCATTGGATCAGTTCATTCCAGTCGCTGAAGTTTTCTTCAACTTGCTGCTGCAGAGCTTTCAGATCATTCAGTACCAGCTGGTTATTGTCAGTCTGCCACGCATCTTCAGTGACGGTTTGCTCGGTGTGCAGGCTACAACGGTCAATCAGTTCCTGGAAGCGGGTACGGATACGCACATCAATCTGTCCCAGAGCACGCACGCGGGCCAGCGCCAGTTCACGCATCTCAACCCACTGATTGATCAGGTGTGGGTGGTTGACCAGATAAGGGGCCATACCCAGACCAGTGGAGTTTCCGATACCGAAGTAACGTTTGATCTCGTCCTGCATCGGCTGATAGGAATCAGGGGATTTGTTTTGAGCAATATGTTCAGCCTGAGTCAGACTGAAGTTACGTAGCATCAGACAGACAAACATCTCTGCCGCAAAAGGACGGGCAAAATCGGTGTAACGACTTTGTACCTTATCCCAATCCGCCATACCCAGCTTACCGCTGCCGTATACGGCGGTGGTGCGGTACAGGTAACCCACTTCAGCGATCTTGCTGATATCCGGCTGTTCGCCCTGAGCCAGTTGATTGACAACATAGTTAAAGTTACGGGCACTGCGGTTAGCACGAGACAGAACAAACACGCGAGAATCGACGCGACCGGCTTCCTGTTTAGGGACGTTCTGGCGCAGTTTTTCCAGGTAGATATCATCCACCTCACCGTCAACCAGAGCCATGGTCAGGTCCCATTTAGTTGCGATTACACGGTCATTACGCTCTTCATCAGACAGATAATCAGAGAAGATGACAAAGTTAAATAAGCCGTGAGGTGCTTGAACTTGATAGATCACGGTACCGTAACCTTGCTCATCCAGATCAAAGCGACGGGTTTCGATCTGCCAGCGTTCGCGCATGATGCGACGAACCAGGGCGCGCATAAAGCTTAAACGGCTCTGGTGCAGAGCACCTAAACGTTCCAGATTCATCACCTGGTCAGCTGGTCGTAAGGCCAGCGCGTTGTCCCCTCTTAGAGAAGCATTAATGGCGGCTAGGGTTGTCATTATTATTGTCCTCTTCTTATGTCTGCCTGCATTGTTTTAATCAGGATTCGCAACAGGATTTTTATCAGTAATGTTAGCTTGTAAAACGTCGTCAGTTGATGAGCCAATCTTGAGTCAAATCTGCCTGCGCCGACAAATCAGAAGGTTATATCGAGTGATAAGTAAACTTTATCAAAACCTTGTCTGTAATTATTTTTACTAAGGTTTAGATGGGCAAAACCCTTGAAAAATGGGGGCTTTTATTCAGTTTAGTGCTTTGAGCGAGGAAAGAGGGCTGAAAACAAGGCGCTGGAAAAGAGCGACAAAATATTGATGGAGAGCAATAGAATTGATTAAACCAACCGCTTTGCCATTGGAAAAATCTATTTTTTGTACGTACAAAAATAAGTACAATGATGTTTGGGTTGGTGTTAGTTTGAGGTCCGTAAAATGGATACGATGAGTTATTCCACATTTCGTAATCAGCTGGCTGGTGCACTGGATAAAGTAAATGATGATCATAAACCGATTCTGATCACTCGCCAGAATGGAAAACCTGCTGTGGTCATGAGTTTGGAAGATTTTCAGGCTTATGAAGAAACCGCTTATCTGATGGCCAGCCCTAAAAATGCTGAACGTCTTAATCAGGCGATTGCAGAAGTTGAGGCTGGACAGACAATACAACAGGGGTTAATAGAAGAATGATTATTTCCTGGGCCAAGACTGCCTGGGAAGATTACCTCTATTGGCAGCAAACGGATAAAAAGACGCTGAAGCGTATCAATACTCTGATTAAGGATATCCAGCGTCATCCTTTTGAGGGACTCGGGGATCCAGAACCCTTAAAACATAATTGGTCCGGTTACTGGTCCCGCAGAATCGATAGAGAGCACCGTATTGTCTATAAGGTGACTGATAATGCACTGGTGATTGTTCAGTGTCGTTATCACTATTAATGTTCTTTTTCGCTCTGCTGCTTAATAAACTCCACCAAAGCCTCGGCCGGTGGTGATAGGGATTTGTTATTCATTTGCACAATACCAATATGACGAATCACCTTAGGGCTACTTAACGGCACAAAGGTTAACTTCTGGCTGTCTTTAGGTACCGCATACCAAGGCAGGGTGGTAATACCGAAGCCCGCTTCCAACATGGCAATCAGTGAAATCATATTCGAGATATAGAACTGAGACTGACCTAACAGTGGACTAGCTTCTGTGTCTTCCAAGATACGCGAGGTACCATTACCGATTAAACGGTACTGCGTTAGTTCTTCCCAATGGATCTCATCTAACTCGGCAATAGGGTGGTCGACGGGGCACACCACGCCAATCTGGTCATCCCAGATCGGGGTAAAGCTTTTATCGGTATGTTCCTCTTCATGGAACAGGCTGGCGATACCAAAATCTACTTCCTGACTTTCGACCATCTTGATGACGGCATCTGAATTGCCATCAAAGAAACTGATATGCAGATCTGGGGCATCGGCGACAAACTGCAGCAACAGCTCCGGCAGAATACGGGTGGCAATAGAGGGTACCGAGGCGATACGCAGATGGCCGGTTTTATGTTCCGCCAGTAGCGTCATATCTTCTGCCACACGATCATGGTGGGCGATCAGCTCTTTGGCCTTAGGTAAAAAGTAGCGACCAAAAGGTGTCAGCTCTGTTTTTGCGGTTTTAGCATTGCGCTTTTCAAACAGGCCTTCACCCAGTTTGTTTTCCAGGTCCCGAATCGATAGTGAGATGGCTGGTTGCGTGCGGTGGGCTTTTTCAGCAGCAGCGTGGAAACCTTTTAGCTCTGCTACCCAGACAAAATGGCGCAGTTGGGTGATTTTCAGTTCTGGTAACATCGCTTTTTTCCTCGGTTCTCTCTGATCACAAGCCCGTTAAGACCCTATTCAAGCTCTATTCTCGTTCTTTCAACGCTCTGTCGATGCATCTCAAGGCCTGATAAATAAAGGCCTTCACAGCGCTTGATGCTTGATTATCCTCACCTTTTTTATGGTTTGCCTGTTAAGCGATTTTCTTTGGTAAGGAAAACTTATCAACGAATATTATTTATTAATTTTTATTATTAGATGCCTGGGCCTAAGATGCAAACAACGATTTAAGAGAGGTAGCGTTATGACAACAAATACAAACACTGGGTCTGATCAAGTTTTCCGTAACTATATTGGTGGTGAGTGGGTAGAAGGCAATAAAGGTAGTGTTGCCAACATCAGCCCTGCAGATACCAGCGATGTGATTGGTCATTACGCTCAGGCAGATAAAGCGCAAACTGAAGCCGCTATCGCCGCTGCTGAACAAGGTCAGATTGAATGGGCCAAGAGTGGTCTGGAACAGCGTTACTCAGTTCTGATGGCCATCGGTGATGAACTGATCGCCCGTAAAGATGAACTGGGTGAGATTCTGGCTCGTGAAGAAGGTAAAACCCTGGCGGAAGGTGTCGGTGAAACGTATCGCTCCGGTCAGTTCTTCCACTACTACGCGGCAGAAGTCCTGCGTCAGATGGGTGAAACCGCTGAATCAGTACGTCCTGGTATCGAAATTGAAACCCGCCGTGAGCCAGTGGGTGTTGTCGGTATCATCACGCCGTGGAACTTCCCGACGGCCACAGGCGCTTGGAAAATTGCTCCGGCACTGGCGTTTGGTAACGCTGTAGTTTGGAAACCTGCGAATCAAGTACCGGCTTCTGCCTGGGCACTGACCGAAATTATCTCTCGTCAAAATCTGCCAGCAGGCACGCTGAACCTGGTTATGGGTCCGGGTGCTGAAGTGGGTGATGTGATGATCAATTCCCGCGGCATCAACGCACTGACCTTCACCGGTTCTCTGGAAACCGGTCGTAAAGTAGCGGCAGCCACTGCGGTAAATCTGGTGAAATGCCAGCTGGAGATGGGTTCTAAGAACGCTCTGGTGGTACTGGACGATGCGGATCTGGATAACGCCGTTGAGTGTGCGGTTAATGGTGCCTTTGGTGGTACCGGTCAGAAATGTACAGCGTCTTCCCGTCTGATCGTGACCGAAGGCATCCATGATCGTTTTGTTGAAGCCGTTGTTGAGCGCATGAAGAAGCTGGTGATTGGTCACCCGCTGAAAGAAGGCGTTCATATTGGTGCGGTAGCTGACGCCCGTCAGATGGAACAGAACCTGGCTTACCTGGAGCTGGCTAAGAAAGAAGGCGGCAAGCTGGTATATGGCGGTGAAGTACTGAACGAAGATACCGAAGGCTACTACATGCAGCCTGCGCTGTTCACCGAAACCACTAATCAGATGACCATCAACCGTGAAGAAGCTTTTGCGCCGATCGCCTGTGTGATCAAGGTGAAAGATTACGACGAAGCACTGGCGACTCTGAATGACACTAACTTCGGTCTGACCGGTGGTATCTGCACAGAATCTCTGAAGTACGCCTCTGACTTTAAGCGTAATGCGAAGACCGGTTGTGTCATGGTGAACCTGCCAACGGCGGGTACTGACTACCACGTTCCATTCGGTGGCCGTAAAGATTCCAGCTTCGGTCCACGTGAACAAGGCACCTACGCCAAGGAATTCTACACCGTTGTAAAAACGACTTACATCCGCCCATAACCGGGAGCAGGTCTTATGACGACACAGCAGAATTCAAACAATAACGCGCTGCATAACGATCTGATAGTGATTGACGGTCTGCAGTATTCCAACTGGAATCGCACGATCTTTGAACAACTGCGCGAAGGTGGTGTGACCATGGTGCATGTCACCATCGTCTACCACGAACAGATTCGTGAAACCCTGCTGCGTATCTCAGAGTGGAACCGCCACTTTGAGCATAACAGTGATCTGATTATGCCGGTCAGAAGTGCGGCGGATATCCGTCGCGCTAAAGAACTGGGCAAGGTGGGCATCATGTTTGGTGCCCAGAACTGTTCGCCGATTGAAGATGATATCGGCATGATCGAGGTGATGCGCGAGCTGAACCTGATGATTATGCAGCTGACCTATAACAACCAGAGCCTGCTGGCTTGTGGTTGTTACGAAGCTGAGGACAGTGGTGTCACTCGCTTTGGTCGCCAGGCGATTAAAGAGATGAACCGGGTCGGTATGGTGGTGGATATGAGCCACAGCGGTGAGCGCAGCACACTGGACGCTATTGAGATTTCTGAACGTCCTATTGTGATCTCGCACGCCAACCCAACCAGTTTCCACGCCGCCAAGCGCAATAAGTCCGATACGGTACTGAAGGCGCTGGGCGAATCCGGTGGCTTACTGGGCTTCAGCCTGTATCCGTTCCACCTGAAAAATGGCCCGGATTGCACACTGGATGAGTTTTGCGACATGGTGGCCAGCACTGCTGATCTGATGGGTATTGATCGTATCGGTATCGGTACCGATCTATGCCAGGATCAACCACTGTCTGTACTGGAGTGGATGCGTAACGGTCGCTGGTCAAAAGAGATGGATTATGGTGAAGGTTCTAAGTCCAATGCGGACTGGCCACGTCCATTGTCCTGGTTCCAGGACAGCCGTGACTTCCCAAATATCACCAACGGTCTGCTGGCGCGGGGCTTTAGCCCTGAAGAGGTAGCTAAAGTGATGGGCTTGAACTGGCTGAACTTCCTTGATGATGCTCTAAAACCAGAATAAACCCACGGTAATTTTCTAATCACGCTTTTTCAAATCCCATTTGATCAAGCGTGATTTGAGACCCGCTGTGTCCGGTTTACGGGTAAGTTGTGCCTGTAAACCGGAAAATTGGCCGAAAGACAGCGATTTTGACCCTGAAATCGTCATTTTTCAGTCTGTGAAAATCTGGCTTAAGAGCCCTGATAGCGTACAAAAATAAAAGACATCAGGAGACTTATAATGAATGATACAACCCTGGCCTCTGCAAACGCAGATGAGGCTGTTATGAATAAAGGCAAATTTTTTGACGGTGTCGATATCCCCGTCTTTCTGATCAGCGGTGGCGTGCTGGTACTGTTTGCTGCTTTTGCTTTATATGACATCAAGATGGTATCGGGCTGGGTGAATACCGGCTTTGCCACCTCGACTAAATTCTTTGGTGCCTACTGGCAGGTGCTGTTGCTGCTGACCTTTATTATCGGTCTGTTCCTGGCTATCGGTCGTACCGGTTCTGTAGTACTGGGTGGCCTGAAGGCCCCTGAGATGAGTACCTTTAAATGGATCTCCGTGATCATGTGTACTCTGCTGGCCGGTGGCGGTGTGTTCTGGGCGGCTGCTGAGCCGATGGCGCACTTCACTTCTCCACCACCTCTGTTTGGCGGTGAGACCGGTACGGTACAAGCGGCTTATAACGCGCTGGCACAGAGCTTTATGCACTGGGGCTTCCTGGCGTGGGCGATTTTGGGCAGTCTGACCGGTGTGGTCTTTATGTACCTGCACTATGAAAAAGGTATGCCGCTGAAGCCGCGTACTCTGCTATACCCAGTATTTGGCGACAAAGTAATGAAAGGCCCTCTGGGTGCCATCGTTGATGCTTCCTGTGTACTGGCGGTAGTGGCAGGTACCGTAGGTCCTATCGGTTTCCTGGGCCTGCAGGTGAGCTTCGGTCTGGAAAAACTGTTTGGTATTCCTGATGTGTATGCTACTCAGGTAACCATCCTGATGGGCCTGATTGCTATCTACACCTTGTCTGCTGTGAGTGGTGTGACCAAAGGTATTCAGCTGCTGAGTAGTGCTAACGTGATTCTAGCTGTAGTACTGATGGCCTTTATCCTGCTGTTTGGTCCTACTGCCTTTATCTTTGATAGCTACCTGCACTCGTTTGGTATCTACCTGGATCAGTTTATCCCTATGGCAACCTTCCGTGCTAACCCAGGTTGGCTGGACTGGTGGACCGTATTCTTCTGGGGTTGGTTCCTGGGTTATGGCCCGCTGATGGCGATGTTTGTGGCTCGTATCTCCCGTGGTCGCACCATCCGTGAAATGATCCTGCTGATCTCTGTGGTAGCACCTGTAATTACTTGCTTCTGGTTCACCATCGTCGGTGGTAGTGGTCTGGCCTTTGAGCTGGAAAATCCGGGTGTGATCTCGGGTCCATTTACCGGCTTTAACCTGCCTGCGGCACTGCTGGCGATTACCGAACAGCTGCCAATGGGCTTTTTGATCTCTGTACTGTTCCTGGTTCTGACTACAATTTTTGTAGCGACGACTGGTGACTCCATGACCTACGCGGTATCCATGGTAATGACGGGTACTGATCATCCTCAGTCGGGTATCCGTGTGTTCTGGGGTGTGATGATGGGTTTGGTTGCGGCGCTGCTGATCTCTATCGGCTCCGGTGGTATCTCTGCTCTGCAGTCCTTTATTGTGATCACCGCTGTACCTGTATCTCTGGTACTGCTGCCATCACTGTGGAATGCCCCTCAGATCGCCAAGAAAATGGCGGACGAACAAGGTCTGTAGCCCTATTAAAAGGCTGCTCTCTTCTACAGGCCGTGAAAGTGGCCTGTTTCTTTAACACTAATTGAAAATAGTCAAAATGAAACAAGCTGTTAAAACTGAACTTTATGCCTCTAAAGCACCGCTGGAATGGGCTGTTATTGCTAACGGCCAACTGTCCACGGCTCAGATTCCCATCGACCAGGACGGTAAAGTGGTTGACGGCGGCATTGAAGCTCAGGCGCGTCAAACCATGGATAATTTGCAGCACACTATCGAGGCTGCAGACCTGACGATGGATCACGTCACTCAGGTACTTATCTATGTCACTGATCGTGATCAGCTACCTGTGTTTAACAAGGTGTATGCCGAGTACTTCCAGGCTCCGTACCCAAACCGTGCAGCGATGATTGTTGCCGGTCTGGCTCGTGAAGAGATGCTGTGTGAAATCGTGGCTTATGCCGTCGTTCCAGAAGAAACGACAACTGAAGACAAAGCAGCCTGAGTTAATAGCAATTCAATCTGTCCGTGCGGCTGATTCAGCCGCACTGCAAACGTTTTACCTCGGTATGAGGACACCGAATAAACCTGACCCTCGGGTTTATGATGCTCAAGCGTCGAGCATGACCTCTCAGCTTCTACCTGAAGCTTTCGCTAACACTTCTTGAATGACGGTTAGCATTTTTGAGGGCCTAAAGACACTTTATCTGTGAGAGGTGTTGATAAGGTCGGATGGAAATGCGAGCGGTTCTTCGCCATTTGGAGTGAACTTGGTTTGAAATTTTCTCTGGTAGCTCTCGCGACAGAGATAATCTTACGAACAGAATTAGCGAGCCCGCGTGTCGGCTCGCTTTTTTTATCCTCTCAAATGCTTTAATTCAGCCTGTACTTCTTTTTCTGGTGCTGGTTTTTGTCGTACTGGTTTTTGTTCGATTCGAACCAGTCTTGCTTGTCCCAGTTTTACTGCCTGTCTTTTTATAACCGGAACTGCCGCTTTTACTTGTCAACGAATAGCTGCCTCGTTTGCCTGAACTGCGTCTTTTCTTCTTAAATGCACCCTTATTTTCCAGGCCTGACAAACCAGACATCTGGGCGATTTTTGCCTGCTCTATCATGCTGTTAAGTTGCTGCTGCATGGGCAGCATAAAATCATCGTATTTCAGTGCCTTCTGACTGATGTTTTCCAACATGGATTCCCAGTGAGCCGTCATATCGGGCAGGGTGGCAGATTCCGGCAGGTTGTTAATCAGGGCCTGACCCGCTGGAGTGGAAAGAATCAGCTTGTTCTGGCGCTGTAAAAAGCCGCGTTTAAATAGCAATTCGATAATGCCTGCACGGGTGGCTTCGGTACCCAGGCCATCGGTATCCTTCAGAATCTTTTTAATGCTTTTATCTTTTACATAACGGGCGATGCCTGTCATAGCAGAGAGTAGGGTCGCATCGGTAAAGTGTTTGGGTGGCTGGGTTTGTTTTTCCAGCAGCTCACCATGGCTACAGTGCAACACATCGCCCTTTTTCAGAGCAGGTAGATGTTGTTCATCGGGTTCCTGCTCAAACAGCTTTTTCCAACCCAGATCGATATTCTGCCGAGCTTTGGCGATAAACAAACCACCGGCAATATCAAAGCTGATCTGTTGGGTGTTATAGCGATAAGCGGGATAAAACTGCGCCAGATACTGCCGGGCGATCAGTTCATACAGTTTGCGTTCATCATTGGCTAAGCGGCCACTATCCATGTTTTTGGTCGTCGGGATAATGGCATGGTGAGCATCCACCTTGCTGTCATTCCAGGCTTTGCTGACCAGTTTCTGATCCGCTTCTGTTGCACCCTGGCGCAGATTATCCGCCGTGTTTTGGATGGCGCTGATCACTGAGGGGGCGTCTTTCAGCTGATCCTTGGGCAGATGGCGACTGTCGGATCTGGGGTAGGTGATCAGGTTGTGTCTTTCATACAGCGCCTGACACAGATCCAGTACCTGTTGTGCTGAGAAGCCGAAACGCTTGTTTGCGGCGATCTGCAGCTGTGACAGGTTAAAGGGCAGGGGTGGTGACTCTCTTTTGCTTTGTTGTTCAACGTCGACCACAGTTGCCGGTTGTTCAAAAATACGTTGTACAACATGTTCGGCCAGCTTTTTATTCAGTACCCGACCTTCTTCATCCATATGAGGGGCACAGGCATCGCTGGGTTGCCATTCTGCAGTAAAGCTATGGTTATTTTTCCCGGATGCATCGGTATGCAGATGGGCGAGCACTTCGTAGAAGTTCTTTGGTTGGAAGTTTTTGATCTCTTCGTCACGGCGTACCACCAGACCCAAAACAGGTGTTTGCACCCGGCCTACCGAGAGCACACCTTTGTAACCCGCTTGCTGTCCTTTAAGAGTGTAAGCTCGGGTGAGATTGATGCCATAGAGCCAATCCGCACGACTGCGAGCGAGAGCCGAAGTGGCCAGAGGAATAAAGTCACGATTGCTACGTTCGTTATTCAGCGCTTTTTTAACGGCACCTGGGTTTAAATCACTGATCAGTACCCGACGGGTATTGTTGCGTTTAGTGGCGGGTGTTTTCAGGTAGCTGATGACTTCGTCGACCAGTAGCTGTCCTTCGCGATCCGGGTCACCGGCATTAACCAGGATACTGGCTTGTTTTACTAACTTGCGCAGTACGGTGAGTTGTTTGCGGGTTTGGCTTTTAGGCTCTAACTGCCACTGGTCGGGAATAATGGGCAGTTTATCCAGTTGCCACTTCTTCAACACCGGATCATAGGCTTCAGGATCGGCTTGCTCTAACAGGTGGCCAATACACCAGCTGACACAATCACCCTGTCCGGTTTCGATATAACCCTCATGCTTTTTATGGGGTTTGGGCAATACCGCTGCGATAGCGCGGCCCAGACTGGGTTTTTCTGCAATATAGAGTTTCATACGATCTTGTGGTCCGTATACAGCTGATATTTTCAATATACAGTGGCTTATCCCGCATACTGTATGACGACAGGTTTTATACAGTACTTTTTCTGTGAAAAAGCTGGCAGGAAATAGCGAAAATTTTCCCCTGAGCCATGTATAATGCGCGCCATCTATACCGGTGCGACCTGTGTGTTTAGGCGATGGCTAGGGTGTTTGCGGGCATTTTAAGCCCATTCTTAACTCTAGTTAGCGCATTCCAAAACACAGGATTCAGCCCGTTACAATCTTCTTTATGTCACTACTGTACACGACTACTGTTTTCATATACAGTGTTCTGCAGTTTCGGATTTCAAATTAAAGGTGTGTCATGTCAGATCAAGAAAATCGTCAGAAAGCGTTAGGCGCGGCCCTGTCTCAGATTGAGCGCCAGTTTGGTAAGGGTGCAGTAATGCGCATGGGCGAGCAGCCTCGTGAAGCTATTCCTGCGGTATCCACCGGTTCTCTGGGTCTGGACGTTGCACTGGGCATTGGCGGTCTGCCATATGGCCGTATTGTTGAAATCTTTGGTCCTGAATCTTCTGGTAAAACCACGCTGACGCTGCAAGTGATTGCAGAAGCTCAGAAACAGGGTAAGACCTGTGCCTTTGTTGATGCGGAGCACGCACTGGATCCTATCTATGCCGAGAAGCTGGGCGTTAACCTGGACGAGATGCTGGTATCTCAGCCTGACACTGGTGAGCAGGCGCTGGAAATCACCGATATGCTGGTGCGTTCCAACGCGGTTGACGTAGTAATTGTTGACTCCGTAGCTGCACTGACACCTCGTGCTGAGATTGAAGGCGAGATGGGTGATTCCCATATGGGTTTGCAGGCACGTCTGATGTCTCAGGCACTGCGTAAAATCACTGGTAACATCAAAAACGCCAACTGTCTGGTGATCTTTATTAACCAGATCCGTATGAAGATCGGCGTGATGTTTGGTAACCCTGAAACCACAACCGGTGGTAACGCACTGAAGTTCTACGCTTCTGTACGTCTGGATATCCGTCGTACCGGTTCTGTGAAGCAGGGTGACGAGGTTGTCGGTAACGAAACCCGCGTTAAGGTGGTGAAGAACAAGGTATCGCCTCCGTTCAAACAAGCCGAATTCCAGATTATGTACGGTAAGGGTATCTACCATGCCGGTGAAGTGATCGATCTGGGCGTACAGCACAAGTTGGTTGATAAAGCTGGTGCCTGGTACAGCTATAACGGCAGCAAGATCGGTCAGGGTAAAGCCAACGCCGCTCAGCACCTGCTGGATAACCCAGAGATTCTGAACGAGATTGATGGCAAACTGCGTGAAATGCTGCTGACCTCTATTCCTACTAAGGAAGAGGCAGATGCTAAAGAAGCAGAAGAAGATAAAAAAGCAGGTAAAGAACCTAAAGAAGACAAGCTGCTATAACTTCATTAAATAGCGCTTTTTGTTTTACCTGCTCTACTCAAGCCTTAAAACCAGTCAAAGCAATTTGACTGGTTTTTTGCCGTTTGGGGTAAGGTAAAAGGGTTGAGATAGTCAGAGCGGATAATAAAGTCTGTCTGATTCAAGCTCGGATCGGATATTAGTAAATAGAGCAAGGGTAAAAAAGGATTGGAAAACAAAGATGGCGGCAAAAAAACTCACCACAGAAGCTGAAATTTTCCAGGCGGCAATCGATCTGTTATCCCGTCGGGATTATGCTGCCGGTGAGCTTAAACAGAAGCTGTTGACTAAAATCGGTCCTGCTGAGCCGGAATCCTCCGACGATGATGCCTTTGATGAGCCTGTAGAACCTCAGGTTTCACCACGAGAATTAGTAGAGCGGGTGATTATCCGTGTGCAGGAAGCGGGCTATCAAAGCGATGAGCGTTATATCGAAATGCTGGTGCGTGCCCGTAAAGAGCGAGGCTATGGCCCTCAGTTTATTGCCCAGTATCTGCAGCAGTACAAGCTGGATAGTCTGTTGGTAGAGGAGTATATCGACAGTCGTGATCCCGAGTGGAAGGAATACGCTCTTAGACAGTTAGAGAAAAAATATCGCCAGCCCAGTGATGATTTTAAGGAACGGCAAAAGCAGCAGCGTCATCTGTATCAACGGGGCTTTAATAGCGATCAGATCCGGTGGGCGATGAGTCGTT
Source organism: uncultured Oleiphilus sp. (assembly GCA_964342385.1). GTDB lineage: Bacteria > Pseudomonadota > Gammaproteobacteria > Pseudomonadales > Halomonadaceae > Oceanospirillum. The sequence continues at coordinate 23,551 of CAYFGP010000001.1, read as the reverse complement.
TTGATGAGATGTTTGAGGAGTGAAACAGCTGTCTGGGGCAGACAGTGTGTCCTGATAACTATTTGCCAGATAGCTCTTTTCCAGATAGCTATGTGATAGTCAGTGGCACCATAGAGGGCTTTTTGGCAGAGTGTTTTTCAGGCCAGATAGAAACCTTTGGCGTCTCATAACTTGTTCTGCTATCTGCGGGGATAAATGCACTCAAGATCATAGCTGTTTTGTCACCAAACAGTTGTTGTAGCTGTGTCGGCTGTAGCAGCCAGAAGTTCCCATCCTGTGTTTGAGTTACACTTTCTTTTTGTTGAGTAAGGTAAGGAAGCAGAGAGAAGTCCTGGCTGGTAAATAGGCCTTGTTGATCATCTGCTAATGCCTTGAAATAGGCTTCTTTAGCACTCCATACCTGATAAAAAAACTGTACCTGTTGCTCTGAAGAGAGCTGCTTAAAGTGTGCCAGTTCATCGTTGTACATAAATAACTCAGCGGCTTCCAGCGAAACTCGACGGGAGCGACAATACTCAATATCGACTCCGATAGCTGACGAGGATATTGCCAAGGTCAGATAACCTTGACTATGGCTTAAGCTGAGATAGAGGGTTTTCTGTCCTTTTAGTACTAAACGTCCAGAATCAGTTGCGTAAAGATCAGTAATAGATATTTGACCAATAACGTTGGAATATTTATTCAGTACTAACTGAATAAAAAAACGACTGGCAAGGAACTCTGTTTGTCTGAGTGGGTGTTTAATACGTTTGCATTTCTGCAGTTCACTGACTGATAAACTAGCCAGTAAGTCAGACTCAGAAAAGTCCTGATGATTAATAAGTGCCTGGGATTTGGCTAACCAAATCCCAGGATGATTTAGATCTGAAAAGGCTGTCATTATACTAACGGTATAACTCAGTATCTGTGAACGTATTGAACAGATACACTGTTCTATCTACAGTCTCGTTACCTAGCGAGTTGGCTCTATTTTTTAACAGTAACCACTTTTCCTCTCAGAGCTACACCCGCCATAATTGCCCCTGCGTGACACTCGTAGTTTTGATTACTGGAATAGACATTTCTCTTGTAGTAACTCTCGATATTGATTACGGCGTTGCCACCGACCTCACGCGCTTTGGCTTGTAGCTGTTTCAGGGCTGACAGGAATACCCATTGACAAGCGGTCTCATCACTTTTGCCAAATGCATTAGTCTTCTTGTTCGTCACTGCATCGCTAATTTTTTTAGCTACCTTGGGGTGACTTTGATCTGCAAAGTACAAGGCTATATTAGGATCAAGGTGCTTTTTGAAATCAGCGCTTTGCAGAGCGGAGTTGATGGGCAAAAAGTGTGTGGTATCGCGGCTGTGTGCTTCGAAGGAAAGCAGCAGAATAAAGGCTGAAAAAAGTCCAATAATACGTTTCACTATATATCTCCCTGAAAAATAGATTGATTTGAAATTATAACGCTGCCCTAAAAACGTATTCAATATAGAAAAAAGAAGTGTGTGATTTTGCTCTTTTGTCTAAGCGCTCAAATCGTTGTTTAAAGAAAAAATACCAATAAAAATGCTAAATTTTCCAATGATTAGCGCAAAAATATTCGAAATAATTTTGTTGAAGAGTGCACTGATATACCTCATTGCAGAGTGTGGCTCAGACTGAGTGAACCGAATTAAAACCTAAACAGGATAACTGCTTGCATGAGCCCTTGCTTAAGGTAAAATCGTTTCCCCGTTTGGCCTTGAAAAAGTACAGGGTAAGTTGATTTTTGTATATGGAGTGTAACCAATGGTTGAGTTTTACCTTGAATCCTGGGCAGCTGTAGCGCCCGGTATCGAAGATAAGGCAGCTTGGCTGGATTGGTTTGCCCACCCTGTGGCTTTGGATAACACTTTGGGCAAACCCTCGCTCAAACAGATTCCTCCTATGCTGCGCCGCCGATTCAGTGATCTGGGCAAAACTGCAGCAGTGGCCGCTTTCCCTCTATTGGAACAAGCCAGCGCGATACCTTGTATTTTTGCCTCGCGCCACGGCGATACTCACCTGACCTTTTCTCTGTTAGAAGATATAGGTAAAAAAGAACCTATGTCGCCAACAGGCTTTAGCCTGGCAGTACATAATGCTGTTAGCGGCTTGTTTTCAATCGCCCGCAAAGATGTCAGTGCTGTCACGGCGATAGCGGCGACGGAAGGTTTGGTTGCCAGTGCTTTTATTGAAGCGGCCGGTCAGTTGCAAGACAGTGAAAAAGTGCTGTGTATTATCTACGATGTGCCTTTGCCTGAGTTTTATACCGCAATGGAGCCTGGCGATGCTTTCCCTTACGCCTGTGCCATGATTCTAAGCCGTACTCCCCGCGGTGAACGTTTGCAATTGACTCAGCAAAGCAAAGTTGAAGCCGGTATTGAACCATCGGCAGAAAACGATGTGCTTCCTGCTGAGTTTAATAGCGAATCTTTGCGTTTAATCCGTATGCTTACGGGCCTGTCAGACAGTACTTTATCGATTGCTCAGCAAACGCCCTGGTGTATTCGTAGAGATGAAAGATCAGCATTATTTCCTTCGTTGTCGCAGACGGATCAAGCAAGCTAATGTTGGTCAGAAAATTGAATCATGCCTGGCGCTGGCTGGGCACTGCGTTTAGCTTTTTTATCTTTGGCGTGGGCGGTATATGCTTACCTTTGTTGGTTTTTCCCACGTTATATCTGTTGCCCAGCAGCAGCGATGTTCGAGAACAGCGGGCGCAGAAAGTCATCCATAAAACGTTCCGCTTCTATATACGTTTAATGCGTTTTTTGGGGGTGCTGGATTACAAGATAGAAGCTCCGGAGCGCCTGGTAAATGCCAAACTTATTTTGGCCAATCACCCCTCTTTAATTGATGTGGTGTTTTTAATTGCGATGGTGCCGAACGCCAATTGTGTTGTAAAAAGTCGTCTGTTGAAAAACCCTTTTATGCGCGGTCCTATTAAGGCTGCAGGTTACATTATTAACGATGAGGCGGCAGAAGATGTGATTACTGCGGCCAGAGACGCTTTCAACAAGCAGCATGCGCTGATTGTCTTTCCTGAAGGTACCCGAACGACGCCCAATACCCCATTGGCAATGAAACGCGGAGCAGCCAATATTGCGATCCGTGCTCAGGCAGATATTACTCCGGTGCTGATTGGTTGTACGCCGACGACTCTGACTAAGCAAGATAAGTGGTATCAAGTCCCCGAAACAAAAGTTCATTTCTGGATGAAGGTTCAGGATGAGATAAAAATCGCGCCTTATATAGAGACAGATAATCCATCGCGATCTGCCAGAAACCTGACAAAAGACCTAACCCATTATTTTACTGAGGAACTGTCCAGATATGAGCGACATAAAACTGGAACTGAAACAGCTGATTATTGAATCTTTGGATCTGGAAGATCTTGAGCCGGAAGAGATCATTGATGATGAGCCTCTTTTTGTTGAAGGTTTGGGACTGGATTCGATTGATGCATTAGAGATTGGCCTGGCACTACAAAAACAGTATGGCATTAAATTAAAAGCGGATTCCGATGAGACTCGCCAGCACTTTGCCAGCATCAATGCTTTGGCAGCTCTGGTTGAGTCCCATCAGGCTTAATACTAAGCCGAGACCTGACGCGGACGGCGTGTTTACTGATGACAGTGATAGCGCTTGTCTATTGATTAGTCTGGCAAGATTGAAGAGATAACTATGGCAAACCAAGAAGAAATTTTAAATAAAGTCTCTCAAATTTTAGAAGAACTGTTTGAAATCGATCCGGAAGATATTAAACCTGAGGCTAACCTGTATACGGATCTGGATATCGATAGTATTGATGCCGTTGATCTGGTTGTTGAGCTTAAGAAAATGACCGGTAAAAAAATCAAACCGGAAGATTTTAAGGCCGTGCGTACTGTTCAGGATGTCGTTGTAGAAGTTGAGAAATTACTCAATAGCTAAGCGTTAGCCTCACTCAATATGATGTCTTCGCCTCTTTTTTCCATTGTACTCAAAGTATTAACGGCCATATTGACACTCTGCTATCCCTTTGCAGTTTACTGGGGATTGCAGAGTAGTGCTCATCAATGGCTGGTGCTACTGCTTGGCCTGTTACTGCTCTTACGTTGGTTTACGGCGCGGGAAGCCAGTGAGCGTAAGCTGGCTCTGGGCTTTGCGCTATGTCTGACATTGATTGTCTCTATATGGGGGTTGCAACCGGGTCTGAAGCTCTACCCTGTGCTGGTAAATTTAGGTCTTTTGATGACCTTTGCTCTGACGCTGTATTTCCCGCCTTCAATGATAGAGCGCTTTGCCCGCCTCAGGGAGCCTGAGCTGCCTGACAGTGGTGTGCGTTATACCCGTCGGGTGACTCAGGTTTGGTGTGTCTTCTTTGCTATAAATGGTTCGATTGCTCTGGCCACAGTGCTGTGGGCCTCCGATGAAATATGGATGCTATATAACGGCATGATCGCTTATATCCTGATCGCATTGTTAGTGGCAGGTGAGTGGCTGGTACGCTGGAAAGTTAAGCAGAAACATCATGAGTAAACCTATTCCCATCTCCCAGTGGCTCTGTCAAACAGCCCAGAACTTGCCATGCAGGCGTAATCATATAGCGACAGAAACAGCGCTATCGGAGCGTCTGCTGATTGAGCGTAAGGCCATTGCTTTTAAGGGCGATCAGTTACTGTTTGCACAAGACTTCATGCAACGAGCGGCTGATTGGCTGATCATTATTGATCAGCATCCAGGGCAACGTTGGGCGGTTTACCACAGTGACAGTATCGAGTTTCTCGCAATAGTATTGGCATTGTGGCAGCGAGGGAAAACAGCCTGTGTGCCCGGAGATAATCAGCCAGGTACGATCGAAAGATTATCTCAGTGTGTACAACAGTTTGCTGGTGATTTTCAGCATAAGGGGGCGCATAGCTTACCGCCTCAGGCCCGGTATTGGCAGTCTAAAAGCATGCTGATGGCTAATGATTGTCAGGTTGAAGCAACTGATAGTCTCACGCAGGTGCAAAGCCGAGAGCCTTGGGTGTGTCCGGATAATGAGTTTCCTGCCCTGGAGATTTATACCTCTGGTTCTACAGGAACGCCTAAAGCGATTACTAAGACTCTGGCTCAGTTAGAACTGGAGATTGAATATCTGGGGCTACAATGGCCACAGCTGAGTCAGGGGGGCGCCGGTGCTTTGACACTAAGCACTGTATCTCATCAGCATTTTTATGGGCTGATTTTTAGATTGTTGCTGCCTTTGACTTATCAACAGCTGATTGATAGTCAGATTTGTGAATATCCCGAGGATATTTTTTATCGGGTGCAGCAGTATCGGGAACTGAGCTTTCAGCTAATTTCCAGTCCATCTCACCTCAGCCGTTTACCGGAAAATCTGGAGTGGGATAAATTAGCTGGGCGCTGCCTAGGGATCACATCTGCCGCAGCGCCGTTGCAGCGACAGGATAGTCTGATGGTCCAGCAGCGTCTGGGCGCTAAGGTGAGAGAGATTTATGGCAGTTCAGAAACTGGTGTTATTGCCTGGCGAGCACAGCAATATGCAGAAAAGCGGGATGCGCTCTGGCAAGCGTTACCAGGTATAGAGCTGCGTTGTGATGCTACAGGCTGTTTAGAGTTGCGGTCTCCCTATGCTGATGAACGTGATTGGTTTGCCCTACCCGATAGGGTCGAGTTGAGTGATCAGGGTTTTAAGTTACTGGGGCGTACTGACCGAATTGTTAAAATTGAGGGTAAGCGGGTTTCTTTGACTGCTATAGAAGCTTTGCTGCAACCGATGCCTTGGGTGGCTCAGTGTCGGGCATTGGTTTTGGAGAAGAAACGGGTAGAAATGGCTGTTGTGGTTGAATTAACCCCAGAAGGCTGGCAATACCATCAACAGCAGGGCAAAAAACAGTTGGTTAAAGTATTAAAAAGCCAATTGCAGGGACACTTTGAAACCGTGATGTTACCCCGACGCTGGCGTTTTGTTGAACAGCTGCCTTATAACGCTCAGGGCAAGATTACCCAGCAATGCTTAACGGCGTTATTTGATACACCGGAACTGACTTCTACAGATAAGTCTAATGGCGATCAAGGTGTTACTGATGCCACTTTATCAATACAACAGGATGGCCATATGAGTGATAGTCATTTGAACATGAGTCATGCAGCCCGAGTGCTGATTAATGGCCAACCGGCAACAAGTGATAAATGGCCTGTCGATATTCAGATCAGTGAAGATCGCCGTGTTGAGTATGGTCGCCAGATGGATGAGAGCCCGAGTCATGATGAAAACATGATTCAGCTGAGTTGTCGCATACCCGTTGAGCTGATCTATTTTGATGGCCACTTTGATGGCAGTCCCATCCTGCCGGGTATTGTGCAGGTACATTGGGCAGAAGCTTTTGGCCGTGAGTATTTCCCTATTCAGGGTCAATTTGTGCGTTTGGAGCAAGTGAAGTTCCAACAAGTGATTAAACCCGATGCTCTGATCACCATTGAACTGAGCTATCAGGTGAAAAATAACAAACTCAGTTTCAGTTTTAATTCAGAACAAGGAGGTCACTCCAGTGGGCGTATCTGCTTTGCCTGATGATACGGGCTTTAAGGCCGCTATCCTGATCCCTGTCTATAACCACGAAGAGGCTATCGGCATCACTTTGGCACAGGTATTGGCTCATCCCTGGGATGTTCTGATGGTGGATGATGGTAGCTCTGAGCGTTGTCGTGATGTTTTGATCTCTTTGGCAGAGAAATATCATGACCGGGTTTCTTTGGTGCGCCTGGAGCAAAACGGGGGTAAAGGCGCCGCCGTAAAAGCGGGTTTTCAAGCTCTGTTGGCCAAAGGATATACCCATGCGGTACAGATTGATGCCGATGGTCAGCATGATATTACTGATCTGCCAGAGTTTATGACGAAGGGAAGTCAGATGCCTGAAGTCTTGGTCAGTGGCCATCCTAAATACGATGATTCTGTTCCTGCTCTGCGTTATTACGCCCGTTACCTAACTCATATCTGGGTTTGGATCAATACCTTGTCCTTCCAAATCAAGGATACAATGTGTGGCTTTCGGGTCTATCCGCTTAAGGCAGTGGTGACCATGCTGGATAAGGAGCCTTGCGGCAATCGTATGGACTTTGACACTGAAGTGATGGTGCGCTGGGTATGGCGTAACGGCAAGGTGCACAATATCCCAACTCAGGTGCATTACCCGCTGGACGGGGTCTCACACTTTGATGCGCTGAAAGACAATGTGTTGATCTCTCTGATGCATACCCGTTTATTTTTTGGCATGTTAAAACGTTTGCCTAAGATTTTATGGAGCCGTCTGCGTGGCTAAATCCCCTCATTGGTCAAAAGTTGGCGAGGCCGGTACCGTCATAGGGATGAAGTCCCTGTTACTGGTGTATCAGTTAACGGGGCGTTGGGGCTTTCGCCTGATTCTGTTGCCTGTAATGTGTTACTACTATCTATCTCAGCCCAGAGCCCGTAAGGCCTCACAGGAGTACCTGGCTCGGATGCAGCACACTCTGGATAGCCAGCAGCGTCAACCCCACAGTTTTTTCCATTTTATGTCTTTTGGTGAAACTTTATTGGACAAGTTCCTGGTCTGGATGGGAAAAATTAAACGGGAATATGTGGTATTTCATAAGCCCGATCTGTTTCAGCAGGTGGATGATCAGCAAAGGGGCGCGGTGATTGTGGTTTCCCATCTGGGGAATACAGAAGTGTGCAGTGCGTTAGCCCACCAGTTGCCAGATACAAAGCTGACCATTTTGGTGTATACCCAACATGCAGAGAAGTTTAATGCTCTGATGAAGCGCTTTAATAACAGTCAGTGTATAGAGTTGCTGCAGGTAACCGAAGTGGGGCCTGCAACCGCAATGATGTTATCTGAACGGGTTGAAGCAGGAGAGTTGGTGGTGATTGCGGGTGACCGTACACCTGTGACAGGACATAGTCGAATCAGTCAGGTTAATTTTCTGGGGCATCCTGCGCCTATGCCCCAGGGCGCATTTATTTTAGCCAGTTTGTTGAAGTGCCCTGTCTATCTGATGTTCTGCTTAAAACAGCAGGGTAAATATCATATCTATCTGGAACTGTTTGCCGAAAAGATCCGGTTTGCGCGCAAAGAGAGAGAGCAGGCGATCAATAAGGTGGTGCAGGATTATGCGATGCGCTTAGAGCATTATTGCCTGAAAGCTCCGTTGCAGTGGTTTAATTTTTTTCCTTTTTGGCAGGATGAACAGGGTTCTGCTTCGGATTAATAGATGAGAGCCCTGAATTAATCGTTATGAATACTGGATTCAATAAGCTCGTACAGGGTTCAAGCTGGATAACGAGCGCCTGCTAAGCGCATAACAATACCTGGAGGTAGGGATGCATAAAACAGAAGTGGAAATCGAAATCCCTTTTCACGATGTTGATGTGATGCATGTGGCCTGGCATGGTCACTACGCCAAATATTTAGAGATTGCCCGCTGTGCACTACTGGATAAAATCGATTACAACTATCCGCAGATGAAAGCATCTGGTTATGCCTGGCCTGTGATCGATATGCGCATTCGTTACGCTCAGCCACTGCGCTTTCAGCAAAAAATTGTGGTGATTGCCGAACTCACAGAGTGGGAAAACCGCCTTAAGGTGGACTACCGCATCGTTGATAAAGCCAGTGGTAAGCGTTTGACTAAGGCCTATACCATACAGGTGGCTGTGGATATTAGTAACGAGGAGATGTTGTTTGCGTCCCCGCAAGTGTTACTGGATAAACTGGGTGTGACGGCAGAGACGGTATGAGATATCTCGCAATAGTGGCTCTAGGGTGTTTAAGCCTGATTAGCTCATCGGTATTGGCTTTGAGCTTTGAGCAGCTGGCTCAACACACTCAGACGCCAAAGACACTGACGGGAGGCTTTAGCCAAAGCAAATATCTGTCCTCTTTTGAGTTGGAGCTGGAGTCCAAAGGGCTGTTTCACTATCAGCAGGACAAGTCCATTGTTTGGCAAACTCTGGAACCCGTAGCTAATGAACTTATTTTGACACCAGACAGTATTGTTAACCGTCAGGGCGGTCAGGAGTTGATGCGCCTGGATGCGCAATCCAGCCCAACCATTGCTGTGCTGAGTGAGATTTTTTTCTCTGTGATGACTGCGGATTGGCAGCGCCTGGAACAACACTTTTCGTTGACCGGTGAGCTGAATGAGGCTTTATGGTCTGCACAGCTGACCCCCACAGATGATAGCTTTAGTCAGCTTATTAATCGGGTAGAGCTCAGTGGCGATCAGTTACTGAAAAAAGTTGTACTGCATGAAAAAAGCGGTGATACCACAACGATTCATTTCATCGATCTCCAGCCTGCTTACTGATTACTTCATTTATGCAAATCTCTGATGCCACTTCCCAGGCTAATCAACGGATTATTTGGTTAAAGCCTACCGTCTTAAAAGCGCTGGCTCTGCTGTGGCTATCACTGGTGATTCTGCTGGCGGCTTCAGCGCTGCAAAAAGAGATAGGTTTTGATAGCAGTCTGATGGCGCTTTTACCTCAGGAGGAGCCGTCTGTTCAGGTCGAATCTGCTCAGGCTGAACTGCTTCAAGTGCAGACAAGGGCCCTGTTGCAGCAGGCTAATGATCAGATCGCACACAGTTTCTCTAACCGATACCTGCTCTTGCTATCCGGGCAAGATGATAAGGTACTTCGAAACGCTGTCGCTGATTTGGCGCAGCATCTGAGCCGTATACCGGCAGTGGAGGATGTAGCTTGGCGTATCTCTCCTGAAGTGTTGCAACAACGACAGCAGGAACTGTTTGAGTATCGTTTTGCTCTCTTGGATAAGCGGCTGCGCCAACAGCTGGAAGAGGGACAAGGGGATCAGATCAGACATAAAGCTTTGTTACGTCTCTACAGTCCTGTTTCCGTACAGGTGGGTTCTTTACAACAGGATCCGTTTGGATTGTATAGCGAATGGCTGTTGCACCAAAGTCAGGGGTTAAATCTACATCTGGATCGTCAGTTGATGAAGGTTGGGGTTGATGAGGCATTACTGGAGGCTGATCCGGCGGCAGGACAAAAGCCTGACATCACTTACTTATTGATATTGACCTTCAGTGGGGATGCCTTTGCTCTGACAACCCAGCAGCAGATACTGTCAGTGATCGAACAGCAGCAACAGCAACTGCAGCAACGGGGAGTTAGCTTGCAGCAAAGTGGCTTGTTACGCCATGCGGCAGCCGGTGCTCAGCAAGCAAGCCATGAGATCTCAACGATAGGAGTGGGGTCTCTGTTGGGTATTTTACTTCTACTCTGGTTGGTCTTTCGTAGTGCCGTACCTTTGGTGATGGTGTTGCTGCCGATGAGTGTCGCAGTGTTAACCGCGGCCTCCGTTACAGGACTATATTTTGGCTCGATTCACCTGATTACACTGGCGTTTGGCGCAGGTTTAATTGGGGTTTCCATCGATTACTCACTGCACTATCTGTGTGAGTATCAAGGACTTAATCACTATTCAATATCTCACACTGATCACTCTACAATTTCTGAGCCTCAACAAAGGCTCGTTAAGAAACAGCAGCGAGCATTAATCGCTATAAAGGCGTTAACTAAGGTTTGGCCGGGTTTATTGCTGGGGTTGTTCTCCAGCGTTGCGGCCTATGGCGTATTAGCCATACCACCATTTCCTGGTTTGCAGCAGATGGCGCTATTTTCTGTGGTGGGATTGGCTTCAGCTTGGTTGAGTGTTGTGTTGTTTTTCCCTTTGCTTACGAGTGTGTTAGCGCTGAAACCAATCTCTAATCAGTACTCTAATAACAGCTCTGATCAGCACGGTTTAAGTGATTCAGCACGACTTTTTTGTCGCTTACAGCAAGGGATTAAGTATGCATTCAACAAAAGTGGCATCACGCCAAAGTTAACCGTATTCGTCGCTGTGCTATTGGTATCGGTTTTCAGTCTGTATAGCCTGTTACAGTCAAACTATCAGGACGATGTGCGCCTGCTACAGACCTCTCCGCCAGAGTTATTAGCGGCAGAGTCAAAGGTACAGCAGCGTTTAGGTAGCTTCAGCAGCAGTCAGTTTCTGTTAATACGTTGTGGGGATTGGCAGCAGTGTTTAGAACAAGAAGAGGCTTTGCAGCCTGAACTGGCCCAATTGCAAAAACTGGGTGTTTTCCAACGCTATCAAGCGGTTTCGCAACAGCTTCCTTCACTGAAAATGCAGCAGGAAAATATCAATCTGGTGCAGGATCTATATCAAAATCAGTTGGAGATTTTTTTTCGTCAGTTAAAGCTACCCGAAGAGAAGTGGCTTCAAGCACAGACTTTTCTTAAACAAGACTCTGAGCTGTTAACGCCGGAGCATTGGCTGACCCTGAACAGTAGTGAGGGATACAGAGAGCTCTTGGTTGCAGACATCGTCAAGGATTCAGATGTGGGACAGTATGCCAGTATGATCCGTTTCTCAGGTTTGTCTCAGTCCGCGGAGTTATTGCAGCCGCTTAAGCAATTGGCACAGAGACACGCGGGGGTTGAGTTTGCTGATCGGGTGGCCACTATTTCGGACCTGATGACCCAATACCGGAGTAAGGTGATCAGCTGGTTGGTGTGGGCCTATGTTCTGGTTTTCTTAGTGTTGCTTTGGCGTTATAAACAGCAGGTTTGGCGGGTAATTACTCCACCTATGCTGGCATCTCTGCTGACGTTAGCTCTGGTCGCTCAGTTAGAGCAGGGCATTAACCTCTTCCATATTATGGCGTTGATTCTGGTGCTGGGTATCGGCCTGGATATGAGTATCTTTTTACAGGAGAGCCGGGGTTCATTACAAACCTGGTTGGCGGTTTCTCTCTCCTCCTGTACCAGCTTGTTGGCCTTTGGTCTGCTGACACTGAGCCAAACACCTGTATTGCATCACTTTGGATTGGTGGTGTTGATAGGCCTGACTCTGACCTGGGTCTTGGCTTTTCTATTGTCGAATAATAATGTCACGGAGAATCTTGATGACAATGCCGCAAGAAACCACTGATGTGGTGATTATTGGCGCTGGCCCTTCCGGTGCCGTTTCTTCCGCTTTGTTAACCCAGCAAGGCTATCGAGTGCTGGTATTGGAAAAAGAGCACTTTCCCCGTTTTTCGATTGGCGAAAGTCTATTGCCCCAGAGTATGGCTTTTCTGGAGCAGTCTGGTATGTTGCCTGCGGTTGAGCAAGCCCAGTTCCAGTTTAAAAATGGTGCGGCATTTTTACGGGGTGACGAGTACGATTTTTTTGATTTTCGTGAGAAATTTTCTGACGGCTGGGGCACAACCTTTCAGGTGCAGCGGGGCCATTTCGATCAGATTCTGGTAGAAGAAGCGGTGAAGCAGGGTGTGGAAGTGCGTCATGGCCATACTGTGACAGCCTTTGACTCGGATGAAAACAGTGCTTGTTTGACTGTGGAAAATGAGCAGGGGCAAAGTTATCAGGTTCAGGCCCGTTTTGCGTTGGATGCCAGTGGCTTTGGCCGTGTACTGCCTCGTTTGCTGGATCTGGAATATCCCTCAGAACTTGCGAATCGGATCTCGGTGTTTACCCATGTGGAGGATAATATCGATGCCAGCTGGTTTGATCGGGAGAAGATTCTGATTACTGTACACCCAGAGCATCATGATATCTGGTACTGGCTAATCCCTTTCAGTAATGGGCGGAGCTCTGTTGGTGTGGTCGCGCCTAAAAGCTTTATGACCAATATTGATGGCGATCTTGAGCAGCAATTAAAGACCATGTTGAGTCAGGGCGGAAAGCTGGCGCAGCTGTTGGACAACTCGGTATTTGATACCCGCTTTGCATCTATTGAGGGCTACTCCTGTGATGTGAAATCTCTGCATGGCCCTCGTTTTGCGCTATTGGGTAATGCCGGTGAGTTCCTGGATCCGGTATTTTCCTCCGGTATTACTATTGCGTTGAAGTCTGCCAGCCTTGCAGCAGCTGTCACAGACAAAGAGCTATCTGGCCAGCAACCGGATTGGGAAGCGGAGTATGCCCAACCTTTAAAGCAGGGGGTGAATACCTTCCGTACCTTTGTTGAAGGTTGGTATGACACCCGTTTACAGGATGTGATCTTCGCGCAAGAGAAGAGTGCAGAGGTTAAGCGTATGATCAGTTCTATTTTGGCTGGCTATGCCTGGGATTTGGAAAATCCTTATGTCAGAGATCATAAGCGTCTAGGAACCTTGGCTGAACTATGTCGCAACAGTTAAGTAAGGTAGTGCCGATCATGCAGGCTTTGATCAGATTGGGGGCTGCCTTGTTAGTGATTCTGACAATCACGGGGTGTAGCCTGTTAGCCGATATCACTGGGCAATCAGCAGCAGACAGTGTGGTATCTGACAAGCTTCTGGTGTTATTACCTCCGGATCAGGGGCCGGCAGCTCAGATGTTAAAGCAAACGGTGACTTTGACCCGTCATGGTCATCAGGTGCAGTTTTTGACGGTCAGTCGATTTGAAGCGCAGCAGGTTAAATTATTGGCATTGTTACCCAGTGGTCAGCCCTTAATGGAGCTGAACTACGATGGCCAAACCCTAACGGATAGGGTTTATGGTGAATTGCCCATGAATGGGCAGGATATTTTGGCCGTCGTGCAGTTTAGTCTTTGGCCGCAACAGAGTTTGGAGCAGTACTATGTTCCAGAGCAGGGTTGGCAGTTAGAGATCAGCAAACAACGGCGGTTATTGAGTCAGGAAAACAAGCGGTGGTTGAAGGTTGAAATTTTACCTTCCGGATTGATTGTGGATAATTACTCGCAAAATTATCGGGTACGAATCCATACATTGGAGAAAATGGATTTATGACAATGCAAGCAAGCTACCTGAATACACTGGGCATCTTATGTGCTCTGGGTAGTGGAACTGATCAGGTCCGGCAGGGTTTACGGCAGGGTAAGCCTGCGATGACATATAGCGCTGATGGTAGCAAAAGCGCTGTTGGTCGCACTGATGGAAATCATAGCGTCGGTGGTGGTTATGGTGCTGATGAAAATACCCACAGTGCAGGTGTCAGGAATCAATACGGTGTAGACCGTGCTTTGCCGCTGGGGCTTTATCAAGGTGAGTTACCTGACATCCCTTTAGCAGATAAACAGTGGCAAAGCCGCAATAACCGCTTTGCCTATGCGGTTTACCAGCAGATTGAAACTCAAGTACAGGACGCGATTGCCCAATACGGCGCTCATCGAGTTGCGGTGATTATTGGCACCAGTACGTCTGGTATCTCTGACAGTGAAGAAGCGATCTGTCAGTGGGTGGACAGTGGTATAGTGCCCAATCATTATGATTATAAGATGCAGGAGATGGGTGCAACGGCGGACTTTATCGCTAAGGTAGCTGGTGTCAATGGACCCGTGTTTGGTATTTCGACGGCATGTTCCTCCGGTGCTAAGGCGCTGGCCAGTGCGAGACGCCTGATTAGTGCTGGTTTATGTGATGTGGCTATCGTCGGTGGTGTCGATACCCTATGCAAACTTACCGTACAAGGTTTCTCTTCGCTGGAAGCGGTGAGCGATCAGCTGTGTAATCCGTTTAGTGGTAATCGCCAGGGCATCAATATTGGTGAAGGTGCTGCTTTATTTCTGGTCAGTAAGAAGCCCGAAGGGGTTGAGCTGAAAGGTGTTGGTGAGGGCTCGGATGCACACCATATTTCTGCACCGGACCCCAGTGGCGCGGGTGCTGTGCGTTGCATGACGGCAGCTATTGCTGATGCGGGGTTGAGTGCCGATCAGGTGGATTACGTGAATCTGCATGGTACAGCGACAGCGTTGAATGATCAGATGGAAGCCATCGCTATGGCTGAAGTCTGTGGCAGCAAAACATACTGCAGTTCGACTAAACCTTATACCGGTCACACTTTAGGTGCTGCCGGAGCCGTGGAGGCGGGAATCTGTTGGTTAATACTGGCTGATCAGCAGGCTTGGTTGCCGCAACATTTATGGGACGGTCATAAAGACACCGAGTTACCAGAGATCAATCTGGTACCTGCTGAGCCGAGACTGGCACAGCCTGTTCAATATGCTTTAAGCAACTCCTTCGCTTTTGGCGGTAATAATATCGCGTTACTACTAGGGCGCATTAATGAAATCTGAATACAGCGTTGAGCAGCTAGTGCCTCATTCCGGCAAGATGAGTTTGCTCAGTCATATCAGCGAATACGGTGATGATTGGCTGAAAGCCCAGGTACAGATTACGCCTGAGAGTATGTTTGCTGATGAAAAAGGTGTGCCCGCCTGGGTTGGTCTGGAGTATCTGGCACAGGCTATTGGTGCTTTTGCCGGCCTGCAGGAGCGCCGTCAAGGTGGTGTTCCTAAGGTTGGTTTCTTGCTGGGTACGCGTAAATATCTCTGTTCTACTGATTATTTTCCCTTGGGTGTCACCCTTGAGTTGTTGGTTGAAGAAGAGATGCAGGGGGAGAATGGTTTGAGTGTATTTAATGGCACTTTAACCGCTCCAGAGCTGGATGCCAGCGCCCGGTTAAATGTCTTCCAACCTGAAGATGCGGAACAGTTTTTAAATGAGGAGGCGTCATGAGTGGCACTATCTTAGTAACAGGCTCTAGCCGTGGAATTGGCCGTGAAATTGCCTTGCGTTTGGCTCAGGATGGCTATGACATAGTGTTGCACTGTCGCAGTAATCGTGAGCGGGCGGAAGAGGTCGCTCTGCAGATTCAGGATCTGGGACGGGATACACGCATTTTACAGTTTGATATTTCAGATCGTGAGCAGTGTCGTGAAATACTGGAAGCGGATGTTGAGCATCACGGCGCTTATTATGGTGTAGTGTGCAATGCCGGGATCGCCCGGGATAATGCTTTTCCAGCGCTGAGTGATGACGATTGGGATCAGGTTATGAGAACCAATCTGGATGGTTTTTACAATGTACTGCACCCGCTGAGCATGCCGATGATTCGCAGACGTAAGCCCGGTCGAATTGTAACCCTGTCATCGGTGTCCGGCGAGATGGGGAATCGGGGGCAGGTGAATTACAGTGCCGCTAAAGCAGGCATTATTGGCGCGACCAAAGCACTGGCCGTTGAGTTGGCAAAGCGGAAGATCACCGTTAACTGCGTTGCGCCTGGTTTGATTGATACAGAGATGACGGAAGAGTTGCCATTGGACGAAGCGCTGAAATTGGTACCAATGCAAAGGGTCGGTAAGGTATCTGAAGTTGCCGGTACCATCAGCTTTTTGATGTCTGAAGATGCGGCTTATATCACGCGTCAGGTGATCTCTGTCAATGGTGGAATGTTCTAATGAAGCGCGTAGTAGTTACAGGAATAGCGGGTTTATCGCCGATTGGAGATAACTGGGACGATATCGTAAAGCGCTTAAAAACGATGGATACCGGTGTCGTCTATATGGATGAGTGGGACAAATATGAAGGTCTTAACACTCGTTTGGGCGGTGTTATTTCAGACTTTGCCATGCCTGATCACTATAAGAGAAAAGCCCTAAGAAGCATGGGGCGGGTTGCTCAGATGGCTGTTTTGAGCACGGAAAGAGCCTTGGAAGATGCCGGATTGTTGGATGATCCTATCCTGAAAAGTGGTCAGGTGGGCGTATCTTATGGCTCTTCTGCCGGAGATACGGTCAGCTTTAAGGACTTTGGAAATATGCTGATCAATTGCTCCTCAGACGGTTTGAACGCGAATTCTTATATCAAGATGATGGCCCATACGGCTCCGGTGAATATAGGCGTACATTTTGGTCTGCAGGGGCGGGTGATTACCACCTCCAGTGCCTGCACCTCCGGTAGTCAAGGTATCGGTTACGCTTATGAGACCATTCAAGCTGGTAAGCAGACCATTATGGTAGCTGGCGGCAGTGAGGGTTTGTGTCCAACGGAAGCCGCAGTATTCGATACCCTATATGCCACCAGTACCCGCAATGATGAGCCCGAGTGTTCGCCACGACCTTTCGACAAAGACAGAGATGGCTTAGTCATTGGTGAAGGCGCTTGTACACTGATTCTGGAAGAGCTGGAGCATGCACAGGCTCGAGGGGCTAAAATTTATGCGGAGATTGTGGGCTTTGGCACGAATTCGGACGGCAGTCATATTACCCAGCCCTCTGCTGAAACTATGGAAATAGCCATTCGTCTGGCATTGCAAAGTGCTGGCCTGGATCGCTCGGAGATTGGTTACGTCAGTGCTCACGGTACGGCTACCGCACGAGGTGATATTGCTGAAAGTCATGCCACAGCTGCGGCGTTAGGTAGCAATATATCCATTAGCTCTTTTAAAAGCTTTACTGGCCACACCTTAGGTGCTTGTGGTGCACTGGAAGCCTGGATGAGCATTCAGATGATGAACAACAATTGGTATCATGCTACAGCGAATCTGGAGTCTGTCGATCCAGAGTGTGCTGACCTGGATTATATTATGGCTGAAGGCCGCACTCTGGATAATGAGTATGTGATGAGCAATAACTTTGCTTTTGGCGGAATTAATACATCGCTGATTTTTAAACGCTTTGGCTAATTCTGCTGCTCTCCAGTTATAGTCTGGGGAGCATCCTTTCTAGGTTGGACGAGTCCACTTAATTTGTCCCTGTATTACGTTAGATTTAAGCTCTTGATCTTACGCAGTACACACTTACACAAAAATGTTTCGATATTTTTTGGTCAATGGCTGAAGCATGAAGCCATTTGTTAAAGAGAAACTTTTGTATGAGTGCTTATCAGTATCCGTTTGATGATTTGTGATACAGGCTTTTCGCTAAATAAAACCCTGGTGTTTTAGAATATCAATTAATTGATCAGGCGCTTGGTGATGAATACCCAGAATATTAGCATGGCCTGCTTTTACTTGTACTTTGGTAAAAGAATCCTCTTTCTTGAACAAACTTGTTTTTTGTTCACTTAAAGAAAAGACAAAATCACCTTTAAGGCATTGACCTGCTTCATCCGCGACTCTGCAAGAGCCCGATTCATCCGTAATAATGGCTAAACTACGTTTTATAGCCTGAGAGAGAGTACCGGGATAGCGAATAAAATCTGAACTAGGCGTAATTTCATCCCATTTATCCCCGCTGATAGCCCAACAGATCAAGTCATGTAGGCCGAATGATACAAGACGCAGCATCGTATTCATGCATAACCTAGAGGACTGAATACCTGAAAATGGTGAAGCTATTGTTACCAGTTGCAGCGATAGTTGAGAAGGGATGGGGTGTTCCCGCTCAATGATCATAGCTTTACGTGCAACTAAGCCTCCTTGGCTATAGCCAATAATAGTCATCTGCTGACCGTTGAGTGCAGCGGATAATTCTTCTACGGCTTCTATCAGCTGTTGAGAACTTAAAAACATGCTATCACGGCTGTTATAACGAAAGCAGACCGTTTGGATATCGTGAGCTTCCAACTGTTCTGACAGGGTGTAAAAAATAATGGGTGAGTTTGAAGATCCATGAACTAATAGGAAGACTGGCATATCCCTATTTAAATGGAGTTTATCATCAGATGACAGATAACAAGGTTCCAGTTTATCGATACTAATTACTAGGTCCGTGTGATAGGTCGATCTTTTCTCTTGATAGTAAAACTTTCCGCTCGGTAACGATGATGCGCAGCTTGAGAGCAACAGCAAAAACAAGCTGGATGTCAGTATCCTGGTATACATTGGCTACTCCTCTTGCTTATGTCAGCTAAGATGGGAGTCAGAAATGCGTTCTTAATGCTTTCACTATAGCTAATTTTGTTATTTCTGATTCAGAGATGGGTTCTGTTATTTAAAGCTTTCGTATAGCAAAGGTGAGAAAGGTGTTGAGAACTTTTCTCAAAAAAAATAGATCTGGTTGTCTATTTACGTCTAACGGTACTGATCTGACGAGAAAAATCGGTTCTCGATCAAAGTAATACTACCCTTCCTGCCTACAGGTCTTATAATGTTTGCCTTTTACTCCTGGGGCTGAGTACAGCATCAGGCCGCTCTCTGACCCTTTTTGGACAGAAGTGATGCCTGTCTCCAGGCTTAGATCGTGTATTCCCTACGGACCTGTTGTATGAAAAGTGCAGATATTCGCCAAGCCTTTTTAAAGTTCTTTGAATCAAAAGGCCACAAAATTGAAGCCAGTAGTTCACTGGTACCCACTGATGATCCTACTCTGCTGTTTACTAACGCAGGTATGAATCAGTTTAAAGATTGTTTCCTGGGTATGGAAAAGCGGGATTACACCCGTGCCACGACCTCGCAGAAGTGCGTGCGTGCAGGTGGTAAACATAATGACCTGGAAAATGTGGGTTATACCGCCCGTCACCACACTTTCTTTGAAATGCTGGGTAACTTCAGCTTTGGTGATTATTTCAAACAGGATGCGATTAACTTCGCGTGGGAATTCCTGACCTCTAAAGAGTACATGGGCCTGCCAACCGAAAAGCTGTACGTAACTGTATATGCTACCGATGATGAAGCCTATGACATCTGGACGAAAGAACTGGGTGTACCTGAAGATCACATGATTCGCATCGGTGATAACAAGGGCGCGCCATACGCATCGGATAACTTCTGGGCGATGGGTGATACTGGTCCTTGTGGTCCTTGTACTGAGATTTTCTACGATCACGGTCCTGAGATTGAGGGTGGCTTGCCAGGTACGCCTGAAGAAGATGGCGACCGTTATATCGAAATCTGGAACGTAGTATTTATGCAGTTCAACCGTACTGCCGATGGTGAGATGCAGCCTCTGCCTGCGCCATCAGTAGATACCGGTATGGGTCTGGAGCGTATTAGTGCAGTAATGCAGGGCGTTCATGGTAACTACGATATCGATCTGTTCCAGAACCTGCTGAAAGCGGTTGCGGATGCGGTAGGTTGTGCCAACGATGATAACCCATCACTGAAAGTGATCGCGGACCACATTCGTTCTTGTAGTTTCCTGATTGCCGATGGTGTGATTCCTTCTAACGAAGGCCGTGGTTATGTACTGCGTCGTATTATCCGTCGTGCTTGTCGTCATGGTAATAAGCTGGGTGCCACCGGTCTGTTCTTCCACAAGCTGGTGTCCGCACTGGCTGACGAGATGGGCGATGCTTTCCCAGAGCTGCGTGCTCAGCAGGAAACGATTGTCCGTCTGCTGAAATCAGAAGAAGAGCAGTTTGCTAAGACTCTGGAGCAGGGTCTGAAGATCCTGGAACAGGATCTGGCCGATTTGGATGGTAAAGTAATTCCAGGTGACGTGGTCTTTAAACTGTACGACACCTACGGTTTCCCAATGGATCTGACCGCAGATATCGCCCGTGAGCGTGATCTGGAAGTGGACGAAGCCGGTTTTGAAGTGGCGATGGAAGCCCAGCGTGAGCGTGCCCGTTCCAGCAGCAGCTTCGGTCTGGACTACAACGCGCTGATCAAAGTGGATTCCGAAACCGTATTTACCGGTTACGACGGTACCGAAGGTACAGGCTCTGTTGTAGCACTGTTCCGTGACGGTAAAGAAGTCGAGACACTGAATGCCGGTGAAGAGGGGGTTATCGTACTGGATCAAACACCTTTCTACGGTGAATCCGGTGGTCAGGTGGGTGACTGCGGTATTCTGACTAAAGATGGCGCGCGTTTTGATGTGCGTGATACGCAGAAAGCCAGCGGTGCTTTCCTGCATCACGGTCTGGTTGCTGAAGGTTCTGTCAGCAAAGGCGATAGCGTGAATGCTGCGGTTGAAGCGGATCTGCGTCTGCGTACTGCTCATAACCACTCTGCGACTCACTTGGTACACGAAGCCTTGCGTCTGGTACTAGGCGACCACGTACTGCAGAAAGGTTCTCTGTGTGACAGTCAGCGTCTGCGTTTTGACTTCAGCCACTTTGAAGCGGTGACGCCAGAGCAGCTGAAGCAGGTTGAAGAGATTGTTAATGCTCAGATCCAGGCGAACCTGGACGTGACTACTGAGCTGATGGATCTGGAAGCGGCAAAAGCTAAAGGTGCAATGGCGCTGTTTGGTGAGAAATACACCGGTGAAGTACGTGTACTGAGCATGGGTGAGTTCTCCGTTGAGCTGTGTGGTGGTACTCACGCCAAACGTACTGGTGATATCGGTCTGGTACGTATTGTATCGGAAGGTGGTATTGCTTCTGGCGTACGTCGTGTTGAAGCGGTGTCCGGTGCTGAAGCGATTGCTTACACCCAGAGCCGTGAGGCTCAGCTGAGCGAAGCAGCGGGTCTGCTGAAGTCTAAGCCAGAGCAACTGGTTGAGCGTCTGACGGCTAGCCTGGATCGTAGCCGTGCGCTGGAAAAAGAGCTGGAGCAGCTGAAAGCTAAACTGGCCAGCGCGGCAGGTTCCGATATGGCCTCGCAAGCGGTTGAAATTGCCGGTGCTAAAGTACTGGCGGTGAACGTGGAAGGTGCTGACGGCAAATCACTGCGTGATCTGATGGATCAGCTGAAAAACAAACTGGGTAGCTGTGCGCTGGTACTGGCTGCTGTGAATGGTGACAAGGTTGCTCTGATCGCTGGTGTCAGTAAAGATCTGACCGGTAAGCTGAAAGCAGGTGAACTGGTTAACCACGTCGCGACGCAAGTGGGCGGTAAAGGCGGCGGTCGTCCGGATATGGCACAAGCGGGTGGTAATAACCCTGCGGCACTGTCTGGCGCATTGGAATCCGTTCAGGCCTGGGTTGAGGAAAAGCTGGCTTAGTGCCAGACTTCTGAGAGCAGGACTAAGATCTGTTAGCCAAATAATACGTTGTTAACAGCATCATACAGGGGCCCGGCTATATGCCGGGCTTTTTGACCAACCCGAAAAGGGAAAACGTAACGATGGCTCTTTACGTTCAGAAGTTTGGTGGTACCTCCGTAGGCTCCATCGAACGTATCAAAGCTGTTGCCGAGAAGGTAAAAGGTTACCGTAACGAAGGGCACGACGTAGTGGTTGTGGTCTCGGCTATGAGCGGTGAAACCAACCGCCTGATTGCACTGGCTAATGAAATTAACGAGGAACCGACGCCCCGTGAGATGGATATGCTGGTGTCGACCGGTGAGCAGGTGACCATTGCTCTGCTGTCGATGACGCTGAACCATATGGATTGTCCGGCGGTGTCTTACACGGGCTCTCAGGTGAGTATTGTGACCGACAGCTCACATACCAAAGCCCGTATTAAGAAGATTGATAATGACAAAATCCGTAACGATCTGAATCAAGGTCGTGTGGTTGTGGTAGCGGGCTTCCAGGGTGTGGATGAGCACGGCAATATTACCACGCTGGGTCGTGGTGGTTCCGATACTACTGGTGTGGCACTGGCTGCGGCACTGAAAGCCGATGAGTGTCAGATCTTTACCGACGTTGACGGTGTTTATACTACTGATCCACGCGTGTGCTCAAAAGCAAAACGTCTGGAAACCGTAACGGTTGAAGAGATGCTGGAGCTGGCCAGTCTGGGCTCCAAGGTTCTACAGATTCGCTCTGTAGAATTTGCTGGCAAATACAATGTTCCACTTCGTGTGCTGTCCAGTTTCCAGGATGGCCCGGGTACGCTGATTGTTGCTGAGGAAGTCGACGCAATGGAAGAACCGCTAATCTCTGGTATCGCCTTTACGGCGAATGAAGCCAAACTGACTGTATTGAACGCACCGGATATGCCGGGTGTGGCTTCACGAATTCTGGGCCCTGTGGGTGACGCCAACATTGAAGTGGACATGATTGTTCAGAACGTGGCACCTGACGGTAAAACCACCGACTTTACCTTCACCGTAGCTCGTGGCGATTACAAAAAAGCCCAGGCGGTACTGGAAGAGGTTGTGGCAGAACTGGGTGCCGGTGAAATCTCCGGTGATAACGAAATCTGTAAAGTGTCTCTGGTGGGTGTAGGCATGCGTTCCCATGCCGGTGTCGCGAGTAAGATGTTTAAGGTGCTGTCGGATGAAGGTATCAATATCCGTATGGTATCTACCTCAGAGATTAAAATTTCTGTCGTAATTGATGAAAAATTTATGGAACTGGCGGTACGTGCACTGCACACCGCATTCGGGCTGGATAAAGAAGAAGATTAAAATCAGCTTTTGAAGTTTCAGGCAGGGTCTACTTTAATAAAGGTGACCCTGTTTTTTTTCATCTGGAGCATATACTCTGTAACAAACTGTTTGCCAAAAATCTTTTTGATGAATGGTTTATTACAGGAAATAGTTGAGCGAAATAGCATTTAACGCATAATATGCGCTCAATTTAAAAAGATGGCCCTACATCCATCTGATCTGCTGCATGTTTTACAAGAGCATTCAGCGCCCCGAGGAGATAAGGAGATTCAACCATGTTGATTTTAACCCGCCGTGTTGGTGAAACCCTGATGATTGGTGACGAAGTTACCGTAACCGTACTGGGCGTTAAAGGTAACCAGGTACGTATCGGTGTAAATGCACCAAAAGAAGTGGCTGTTCACCGTGAAGAGATCTATCAGCGCATTCAGCGTGAGAAAGAGGGCTCTGACCAGAGTGATTCCTAAGTTGCGAAAAAATAACTAAAAAAATATAAAAAAAGATAGACAAGCCAAAAAACTATGGTATAGTTTGCGCCGTGTTTCGGAGAGGTGGCCGAGAGGCTGAAGGCGCTCCCCTGCTAAGGGAGTATAGAGTTTG